>NZ_ML014790.1 GCF_003675895.1 Parashewanella curva
TGGCTCTGGCTCTGGCTCTGGCTCTGGCTCTGGCTCTGGCTCTGGCTCTGGCTCTGGCTCTGGCTCTGGCTCTGGCTCTGGCTCTGGCTCTGGCTCTGGCTCTGGCTCTGGCTCTGGCTCTGCAAGATTTTCGACTTCTGTTGCTGTGTCAACAACCTTTTCTTGGCTTTCTTGAGGTATTTGTTGCTCTTGAACCTCTGTGGGTTCAACGTTCACTTCAACTGGCGTAGTCTCAACTGCTGGCTGTGACTCAACAACTTCAGCTTCTGGCGCTTCAACCGTTTGTACTTCTTCTTGTGTTTCTACTTGTTTCGGCTCGTCTTTAGCCTTTGACTTATCTCTACGGAACCAAGAGAAAAAACCTTTCTTTGCCATTTTATTTCCCAGCAATCTGCACAAGCCACATGATTTTGCTTAAATCAAGCAGCCAATTCATATAAAATTTCAATTCACTACGACACATATCGTTTTGAAAGATAATGTCGGTATTGCGTCATTCCTACGAAGGCAGGAAACGAAGTAACGACATGCTTTATTGTCGGTCATCCAGAGCCTTTGGTTTGGATAAAAGCCGCTAGACACCTGCCTAAGCAGGTGTGACATTCCTAAGTGCTAACGCACACAGGATTAACAAATTTATTTAAACGGCAAAGTTTACCACTTTCTATTGCAGTTCAACACAGGAATATCATGGCGAAAAAACAGTCACAAAGCAGCCAAGTTCGTATTATTTCAGGGCAATGGCGCGGGCGAAAATTACCTATCCATGATGCTGAAGGGCTTCGTCCTACTACCGATCGGATTAAAGAAACCGTTTTTAATTGGTTAATGGCGGATGTACGTGGTGCACGAGTTTTGGATTGTTTTGCTGGCAGCGGAAGTTTGAGTTTTGAGGCTCTATCTCGCAATGCTGAGTTCGCACAGTTGTTAGAACTCGATAAAAAAGCGGCAAAACAGCTTCAACAAAACCTCACCACCTTAAAATGTGACAATGCCAAAGTAAACCAAGGGGATAGTTTATCGTTATTGAAGCAAGCACCTGATAAGCCGTTTGATTTAGTGTTTCTTGATCCACCGTTTCGCAAAAACTTGCTTGAGCCTTGTATTGAATTGTTAATGCAAAATCAATGGTTGACGAATGAAGCGTTAATTTACATTGAGTTAGAGTCTGATGCGGCTCAATTAACCGTACCTGAAAGCTGGCGACTGCTCAAACAAAAAGTGGCGGGACAAGTGGATTCAAGATTGTATTTTCATCAAAATTCGTAACAAAATATCTACCTTTCAGGTCTTTCTATGTTAGATTCTGCGGTGATAGGTTATAGGAATTAAATCAGCCATAATGAAATACGCATTATTACTCTTCATTTGTGTATGTTTCCTGCTCACGCAAAGCGTATCGGCAGCGACCTTGCCTGCTTTGAATTCCTCTCAAGCCCCAATGAGCCAATCTATGACCATGGATGAGCATTGCCATCATGGCAGCAAGATGATGCAAACCAAAACCTCCAACATGGCTCATGATTGTTGCCAAACCGAGCAACACGATTGCCAAGGCAGTTGTGAGCCTTGCGGTGTGGCAGCGGGTATCAGCCTTACCTATAACGCTTTAAAAATGTCGTTGCCAACATCCTCTACTGCCATGACATTTCATAACTGCTTTTTCTATCAATTCCATCCAGATCCGAGTCTGCGACCACCAATTGCTTAATTCTGTTTAATTATTCTGTCCCAAAATATTTGGGGCAATTTTACTGAATTAACAATATCCCGATGTGTGAATTACAAAAGTATTTAAGGCATACAGTTAGAGTAATAGTGTAATAAGACAACCGTCCGTGACAGGACGTCACGGTCGTCAGTACATGGATGTACGTTTCTGTTGGCGTTCACACTATTGCTCTTTAGCTAGGCAAAATGCATTCACACATCTGGCATCATTAGGAAATATTATGCGTTATTCCTTTATTGCCCTGCTATGGCTGGGTACTGTGGCATCAGCATTGGCGGCCAATTACAACCACGATCATTCAATGCATCAAGTGCTTGCACCTAAAGCACAATACGTATGCCCAATGCATGCCCATATCAAAAAAGATCACGAAGGCACGTGCCCAATTTGCGGCATGGACTTGGTGAAATCCGTTGCAAGTGAAAATACCAACACGCCATCCATCAGTGTATCTGGCGATATGCAACAAGCGCTTGCCATTAAAGTCTCACCAGTGAAACGCCAAACCTTATGGCAATACGTAAAAACTACAGGAATTGCCAAATACGATGAACGTACAATTCATCACCAACACGCCCGAGTCAGTGGCTGGATTGAGAAATTAGCGGTAAGCAGCATTGGTGAGCAGATCAAGCAAGGACAACTGTTATATCAACTCTATTCACCAGAACTGATCACCGCTCAAGATGATTTTTTACTGACACTAAATACTTACGAGAAAAATCCAAGCAGTCGCAAATATGCTGAACTACTGGAAAAGTCACGTACTCGTTTGTTATTGCTTGGGATCAGCCCAAAGCAAATTCAGCAGCTTCAAAAACAGAAACAAAGTCAGTTTTTAGTCAATTACTACGCCAAACAAGCGGGCGTTATTAAAGCGCTTAACGTGCGCGAAGGTATGTACATTGAGCCTAAAACTGAAGTACTTGCCATTGCCAGTACCGATGACATTTGGGTCGTGGCGGATATTTACGATGCCAATCAACCTTGGCTCACCACTGGTATCACTGCCAGAGTGAAACCTGTGACCACTGCGGGTGATACTCGTATCGGCAAAGTTGAGTATCTTTACCCTGATCAAGATCCTGTCACCCGTAGCAGTCGCGTTCGCATTGTGTTTGAGTCTGGCTCCTTGCCGCTAAAACATAATGCCTTAGTCGATGTTGAGCTACTCGGTGGTGCAAAACACCATGTACTCACCATGCCACAACACGCTTTGATCCAAACCGGCACTGACAATCGCGTTATTGTGAAAACCTCAGACAATACTTTTGAAGCCAGAGACGTTACTACAGGGCTAAAACGAAAAGGCTTGGTTGAAGTGCTTTATGGGGTAAAAGAAGGCGAACAGGTTGTGGTGTCAGGGCAATTCTTGTTGGACTCTGAATCCAGCCTACGTGGCGGTTTAGAGCGTTTATCTAGCGCTCATCAGCATTAGGGTTATCGCCATGTTAGCACGTATTATTTCTCTCGCGCTGGAGCAGCGCTTAATCGTCATCATGCTAGCCTTATTGATGACCGGATGGGGCGTACTCGAACTCAAGCGTATGCCTATTGATGCTTTACCTGATTTATCCGACGTACAAGTCATTGTAAAAACCCAATATCCGGGGCAATCACCACAATTAGTCGAGCAGCAGATCACTACACCACTGTCGAACATTTTAATGAGTGTACCTGGGGCAAAAACCGTTCGCGGTTTTTCTCTGTTTGGTGATTCCTACATCTATGTGATTTTTAATGATGACACCGACAGTTATTGGGCGCGCAGTCGTGTGCAAGAAACCATATCTCAAGCTTCAAGCCTATTGCCCTCAGGCGTACAGCCCATTTTGGGTCCTGATGCGTCTGGCGTAGGCTGGATTTATGAGTATGCATTAGTCGACCATTCAGGAAATCACGATTTATCACAGCTCACTAGCTTGCAAGATTGGTACTTACAACCAGCCCTTCAAAGCCTTGAAGGAGTTGCCGAGGTTGCCACTATTGGCGGCATGAAGCAAAGCTATCAAATCGTCGTTAACCCTAGTTTATTGCAAAACTTTGGCTTAACCCTCAAGCAAGTGATCGACACCATCAAGATGCACAACCGTGAAGTTGGTGGCTCTGTGGTAGAAATGGCAGAAGCGGAATATATGATCCGCGCCAAAGGTTACCTCACCAACATTGCTCAATTTGAGCACTTACCTGTTGGGAAAGTATCGCCTTCGGGCACGCCTCTTTTGCTAAAAGACATCGCCACAGTCCGCTTAGGACCAAGCAGTCGCCGCGGTATTGCCGAACTGGATGGACAAGGTGAAGTGGTGGGCGGCATTATTGTTATGCGTTATCAAAATAACGCCAAAGCCACTATTGAAACGGTGAAAGCGCGTCTTGAGCAACTGAAAAAAGGGCTGCCAGAAGGTGTAGAAATTGTGCCTACCTACGATCGCTCCGAGCTTATCAATAATTCGGTGGATAATTTATTCGTCAAAATTGGCGAAGAAATGCTGATTGTGGCGTTGGTATGTTTGCTGTTTTTATTCCATGCTCGCTCGACACTTGTGGCGATTTTAGTACTGCCACTGTCAATATTAGGTGCATTCATTTTAATGAACCACCTTGGGATCAACGCCAATATTATGAGTCTTGGTGGCATTGCCATTGCCATTGGCGCTGTGGTCGACGGCGCGATTGTGATGGTGGAAAACACTCATAAACATCTCGAAGCCTTTGAGCAGCAACATCAGCGAACACCCAACAACATTGAACACTGGCAACTCATAAAACAAAGCTGTGTAGAAGTGGGACCTGCGCTGTTTTTCTCGCTGCTGATCATCACCTTAAGCTTTGTGCCTGTGTTCACTTTAGAGGCGCAAGAAGGTCGACTGTTCAGCCCGCTGGCGTTCACCAAAACCTTTACCATGGCGGTTGCCGCGTTTCTGTCTATCACCCTTATCCCTGTGGTGATTGGCTTTTTGATCAAAGGCAAAGTCCCTTCTGAGCAGCAAAATCCATTAAACCGTGGGTTGATGGCAAGTTATCACCCTTTGCTTAAGCAAGTTCTCAAACATCCAAAACTAACGTTAGTGGCAGCTATTACTATTTTAGCCAGCAGCTATTACCCCATCGCTCAAACAGGCACTGAGTTTATGCCTGAATTGGAGGAAGGCGATTTAATGTACATGCCCACCACACTGCCGGGGATCAGCGCCGCTAAAGCGAGGCAATTACTACAGCAAACCGATAGACTCATTAAAACCGTGCCTGAAGTGAAGCGTGTATTTGGTAAAGTGGGACGAGCACAAACCGCTACCGATCCTGCACCACTGACCATGCTAGAAACTACCATTTTGCTTAAGCCTAAAGAGCAGTGGCGAAAAGGCATGACCTTAGATGGCATCATTGCCGAACTGGAAACAAAGGTTCAAGTACCAGGGCTAACCAACGCTTGGGTGCAACCCATTAAAACTCGCATTGATATGTTATCTACCGGAGTCAAAACCCCTGTTGGCATCAAGATCAGCGGTGAAGATGTAAAAGAGCTTGAGAACATTGGTCAGCAGATAGAATCCATTTTAGCGCCACTTGACGGCACGCAATCGGTATACGCCGAACGCAGCAGCAGTGGGCGTTATTTAGATATCGAGCCAAAGTTGGATGTCGCTGCTCGCTATGGGATCAGCCAGCAGCAATTGCATGACGTAGTACGCTTTGCGATTGGCGGCATGACCATTAGTGAGTCAATTCAAGGTAACGCACGCTATCCAATCATTGTGCGCTATCCGCGTGAATTAAGGGATAATCTTGAAGCCATCAAGCAATTACCCGTCACCAGTAATCAGGGGCAGATGATCCCACTCTCGCATCTGGCAGACATTAAATTACGCTCTGATGCCGCCATGCTCAAAAGCGAAAATGGACAGTTGATCAGCTGGGTCTTTGTAGATATCAAAGATGTTGCGCTCGGAGACTATATTCAAGCGGCTCAAACTGCCTTGGGTCAATCTTTAACTCTGCCACCACGTTATTTTTACGAATTTGCTGGTCAATATGAGTATTTACAGCGAGTACAAAACACCTTATCGGTTGTGATCCCTGTGGTACTGGTAGTGATTTTCATTCTGCTGTTAATGACTTTTCAGCAAGCCAGTCAAGCCATCATGGTGATGCTGTCGCTGCCGTTTGCTTTGGTGGGCAGTACATGGCTGATTTATGCAATGGGCATTCAGTTCTCCACCGCAGTGATCATCGGCATGATCGCTCTAGCAGGCGTCGCAGCTGAGTTTAGCGTCATTATGTTATTGTATTTGAATAACGCCATCAGTGATGCCAAAGCCAAACAGCAACTATACTCCGCCTCTGATTTACGCCACGCCATTATGCAAGGTGCCTTAATGCGTATTCGCCCTAAAGCCATGACGGTAGCCACCATCTTCTTTGGACTGTTACCAGCATTATGGGGAGCAGGTTCCGGTAATGAAGTCCTTAAAGCCATTGCCGCACCAATGGTTGGCGGCATGATCACCGCGCCTTTATTATCGCTGTTTGTTCTACCTGCAATTTATTGGTTATGGTATCAGCGACATCTAAGACCTTAAGATCAAATACAAAAGCCAGCGTTCAAGCTGGCTTTTGCAAATTAAACACTCGCGGTTTATTAGCTAAACATTGGCAGAAGGCCTGCCATATTGAGTAAATGGCATATCATGACGGCGATACCGTAAAAGAACACTACACCCAGCATTCCACTGCCACCAGGCACACGAAAACTTCTACTTTCAGGGTGAAGTTTTCGTACTTTCCACGTCATCAGGCAAGGAATCACCACCACAGAAATTGCCCCAGCTAACGCCGCAAAGCCAATTGCCATGATAAAACCGTTGGGTAAGAAGATGCCTAATACCGTTGGCGGAACAAAAGTCACTAAACCAGACTTGATTCGACCTGACCAACTGTCATCAAAACCAAATAAGTCAGCAATAAAATCGAATAAAGCTAAGCTCACGCCTAAAAAGGATGATGCAACCGCTAAATTGGCAAACAAGGTGAGTAAGTGAGATAACCAATCACTGGATACCACTTTTGACATGCCCTCAATCAGTGCTCCCATATTGCCCCCAAGTGCAATAATATGAGAGAACTCACTGCGAGCAATGTGACCCATGGTAACCATCATCCAGCAGATATAAATCACCAACGCCAATACAGTACCGATCAGTATCGCCTTGAGTACATGTGACGCCGACTTGTCATAGTATTTCACTAAACTTGGCACCACCTGCTGAAATCCAAAACTGGCTAAACCGACGGGTAAGGCACCAAGAATATAAAGGGAATAATGAGGATCACCATTTGGCATCCACAACTTAGCGGGTTCAACATCTAAGAGTAAATTTCCCGTTGCCATAAAGAAGGTGATCAGCATACCCCCTAACATGATGGTGGAAATGCGGCCAACGTGTTTGGTCCCAATAATAACAATGGCTGCCAACACACCCGCAAAGACTAATCCTGCCCAGCCTTGCGGCAAGCTAAGACCAATCGCATTCAAGCTATGGTTGACGACAGAGCCACCACCACTGACATAGGCATAAGTCAGTACATACATTAAAAATGCGATACTAATGCCACTGACCGTTCGCCAAAAGTTACCTAAAATCGTCTTAGTGAGAGAGTCAAAATTAACCCCAGCTTTGTAATGCAGATTCACCTCAAGTAGATACAAACCGGCCATCATCATACAAAACCAAGCCACCAGCAGCATCAGCACTGAGTAGCTGAACCACATACCCGCACCAACCACGGGTAAAGTAAACATGCCTGCACCAACTGCGGTGCCCGCAACAATCATGGCTCCGCCAATCACAGAGGGTGAGGTATCGCCCTGTGCCGCCGCCATTAATTATTAAGCTCTTGAGTTTGTGACTGCTGTACACTGTTAATGAGCACTTGCTTAACTGCAGGATCGAGCAAATGATTAAATTGAGACACAAGTGGCGAAAGTTGCATGTTTGGCTCCGTTTGTCCGATGAATCCTAAGTCTTTCAATTTCAACGTCAAAGTAGCATACAATTTCTTATCATAAAACTCTGGCGCAGCAATGCCGTGCAAAGTACCAATATGTTTAGCGAGCGCTAAGCTTTCTCTTTCTAAATCAACGCGCTCTATCTCGGGTTGCTGCTCAAGCAAGTTAAATAGAATACCGTAACGTTGCAGCATTTCATCAAGAGTTCGAGCCAGAATGTTGAGTGACAACATATTAGCTTCAACGTGCTTATAACCGCTCTCTGTTAGCTGGATCAGCCCTTGCGCTTCAAAGTGCTCAATAATCGCATCAACATGAGCCGTTAACTCTGGCACATTCAAAAACAACTCGGCTTGCATCAATGGATACAATTGTTCGATGTGTTTTAAAATGTGTTCGCGGCTGATATGTTCATGGCGCAAAATGCAGTTCGCAACCAAAGCAGGCAACACAAACAGATGAACAATGTTGTTGCGATAGTAAGTCATTTCACGCGCTTGAGTGTCATCAAGTGACACGATGTCACCGTATTTATCCGGCTCAATGGTGAACTTCTCAAGCTCTAGAGCTTGCTCAAGTAAAGTGTCTTCATTGCCTTCTGGCACAGAGGTAAACTCGGAATATGGCACTGCTTTCAGCAACGTCAAATACAAGGCAAGTTGACGTTTAAGACTGGCTTTATCTAATGATTTTTGCTCCGACGATAATAAAATAAGGCTCACTAAAGTCACAGAGCTGACCGCCGCCGCGCCATTGATATTACGCATGACTTTAGTGGCTAAGGTATTCACCGCTGGTGTTAACCATTTTGGCTTTTGATTCGGATCTTCAGCCATTTGCTGACGCCAATTCGATTCAATATCGTTCAAGTGCTGCTGAACTTGAATAGGTTCACCAAAGTTGACATAGCCTTGACCAAAATTACCCAACTTACGAATAGCACCAAACACTTGCCATACTGATTCTTTTTGTTTTTTCTTACCACTCAATTCCTTGTGGTAAGTCGAAACCTCCATCACATGGTCATAACCTAAATACACTGGCACTAAAGTAACAGGGCGTTTAGAACCACGCAGAACACTGCTGACGGTCATGGCCAGCATCCCTGTTTTCGGATTCAACAAGCGACCAGTGCGTGAACGTCCACCTTCGGTGAAGTATTCAACGCTGTAGCCTTTATCAAATAACTGATCTAAATAAGCACGGAATACGGAGGTATACAGCTTATTGCCATTAAAGCTACGACGAATAAAAAACGCTCCGCCTTTGCGGAAAAAAGGGCCTGCTGGCCAAAAATTCAAATTAATACCCGCTGCGATATGCGGTGGCACCATACCTTCGTAATACAAGATGTATGAAAGTAAAAGGTAATCCATGTGACTGCGGTGGCATGGAACATAAACGATTTCATGACCGTCATGGTGCAACTGACGAATGGATTCCGCCCCTTTGATATTGATGCCTTTGTAAAGCTTATTCCAAAGCCATGTTAGCATCCTCTCACTGATCCGAACTAAGCTGTCTGAATACGCTGCGGCAATTTCATCAAGGTATTCCTCTGCGCGAGCTTTGGCTTGCTCTCGGGAGATTTTTTTACTTTGCGCTTCTTCGCTAATGGCGTTTTGAATAGCTTCCGATGCTAATAGCTGCTTAAACAAAGCTTGACGCTTAGGTAAATCTGGCCCCGTCATCACTTTGCGTTGACGACCAAAATGAACACGCGCCACTCGAGCTAATTTATGAGCGATACGCTCGTCGGTGCCGTGTTGATCTGCCATGTAACGTAGTGAAACTGCATTAGAAAACTGAATGAAATTGTGTCGACCCAAAAATAAAATCATTAAACACTTACGTAACCACGTTGGGGTCTCTCGCTCCAGTACCGCCGCCTTCATGGTGTCATCTTCTTTACCCGGCGTACGTCCCCAATACAAGCTCACAGGCATTAATTGAATATCCAATTGCGAGTCTTGATGATGCCACTCAAGTAACTGACTGAAATTGCTTAAGTACTCATGATCGTTTTGCTGTTTGCCAAATAAAGGCTTCGCCTCCTGTAAGCACACTACTCTTGAAATCGAGCGTCCATTAATGCTGATAGGATCATACGGATCCGGTAATCCATACTTAGCCGTTATTTCACTCAGTGCAGCAAAATCGCTAGCGGATTCGGTTTTCATGACATAAACCAAAGGCTTATCAGCCTTAATATTCAAATCCGAAAACGGTGCTTGTGGTACCACAATAGTATGAACAAACCACTTTTGAATAAAACGCAAGGATTTAAAAAACCAGGAATCATGTTTGGGCATAGGAGCTTAACGTCTAAATCTCATTTCGAATATACCCTTTAGAATACCAAGATATCGCTGTCAGGATAAGTAATTGTTTTATGCAACAAGATAAATCATGGCGATTAGTTGCCTTGACAACGCTATAGCCAGATGCGCCCACCTCACTCGGTGAATAAAAATTAACCAGACATTTATTTCCCCAAAATGAAAACTTGGTCAATACGTGGATAATGGCGGGTTCGGATCCGCATGCAGCCTATTATGATAATCGTTGAGCCTATACAGCATCATCATATCCATGTCAGTGATGATTACCATGCCACGAATGAAGTATTGGCTAAATCTAGCCCACAATTGCTGTTTCAGGTCACCCAAACAGGTAAAGAGATTAAGTTTCCAGTTGTCGAATACTTTGAGCTCAAAGACAGTTATGAAGCATTTCGAAATAGCGGCAGTTTTAACGATTTCTACCTTTCATATAGTGCAGATATTAGCACACTCAATCGCCTCATTGAGCGTTTTTTCGATGAACCAGACTGCGCAGACAAACTCAGCCGAGTTGATACCTTTAGATATAACTTATTTGTAAAAGCTGATGACGCAAAAGTCATTGACCACAAAGCTTCCTATTATCGACGCTACCTCTATGGTGAAGCGAGGCTAGAGTTTCATCGAGTGGTCAACTTAATTGAAGACTCGCCACTGAACCCTGCTGAACAAAAAACAATAATTGGTGATATGGCAGATGGACTAGACACGTGTACAGGAGGCGTTCAATCTCGAATTGCAACAGCTTTCCGCAAGCTTCATTACTCCTATTTGGGGGCTAATGGGGCGTTAAAAAATCTATGTTTTGAAATAGCCCAAGCTGACGCAATGCGATTTTTCCACATTACTGCTTCCAATAGAAATGTGGGTGAAATATTCGAAATACATGTAGTCAATCACTTGCTAAAAAGCATTGATGCCATGTTTGCCATAGATGAGCCAATGGATGGAAGTGGTGAAGACTATAAATCGAAGTTTCGAAATAGCGATTACACAAAATTTAGTCAACAGGTTAGCCGATTACTTACTGCTTCTAACATGATTACGACCATTTGCAATCAGCATTTCGACAGGCTGATGAATATACTAGAAACGAATGGACTGATATCAAACATGGATTCTGTAGTGGAATTGGCGAAAATCAAAGGAGAGATACTAGAGCAAATCAATCTCTTAGTATTAGAACCAATCAATTCATTTTTACTTAGCAACATATCATTTCCCAAACTGCTAAATTCTGATGGCACCTCGAATGGAATATGTTTCTTGTCATTGGCTTGTTATTGGGTAGGAATTATTCAAAGGCAATACAGAAGCCATTTTAACCCTATTAGCGAAAAGGTATGCACCTTAGTTACCACTCCCAATGAAGATGAAGAACAACATGTCGCTTCGCACTATCCAAAAGTAAAACAAGCATGGGGCAACTTCTTTTGGGTAGAGCATAATGGTAAAACCAAAGGGTTAACGGTATACCAAATTATGCTGTTAGCAGAAAAAGAATCGAACAAAACCATCTTGACCGGCTATTTAGATGCGCTCGAAATAAACTCACTTGAAGAAGCCTTACAATGCCTTAACTTATTGGCGTCCAATCAGCATTCAATACTCATTCAACAGGCTCGTTGCCATAAATTGGTTCAATTCCGAGTATTTTATTTTTTCAATGAAATCATCAATGCTGAATTTGAGCGTTGGCAACAGGCTTCAAGCCAAGCTCAAGACTGCGAATATGTTTTAAATTACAATCAATTGATGCCCTTGCAACACCTAACAACATCGGAATTTGAAACTCTCCATGCAAATTCAGAATTTCTGTGTGAAGTCTGCATCATTATTGAGCAAGCCAGAAGGGGGATCTTTATCACTCCAATGCAAGTGCTTCATTTATACCAACTTGGGAAGTTAGAGCTCATATTACAAAGCAATTGCCAACTCACACCCAAGACGGTAGAGCATATTTTCAGCTTATTAATTACTCAGTATGACAGCGAATCTATTGGTAAGCTTTATGCCTTTGTTCATGCTAAAGACCCATCATCACATGCCGAATTGCAAGCCACTTGGTGCCCGAGCAAATTATTAGATAAAGTCGTTAAAAGCGATGATTTTCAGTTCACCACCGATATGCTTAAGTTATTCCCAAATGAAGTAACTAAATGGGCACTGAATAAAGACACCCAAAATGGATCGCTAATGCATTATTGTATGCTCTCTAACCACCTTAATGCATTTAATGCACTACTAGCTTCTGGGCTTATAGAGCTCAACCAGATGACTTCCAAAGGTACCTTGTTACAAGCAGCGCTAAGTAATCGCAAATATAAGCCTTTTTTAGAGGCATTGTTAACACAAGACCACCTTAGTTTATTTTTCCCTTTATCCAACAAAGGTAAATGCAACTTTGATGTCGCTGTAGATGATGAAACCCAAACCTTGTTAACCACAGCATTAGCTCAACGGTTAAAACAGGCTAGAACTGGTGGTACTTTATTTGGAAAAGTACTAACTGAACTCCCAACCAGTAACCCAAAGCCGAAAGAAAATTGGGAGGGTGGCTGGGAACAAGTTGATATCAACGGTGAGCTCAATATCTTACTTGAACTCATCCAGCGATCTTTTGCTTTTTACTCTATAGAAGAGTTAGTCAGTGAACTTAATAGGCATCGAGCCATTAACTGGCAATCAGCTCCGCTATACCTTAAAAATTTGGCTTGGAGTGTTCGCTGCTCTGATTGGATAGCTAATCCCGAAAGCACTAGCGAGCGAACTCAGGACTTTATGCAGCTTTTGCCTAGTATTCATAAATCTGAAATGGCTGACTGGCTTGAATTTGCCCAACTATTAAACGTAAAGAGCTTAAAGGCCGCCATCATCATTAACTATTTTAATCAAAACCAAACGGACAAGGCTGTAGACGTAGAACTCGGTTGGCTCTTTGGTCAAAGAAATTTGATCCCAAAAGGAAGCTTTGGGCGCCACTATTCAGGAAGACAACATGCTCTATTATTAACCATGGCCATCAAAACAGGGGCAGTGGGGTTGGTAGAGCATAGAATGTTACTCCAAGTTGTAGATTATCCACTTAACCAGCCCTTGCTTCATGCAGAAGGCTTTGCTGATAAACCATCAACCTGTATACCTCTTATCTATGCCATCAACGCCAACCAAGCTGAAGTCGCCATTAAAATTGCTGAACTAGACCCTCGTCAAATCTCTACTTTTTGCCCTAGTGTACAAGCTAATGCTTTGCAACGGGCCGCGTGTCGCCTTGACTCACAGCAACTACTCCAAGCCATGCTTCCTCATTGCAATGTTAATCAAGAGGACTCCAATGGTTACTCAGTATTAGATTTAGCACTGAACGCTCAAAACATGAAAAATGTGGAGCAATTGCTTACCCATAAAAAAATAGATTTGTTTTGCCGTTCAAAAAGCGGGCACCTCATATACCAAATGGTACAAGAACGAGTAACTAAGAACACCCTCGACCATGCCATTGTATTAACGAGCGGCCACAGCCGTAACAGAGAAAAAGCTGTGGATATAGAGAAAGCGCTTATTCCTTTGAAAGCTAAGCGTTTTGATTTTTTCGACAAGATTGTCGACGATTATCCCTTTGTCTGTGATCACCTTAATGAGTTTAATCTTATGCTGGCAAAATGTGATTACCATTCACTGCAAGCCTTGGTTTACAGCCTCTCTGCTGGATTTAAGTTTTACAACGAAGAACTAAAACAAGGGGCGATCAGGATTTTGCAAGCCCATGTTGCAGTTAGGTACCAAACAGAGATCGTTTTTTAACGGCTATTGATTAACTGGATCATTCAAAAATTTAGCCGCATATTGCACGCTATGGCAGCTGCTTAGCTCTGGAATACTGGCCAATTGCGAAAACAGCTCTTTCCACGTCATTTTTTCATTTTGAGTAAACAACCGCTCAAATAACCACATCATCACCTGTTCATCAAAATCAAAGTACTCATCCCCAAAAATAGCGTCATCAACGTCTATTCCGAAATATTCTGCAACCTCATAAAAATAAGGACTAAGCTCAGTAAGTAAGTTGATCGGCTTCCATTTACCTACTTTCAAGCATGTTACATTCCTGTATTTGGCTAGTTCGTGGCCTTCAACTTTTGTAGCACCATCACAGGTTGCATCCTCATGCTCTGCTAGATATTCATTGATCTTAAAATAGTTTTTCAGCGCCCTGAGCTCACGAGTACCTCTTAAATCAGGAATGGCATCAAGGTGAGTAAAAAGTTGCTGCCAATTTAACGGTTCTTTATTCTCAAAATATTCAATCATGAGATAGGGTAGTCGATTGAATTTAAAGTCTGCACGAGTACCATAATCTCTAGCTTTATGCTGTAACACTAAAAATTCCCTTGATGAAAGCTCTAGTGAAACCGCTAAGCTCACACAATGCGGCATGATGACATGTGACAGTCTAAAGTCATTCGGTTTTATCTGAACAAAATTAGGTACTACTGGCCGCAGAGAAAAATGGATATCGGGTAACTCGTTCCAATGTGCAGGAAGCTTGACGCCATAACGCCTAGCAATACGATGAAACTCTGGCTCAAACTCCATACTTGGAATGTTAATCAGTAGATCAAAGAACATCTGATGAGTCACTAAATTGTTCCTAAAAAATGCTCTCAGTATGAAGCTCACCGTATGCCACTCACAGTCACCATATCGTTGTTGATATTCAAAGATCTGTTGCTCAGTGATACCAAGCAGATTAGCCAATTGATGACGATGAGGAATCAATAACTGGCAAAAATCAAACCCTTCAAAAATGTTTTCATTACCGCTAACAAATCCAGTACTTATCGCCCAAGTATATTCATGCGCATAAGTAGCACGATAAGCACTGTTTAAACGAAATCGCAGTTGAGAATTTTGCTGCTTTTCAAGAGCCTTTGCCACAATGGCTTCTTTGCTGAACCCATGGAACAACCGTAGATAAAAAGGCGATTTTTTATTAGTAGAAACAATGTACTTATGCTCTTTTGCAGTGAGTCTAAAACTAAAGGAAGATTCAATGCCTTTTTCAACAATACCGACTTGCCAAGGATGATATTTTCCTGAATCAACCTCCGGAGTATCATCCAATATTAATATTGCAGAGCAATACACTTTCACTTTGAACTCAGTAGACTTACCTGCCAATTTCCGGAAAAAGCCTTTGATGCCAGTTACCCGTACATCAAAAATATCTGCGACCGTGTCTGGCGCATTGGGAATACAAGCATAGTACTGACCCGAAATTAACGCTGACTTCGAATTTGAATCAACATCTCGGGATTTTGCATGAGCTACACTACTTTCACTCATGGCTTGCGCATAACTTGGAGGAAGATCACGACTATGATAAGTGTGAGGTCTTATTGCTCCCATTGGCAACTCTACTTAAGTAAAAATTTCATTGTATAAAATAAAAGCTGAACATTGACTTGATTTAGATAAACTTGCCAAAGACAAATGTTAGAGGGTATTTTCAATTAGACCTTTGATTAACACAATCATGCCACTACTGTAACTTATTATTTTTCTTCCCTTCCTTTGGCCTGTTGCCAACAACAAAACAGGCAAAAGTAATCACAAGCTTTAGTTTCTAAGCAGGAAAAAAGCAACCAACATGGGCAGCACATGTCTTTATCTCTTTTTAAGGTATCTGGATCAACACCCATAAATTTACCAAGCACCCTACGAAGCCTCTTAGTCTCATGCTGAATAAGCTCACTATCTTCACCGGTATCACTTTCAGCATCAGACTCCTTGATTCGAGATAGAGGATTTGGAGTACATTGATACTTCCGGTCACCATTAGGTAAGCTCTGCGGCTGTGGAGCGCTATCAACTCCCCCCGTACTGCCATAACCAACCTGTTGTGGATAAAGAACATCTTTAGTGATTGCTGCCATTGAATGTGACTCGCAAAATAAAACTCATTATAAAATCCAATCACTTACTAAACGAGTGAATCATTGTTAATCTCTAACATTTCATTTTCTTACTGTGCTTTATAGCTGTAGACTGTGGGCTTTTATAGACAGCTTAGGGCGTGTTCTCTCAGGCTGGTTTGTTTGAAGTTTTCTGGCGGTGAAAACACAATCATGGATTCATAGACTAGGGAGCATTCCCAACTAGATTTCTGATTTAACGACACACATGACAGTCGCTATTTCATTTACTACTGCTGATTTAGATAAACAGCTCCTGATTGTAATTCCTGATAAGTCTCCAATTCTGGTATTGAAGCCAATTGGCTTAAGAATTCCTGCCACGTCATTGTTTCATTTTTCGCAATGATCTGCTCAAATAGCCACACCATTTTTTGCTCGGGGTAATCCACAAATTCATGTCCTGTTATAGCAAACTCTGTATCAATGCTAAAATGATCGGCAATTTCCCAAAAATTGAAGGCGAGTTCTGTTAATAAATTAATAGGTTCTTCATTGCTCACTTGCACACATATCATCTGTTTAAGATTAACCCTTTCATTCCCATTTATTTCAGTGACACCATTACATGTGATGTTGCCATTTTGAGTAACCAACTCAGTGACCTTAAAATAATCTTTCATCTCCTGTAATTTTTCAGTACCCCTCAATTCAGGAATCGCATCTAGATGAGTAAATAGCTGTAACCAATCCAAGGTATCTTTATTTTGAATATGCTCTAATAAAAGGTAGAGCGTTCTATCAAGTTTCGGTTCATCCAATGTGACATTATCAAAGGCCTGCTGCTGTACTTTCAATAGTTCTGTCGATGATACTCCCAAAGATACGGCTAGACTGACCAAATGGGGCAAAATAATATACTCTAACGTATGACCATAAGGTTCAATTTGAACAAAGTTAGGAATAACAGGCCGCAGAGCAAAAGGAAGATCAGGTATTTTTTCCCAATGATTAGGCAACGAAACGTTATAGCGCCTCGCAATACGATGAAACTCTGGTTCGAATTCCATGCCTTCAATCCTGCACAACGCATGAAAGAAATCTTGATGACTGACTAAGTGATACTTAAAAAACTCGTCCAAAATAAAACTCACGGTTTGCCATTCACTGTCACCGAATTGTTGTTGAAAAGTGGCAATTTGTTGGTCACTCACTCCCAAAATTTCAGCAAGTTGATGGTAGTGATTAACAAAAAGTTTCGGGAAATCAAATCCATTAAAACGGTCACCCCCACCACCATAAGTTTGGTAAGATTTATTCCAATCGTATTCATGGGCATAATGAAGTACATAAGTTAGATATAACCGAGCTCGCATGCCTGAGTCTAATCGTTTCTCTATTGCCTCAGCGAACAAAGCCTCCTCATTTAATCCATGAAACAAACGTAATAAAAAAGACGGTTTCTTAGCTGGAGAGAGAAAGTATCTGAAATTTTGGTTTCGAGTTAACTTAAGATCTAGCGACTCTTGTTTACCATATCTCAGAAGAGTCATATTCCAAGGCACACCATCCTCAGGATGCCTTTTGTATACAAAGCTGTCTAATTTCAATATGGCTGAGCAATTCACACTAATCCGAAAATGGGTAGGTTTACCTAAAATCAACCAAAATAACTTTTTAAAACCTGTCACTCTGACATCAAAAGTCTCTGCAACCCTATCAGGTGCACAGGGTATGCAGCTATAGTGATTTCCAGCAATTTCCGCCGCATTCGGAATGTCGCCTGCCTCTGCTTTCTGAGCATAATTCAAGCAACCATGATTAGCCGACTGCTGATGGCAAAGTGATGGAGAACTACGCCCTTGAGTTTCTGAAATGGACATCTATAAATCAAAAATTTAGATTGAAATACAATATTAACGCTCAATATTGAAATTAACTAAACTGATTGGAGCAATGGTCAGTCAATATTAAGGTAATACCATCACCTGATAGGCGTGGGTTGACTTTCCACTCAGTGCCTAACGACTTTATCTGACTTAGATTCACTTCCCTATTCGGTTTGCCTACAACATAAACAAAGATCACTTGGTTAACTCTTGCGCTATGGTAATTACTGTATATAATACCAGTAACACTGTATGAACAAACAGGTATTGCCATGAGACCTCTAACGCCAAGACAAGCCGAAATTTTAGAATTGATCAAAAGCAATATTTCAGAAACGGGCATGCCTCCAACCCGCGCTGAAATTGCCCGTCGTTTAGGGTTTCGTAGCGCCAATGCCGCTGAAGAACACTTAAAAGCGTTAGCCAAAAAAGGCTACATTGAGATCATGCCAGGTACCTCCCGTGGCATTCGTTTAACTCAAGAAGTGACAGAGCAAGAAACGGGTCTACCGTTAATTGGCCAAGTCGCCGCTGGCGCACCTATTCTCGCTCAAGAACATGTTGAGCAACATTACCAAGTCGATGCTCACTTATTTAAGCCTTCCGCTGACTTTTTACTGCGTGTTCGTGGTGACAGCATGAAAGATATAGGCATCTTAGAAGGTGATTTGTTAGCGGTACATAAACAGCAACAAGCCAATAATGGTCAAGTGGTGGTAGCGCGGCTTGAAGACGAAGTCACCGTGAAACGTTTTGAGCAAAAAGGCAATTTGGTTTATCTACATGCTGAAAATGAAGACTACGCCCCAATTGAAGTCGATTTAAGCTATGAGCAATGTGAAATTGAGGGGCTAGCTGTCGGTGTAATACGCAATGGAGAATGGCTATGAGTATGCAAACAATAGGAACACAACACCATCCTGGACTTTGGCAAAGTGATAATGTTTGGCAACCTCAAGCCATTAACACGGTGCAAACTCAGTCTTATGGATTGACGGAACTGCAAACGCTAAGTCCACAGCTGGCTCAACTGAGCCATCAAGGGCGATGGCTAGTATTAATCAACCCCCCAAGCAACAATTTCAAAACCATTTTGGCTAAAGCAGGCATTGCCATCGACAAAGTTTTGTTAGTCCACACTAAAGATGAAGTTGAAACGTTATGGGCTATGGAAAAAGCACTGACCTCAGGCACCAGTAGTGCCGCGATTTGCTGGACATCCAGCCTAGATATGAAAGACAAACGTCGCTTGCAATTAATCACTAAAAGCGCACGTGCGATGGGCATTATTTTTGAAACAGAAGCTGAGATTTTACCCTCTTTAACAGAGACACCTATCATGGCTGCCTACGCTAACTGACTTTCCCTGTAGTACTTGAGTTTAACTTCAATTATTACGGCATCGGTCTGCCGTTAATGACCTTTGCCTGAGGCGTCACTCCCCTGTTTCATTCTCTTAATCACAATGCCTTTATCATCTTATTTTTTCCTCTTGTCACACAGCAGAACCCTTGGTTGATTTTCTGCCAGCAGAAAATATCAAAAACCTTAACTTGATCAATCGGTAAGCACCAAGTATGGTAATCTGAATAATAAATTAACAATTTATTATCATTTACTGATATTTTTAATTAAAAGAAAGACATAAAAACCTAGCAAAATTCGATATGAGTGCTTTTCTTATAGTAAGGCAGTTCGCTCGATAAACTGTTTTAGGTTGAAATGTCCCAGTAAAAAGCTGTCGTACTATTTGATTCGCTGTTAAGCGCAAAAGTGGAAACACCAAAGCAGTATGAAATAATAACACCATTGTCGTACCGTAATAGACATGCCGCACAGTCTCACCTCGGAGTTATTAAAAGATATAAACCACTACGCTCTTAGATATCAACAAGCTTTTGGGAACCGGAGAGTTCGCATAGGGCTAAGGGATACTGTGTAACTCTTCTTTGTTTAACAAAGGAGACGTCAAGTGAAGCGAGTGTTGTATTGTTTATTGGCCGCACTAATGGTGCCGCCTGTTTGGGCCGAATCGATGCGCCTAAACATGACTCAGGGGGTGACAGGAATAAGCCAAGAGGTTTATCACCTGCACATGACTATTTTTTACATTTGCTGTGTGATTGGGGTGATTGTATTTGGCGTGATGCTCTACGCCATAGTCAAACATCGCAAATCTAAAGGCGCTGTTGCAGCCAATTTCCATGAAAGCACCAAAGTCGAAATCTTATGGACCCTCATTCCATTTGTAATTTTGATTGCCATGGCCATTCCTGCAACCAAAACCTTATTGGCGATGGAAGATCCCAGTAATTCCGATCTCACCATTAAGATCACAGGCTCTCAATGGAAATGGCATTACGATTATTTCGATAAAGGTGTGGGATTTTACAGTGTCCTTGCTACACCAAGAGATCAAATCGAAAACAAACAAGCCAAGCAAGAACACTACTTGCTGGAAGTCGATAAACCATTAGTTCTACCCACCGACCGTAAAATCCGCTTCCTAATGACCTCAGATGATGTGATCCATTCATGGTGGATGCCTGCATTTGCCGTTAAAAAAGATGCCATCCCCGGCTTTATCAACGAGGCGTGGGCCAGAATCGACAAGCCCGGTACTTATCGCGGTCAATGTACCGAACTGTGTGGTAAGGATCATGGTTTTATGCCTATTGTGGTGAAAGCCGTTGAAGGTCCTGAATTTGATACTTGGCTTGCCTCTCAAAAACAAGCCCAACTTGATGCCGCAGCCAAAGCTAAGGCAGCCCTATCTAAAACCCTCACTAAAGACGAACTCTACCAAAAAGGCGAAAAAGTGTTTCTCGCCCACTGCGCCGCATGTCACCAACCTACAGGCTTAGGTATACCAGGGGTATTCCCAGCATTGAAAGGTGCAGAAATTGTGCTTGGCCCAGCTGAAAAACACATTCATATCGTTAAGTTTGGTTGGCCGGGTAGTGCAATGCCTGCTTTTGGTAAACAGTTAACGGCTGAAGAAATTGCAGCAGTAGTCACATACGAGCGCAATGCATGGGGCAATAACGTGGGTGATGCGGTGCAAGCTGCTGACGTCGATAAAGTTGAAAAGTAAGGGATAACAATGACTACAGCAAACCCTCAAACAAATGAAACCGTCGAAACCATCCATGAAGAAACGGTTGAGACGAATCACGATGATCACGGTCATCATGAACAGCCACCAAAAGGTATCATGCGCTGGATATTGACCACTAACCATAAAGATATCGGTACGCTTTATCTGTGGTTCAGTTTAACCATGTTCTTTATCGGCGGTGCAATGGCGATGGTGATCCGCGCCGAGCTATTCGAACCAGGCTTACAATTAGTTGAACCTCATTTCTTTAATCAGATGACCACGGTTCATGGTCTGATCATGGTTTTTGGTGCCGTTATGCCAGCATTTACTGGACTGGCGAACTGGTTAGTACCCATGATGATTGGCGCACCCGATATGGCTCTGCCTCGTATGAATAACTGGAGCTTTTGGATCTTACCTTTCGCGTTTTTGATTTTACTTAGCTCACTATTTATGGAAGGTGGTGGTCCAGACTTTGGTTGGACTTTTTATGCTCCACTTTCGACCAAATACAGTGGTGACAGTACCGCATTATTTGTGTTTGCCATCCATATTATGGGGATCAGCTCCATCATGGGCGCCATCAACGTAATTGTCACTATTTTCAATTTACGTGCGCCGGGCATGACGTGGATGAAGATGCCATTATTCGTATGGACTTGGTTAGTCACGGCATTCCTATTGATCGCTGTAATGCCTGTACTCGCTGGCGCAGTGACCATGGTACTGACAGATAAGTTCTTTGGTACCAGCTTTTTTGATGCCGCAGGTGGTGGCGACCCTGTAATGTTCCAGCATATTTTCTGGTTCTTTGGTCACCCCGAAGTGTACATCATGATCCTACCTGCTTTTGGTATTGTTTCGGCCATTATCCCTGCCTTTAGCCGTAAAAAGCTATTTGGCTACTCGTCAATGGTGTACGCCGTTGCCAGTATCGCCATTCTATCCTTTGTTGTTTGGGCACATCACATGTTCACCACAGGGATGCCTAAGGTCGCGCTACTGTTCTTCATGTACTGCACAATGTTAATTGCGGTACCGACAGGAGTGAAAGTCTTTAACTGGGTAGCAACGATGTGGAAAGGCTCACTTTCGTTTGAACCGCCAATGTTATTTGCCGTAGCCTTTGTGGTGCTGTTTACCATAGGTGGTTTTTCAGGCTTAATGCTGGCGATGACGCCCGCTGATTTCCAATACCATGATACTTACTTTGTGGTAGCACATTTCCATTATGTTCTAGTGACCGGAGCCATCTTCTCCATTATGGCCGCCGCCTATTATTGGCTGCCTAAGTGGACAGGACACATGTATTCCATGACCCTAGCAAAATGGCATTTCTGGTGTTCAGTGATTTCGGTGAACGTGCTTTTTTTCCCAATGCATTTCTTAGGCTTAGCTGGGATGCCACGCCGTATTCCTGATTACAACATTCAATTTGCCAACGTGAATGAGATAGTCTCCATCGGTGGTTTTGCCTTTGGATTGTCTCAATTGCTGTTCTTAGCACTGGTCATTAAATGCTGTCGTGGCGGTGAAAAAGCACCAGCTAAACCGTGGGATGGCGCTGAAGGACTAGAATGGGAAATCCCAAGCCCTGCGCCGTATCACTCATTCACGACACCACCAGAGGTGAAGTGATATGACGGCCTCAACCCAATCCAATAAAAAGCTGATCACCTACTTGGTGTTAGGTTGTCTTGGAATGTTTGGGTTTGGTTTTGCCTTGGTTCCTCTATACGACATTATGTGCGATACCCTTGGGATCAATGGCAAAACAGCCACTACGGCACAAGCTTATGATCAACAAGTGATTAATAAGAGCCGCACCATAAGAATTGAGTTTATGGCGCACATTCAACCCGGTATGAAGTGGGATTTTGGCCCTACAACCAATGTGCTAGAAGTTCACCCCGGTGAGCTGGTCAAAACGGCATTTGTGGCAAAAAATAATGCCTCAAAGCGCATGATTGCACAGGCTATCCCCTCTATTTCTCCCGGTTTAGGGGCTAAATACTTCCATAAAACCGAATGTTTCTGTTTTCAGCAACAACCGGTAGACGGCCAAAGCCCTGCGGACTTTCCTTTAGTCTTTTTTGTTGATCCACAACTACCTAAGGACATACACACCTTAACTCTTTCCTATACTTTGTATGACATTACAGAGAAAACGCTAGGTGAAGCGTTAACGGGTCCACAAGCACAAGGAGTTACTCCATGAGTACCCATGAACATTATTACGTCCCCGCACAAAGCGGGTGGCCGATTGTCGGTGCTATCGGTTTATTTCTAATCGCCTTTGGCGCTGGTCATTATGTAGCGCAAATTGATACCTACGGCCATGGTGGCTGGGGAATTTACGTGTTATTAGCAGGTATTGCTACCATTCTCTATATGATCACAGGTTGGTTTAGAACCGTGATAAATGAGTCGATGACGGGCCTATACTCGTCGCAAATGGATCGTTCATTTCGACAAGGCATGAGCTGGTTTATTTTCTCAGAAGTGATGTTTTTTGGTGCCTTTTTCGGTGCGCTATTTTTTATCCGAATGTTTTCAGTGCCTTGGCTTGGCGGTGAATTCCATTACACCTCTACCCATGAATTTTTATGGCCAAACTTTGTTGCTGAGTGGCCGTTAGTTAAAACCCCGAAAGGTGACACTACCCAAGCAATGCCATGGCACGGTTTGCCACTATACAACACCATCATTTTATTGGTTTCTTCGGTCACCTTGCATTTTGCGCATGTAGCATTAGAAAAAGGCAAGCGTAGTGCATTAAAGGCATGGCTAGCGGCAACGATTGTACTAGGTCTTTGCTTCTTGTACCTGCAAGCCCATGAGTATATTCATGCTTATACTGAGCTTGGCCTTACCCTAGAATCTGGCGTGTATGGTAATACATTCTTCATGCTCACTGGGTTCCATGGTTTGCATGTCACCATAGGCACCATTTTCTTAATCACTCTGTTTATCCGCATCCTTAAAGGCCACTTTAGCCCTGATAAGCATTTCGCTTTTCAGGCAGGTAGTTGGTATTGGCACTTTGTTGATGTGGTGTGGTTGTGTTTATTTGTGTTCGTTTACGTACTCTAACACACCACTAATGTGGCGTAGGGTTGGGGTGTATCCAACCTAGCCCTATTGCCACCACTAACGCGATAACCACCAGCACCGAAACTAAAACTCGACGTCCTAGATAGCGACTCATGGGAACTGAATCATCACTTTTAACCATGATGATCATTGCGCGACCAAGGTTAAAAATAATGAAAAGTAGTAAGCATACTAATACGATTTTAAACAATAACGTTGTAGTCACGGGCTGGCCTCATTGGTTGGGGTTTAGTCGCAAACTGCTGGGTTATCTTTTTACTTTGGCGCTATTTATCTTATTAATCAAGTTAGGTTTTTGGCAATTACAACGCGCAAATGCCAAAGCTGTCTATGAAAATTCATTAGAGCAACGTCAACATCAAGCTCCTCTTAATTTTGACGAGGTGTTGTCTCAACCAGATCCTATGACTTTAATCGGCGCAAACCTAACTGCGACGGTTACCCCCACATCTCAACCTTTGATCTATTTAGATAACCAAGTGTTTGAAGGCAAAGTGGGGTATTTGATTTATCAAGTCATGAACGTTAAGGGGGGCAGCCATCAATTATTAGTGGAATTAGGCTTCACACCTGCGCCGTTAGATCGCAGTGCTTTACCGAAAGTCACTCCTTTCAGCGGAACTCAAACGCTAACGGGTCGCCTTTATTTTAAGCAAGCCAATCCATTTAGTGACCGTTTACTACCAGAATCAACGACGGCACTTCGAATACAAACATTACACATATCTGAGTTAGCACAATATTTAAATATATCATTAGCGAAAGTGGCGCTACAGCCAAGTAGTCATAGCTTTGATGCCCAACAACAACCGCTAGCCAAGCCTTGGCAGCCTATCCCGCTATCGTCACAAAAGCATTTGGGTTACGCCGTACAATGGTTTTCTATGGCTGGCGTATTGGCTTTAATCATTATTTATCGTTGGTTTAACGCTCGCCGTTTTTCTGCCCAATCACAACTAAAAAATAAGGAGCAAGGATGACCTCCACCAACCAATCAAGCCGAAAACAACTATTACTGCTGGCTGCAGTGTTTGCTCTACCCATAATAGCAGCGCAGCTATTTTTAAGCCTCGACCTTTATAAAGGCGGCAGCACTAATAAAGGCGAGTTACTGCCAAGTTCGCTCAGCTATCAAAGCCTTAATATGGATAATCCTAACCCCGGGAAATG
The DNA here is from genome assembly GCF_003675895.1 of Parashewanella curva. Taxonomy (GTDB): domain Bacteria; phylum Pseudomonadota; class Gammaproteobacteria; order Enterobacterales; family Shewanellaceae; genus Parashewanella; species Parashewanella curva. The sequence goes on from NZ_ML014790.1 coordinate 25,270, forward strand.
GCAAATGTTGTATCAGATGCCTGCTGACTGTCAGCAAGCTTGCCAGCAACAATTACATTTATTACAGCGCAGTTTCATAGCATTGGGTAAAGAGCAAGACCGAGTTCAACCTGTGGTTATATTATCCAGTGGCAGTGATGAATCACTGCTTAAACAGTTCAATTTTGTGACCATCAAAGCCACCTCAGATTTACCCAACTATTTATCTCGACAACAAATTATTACGGTTGATCCTCTTGGTAAGTGGGTCACTCGATACGAACTAAAAACAGATCCTCATGATCAAGTCATGCAAAGTAAAGCCATGCTCAACGATTTACGCAAACTGCTGAAATTATCGAGGGTTGGCTAATGACATTAAAAAGACTGGTTCAATGCTCTATCGTATTTGCCTTTATTGTGATTTTAATGGGTGCGTTTACCCGACTTTCCGATGCTGGATTAGGCTGCCCTGACTGGCCCGGTTGCTATGGTCACCTTGCCGTTCCCTCTGAAACCCACGAACTGGATAAAGCCAAACAGCTCTACCCTGAGCTGACCGTAGAAAGCCACAAAGCATGGCTAGAAATGATCCACCGCTATTTGGCGGGCATACTTGGGCTGATGATTTTAGCGATTTTAATCTTATGTTGGCGACAACCCTCTGCACCTAAAAAGCTATCGGCGGCCATTGCTGCTTTAGTGATTTTTCAAGCATTATTGGGCATGTGGACGGTTACCATGAAGTTGATGCCAATAGTGGTTATGGGGCATCTGCTGGGTGGTTTCAGTTTGATTTCATTATTACTGCTACTCTATTGGCGTCTCACTCCCTTGCAACTTAGCCATACGATGTCTTTATCACCTTCTATCAAACTATTAGCTTGGTTGGCATTAGGCACACTCATTATTCAAATTATGCTTGGTGGCTGGACGTCCTCTAACTATGCAGCATTGGCTTGTACGACATTGCCATTTTGTGAAGGTGATTGGCAAAGTCAGCTTAATTGGGCTAAAGCGTTTTCTCCATTTCAAGGAGACCACATCAGCTTTGAATACGGTGTTTTAGATTGGGCTACCCGCATGACGATTCATGTTAGCCACCGAGTTTGGGCTATTGTCACCAGTATCTTCATTATCTGGTTAGGGCTTAAGCTATTGTTTCAACACCAAGGATTTTTACGCACCTCAGCCATCATTATGTTGGGGTTATTGGTAGTACAAGTCAGCTTAGGGATCAGCAACATCGTATTCCATCTGCCTCTGTCTGTTGCAACTGCCCATAACGGCGTTGCTGCTTTATTACTGCTGTCCGTTGTCACTATCACTTTCGGGATTTACCAAACTGCTCAAGAAGATCACAGGAGTTCACTATGAATAAATCAGCAACTTTAACCTCCAATAATCATCTCTTGAGCCATTGGCGCGATTATTTGGAAATGACCAAACCCAAAGTGGTGGCTTTAATGTTACTTACGGTATTAGTGGGCATGTGTCTAGCCTTGCCGGGGGCTTTGCCAATACAAGAAATGCTCGCTGGAATGGTTGGCATTGGATTGATGGCTGGGTCGGCTGCCAGCTTAAATCATCTTATCGACCGCCGTATTGATGCTATTATGGCTCGCACATACAACCGCCCGCTGCCAAAAGGGCGAGTATCAGTAGCCAACGCATTGATTTTTGCCGGCGCTATAGGCGCTTTAGGTTTTGCTCTTTTATATGTATTAGTTAACCCGTTAACCGCTTGGCTCACTTTTGCAAGCTTGATTGGTTATGCCTTGGTGTATACCGCTTACCTGAAACGTGCAACATCACAAAACATTGTGATTGGTGGATTGGCTGGTGCTATGCCACCACTACTAGGTTGGACAGCTGTGACTAATGAATTTCACGGTTATGCCATGTTGTTGGTGATCATCATTTTCACTTGGACACCACCGCACTTTTGGGCGCTGGCCATTCACCGCCAAAAAGAGTATGCCAAGGTAGATATTCCCATGCTACCCGTAACCCATGGTAGTGAATTTACTAAAACCTGTATTTTACTTTATACCGTATTACTCGGCTTAGCCTGTTTACTGCCCGTGATTGTGGGTATGAGTGGTGTCATTTACTTAATTGGCTCAACTCTGCTTAGTGGCATGTTTGTCTATAAAGCTTGGCAACTTAAATATCATGACAAACCGGGGCTTGCGATGAATGTGTTTAAGTTTTCCATCTATCACTTGATGGTGTTGTTTTTGCTGTTATTAGCAGATCACTATGTTGTGGCATGGTGGTAAGCCCATGAAAAAGCCTATTGTTATCGCCATTGCCATGCTTATCGCAAGTTTAGGCGCTATCACAGCTTGGCAACTTCAACAGCCTAAAGCACCACTGACACTTGCCACCAGCTTTGAGTTTCCGACGCCTCAACCTGTTATTCCTTTTGCACTAACAGATCAACACGGTAAAGCTTTTACCAATCAGTCGCTACAAGGTAAATGGACATTGGTATTTGTAGGCTTCACCTCATGCCCAGATATTTGCCCTACTACCATGGGGAAACTCTCAGCCGCCTATCCAAAACTCAAAAAACATGCCCCATTTCAAATCATGTTCTTATCTGTAGATCCTCAGCGAGATACGGTCACCAAGCTCAAAGATTATATGGATTTTTTTAATCCTGAATTTGTAGCTGTTACTGGAGAACATACTCAGTTAGTGCCTTTGACTCGTAACCTTGGTATGGCGTACACAATAAACGGCGAAGGAGAGGATTATTTAGTGGATCACAGTGCTTCTATGACTCTTATCTCACCTCAAGGACAGCGTATTGCCATCATCAAACCCAAAGCAGAAATTGGCAAAATTCCTCATATTAAAAATAAGGAGTTAGTGGCAGATGTTGAGGCTTTGATGGAAAAATGGAATTAAGTGAAAGTAGTTTCATTCCAACCATTTGTTCCTGAATCTAATCTTAACCTTGCATAAATTACAGACGTATTAATTTGTGACACAGTATGACTGTTGATATTTTGTACTCCCCTTATTAAATTTGAGTATTAAATGACAGTCATTTCGGATCAGCAGACACAATCATGGCTGCAGTATGCTTATGCAAATACACCCGATCTTGAAACCTGTTTAGGATTTGGGGTTACTGGTGCTATAGGTTTTGCAACTGGCGGCACTTCGATGATGTGCAGTATGTTATTTCTCCGCTACGGAAAGCAAGCCCCTATTTCCTACATTGTTCACAAAGGAATGGTTAACGCTCAAGCATTATTTTTCAGTAAGGAAAATCAGCAACGATCAGATGTAAAAATGCTCTTTAACGTTCTCGGTGTCGTTGGCGATGCTCTAGTTATTGGTAATACGGGTGTCGATGATGTATTAACAGGAACACTCACCGCTGGTGCCGGCATCATTGGAGGAGTCGTTAGTTCTGAATTACTTAGTAACCTAACGAGATTAAAAGAATACAAACTCGAATATTCTACTCCTGGCCGACTGATTAAGTTCTCAACAGCCTTATTAGGTGGATATTTTTCTACACAGTACCTTACGAATTATCTCGCCCAATCCCCAGAAAACTTGACGACTGATCAATACAATAATCATACAATGAGTAACAGCAGTGAATCATACGTTGAGCAAGCCACATCTAACCCTCAAGCAAGGACATATTACCCTAATAATCCATCATTAAAAATCAGTCCGGCATCAAACACTGCAATCAGCTCTAACTCCGCGTCAGTTGGAGTTTGCCAAGGTAATGTTTGTACTTTACCAAAAAAAATCATATCGCCTCTAAAACTCAATCACACAACTCCAATTATCTCACCCAAAGATAAAGATAAAAAAGAAGAATGCAATGAAACACAACCATCTATGTATGAACGAGTGAAAGATTGGTTAAAAGGAGCGCAGTGGTGGTAAAAAAGAATAAATATTGCTGGATTCATTAAGTTCACCCACAAGCTGATAAACGAGTATCAGCTTGTGTGATCAATTTTAATACAAATTTAACACTAACCCGTCATAGTAACGAATTCCTCAGCCCCTGTAGGGTGAATCGCCACAACCGCATCAAAATCTGCCTTGGTGGCGCCCATTTTCATCGCCACACCGAAGCCTTGCAGGATTTCATCCATGCCGAAACCAATACCATGAATACCGACAACTTTTTCATCCTCACCTGCACAAATTAATTTCATTTTGCACGCTTGACGGTGAGAGGTTACTGCTGTGTACATAGACGTGAAACCTGAGGTATAAACCTTGATGTTTTCAGCGCCATACTCAGCAATGGCATCAGGCTCAGTTAACCCCATAGTACCAATTGGTGGGTGACTGAATACCACTGTAGGAACATGGGTATAATCCATTTTTGCATCATGCATGCCGTTAAATAAACGCTCTGACAATAAACGTCCTGCTTTTACCGCAACCGGAGTTAGCTCAACCCCGCCTTGCATAATATCACCCACACAATAAATGCCTTGCTGAGTGGTATTTTGCTGCTCGTCGGTAATGATGTAGCCACGCTCATCGTGCTGTACTTGAGTATGCTCAAGTCCAATGGTATCAGTAGACGGACGACGCCCAATCGCCCACACTAGGCAATCCACATCATAGCTTTCGCCATTGGCAAGTTTAAGGGTTAAGCTACCATCGTTATTTTTGATGACCGATTCAGGTGTACTGTTGGTGTGTAGCTGCAGACCACTTTCATCCATGGCATCCACTAACGCTTCTGACAGCATAGGGTCAAAGTTACGTAAGGGTGCATGTTTACGAACAAACAGATGAGTATCACTACCCAGCCCTTGCATTACGCCTGCTAATTCAACCGCAATATAACCTGCACCAACAACCGCTACGCGCTTTGGCTGTTCACGCAATGCAAAAAAGCCGTTTGAATCAATACCGTGTTCAGCACCTGGGATATTCGGGATTATCGGTGCGCCGCCAGTGGCAATCAGAATATGGTCTGCCGTGTATTGCTCGCCATTGACCTCAATGGTGTTGCTATCGACAAAGCGACCATAACCGCGAACCAAGGTCACGCCATTAGATTCAAGACCACGATCATAAGCGCCATGAATGCGCTTAATATAGGCTTCACGGCTTGCAACTAAAGTATTCCAATCAAAATTATCGACACTGACATCAAAGCCATAGTCTTTAGCATACAGATGAATCGCTTCAGCCACCTGCGCCCCATACCACATCACTTTTTTTGGTACACAACCCACATTGACACAAGTGCCACCGACATGCTGCGCTTCAATCAAAAGTACTTTTGCACCACGCATGGCAGCACGATTGGCAGAGGCTATGCCGCCACTACCAGCGCCTAAACAGATATAATCAAAATGCTGGGTCATAAAACTCTCCGTAATTCGGTCTAATGGCTGATACCATATGTCTGATCTATTGAAATAACAATAGCTAACCTAAGAATATCGAATAGACCGAATTAACGAAAAATTACTTCCACTTATAATGCAGAGTTATGCCACCAAAGGTTTCATCATGGCTGCGACCGTCACCTTCGTATTTAAGTTTTACATCGCCTAAAGCCCAAGTATGCGCCACATAAGTGCTGAGCTCTAATTGCGAAGTCAGCTGATAGTTCGCCTTCACGCCTAATTCACGATGATTCTGTCCGTCGTGTTTTTTTGTGCTATAGCCAAAATCCCAGCCTTCTTGAAAATAAGGGTGTAACTTAAGTTTCGGTGTCAGTTCAATATTGCCTTTTAGGTCGACTAAGGTGAAATAGCCATCTGACTTGGTTTCATAAATGGTGCGCCACGATGGCGTCAGCCACTCTAAGCCTTTATAAGCCACAACCACATCAAACTCGTGGCCGCGATAACGCAAGTTATTCTCACCATTTGCTCCTGCCCAGTCATAGCCAAGTTTCACAGTAAAATCTTTCGTCGGCTTAAATAAATAATCAATGCCTAAATCCAGCTCAGTAAAGCCTTCGTCAGTGCCGCGACCCAATGCCACATATCCGCTTAACGCGCCTTGTTTAGCACCCATTTCAGCCCATGCAACGCCGCCATCTTTGAGCAGTAATCGCCCTTTTGACACATATTGGCTGTCCAGCCGCCCTTCAACGTAAAACGATGTATCTTGTGCAAATCCTGTTTGTTGTACAGCCAACGTCCCAATCAGCAATAACCACGACCCAAATTGCATTTTTATTCATTATTTCCAACTAAAAACCAATTGCAGCTACTATAATGCAGTCGAAATTTTTTGTAAGAATGCGATTTCAAAATTGTGATTCAGCTCTTGTTCAGCTTCACATCTTGATTTTTTAACAAGCTACCCATACTTAAGAACTATCATCATGATTTTTATTAAGGGCATATATGAGCACGGCAATTCCTAGTGATACCTTACCCCAATTTTCCAATATTCAACCTGAGCACATACAGTCAAATATTGAACAAGCCATCCAGCATTGCCGTGACACCATTGAAAAGGTGCTCACTCATTCAGGCACGCCAACATGGGACAGTTTGATTACCCCGCTAGAGCAAGCGGATGATGAGCTGAGCCAAGCTTGGTCTCCAGTATCACACATGAATTCTGTCGTTAGCACCGATGAGCTTCGCGCTGCCCACGACGCTTGTCTGCCTTTACTATCTGACTACGGCACCTTTGTTGGTCAACACCAAGGCTTGTATGAAGCTTATTTGGCTTTGCAAGCTTCTGATGAGTTTGCTTCACTGTCACAAGCCCAAAAAACAGTGATTGAACATGCCATTCGTGATTTTAAGCTGTCAGGCATCGGACTCAAAGATGAAGCTAAACAGCGTTATGGCGAGATCAAAAAGCGCCTATCTGAGCTTACTAGTCAATTTTCTAACCAGCTTCTGGATGCCACCCATGCTTGGAGCAAATTGATCACAGATGAAGCGGAATTAGCTGGTTTACCAGAATCTGCACGCGCCGCCGCCAAAGCCATGGCGGAAGCCAATGAACAGCAAGGTTGGTTGTTTACTCTGGATTTTCCGTCGTATTTACCCGTAATGACCTACAGCGAAAATCGAGAGCTACGTGAAGAGTGTTACCGCGCGTTTTCAACTCGCGCTTCAGATCAAGGCCCCAATGCGGGTGAATTTGATAATTCATCTTTAATGGATGAGATCGTCGGCTTACGTCATGAAATTTCTCAATTACTCGGTTTTGACAGTTTTGCCGATAAATCCCTCGCCACGAAAATGGCACAAACGCCTGAGCAAGTGATGGATTTTCTTAACCAATTGGCTGAGCGTTCAAAACCACAAGCGGAAGCGGAGCTGGCAGAGCTTAAACAATTTGCCAAAGACGAGTTTAATGTTGATGAACTTGCGGCTTGGGATATCGGCTTTTATGGTGAAAAACTGCAACAACATAAATATCAAGTATCTCAAGAAATGCTTCGCCCATATTTTCCAGAAGACAAAGTTCTCAGCGGCTTATTTTATACCGTAAATCGTTTATTCGGTCTTAAGATCAGCGAGCAAATAGGAATCGATACTTGGCACAAAGACGTACGCTTTTTCAATATCTTAGATGATAAAGATGAGTACCGAGGTAGCTTCTATTTAGACCTATACGCACGCAGTGGTAAACGTGGCGGCGCATGGATGGACGATTGCCGCGTTCGCCGTACCACCTCCACAGGGCTACAAAACCCAATTGCCTATTTAACCTGTAACTTCAACGCTCCTGTCGATGGTAAGCCTGCACTGTTTACCCATGACGAAGTGGTGACTTTATTCCACGAATTTGGTCATGGTATTCATCATATGCTGACTCAAATTGATGTTGCTGATGTCGCTGGCATTAACGGTGTACCTTGGGACGCGGTTGAGTTACCAAGTCAATTCTTAGAAAACTGGTGTTGGGAGCAAGAGGCCCTTGAGCATATCTCAGGTCACTTTGAAACGGGTGAGTCATTACCAAAGACCATGTTAGACAATATGCTTGCGGCTAAGAACTTCCAATCCGCCATGATGATGGTGCGTCAGCTTGAATTTTCACTGTTCGACTTTACTTTGCATTGGCAATTTAATCCTGAGCAAGGGGCACAGATCCAGCAAGTACTTGATGCAATAAGAAGCCAAGTGTCGGTGGTGATCCCACCCAATTTTAATCGCTTCCAGCACAGCTTTGCCCACATTTTTGCAGGGGGTTACGCCGCTGGCTATTACAGTTACAAATGGGCAGAAGTCCTGTCAGCCGATGCCTTTTCTCGTTTTGAAGAAGAAGGTATTTTCAATGAAACGACTGGCCGTAGCTTTATGCATAACATTCTAGAAATGGGCGGCTCTGAAGAACCAATGGAGCTATTCAAGCGCTTTAGAGGTCGTGAACCACAAATCGATGCCTTGCTACGCCACAGTGGTATTGCTGCTTAACAATCCATGAAATAAAGAACTATTCCCACTTTGGCGCTCAAGATGAGCGCCTTTTTTTGATCATCGCTATCTTGCTGTCTGGTACGACCTCTGCTAGCCTAAGCTCTTATTTAAAAAGGAATTAAGTTTCATTTAACAACACTAGGAACTCCATGAACCTGTATTTTCGACTTTTTTGGCTGTTTATTTGGCGAATAAAACACTGTAACAACATTGGCTTTCTCGATACAAGTACCATCAAATTTCGTGCTCTTCCCAGCGATTGCGATGTCAATTTTCACCTGACTAATTCTCGTTATGCGGCCTTTATGGATCTGGCTAGAACTTACATGATGGCGGAAATGGGGCTACTCAAAAAATTTATCAAACTAAAATGGATGCCTATCGTCAATGCTTCCGAATTTACTTACATTCGAGATATTAAACCGCTAGAACGTTTTTGGATTGAGTCAAAAATTGTTGGGTGGGATGAAAAGTACTTCTACCTTGAACAGCGTTTTATGACCAAGAGAGGATTACACGCCATCGCTCATGTTCGAGGCGTATTTATTCATAAGCGCAAGCAAGTTCCTTTAGACGAGCTCTTAACTACCGTAGGCTTTGACGAAGAACAACCCATATTGCCGCCAGAAATGCAGCAATGGATTGAGTTTTTAAAAGTGAAAAAAGAGCAGAATATTTAATAGTGACCTTTTAACCGAATACTCCTTACTCTAAAATACGCCGTTTTGATAAGTAAGGAAACGACGTGCGTATTTTAATCGCCACAACTTTTATTGCTTTATGTCTTCTTGGTTGTAAATCCACTGAGCATAATAAAGCAACCAAGCAGAAAGCAATTACAACCTCATTAATAACAACTCCAGCCAATCAGGATGAGTTAATTTATTTTAAAAAAATGTCAGGTATATTCATTTCTGTATACTCAGGAATTTCTGACTTCCCTCTTGGCTATGACACTAAATCAATAAAGTACTTAGATGAACTATTAAACAGTAAACACGTAAGAGAATCAAAGAGGCGAGATTACTACATTAATATGGCAGGTAGTTTTTTAGGAGAAGCTTTTATTCATACTTACGGAGGAGAATGGGTTAAATATAACGGTGAGTATGCAATTAAACACGATAGAAACCATCTAAGCTTCCCTTTTGGAAAAGTATATCGCGTTTTAGAAAATGGTGGTAAAGGCGATATTGAAGCAATGTACGCTTTAGGCGCTTTAACACCAGAGCAGATAAGCGATTTACTAAAAGAAAACAGTGCCAAAAACGAATAAACGTAGTTAAATTTTAACATTTAGCGCTGTCATTAACTTCACAAAAATCTACCAGCTTTTTAGAGTTAACCAATAACTCATGGTTAAGGCGACACGCTTCATGATTTGCAGTCTCAATCGTTCGCCAAAACCAGTGTTAGAACTTGGCTGAAAAATATTGCGGATCTGTTTTCGTAAAGCGCTTGCATGTTGACGGCGCTTTTGCTTGTCAGACAGCCCATTGATCCGTTTTTCCAACAAAAAGTTACCTTTATTCTCACCTCTCACTAGCATGGCGGACTCTGGCAACCCTACTTTTTTGGCGTTAGCATTCACATAGCGTATCGCAAGTCCAATACGACGATCATCTGTGGTATTCGGTGCAGAGCCATGAATTAACTTAAAGTGATGCAGTGACATTTGTCCAGGTTGTAGCTCTAAAAATACGTGCGGTTTACCTTCAAGTTCAGACTCGGCAATCGTCTGTCCTCGAGTCAATAAATTACCCTTAGCATAAGTGTTTGCTTGCTCGAGCAGAGTATGGTGACTGGCAGGTAATATTTTCATGGCACCTGACGCCTCTGTTGCCGGACTTAACGCCAGCCAAACCGTCACCACATCATCCGCTTCAACGCCCCAATATTGCGCATCTTGATGCATCGAAACAAAACGGTCACTGTGAGGCTCTTTAATGAATAAGTTACTCATGTAACACAAGATATCAGAACCGATTAACGACTCGACTTGATCTAAAATCTGTGGGTGATGAACGATTTTATCTGCCCAATTAAACAGTAGGTAAGACTTATTGCATTGTCCTCTATCGAGCACTTTGCCTTGAGAAGCCTCTATCGATTCAAGCTCGGCTCTGAGCTGTTTTGCTTCCTCTTCAGAAAAAGCCTCAAGTGGACATAAGTACCCTTGATGGCAGTAATGACTGATCTGCTCTTGAGTTAAGCTCATATTGTAAAACTCCGATACGACTGCTTGCTTGAACAAAGCATAAACTAAATTTTCATTATAGAGGCAAGACCTGTTGCGGTTGTACAATTATCCATCATCAAATAGCATAGGGTAAAATGACTTTAACCATCGCCAACCCTATGACTTCAAAACTAAAATATTTAGCGGCAACACTGGTCGCAAGCGCGTTACTTTCTCAGCCTGTATTAGCTCAATCATCCATAGCCATTGCAATTCATGGCGGAGCAGGCACGATTTCACCTCAAAGTATGACTTCAGCACAAAAGCTGCGATATGAAGCAAAACTGAAACAAGCCACCGACATGGGCTATAACATTTTGGCAAAAGGCGGCAGCAGTATTGAGGCCATCAGTGCTGCGGTTAACGTCCTTGAAGACTCTCCATTGTTTAATGCTGGTATTGGCGCGGTATATACCTATGATGGCGCTCACGAACTCGATGCTTCAATCATGGATGGTAAAACCTTAAATGCTGGCGCGGTAACTGGAGTCAAACACATCCAAAACCCCATTAATTTAGCAAGACTTGTGATGACACATTCGGTTCATGTGATGCTCTCTGGTGAAGGAGCAGAAGAGTTTGCTTTACAACAAGGCATGCCTTTAGTCGCTAACAGTACCTTTGATACCGAGCGTCGCTATCAGTCGTTACTCAAAGCGAAACAGAAATTGCACGACATTAAAGCAAAATCAAAATCTGGGGCTGACTATCAAGCCAATTACGTCAACTGGGACAATAGCTACAAAATGGGGACGGTTGGCGCTGTAGCCGTAGATAAGCAAGGAAATATCGCAGCCGCAACCAGCACTGGTGGTATGACAGCCAAGCGTTACGGTCGCATTGGTGATTCGCCAATCATTGGCGCAGGCACTTGGGCAGATAATGACTCGTGCGCCGTTTCTGCTACTGGGCATGGTGAGTATTTTATTCGTTTTAATGTTGCTTCAGATATTTGCGCTCGGGTGAAGTATCAAGGTAAAGATATTCAAAAGGCGAGTGATGAAGTCATTTTCGGAGAAATGAAACAAGCGGGCGGAACAGGAGGTGTTATTGTGGTCGATGCCAAAGGCAATGTCGCCATGTCTTTTAATACCCAAGGCATGTATCGAGCTTTTCGTAAACAAGGACAGCAAGCACAAGTGGCGATTTTTAAATAGGAACCGCCAGTTGGCATTAACTTTATAGGTTAATGCCAACCTTATTTGATTATTCGTCTTCTTCTAAAGAATACGGCAACGACTTGATTTGCAAACGACTGTCCAAATCACCAGCGACTCTTAAATGTGCCGAGCTATCAGTATCATTTGCCAATACAGCAGTTAACAGTACCTCATCATCACGCTGCACATACTCAATGATGTTACCCGCTTTTCGAAAGCCAGACTCTAATTCAATTTCTAAGATAGCATCTTTATTGAGCTTACCTGAGACATTCCCTTCAAGAATAAACAGCGCTCGCTTCAATCCACCACGATATTTCATTCTCGCTACGGTTTCTTGCCCCATATAACAGCCTTTGTTAAAGCTGATCCCGCCTACCGCTTGCAGATTGCACATTTGAGGAATATATTCACCTCTGTGATTCGCTGACACATTAGGGTAACCATTCGCTATTTCAAGTGCTTGCCAACTGCTCGACTCATAAACCTTTTGATCACCAAATAGCTCAGAAGCCTTGCCTGTAGACATTAAAATAAGGAATCTTTCACTATCTTTAATGATAAAACCATCATTAACAACTGTGACTTTTGAGCTTATTTCACCAAAACGCTCAGATACAAAAGCCTCGGCTTTCGCTCCCGCCACACCAAAAATCACCCACTGATCGCTAGCATCGTCTAAGGTTACTTGACTGAATACCGCATATTTCTGAAGCTGTGGTAAATCTGCGGCAACGGTGCTCTTAGGCATTAGCATTAAAAACTGTTCGTAGGCCCTTACCAACCTAAAGCTTGCCAACATTTTTCCTTTAGGATCGCAATGTGCGCCCCACACCCAATTGTTTTCAGACAATCCAGCAACATCTGCGGTAACTTGACCGTGAAGAAAGCTCGATGCTTGCTGGCCTTCAGCAGAGATAATGCCTAAGTGAGATAATTTAGCGATCAATAAATCTGGTACCGTTTCCTGCAAAGACCAATCTGGGTTATGTAAAGTGACAGACATGTGGGACGTGTTCCTAAGTTATTTTCTTTGATTGTAGCGAATTGAGCTCATTTACGAAACTGGCAAACTTAAGTGAATAGTCAAAGATAGAGTCGCTAATAATAAAGCATTTTTCGTTACTTAGCCTGTAAATTAAACCCCATAAATAGCACATTTCAAACACCGCAATGCTTCAGCCCTACAGTTTCACTTTAAATTATGAGCAGTTGTAAGTATCAGTTAAGCAATCAGGCTTAAACTAACTAAACCGACTGAGATCGTTATCAATAAATCTTATTGAATTTCCCCCAACACAGCAGAGGTTATGTTGCATGAATAGATTGTCCAAAATTTCACTTGCTGCAACTTGCTTGAGCGTTTCCCTCACATCATTAATGGCAAGTGCTGAAACATTTAATTATAACTATGCGGAAGTGACTGGTTTATTCGGGAAAACCGAATTTAATGCCACTAACAAAAACATAAATCAAAAGCCTGATTTGTCCACCAAAGGGTTCGGGATCACCGTTCAATATTCTCCTTATGAAGGGCTATATCTCAAAGGAGTCGCTGACCGCTTAAAAATTGATGATAGTAAAGATTATGGAATGCAATCCTATGCTGTAGATGGCAACTCAACAACCCTAGGTGCACTTGTAGGCATGTACGCCCCCGTCACTGATAACATTGATGTACTCGGCGCCATAGGTATCGCCAATGTAAAGGATGACTTCACAACCTCAACTCGGTTAATGGATCCACCTACAATTGATACCAAATCAGATGAAAGCAGACTCCGATTCTATGGTGAAGCAGGTTTTAAAGCAGGGTTAGGCACATGGGGAGAATTAGATCTCATGTATCATCGCTTAAATGACGAAAATTATTTCTCAGCCACAGGTAATTTTGAAATCACTGATAACTGGGGTTTACAAACTGGGTATAGCTACAGCCGGAGTGGTAAAAACCGTGAACGCTATGGCACTTGGATAGTCGGCGTTCGATATTCATTCTAATAACCTATTACAGCCGATGCGCTATCATCGGCTTTTTTAGTATTGCTGCCAAGCACTGGCATAGATAATCAAAGCTACCTCTAATGCGCCCAATACACCAAACAACAACGCAAAGTGCCACCACTTAATATTTTTATCTCTTGCTAATAAACCTTCACCTACACACCAAGCAGTGATCAACCCTAACCAAGCCCAGTTGGAAGTGATAGGCAATACTAAAAATGCCCCTAAAATTAAGGCAAAAAATACATTTACAAGGATCAGTGCTCGCATAAATACATTCCATTATCAGCACATGCCTAATGATGAAAACTAAGCTTCAAAATAGACAGAGACCTAAAAATTTATATTATGATCAATGGTTCTCATAAATTCCATGATCTTACTCATTATGAAAAGTGGTTTATGTAAAAACTGAGAGGTTTGAAAGGTTAGTTAACCTGAGCTCTGTATAAAGAAATCAGTACTGTTTTGTTTTTACAAATAAAATATAAATTCAATCTACGGTGCGGCTAATTTTGTGTAGTTCAAGGCGGAACAGTTCGTAATAGCCAGCCTATTTCTGGCTGTTCTAACGCAAAAATACGCATAAGTAGCTGTGCTGTAGAGGTTTGCTTATGCAGAGCTCAGGTTAGTTATATGAAGCCAAATGAATTCGTTTAAAACGCAAAAATCCCCTTAGCCTAAGCTAAGGGGATTTGCTTATTTGGTGTCTGGCAATGACCTACTCTCACATGGGGAAACCCCACACTACCATCGGCGAGGCTGCGTTTCACTTCTGAGTTCGGGATGGATTCAGGTGGGGCCACAGCTCTATTGTCACCAGACAAAACTGGTT
>NZ_ML014791.1 GCF_003675895.1 Parashewanella curva
ACTCGTGAGGCTTAACCATACAACCCTAATGGGTTTTACTGAAATTGTTCCAGACAATTTCTAGCACTTCCTCCATCCATGGAGGTCGTACAGTAACAAGCTGAACCTTAGTAAGAATATCAATCACTTAATGAAGTGAAGAACAAAATTAAAGCGTAAAGGCGCTGGATACCTGCCTACGCAGGTATGACGAGAGATTGGTTTTCCATATTATTAAAAGATTGGTTAAAGACGCAGGAAATTGTTTGGCTGACAAAGCCGTGACGAGCGAAGCGCGGAATGTACTTCAAGTACATGAGCACTAGAGCGAGGAAACAATGCCGTCAGACGGACAATTAACCAGTCCAATATACAGAATTTGTCTGGTGACAATAGAGCTGTGGCCCCACCTGAATCCATCCCGAACTCAGAAGTGAAACGCAGCCTCGCCGATGGTAGTGTGGGGTTTCCCCATGTGAGAGTAGGTCATTGCCAGACGCCAAATACGCAAATCCCCTTAGCTTAGGTTAAGGGGATTTTTGCGTTTTAGTGTTGTGCTCAAAGTCAT
The DNA here is from genome assembly GCF_003675895.1 of Parashewanella curva. Lineage (GTDB taxonomy): Bacteria > Pseudomonadota > Gammaproteobacteria > Enterobacterales > Shewanellaceae > Parashewanella > Parashewanella curva. The sequence goes on from NZ_ML014791.1 coordinate 548, forward strand.
GGAAAGATAAACAATCTATTTCCAAGGTTTACAATTCGTATAATTACAAATAATTCCTACCATGTCATACGCTGGCCCAGAATAAATCACTTTATTTTCTACGGCATTTGTTACCTTAATATCGAATGAATCTTTTTCATGGTAGAAAACAACAGGAAGTACATACTTTGGAGCAACGGTACTGATACGAACAATTTTTTTTATTGTGAAATTAAGATAAGCATTCTCATTTGTATTATATATCGGTATACAGGATTTAATGTTTGGATCTGCTGCCTGTTGGTTGTCGCAAAATTCTTGCCCTGAATTAAAATTTGCAAAGTTAGTTAACGGAACATTTGGATTGTGTTGTGCTTGTTCAGTTTGTGCATAGCAAAACGGTGTTATTGCCATTACTGAAATGAGAAATATTTGATGTAATTGCATTATTCTATCTCGTTCGATTTTATTAGTAACCTAACTCATTTAAGCTTAATGTCGAATTAACAAAATTAGGTTAAGTTTTTAGGGGCTTATACCATTTTGCATTCATATATGATCTATTGAGGAGTCACTCATCAAGGTGTTTTAATGATGTTTTCTCATATCCCCAGACTTTCTAATCAAACTTTCTAAATCTGAACAAGACGCCAGAATGCGCCTTCTTTACATTGCAATTGCTCGCTTTATGGAAACAAAATCGAGCCCTAGTCTTCAGACAACTTAAGGTTAGTCGTACAAGTGTGGAGTTGGTTCAGCAGTGCTGCAATGTATGAAGTCGATTCATTGAGTCTACAGAAAGGGTTAAAAGGCTATGCTCAAGAAGCTGGGCAAAGGTAACCAGTTTCTGATGCAAAATGGTATTACTTTTAAGAAAAAGTAAAACAAAAAATCTCAAATCCCCTAGCTGAGCTGGGGCAAAGGGGATTTTTGCGCTTTAGCTTTGACAATAAACATATCGAATATGGGGAGTATAGGAAGTGGTATGCGTTGTTTGCATGCACCATTCCCCATGTTAAGTAGGGCAAAAAGAAAGCGATCATCAAGCATGGCTTGATGCTTTTATGTAGCGCGGAAGGCTTGACCGAAGCTGACCATTGCCTGACGCCAATTAAAAACAAAAAGGCCACCCTAAGAAGGGGCCTTTTTTTAATTGGCCTAACGATCTACTCACACATGCAGCCCCGATGCCGCTTAGCGGTGAGAGCCTCCTAGCTTCGCAGAGCCGCTCGCGTACCAGATACACATAAAACGATGCTTTATAAACGTGTATCTTCCGCCCCCCATGCGAGATTGGTTTGAATAAGCGATTATTGTGTTTGAATTAATAATTCTATTTCCATGGCTTACAGCCAAACTCATTACAGATCAAACCTTCCATGTTGTTAATTGCTCCTGAATAAACAACATCACATTTTCCAGTGCAATTTAACGCGATTACGGTATTAAATGAGCTGTCTTTTGTTGTATCAATCGTTGCAGCCATTTCGCCTTGCTGGATAAGCATGAAGCTACCGTCGGGTAATTTAAATTTTAGGCCTACATGTTCGCTGGTGTTAAATACCGGAAAACAAGTCTTCATATTCTTATGAGTATCTATAGCACTCAAACAGTATGACTGACCATTAGTAAAGGCTGTAAAGTTGTTACCCATTAACTTTTCAGAATGTTGGTTTACAGGGTGTGCCTGACAAACACATGAGTTAAATATTGAGAATCCTAAAAGAAACCTTTTGGTTAGCATATTACTCTCCAGCTTAGATTTTATGAAAAATGACAATGGTAAATAAAGTGTTAACACTATCAGTGTTTATTCCATTTCGTTATTTTGGCCATGGGTGGCACTCGGTGTCATCACAGATCAATCCTTCCCAACTCTTTATTGGGCCTGTATAGATGACATTAGTTTTTTCTCGGCCGTCGAATAGTGTGATTGTGGTGTTAAAGGACTTATTGTCTGTTATGTTGAAGGCGGCGTAACTTGAATCCGATTGGACGATATCATCGCTACCATTAGGAAAGGTTAGAATCAGTGCATTTTTTTGACTTAAGTTTAGAATTGGAAAGCATGTTTTTACGTTAGGGTGATCTGCCGCAACGCTATCGCATACTTGTTGCCCATTACCGTAAGATGCAAAATTATTTTCTTGAAGTTTTGAAGGTAACTCACTGATTTTAAATGAATGGGCTTGCGCAATGCTTGAAAAAAATATTGCAGTAATCAAAATTAGTTTTTGGTTTGGCATTGTAATCTCCAACAGCAACATTTAGTGCTAAAAATGTTAATTATGTTGATTATATAACCACTATTGTGGGGGCTTTAATTAATCATTCTTAATCTCGATTATGGTGTGCAGTAACTTGCATTGCTTAACCTAGCCTGTACCAAACTTTTTTTCCTCTATCTAATTGGTTGTTTTGTACTATCTTTGGCCTATCAATTAATTCTTGAGAACTATAGAGATAGCTATGGCTGATACTGGACACTTCATTGATATCCAAACTTCCAAAGGAAAATTTAAAGTCTGGACTGAAAAGCATGGGGATAACCCGGATTGTAAAATTTTACTTTTACATGGCGGACCGGGTAGTAGTCATGACTATATGAAGTTATGTGAGCCTTATTTTTATAAAGCAGGGTATGAATTTTATTATTACGATCAATTGGGATCTTATCGAAGCGATAAACCTGACGATGATAGTTTATGGGAGTTGCCACGCTTTGTAGATGAGGTCGAACAAGTTCGTATTGCGTTAGGTTTAGATAAAAGTAACTTCATTTTAATGGGACAATCATGGGGTGGACTGCTGGCGATGGAATACGCTATTCATCATCAATCGGCGTTAAAAGGGCTTATTATTTCGAACATGATGTCCAGCACTCCTGCGTACGGCGAATACAGTAAAGTATTAGCTAAGCGGTCGATGTCTGAAGATATTAGACAAGAAATTGAACAATTGGATGCGGCGGAAGATTACGAAAACCCTCGCTTTATGGAGTTGCTGATCCCGCATTATTATGAAAAGCATGTATTACGAATACCATTCGATTCATGGCCTAAGTGTGTGATGGAGGCGTTTGATCGTATCAATCACACTATTTATATTCAGATGCAGGGCCCCAGTGAATTTGGCGTTAAAGGGAAATTAGCTAATTGGGATAGGAGCCAAGATCTCAAAAACATCCAAACTCCAACGTTAGTGATTGGTGGTGAACACGATACTATGGATCCCAAACATCTTGCTTGGATGGCAGAGCAAATGCCTAACGGTGTTCACAAAGAGTGTAAAGGTGGTAGCCACATTACTATGGGGGATGCACCTGAAAGTTACTTTAAAGCAATCGCAGATTTCCTTTTCAAACTCTAGTCATAGTGCAGCGTGATAGGTGAGCTAGATAGACAGCTATCACGCAGTAACTTTATTAAACTCAATTGAGCAAAATTCATTCCTAAAAGTTCAACACGGCATAGCTTGTTTTCTGTATAATCGCCACCATATCTGAGTAATGTACTATGGTATTGGTTATATTTTATGTTGAGTACCAAATTTGATGAATTAATGGAGTTTCCTTGCTCCTTTCCTTTTAAAGTTGTTGGTGATGCCAGTGATACGTTGGCGGGTCGTGTTGTATCAGTGGTTCAGCAGCATGCACCAGGTGATTATACTCCTACCACAAAAGCGTCCAGTAAAGGCACGTATCACTCAGTAACCATTCGCGTAAAAGTAACCAGCAAAGAGCATGTAGAGACCTTATACGTTGAACTGGCTAAAATAGATGGTGTAAAGCGCGTTTTATAACGTCTAGGAGAGTGACTCTTGCAAGATGCAAAGCTTCATATTCGATATTTAGGGCAGCAAGATTACGAGTCTGTATGGCATGCCATGCAAGAATATACCGATAATCGTGATGCACAAAGCCGTGATGAATTATGGGTGGTTGAGCACTCCCCTGTATTTACTCAGGGGCAAGCTGGTAAAAGTGAACATATTTTGTTTGCCGGCGATATTCCAGTAATCCAAGTCGACAGAGGTGGGCAGGTGACTTATCACGGCCCCGGTCAATTAGTGGTATATCCACTATTAGACATAAAACGACTTAAAATAGGTGTGCGCCAGCTTGTTACGACAATTGAGCAGAGTATCGTTGATATGCTTAAAGACTTTGGAGTTGAAGCATATCCAAAAGCAGATGCGCCGGGTGTGTATGTTAACGAAGCTAAAATTGCCTCCCTTGGGCTAAGGATCCGTAAAGGGTGTTCTTTCCATGGTTTGGCGCTAAACGTGAATATGGATATGGAGCCTTTTCATCGTATCAACCCTTGCGGTTATGCTGGGCTGAAAATGGTACAATGTCATGAGTTAGGCGGGCCTGAGTCGGTAGAGCAGGCCGCGGAATCATTAATCCCACACTTAGCTGAACTATTAGGTTATAAGCAGTTGGTTCAACATCAAGGATTAGCAAATACAAATGAATAGACCAGAAAGACTTCAACCGGGCGTGAAATTGCGTGATGCTGATAAAGTATCTCGTATTCCGGTTAAAATTGTACCCTCTGAGCGTGAAACCATGTTGCGTAAGCCTGATTGGTTGCGTGTTAAGTTACCATCATCGAATCAGCGCATTACCGAAATCAAAAATGCACTGAGAAGTAACGGATTGCATTCGGTATGTGAAGAAGCCTCTTGTCCAAACTTGTCTGAGTGTTTTAACCACGGTACGGCCACCTTTATGATTTTAGGTGCGATTTGTACACGCCGTTGTCCATTTTGTGATGTTGCCCATGGTCGACCATTAAAGCCTGATCCTGAAGAGCCAAAAAAACTGGCAAAAACCATTAAGGATATGAAGCTTAAGTATGTGGTGATCACTTCGGTAGACCGTGATGATCTTCGTGATGGTGGTGCGCAACACTTTGCTGATTGTATTCGTGAAATTCGCGCGTTGAACCCTGAGATTAAGATCGAAATCTTAGTGCCTGATTTCCGTGGTCGCACCGAGAAAGCGCTAGATATCATTTCGCAAAATCCGCCTGATGTGTTTAACCACAACTTAGAGACCGCGCCTGCGCATTATCGTAAAGCACGCCCAGGAGCGAATTATCAGTGGTCACTAAACTTGCTTAAGCAGTTTAAAGAGCGTCACCCTGATGTACCGACTAAGTCAGGTCTAATGATGGGGTTAGGTGAGTCAAACGAAGAAATTATGCAGGTGCTTCGTGACTTACGTGACCATAATGTTGAAATGCTGACACTAGGCCAGTATTTACAGCCGTCTAAATTCCATTTACCTGTTGTACGTTATGTACCGCCAGCGGAATTTGATGAGCTTAAAGAGTTTGCTGATAGCATTGGCTTTACTCATGCGGCTTGTGGCCCTATGGTACGTTCAAGTTATCATGCTGATTTACAGGCGATGGGTAAAGAGGTTAAGTAACTTCTATTTATCGGGTATCTCAAGAGGCTGCATTTTGCAGCCTTTATTATTTTACAGAGCTTAACTTAACGCTAGCTCCATCATGATCGCATCTTCTCTTCCTGAGTCTGTTGGGTAATACCCGTTGCGGCGATAAGTTTCATTAAACCCCAGTTTGTTGTATAAGGCGATAGCAGCGGTATTTGAGGCTCGCACTTCTAACATCATTATTGTTACGCCTCTTTGTTTCGCTTGTTCGAGCGCTTGTTGCAGTAACTGCTTGCCATAACCCTTGCCTTGGCATGAGGGAAAGACACAAATATCCATCAAGGTGGCTTCATCTATTACTTGATGAACAATCGCAAAGCCTTTTAGTTCGTCGCCTTCATACAGCCCAATATTATGATATAACCCACCAAAGCAGGATTGTATGGTGGGTAAAGACCAGGGATGTGCATGTGCTTGTTGCTCGATGTGATACAAAGCGTCGCTATCAGTAACCTCGAGTGATGAAATCGTAATGGTCAACGGCTTAGCCCTTTTTATTTAAATGGTCACAAATTTGTTGCCATAACTCTCGTTTGGCTTGACTTTGTTGCAGTAATTGCGACATGGGAGCCGACTCTATTAGAGCGGTATGGGGGCGCGTTTTTCTTTGGCGCATATCCCAAATCACTTGAGCCCCTTTGATTGCTTGCTCTGAAAAAGCAAACTCAATATCGGATAGTTCTAACAAGGCCAATATTTGGGCTACAAACTCTGGGCTAGGGGGAGTATCATCATCGTCATGCAAAATCAGATACGCAGCTTGAGACTGAGCGTTGGCTGCTGATTGCCATTGCTGAATATTCATGGCGTCAAGAAATGCGGATTTATCCATAATATGCACAGGTTAAGATTGATTTTGGCAGTATATCAAATCAAGCAACACATTGTGACAAAACCGTTTTACGAGGTGGAAGCTTATGCCTTGTCGTTTTTCTCAATTGGCTCCGGAACATTTAATCGATATTCACGGTAATCCGATTTATGGTCAATTCGACGGAATGGTCGAAGAGCTCAATATTCGTGACTTTCACTACTACAACAATATGGGTAGAGCGGTTAATCCGCTGAGTAAGTATCTTCATTTTAAGCAATTTCAGTTTGTTTCCGTTCACACTCCTCATTTTATTCTCAGTGCCGCAATGTCGGATATTCGCTATTGGGGGACGGGCTTTGTCTATCTTTATGATATTCATAGAAATACGTTAGTTGAGGCAAGCTGGTTAAAGTCGCCATTATTTGGCTATCACTTCTCACACTCACCAAAGCATGGTGAAAGTCATATTGGTACAGGGGCTAAGCAATTAGCAATAGCAATAAATGATGGTGTTTGGCAGTTAAAGCTGGAATGCTTAAAGCTCAAAGCAGATCTTGTTTTAACTCAGCCAAGTCTCAGTTTGCCGGTAGCTCTGTGCACTCCGACAGGCTATAACGGCTGGACTTACACTCAAAAACACAATGGTTTGAAACCAACAGGAAAACTGATAATTAATGGTGAGTCACAGCCACTTAGTCAAGCATTAGCCAGCTATGACTTCTCTGCGGGATTCATGCGGAGAGAGAGTAGTTGGCGTTGGGCTTCAATCAACACACGACTTAATGATGATGTCATTGGACTGAATTTAGCCGCGGGTGTTAATGAAACTGGCAGTACCGAAAATGTTCTCTGGGTTAATGGTGAAAAGCACTTGCTGCCTTCTATTCATTTTGATTTTGACCGTCATATTAAAAGAGAAAGTTGGCATTTAGTCTCGCAAAAAGGTGACATTAATCTCACTTTTACACCAAGAAGCCATCGCAGTGAAAAACGAAACTTGGGCTGGTTACAGTCTAATAGCAAACAATTTATTGGCGATTTTAATGGTCTGATAACGGATTCAAAAGGCCGAAAATACCATCTTAATAACGTACTGGGGATAACAGAAGACCATTTTTCTAAGTGGTAGAGAGGACAGTTCAATGGTCTATTGAGCTGTCCGTTAGCATTTAAAAGTTGAGTTTTGATAAAGCAAGTTGATGTTTCATTACTAGTTTTCCTTGCTCGTTTTTAAGGCCAAATTGAATGACTGGGTCTTTCATTTCCCAGTTGACTTCAATAAACCCATAATTGACTTTATTGGTGAAGTCTCCAACCCGATGTTTATTTGGGCTGACGTCTTTCCATTTTTCACTGAGACCTGAACTGGTGATTTCCCATATTGGATAACCATTGTCTTGGGGAAGCTTTGACATTTCTCCCCAGTGAGTGTCACCACTGATCAAAATGACACCATTGATTTTATGTTGTTTGATAAAATTCAATAGTCGGTTGCGGTCATAAGGAAAATTCGCCCAAGATTCCCATCCAGTGAATTCTGGTAACAGTTGTAGACTAGAAGCGATGATTTTTATTTTAGATGGTTTGAGTAACTCTTTTTCTAGCCATTGCCATTGCTTCTCCCCAAGCATTGATGCTTTGGGTGTAGGTGAAACTTTATAAGGCCCCATATTCTTAGGTAAGCGCTGAGTTGCATATTTAAACTTACTGACTTGATGTAAGGTATCCCTATTCCAGCGTAAATCAGGCATGATCACCTGAATTTTTTTATCTTCAGTACCATAAAAGTACGAGGTGTAGATTCCATCACGGTGATAACGGGGTGAATCTTTTGGCTCGTTAAAGAAATCCAGCATGACTTTGCGGGAAGCCTGCTTTTGTGGATATTCTTTACCTGCATCATTTTCGCCATAATCATGATCATCCCAAATCGCGATTATCTCTGATTGCGTTCTAAGGGTTGCAAAACCGGGGTTTTTACCAAGCTGTTGATATTTAGACGCTAATTCAAGCATATCTTCGGTATCACCATAAACATTATCGCCAAGCATGATGAATACATCGGGCTTATCGTGATTGATGGCATTAAAAATAGGCATGGGTTTGTATTCCTTCGCGCAGGAACCAAAATAAATTTTGCTAATGACTTCTTCGCTCCAGCTAGTAGAGTGGGTCAAACCCAACTCTAATATCAAAAATATTACGAGCTTTTTCATTTGATGATTTCCAGAATAGGTTTACCAGCTTTCGGGTTAAAAGCCTTAAATGATTCATTAAGCAAGGTTAGCGCAGTCGCGGCGATTTGGTTTTGCTTAAGCTCTTTAGCCGTAGGCATGTCGCCGATGGATTTGATGTCTGGGCCAATTGCTGCCATCCAAATATGCTCTGAGCCTACGATACCTTGTGGAAACTCTGGTTTGAGTTTTTTCATATAACCGGATAAGGAGGCTTTCGAGGCATGATGCATCCAATCTCTAGCAGCAGAACCTCTACCATGATCCGTAACAATCAATATGTTGGTGTTATTTTTATACTCTGGCAATGACTGAAGTTGTTGCCACAAGTCTTTGATAAAATTATCAGTACGACGAGTTGCAGAGATGTAATGATCATATCGGCCGTCATGGGCGAAATCATCGGTCTCACCATAAGATATCGCCATGACTTTAGGTTTGTGAGTTTTCAGGTGCTCTAATGCATAGTGATGGGTAAAAGCATCTAATCTAACCGTTGTCCACGGGCTAGGTATTTGTGTTTGCAGTTGATTCAGCAGTTTTAATTTAGCTGAAGTTCCCTTTTCTGAAGCAAATCCTGCATTAACATGAAGGCGGCTACGCTGAGTATTCAAAATATATGGAAAAACATCCCAACCACCAAATACAGCCACATTTTTATAATTTCGATGATTCTGTAGCCATTCCAAAAAGCTAATTTCAGGGTTGTTAACTTTGGCATTTGAGTTGAGTTTGGGATTGGTCACTCCCGTGAAAATTTCACTGTAGCCAGGGTAAGAAAAGTTCCAACGGTTGCTTACCGACATTACAGAGCCTTTGTTACGGTTACCAATAATGACACCTTGCTCAGCTATGGTTTGCCAAAGAAAAGGCATGAGTTTTTGTTTCGCTTTATTGGCGGGTAACGTTTCTAACTCCTTAATGAGTGGCGTTTTATTAGGTGTGTATTTGGTATTGTTTGCAATATCAGGCTGAATACCTTGAAAGACTTCTTGCCAGCGCAAACCGTCGATGGTGACTAAGATAAGTTTTCTGTCTTGAGCTGTGGCAGAAATGCTTAATGACAGTAATAGGATTAAGTAAGTGATTTTTTTCATAGTCTTTTACGCAAAAAAGCGGGAAGTAGGCTTAAGCCTGACAACCCGCGAGTCTAGGGAGATGGTCTTAGAATTTAAAATCTAAGGTTAATGCTGCTGTTTTAGGGGCACCGATAAAGTACTTTTTACCGGTGCCTTGACCTGTTGATAGGTAATCTTTATCAAACAGGTTATTAACGACAAAGTTTAGGTTCATAGATTTGATCCCCATACCTTCGAAGCCAAGCTTGTAGCCAACCCTTAGATCGGTAATGATGTAATCATCGGTCTTGGCTTGGTAGGCTTGACGAGGGCCTGTGTACTTATTTGATAGCCCTATTACTAAGTCGTCTACATAGTAGTTGGCCGCCAGTACCCACATGTTTTTGACTGAGTCGTATACTCTTTTTCCTTTGACAATCGCAATCTTTGGATCCGGAACGCTTTGAGTATATTCAGCATCATTGTAGGTATAAGAACCATAAAGTTTGAAGTTTTCATTAATATCGTAATTAACGCTTAACTCAAGCCCTTTAGAATCTACGCCACCGACATTGATGAAACTGCCATTGGTGCCAATGATGTAGTCAATTTCACCAGTATCGGCGTTAGGAGGTAGGAAAGTAATTCGGTTTTCGAACTTGATGGAGTAAGCCGTAGCCGAAAGGTTTAACTTGTCACCAAAATAGCGAACTCCTAAATCAATGTTGTCGGCTGTTTCTGGTTGAATGTCTTCAAGTGCTGAAGCATCACGCTCAAGAACCGTATCTTTGATTGCGGCAAAGTTTTGGCTATAGCTACCAAAGAGTTCAATTTCATCCGTAAGTTTGTAGACAACACCAGCACTAAACAGTACATCTGAATCACTCTCAATTTTGGCTTCGGTGTTTCCAGTAAAGTTATTTACTTTGTCCAAATCGACCAAATATTGGTTGATGCCAGCGTTAATTGTGAAATCACCATAGGTCATGGTGTCTTGTAAATACCACTTTAAGGTAGTGATGTTAAAGGTATTTGAGTATTGAATCCAATAAGGATCATGATCAAAGTGGTGATATACCTGAGCGTCTATCACTTTATGCCAGTCACGAGACTCGTCACGCTTTGTATCTTCGTACCATAAGCCAGCAAGTAGGTCGTGGTTATCTAATTGCCATTGAGTATTGGCAGTCAGACCCATGCGATCTTTTTTATAATGGGTATGACGGAAAGACATTACGGGTACAGCATCTTTTGGGTAACATCCAGGGGGCAGTGCAGGGCCTGAATTGCCAGGGAAAGTATAACTTGCTGTACAGCCTGTCGCTGGAGCTAAAGGTTTACCATCTTTATCAGCAAAGCCATATCGTTGAATATTGCCATTGCTGTCTAATATGGCGCGTTTATTTTTATCTGCAACGACAAGGTAAGGAGGGATCCAGTCGCCGCGGCCCTTGTTTTTGTGGTAGTAAGGAGTGACATTCAAACTTAAGCTGTCATTCACGTCATATTCAAACTTCAGGTAGGCAAAGGTGTTTTCGCGTAGGGTAGACCAGCCTTCTGCAAAGTTTTGATCAATATATGGTTTACCTGTCCAGTTCCAGGTCAGTCTATCCCAGTCTGGATCTTGCTTAAATTGCTCTAAGGTAACAGAAGCGTAGTTATCTTCGTGGACGTCATCATAAGAGATACGGCCAGTGATAGAAAGCTTGTCCCAGTCCGATACGATTTTAGCTTCAAAGTGCTGACCATTAGTGCCGCCATTTGAGCCTGAGCCTGACCAGCGTTTGGTGCTAGTATCAGCGTAGCTGACGTAAGCATAGGTATCATCAAAAATTTCACCAGTTTCGTGACGAACAAAGAAACGCTTAGCTTGAAAGTCGCCAGCAGTATACGCAATAGTGGTTTCACGTTCGATTTCAGGATTCTTAGAAATGAAATTTAATGTGCCACCAAGAGCATCCAAAGAAGCTGATGAAATATCGGCTGTACCTTGGCTGACGTTAACGGTGCTGAGGTTTTCGATACTGATGTAGCGATTGGCTTTTGAACCACCACCGTAATTTGAGCCACCGTTTGGTAAACCATCAATGGTCATACCGATTTGCTGCTCATTACCATTAATGGCGAAGCCACGCATAGTTATTGAGGTTGACCAGTCATCACCACCAAAGGCATCACCTTGGTTAATATTGATGCCAGGAAGCTCGTCAATAACATCTAACACACTTGAAATTGGCGCTTCTTTTTCAATCATGGTTTCGCTGGCTCCATTGTTAGCAAATGAAATACGTTTTCCAGCAACTGAAATACGCTCAATTGAAGCATCATCTTGTAATTCATCGGCAGTAACTGTTGAGACTGAACTTAATGCGGCCAAAATAGCCGTAGTGATGAAAGATTTTTTATACGTTGGTGACATGTTTTCTCGCCTAGTGGTTTTTGATTTCCGCAAAGTCTAGGCAGGAATTATTTCAGTGATATTGGATAAAAATTACACTTTAGCTAACTTGATATTACTAATAGTTGAACAAAAAATGACAGTTTATTAGCTAGATAGTTGATTAAGCTTTGGGCTTGCTTGATGGTCAAGGTTTACTAAAAACATAGCAAAAATGTATTTCAAAATTCAGGATACTGGCATTTTACCTACAACCTCTCAACCACAAAATCGATAAAGGCTCTAACCTTACTGGATAAGTGCTTTTTACTTGGGTACATAAAATAGACATCAATTGTTCTGTCTTCAAAGCCTTCTAATATACTGACCAACTTGCCTTGTTCAACTTGAGAGTCGAGTAGGAACGAAGGGATCCGAGCGATACCTTTTCCTGCTGTACACATCGCGACTAACATCTCTGAGTCGTTACTTTGAAAGCGGACATTAACCGGAATATTGTTCTCTTTTTCATTATTGGATTGATAGCCCCATACATTTGGATTTTTGGCATGAGAATAGCCTAGACAATGGTGCTTGGTGAGATCTTCAGGTTTTGTTGGTGTACCAAAGAGAGTTAAGTATTCTGGTGAGGCTAAGGTAAGTGCTTTGAACGAGAGCAGCTTGCGGCAGATCAAGCTTGAATCATCAATATCTCTGGTGGCGCGCATGACGAGATCAAACCCTTCGGTGATGATATCAACACGGCGATTTGATAACTCCATTTCTAATTTGACCTTGGGGTACTGTTCTAAAAACTCATCAATGATTTTTTGCATTTTTGACGATTGAAAATCTGCCATACAGCTGACCCTTAACAACCCTGAGGGCTCATGTTGCAAACCTTGTAATCGTTCTTGAACGTTAAGTGTATCTTGAATGAGTTGTAAGCAATGTTGATGAAATTGCTCTCCTTCTGGCGTTAAGCTGAGTTTACGGGTGGTTCGATTTAGTAGGCGAACCCCTAATCGTGACTCTAATTTATTTATCTCTTTGCTTATGTGAGAAGGAGAATGCCCTGTCACTTCTGATGCTTTAGTGAAGCTATTGCAAGAAACGACTTGTTCAAAAATCAACATGCCGTCAAGTAAATTCGCTTGGTATTTCATTGTTAGTCACCAAAAGTATTTCAACTCATATGGAAATAGTATTTCATTTTTTGATGTATTAATACTTATTGGTAAACAAACTATGCTGTAGATGTCTTAATAACATAGAGTGAAAATGAACATGAGAGTACTCGTATTTGCGGCAACGAATCACCGTCAATCTATAAATTTACAATTGGCTAAGTATGTAGCACAAAGAGTTAAAAATACTTCACAACAAATGATTGAAGTTGAGTTGCTAGACCTTAATGACTATGAAATGCCGATTTACAGCCAAGACAGAGAAGAGGCGTCAGGCATGCCACAACTTGCCCATGATTTTAGAGCTAAAATTTCAGAAACTGATGCCATTATAATTGGGTTTGCCGAACACAATGGTACTTATTCGGCCGCGTATAAAAATGTATTTGACTGGACATCAAGAATAGATCGCTCTGTATATCAAAATAAGCCTGCGTTGTTACTAGCAACTTCCCCAGGACCAAGTGGTGCAAGTACTGTTTTAAGTCAAGCGATAACTTCAGCACCCTATTTTGATATGAACGTTGCCGGAAGTTTTTCATTACCCAGTTATTTTGATAATTTTCAGGGCGCAGGTGAGCCTATAAAAGATGCAGTATTGGAGCAACAGCTGTTAGACGTTATTGATACTCTTGTGGCAAAAATCTAGGTCTGCGATATAAGGCTAGGAGTGCAGCAATTTTTGACATGTAATCGAACAAAGGCTGTTGCTCTTCAGCTGGCTGCTTTTCATCAAATTGCTTTAAGTATTGGTTTACACAAGTATTGAGTTCACCAAAATCATTTTGATCAATATCAGAATTACCTTGTTCTTCTTCTAGTGATTCTCGATATAGATCCATGACTATGTTCTCGATTTGTTGTACAGAGTTGAAGCGTCCATCAAATGCTTTAAAGGCTGCTTGGCTTTGTAATAGCAGGTTAAGATCCCTTGCTTCTATTTCAAGCAATTGACATTCAGCTTTCCATTGATTGTCGTTTGCTTCGTATTGGTGAGTCATAATTTCAGGTTTACTGATAGGTTTACCATCAAGAGAAACCTCAGTGTTATAAATTTTATACCTAGGGTTACCAAATAGATGAGAAATACCGCTATCATGTTCTAAAAATGCCAATAAGATATCCGCATATGTTGGATTTTCTGGGTAGTTAACATCATCACTCTCATCATCAGATGGAAGCTGCATTTTATATGTTTGTGATGTTTTGCGTATGTTACTAATTGGCGTTACCTGAGCAAACTTGCCGTATACTTCATAGTTATGCTCTGGGTTAATATCTGTAGTTGTTACAGGGGTAATGCCTAGGTAATCATTTCTGCGTTGAACAGCCTGCTCTAACTCCAATTTATCTTGAGGGAAAGTTTGATAGTAATGCTCCATATTGAAATCATTACCAACGAACTCTTTAGCTTGATATTTCCAATACTGTTGAGCGCGAGAAACATGTACCCCTTCGATGGCACCAGTGAAAACAAAAGGATAGTACTTCAACTCCTGTTCTTCAGTTACCTTTGATACAGCTTTAAGGTTATTTACGTCATCGTCCACAAATATAACCGCATCGAATGCATCTTGGCTTGCTAGGTATTCTCGTAAAACCTCACCTTTATCCATATAGGGTCGATCAGATCGCTTGCCGATAACTTGTACAAACCAGTCTGTTTCAATTCCTAGAGACTCTAACTTTTTAATAGCATCAGTTTCACCTGATTTGGTAATAATTATGATGTTGGCTGTTGGGTGTTGTTTTTGTAATCGAGTCAGTGTGGTTTTTATTTGCTCAGCACTTTGCCCTTCGATTAATTTGAAATCTCCTAAACGAACTTTGTCATAGCATGGGGTTGATAGGTTTAAAGTCATTAGCACCTCATCCATGTCAAAGATGATCAAAGGTCTTTCCGCCTCTATAGGTTGCTCAAGTAGTTGAGCGACATTAACAAGTTCTGGGTAAGCAACTTCTTGAGTTTTATTTTCAGCTGTCACTGCTTGAGTTGGTGCGACTGTATTAAATGCTAACTGTTCATGTATTTGTAATGAAGTCAGGCCAAGAGCTTCATCTTCTGTGCTACTTTGTTCAGTGCTACCTAGTGAATCTTCATCAGCAAGTTCTTGCCAGTCATTATTGAGACTAAGTAAACCTGCGTCCATGCCATCAAGTTCAGTATTGTTTGGGCTGCTAGTATGAGGAGATGGCCCTTGCTTATAGGTATCACTCGCTCCAGAGGTTATAAATGGCTTTAAGTGAGTTTCGGTATTTTTTGGCTTGATTTCGAACTCTGACAATCGATCTTTCAAGTTTTTTATTGCTGTTTCAAGTATCTTGCTACCTTTCTCTTGGTTATATCCCGTAAGTTGAACGGAACCATTGCTTTTTGTAACTTTGAACTCGATGATTTCTGTTTTTCCTGAAGCTTTCACTTCGAACTCTATGATGTGTTCACCGTGCGAAAGTTGAGATAAACGCTGTTCGAATGGTTTAGTTCCAGATGTAAGATAGATATGCTTTTCTAGTGAGTCGTAACGAGCAGAAATGTTTGCAGATGTAGACGATGCTGAAGAAGCCATAACAAGCACTCAATAACTTAACATACTGTTTAGATTAGCAAAGTGCTTGTTAATGTAGATTAATTGTTGTTAATTTTTAATGGCTTGTAATACGACAAATTTTCCGTTGGAACCCATTGTTTTACAGTTCCCAAATAATCGCTTCAGCTTTATGTGGTAGCCTAAGTGACGGTTACCCACTATGTGGAGAGTCCCGCCATCGGCGAGTTTTCGTTTTGCATCCAAAAACATTTGCCATGCAATATGGTCAGTAATGGCTTCGCCTTGATGAAATGGAGGATTACAAATGATCAAATCTGGTTTTATTTCATCGCTTAGATCAGTCAGGCAATCATCCCAATAGAAGTGTCCGTTTTCAGTATTCAATCCGTTTAACTGCCAGTTTTGTTGTGCAGATGCCACAGCCATCTCTGAATCATCTACAAAGTGAATATTGGCGTCAGGAAATACTTGGGCTGCTCGAAGCCCCAATACCCCATTACCACAACCTAAATCGATAATTTGCTTGTAATCGCCCTGAGGGAAAAACTGCAATAAAGCACGTGCTCCGATATCCAGTTTATTAGCGGCAAATACATTGCTGAAGTTGTTTAACTTGAGCTGGTATTCTGGAATTGACCATTGAGTGAGCTTAGGTTCGTCTCTGGTTGAACCATCAGAGATACAAGTGATCACTCTGCATTTTTTCCAAGCTAAACTGGCAGTGGCATCGCCCAGCTGTTGCTTAATAAGCTCTATCACTGATTTGTTGATGCTCTTAGCTTTTGCTGCAATGAGTACTTTGGTTCCTTGCTTTAGGGAACGTGAAAGTCGGCTCAGCTGGTGGGCGAAATAGTTCAGGTTTTTAGGCAGCTTCATTAACACTAAATCAATATCATCCGGCAAAGGTGAGCGGCTATTTATCCAATCAATCTTGTTATCACTTAGCTCGTTTACTTTAAGGTTTGATAGGGTGCCTAGCTGACTAGTTTTGTTATCGGTTTCAATAAGCAAAGGAAGTTCTGGGGCTTGTTGGGCTATAGCACAAGTAAGCGCACCAAAGCTGTCATTTATGATGGCAACCTTGTTAAAAACCTCATCAGCTTCAAAAAGCTGTTTAAGCATGTACTCATCTGCCGCATCCCAAGCCTGTAAGTTAGCATTGGCAAATTGTGGGTAACGATGAAGGGATAAAGATAATGTGCGATCTGTTAAAGCAAGGTGCATAACGAACTTCTGATTAATGAACAGAAAGCTATTATCTCAAAAAAACTAAATTAAACATAAAGTTCATAAAATTTTTATCATGCCATGACTATACTTATAACAAGTTTATAATGTAGGTGTATGATTTTTATGGGAAATAAGCAGGCTCAAGGTTGGACATTTCTTTTTAAGGCAATTTTGGTTATGGTCAGTTGGTATGTGTTTGGTGCTTTAATCATGGAATGGTTATAATTTTGCAACCGATTTATCATTTATTCAGCCTGTGCAGCAATCATTAGCATTTGAAACTGTTGAGCTTCCAGTCAAAATTATTCGACGTTATCTGACAGAAAAACAGCGGCAGTTATTATTAGATGAAGCTGAAAGTTACCCTTATTCTTCTCCTCAAATTGAAGTTTATGGAAAGCTACATCGCATCCCCCGTCGACAAGTTTGGTTGGCAGATAGAGGCTGTGATTATCGGTATTCCAAACAAATTATTACAGCATCTCCTTGGTTTCATTATGTGGCTTGGCTTAAAGAGCAGCTCAACTCTGAATTTGGACAAAGTTATAACGGAGTTTTGGTGAACCATTATGCCGATGGAACTGAACATATGGGCTGGCATAGTGATGATGAACCTGAAATTGTCTCCAATAGTGATATTGCATCGGTAAGTCTAGGGGATAGCCGAGATTTTGTGCTGAAGCACAAAACAACCCACCAGAAGCACCTCATTACTTTAGAGTGTGGTGACTTACTCATTATGCCAGCAGGTATGCAATCAGATTGGCTGCATGCGTTACCTAAACGACTGAAGTCAAAGCGCGCTAGATTTAATTTTACTTTTCGCCAAATCATTCCAAACTATCACAAAAAAATCTAATTAGGAGTGCCCTTTAAAAACTTGTGCTTCATCACACCGTTTTTCTCTGCTTTATGAGATAAGAATATACCTGTGATACCTGAAAATGCAGGATTTCAGCGAGAATACTTTTTGTAAAGAGCATTGTCAGTTAGGCAAGGCACTTACTCGCAGGATTAGTTACTCTATTTCAAGAGTAAGTAACGCAGCATAGATGGCAATTAAACTCGCACAACGTGGGCTTTTCAGCGTTGATTCTTCTTTGTTGTGAAAGCTTAAATTAGCCCACTAGTTCTGCACTTTCACGCTTCGAATAATACAACGCTGAATAAGCCCTGAAAGTTGCATTTTCAAGTATCACGAGTATAAGAAAGCAAAGGAGAATATATGATGAAAGTCAGTGTGATAAGTACTGTAAGCGGCCTTGGAGGCAGTAATGTAGTGACCGAACTTGCGCAAGAAACACGAGAGTTAGGTGGGCATTGGCAAACCAGTAAAGTGATAACCCTTGCCGATCAATTCACGGCATTATTTTTGGTTATGATTGAAGAGCATAAATTAGCCGATTTTAAGCAGGCGATGTCACGACGTTTTTCAGAATTAAGCTTTGAATACTCAATACCTAAAATGGAAGCGACCAATTTTAGCGAGCCTATTTCAGTTACTGTACATTGTGTAGATAGGGCTGGGTTGACCAAAGATATTCATGAGCTAATGCAAGGGCTTGAGCTGGACGTGGAGCAATTTAGTTTTTTTCGAGCACCTGTAACTATGCTTGGTGATTCAGTATATCAAGCCAATATTCAGTTACGTTTACCCTCTGAACTCAACATCGAAAAGCTCACTGAAAAATTTGAAGAGCTTGATCCCGGACTAAGGTTATCGACTCTCGGTTGATCTTTTCTGGAGCAATCAGTAACCTGCTAGCATAAACATTATGTGAGTAGGAACTATGTCCAAGAAACCGATTGGGCCTGTAGCAGCAAAAATTACCGAAAAATTGACTCAGGCCTTTACTCCTCAATACATTGATGTGTTGAACGAAAGTAACCGTCACAATGTACCACCTAATTCAGAAAGCCATTTCAAAGTTGTTATTGTCAGTGATGAGTTTGAGGGTAAAAGGTTGATAGCGAGACACCGCTTAGTAAACCAATCTTTAGCAGAAGAACTCGCCAATGAAATTCACGCTCTATCGATCCATACTTATACTCAACAAGAGTGGCAAGAAAATGATGATGTGCCACGTACGCCAAACTGTAGAGGTTAACCATTTCTGATAAGGGAGGGGACAAATGGAACAACTTGAATTTTTTGAAGTCCCCAGCCCATGTATTAACGTTTGTCAGTCAGATAGCCGTGGCTATTGTAAGGGTTGCTTTCGAAGTCGTGATGAAAGATTCGATTGGCAAAAATTTGATGATGCAAAAAAAATAGATGTCATTCGTTTGTGTAAGCAACGGAAACGACGCTATCGTTACGCTCAATATCAAGCCTATAAAGCCCAACAACGGCAAGAACAACAAGATGCCGATCTTAATCAGAGTTTCGATTTTGATGAATAAAGATTAACGGTCATATAGGGTTTCTATTCATCTCCATTGCCTATTCTTTAAAGACCATTTGTTTTTGGTCACACCTATGTCCCCTTTAATTAAAACCATTGCTTTGCTTACCTGCAGTAATATCTTTATGACTTTTGCTTGGTATGGTCACTTAAAAGAATTGTCTAATAAGCCGTTACTTGTGGCCATTGTAATAAGTTGGGGAATTGCGTTTTTCGAATATCTTTTTCGTGTTCCTGCCAATCGAATTGGCTTTCAAGAACTGTCGATAGGCCAGCTTAAGGTTATTCAAGAAGCCATTACTTTAAGTGTGTTTGTGCCATTCTCGGTATTTTTTATGAAGGAGCCATTAAAGCTTGATTACTTGTGGGCGGGGCTATGCTTGTTAGGGGCGGTGTACTTTGTTTTTAGAAGCCGATTATAAGTCTCTACAGCTTAAATGCTAATAAGATATTGATTAGCATTACTAAAAATCCTCATCAATCCATACATAGAGTCGACAATATTTCTAAATTTATTGCTTTTGAGTCTGCTTCGGCTTTGGCAATAGAGCTGGTTTGGGCTTTATAGCTGGGTTAGGTTTCGGTGGTGTAGGCTCAACTGCCAGTTGTGCAGATGTTTCCTCTACTTTAGGCTGTTCTGATTCTGTTGAACCAATGCACATTACTTTAATACCTCTCATAAGGTTCTCTTGAGCTTTATTAGCTAGCTCAGCGGTCGTTTTTCTATCTTTCTCCTGCTCAGCTTCTCGTTCTTGCTTTAGCTGTTCTTCCACTTCTTTGCGATCAGCTGGGTTATATTTTGCAATGTTACTTTGATTTAGTTGTAGATGTTCTTTTTTCTGCTCTGGTGCCATTTCAAACAGATCATCTTCTCCAGAATTTTTAGCACTTCTGTGAATGTGATGTCGCAGCTTTGCCTCCCTATCGGCTACTATATTGTATTGATATGCTAGAGCTTTAGCTTCATCAGGTTGCGTTGAATGTAGTGATAATGTGTAGCCTACTGTTTGGACTTCTATCTGGTGATAAAGCCTACTTGGGGATTCAGAACTCTGTTTAGGCTTTACTATGTATTTTCTTTCTTTCGGAGTTGTTTTACCGGTATAAGTGACTTTAAGCAAAAGTTCTATTTCTTTCGGATATGAGCTATCTAGTCTTGTTTTTATTTGTGTATATAGAGTATCTTCAAAGTTGATAAATGATCTTTCTTTGCAATTATAAGAAGCGTGAATAGCTTTTTCTAACTCGCAATTAGTTGTAGTTGGTGCAGCCATTTGTTAATCCAACATATTCATAGCTAGTAAATATATGCAATCAAAAAATAACCGTTACAACCAGTTAATATTTTTTCATCTTCTTTTCACCGTACTGATTTAGCTCAATAAACAAACTTACTATTGTGCTAGAGTCAGCGATACGAATTACCTTATGGCGCACAGTTAAGATAAACTGAGCCCTGCCTTACGCTCATTCTTGGTGATGGGTTACCAATACAAAAAGACATTTAAAAGGATGCTTCATGGCTCGTATTCACTTTGATTGGCAAGATCCCTTGCAGTTAAATACCTTACTTTCTGAAGAAGAACGCATGATCCGAGATATGGTACACGAGTATGCTCAAGATAAATTAATGAGCCGTGTATTAACCGCGAACCGTGAAGAGCGTTTTGATCGAGAAATCATGAGCGAACTAGGCGAGCTAGGGTTACTTGGTGTGACCTTGCCAGAGCAATATGGTTGCGCCAATGCTAATTATGTCAGTTACGGTTTAATTGCTAGAGAAATTGAACGTGTTGATAGCGGATACCGAAGTGCCATGAGCGTACAGTCATCACTGGTTATGCACCCAATTTATGCTTACGGCACCGAAGAACAAAAACAAAAATACTTACCCAAACTGGCAAGTGGCGAATGGGTGGGCTGTTTTGGTTTAACCGAACCAGATGCCGGTTCTGATCCTGCAAGTATGAAAACCAGAGCTGAAAAAGTTGATGGTGGGTATCGTTTAACGGGTAGCAAAATGTGGATCACTAACTCGCCAATCGCTGATGTATTTGTAGTTTGGGCAAAACTGGATGGTGTGATCCGTGGCTTTGTTCTCGAAAGAGGAATGAAGGGATTAAGCACTCCAACAATAGAAGGCAAGTTCTCATTGAGAGCCTCTATCACTGGTGAAATCGTAATGGATAATGTCGAAGTGGGTGAGGAAGCTATTTTCCCTGAAGTGTCAGGTTTAAAAGGACCATTTGGTTGTTTAAATAAAGCGCGTTACGGTATTGCATGGGGCGCATTGGGAGCCGCTGAATTTTGTTGGCATGCCGCAAGGCAATATGGCTTAGATAGAACTCAATTTGATAAACCTATCGCGGCGACACAGCTTTTCCAAAAGAAACTGGCAGACATGCAAACTGAAATCACAACAGGATTGTTCTCTTGTCTACAAGCAGGCAGATTGATGGATCAAAATGCGTTACCTGTAGAAGCTATTTCTCTTATTAAACGTAACTCGTGTGGAAAAGCATTAGATATCGCACGAATCGCTCGTGACATGCATGGTGGAAACGGTATTGCTGATGAGTTTCATGTGATCCGTCATGTTATGAACTTAGAGTCAGTCAATACTTACGAAGGAACTCATGATATCCACGCTTTAATTCTAGGTCGTGCTCAAACCGGATTACAGGCGTTTATGTAGATTAAATTGCCTTAATCTTGGTAGATTGAGGCTTAGTTTGAGTTATGGTCATAACCAAAGTTTTTCTCAAGTAGGCTGGCTATGAAACTCACATTTACAATTCTTGTTATATTACTCTCTAGCTACTCTGGCCTTGCTTTTTGTAAGGCCTCTTGTGCTACTCAAAAAGATCAAATTATTAATAAACCAGATGTACAAGTATGGAAAACTCAAATTTGTCGTCGCGGGGTCATCGACTACCACACTCATAAAAACGCACGAGTGATCATATCTTCCGAAAATGCCATTCTCAAAGTTTTATATAAAGACGGCAGTTATGAACTAATAAAATTAAGAAAAGGTGTCCCTAAATATTTATCAAAACAAGAGGGTCAAAAACTGCATGAAGATATTAATGTCAGTGGTCACAATCTTGATTTGATGGTGATAGAGGTGATACATCCTGCAACGTAGCCGATATAAAATGGTAGAGCAAACCTTGAATTAAACAGATAAAGGCTTTTTTAACTGGTACAATTCGCATGATTACCTAATTAACCTGAGCTCTGTATAAGTAAACCTCTACAGCACAGCTACTTATGCGTATTTCTTCGTTAGAACAGCCCGAAATAGACTGGCTATTACGAACTGTTCCGCCTTGAACTACACAAAATTAGCCGCACTGTAGATTGAATTTATATTTTATTTGTAAAATCAAAACAGTACTGATTTCTTTATACAGAGCTCAGGTTAATTAATAAAATAGTTCGATAATTCAAGGATAAATAAGTGAAAAGAAGGAAAGTAGCTTTATTTTTAGTATTTAGCTTTCTAGGAACATCGTGCTCAAGTATTACATCTAATGCACCCTATGGGGAAAAAGAGGTTATCCAAAAAGTTTTAGATGAAAATAAGGGAAACATACTCTCACCTAATACTATACAACAGCGAACTGATTCACTATTTGTCAATACTGGCTGGGGAATGAAATCTGAAACCTTCTATCCTACTGAATCCTCAACTTATGATTTTGAATACTATTTCATCAAGTCAAAAGGTTCAGATGGTTATCAGATTGATCATTTTAATGATAAGAAACAGCAAACATTCGCGAAGTTTAAATTAAGTGACCGAGGATTAGAGCTAAGAAACTCGTTATTTGGTGATTATTCTTTTGCTTCTCAATTTGCAGAGTGTCAATTTGTACTCGGAAAATGTGAATACAGGGCATTTGGTTATAAAGTATCTTCATTGACGGCTGTTGAGACAGATTTCGTAAATGGGGTGTGGATTCGAAAAGTAGATGGAAACTTTGGGGCGAGACTCATTAAAGAAATATACGACAAAAATGGCTTCTTATTACTAAGAACCACAAAGTCTACATTGTTTGGTAAAAATTCATATTCAAGAAAAGTTAGAATTCCTTTATTAGATACCCAGTCCCTTTATTCACAACCACCTCATTATCTGAAGTATATGATTAAGGTTGCTGAAAAAGAAGTTACAGAAAAATGTGAAACCAAGTTTTCAGATAGGATGTTTCAAGAGCTAAATCACTATAAATGGTCTGCTGATTCTAAACAGGCTTCCTTTGCATGGGGAAAGCTTCTTTATCTATTAACGGGCGCATATGATGCGAATGATTGTCTGAAACAGTCCTTAAAGTTACTTATTAAAGCGAAATCCTTGATTGAAGAATCTGAAGTAAATTATCCATATATGGAAAATATTGACTTCTTGATAGAGGTGCATACATCAGATTTAAACTTATGAGAGTTTGCATTTAATTTACGCTCTTTCAACAGCTTAAATTGAATTCGCACAAATTATCCCCACCTATTATTCTATAATGGATTTTAGGTGCGGATATGGATGAATTGATTTCTAAGTTTACAGAGCTAACTGCCTTCCACTTGTTTGTTGTAGTACTGCTTTGCAGTATTGGTGCTTGGGGATTATTTAAAATTGTAAAATGGGCGAAAGGTATGCCGAAAGCGGCTTTTTTAGTCCTTGCCATTTTTCCATTGATTTCAATCTTCCCAATACCACCACCCGCGTTCAAAAATGTTGAGAAAGCCAAGATAGAGCAAAGAAAAAATAAGCAAAATAATGGTGGTTTGGATAACGAGTAATCCGAATTGTCACCTCTTACTTTAACTCAGTGTATCATATCTAGTTTTTTTGATGCCCCTCAGAAACGGTCACTCTAGGTCATTCATTTTTTATTTCCTAGCTTAATCTAAGTTCTGTATAAAAAATTTTAATATTTTGATTTTGAATACTAATTTTCATCTACAGTGTTATTAATTATGTGTAGTTCAAGGCAAAATAGTTTGTAATAGCTCAGTACCTATACTCGAGATACTTGAACAAGCCCTGAAACATTGCTCTTTACGTATCACAAGCATATGTTAGGTCGGGTTGTTCTAATGCAAAAATACGTAGTATGTAGCAGTGTTTGCTTTATTGCTGATCTCTTTTCGAATAGTGCTCAGCCCACTCTGCGATTTTATCTGGATCATTTTTCTTTAATTTATTAACGGCTTCTTCAAAGTCTGTCAATTTTGAAGACCAAAAAGATTTTTTAGTGATCTTATCCAATTCACGCTTTACAGTTCTCCTTGCTTCTTGGACTGGCTTTATGCTCTCAGCAATTGGTGCTACCGTGATGGCTAGCCGTTGCTGTGTATTAGTCAATCTTTGGCTGGCGGATAATAGCTCTCTTAGTTTCAACTTTTCGGACTCTGACTTTGCGGCTTCTACAACTTCTATTGCCGTTTCGGATAATCTCATATAGCTGGAAATATTAGTTAATAGTTCCGTTGAGAAATGAGCTTGCGTGAGTGCGATCGCTTTGCACGAATTTTGTTCTTCCTTCTCATCGGCTTCATAGTCACTGCCATTCCATTTTTTCTTGCCACCCAAATAGTTCCATAAGGTTACCATATGTTGTTTTACTTTGGGTTCTAATATCCTAAAGCCACTTGCTCTTGATATCGGCATAGTGAGCATTTCTTTCAATTGGCGTTCAAGCATACTGGGATCGGCTTCTATCATTTTTGATAATATCCATCTAGTTGTATCGTGGAGTAATTTTGATTCTTGGTAGTTTCTACGAGTGGTTTTGGACAAAATTTCATATATGGCAGCTTGGAATACATTATAGCCTCTAGAATCTTTTGCGTATGGATCAAGCCCTGCTCCTAATAAAACGGTTAATATTTCGGTACTCCCTCCTTGAACCGCAGCCATTAATGGCGTTTGTCCATCGTAATTTTGTAAAGAAAGGAAAGGCAGTTGTGCAATATGCGCTTTAAGAGATTGTAATGAAACAGCTTCGGCTTCTGTTTCCTTTGGCCTAAGCTGTTGAGGTAACTCTACAAGATGATAGAAATCAAGAATTCTAGCTTCTCTTAAGGCTGCTGCAGGCTTATTAAGCACAAGAGCTAGCTCAGTTCGGTCTTTTGGCGAAAAAAGAAGGTCTAACACCATCGTTAAATTTCGATCTAAACAAGCTAAGTGAAAGGCCGTATTTCCTTTGTTATCAACAAGGTCAACTCTTGCGTGGTGATCAAGTAATGCCTCTGACAGATGGCATAACTGTTGTCCAGCAAAGCGAGTAAAACGAGATTGTCCACAATACTGTTGATGAGCAAGGATATGCAACAGCGTACTGCCTTGGCTGTCTTGCTTATTTATATCTAAATGGGGGGAATGCTTAAGTAACATTTTTAACATATCTTTTGATCTCACCGCATGTATAATCCCCGTCATATATTTATATTCAGGGCGTGATACTGTTTCTTCAGGGTTTGCCCCTGCTTCTAATAGCTTAAATGCTTCGAGTGGATCATCGAGGGATACGGCTTTCATTAATGCACTTTCATGAACATAAGATTTTCCTCTTTGGCTCGGATCTCTCCACATTTCACAGCAGTTAGCGCCACCTGGATACTCCTTTAAGAATATTTCAAGAGCTGCGGAATATTTCATGGTTTGAGATTCGTCAATAACGCTTACTTTAGATCCGTGAGTAATGCATAGATGCAACAAAAAATCTTCATAATTTTCAAAGTAGCGATCAAATGAAACCCATACTCGGCCTTGTGCGTCTTCTTTAGCGGCTACAACTTCCGTCATAAAGGCACGATCTTCTGCTGGTATATTTTCTATGACAATTGGCAAATACGCTCTATTTGCAAGTTTTTGTAATTTTGGTTTCTTAGCAATGGCTGCTTCCAACTCTATTGGATCACCTTCTTCGTCTTTTAATACCTGTTCTATAAATAATGGTTCGACAATATTCCTTTGCCTGTAAGCAGAATGTGGGAATGAATATTCATGAGCCGATTTGAAGGCATCTATAAATTCTTCTTTACTAAAAATAAAGTCAGCTTTGACTTCACCCTTTTGAGGATTGGCGGTTTGATACAATTTTTCGAACAATCCGTGTGCTTTATGAGCAAATGATATGTCCGGTTCAGACTGGTACCTATCTGGATACACTGTCAACATTACTTTTCTGCGTACAGCTTCAAGCGTTACTTGAGAAGCATCTCCCGTATCAATAAGCCCTTTTAGTGCGGCTTGCATCGCATCACATTTTAGATTTTGTTGCTCTATTGCACATAGTTTCTGGTACATGCTTCTTAACTTATCTGAAACTTGAGTTTTATCTACAAGGGAGGCGCTTACTTCGGCTACTTCTTTTTTAGTATGTTCAGGTTTACTTGTTTTAGGTGGTAGTTCACTTTGGGTAGAAGAGTCAGCAGAGCTTAATGTATTCGTTTCATCGGCTTGAAAAGTAAGTTGAGTAGTCGCAACTTCAGGGGAAAAGTTATTAGCGCCTTGGCTTTTTGGAGGCGAAACTTTTACATATTCGCTTGGTTCAGCAGACTGCGGTGATGTTGATACAGACATCCAGTCTGACAAGTCCTCGCATTGCTTCAATTCATAACTATCAGTAACTGCAAATGAGTTTGTAGCTCCATTTAAAGTTTGGGCACCTGTAGGCTCTTCGTCCGGTAAATGACTTTTACCACTGTTAGCAGATGCTGAACTGCTAAAAATTTTAGCCATAAAACTCATAATCACTTTCCTAAATCTAGAATGTTTATCAGTTTTTTAGAGTTCAGTGCTGTTAACTCTTTAAAACTAAAGCTTACATCCATTAATAGTCAATGATTATAAGTATAATGTTATTGCTAAAGCACACGGTTAATATTCATTAATCTGTATTTTAATAATAACTTGAAAGGTGATTTCTCTATATTCAGCAAAGATTTTTGAATGAAAAATGTCTATATCGATACATGAAATTAATTTTGGCCAGAAAAACAGAAATTATGATCAAGGCTATTAGCCCTCTGGGAGCTTGTCAGCGCCCAAAATCCAGCCCGTAGTCTCAACATAGCGCTTCTATGTCTTCATCAATTTCTATTGTAATTTGGATGCAGACATAGCTCTGAGTTGAGCACATTTGAATGCGGATTGGTATAAAAAAGTCAGGAGTATTTGAATAGCATCATGACTCAGCTTGAACTTTTGGGAATTGTCAGAAAATAATTATCAAACCCCAGAAAGCAAAAAATCCTGTAAAAATAGGATTATAAGATGGTGGCCCCTCACGGACTTGAACTGTGATGTGGCTTATGGGTCTTTTTACAGCTCAACGAAGTTCTTTCTAACTATACCATTGAGGAGATTGAAGCATTTAGAGAGTTGGCTAGTTCGTTTTTTGGACAAACCATGTAGATACCTATGCTTAAAGGACTGGCATAAAAAACGCTTAATCGACTTAACAGAGGCTATGGTTTATAAAAAGCACCAAGAGCTAACCAAACAAAGCCCTGCACAAGCTGATCTCGTTATGAGGACGCTGAGAGCATTATTCAATTTTGCTAAATCGGAATATAAATCCTGTGATGGCAGCACGCTTTTTCCATATAACCCCGTTGGTATTTTATCGGATAAACGCTGTTGGAATAATGTAGCACGAAAGCAAACTAGGCTTAGACCCTCTCAGCTAAAACCATTCCTTGAATCAGTGGAATCGGTTCGTAATCACGCCATTGAATACCGTGAAGACTTTTCCGTTGCAGTATGTGATTTTGTGGAATTTATGCTGTTTACTGGCTTGAGAAAAACAGAGTTGTTAGAGCTGAAGTGGCAAGATGTGTACTTAGGTGATGAGCTTTATATTATCTCAAGAACCAAAAATGGTGTTGCTCTTGAGTTACCAATAACAGAGCCATTGCAACCAATATTCAAACGTAGATTAAAGTACAAAATGTCAGACTATGTTTTTGGAGCTGAAAATCGATTAGGGCGGGTCATAGAGCCTAAAAAGATCGTGAAAAAAATTAATGAGCAAGCCGAAGTTAGCTTCACCTTACATGATCTCAGACGGACATTTTGTTCCATTGCTGAAAACTTGCGACTAGGGACTTACACTCTAAAGCGGTTAATGAATCATACTACATGCCGAAATGACGTTACCGCTGGTTATACAGTATTGACGGCTGAGGAGTTAAAATCACCTGCTGAAATAGTTTGTAATAAACTCAAGGAATATGCCGGACTTATAGATAAAGCAGATGATATTGCCATACTCAAATCGCAAATAAGCCGCCTATCTAAAGAGCAGAAAATGGAATTGATGGCGGCAATTATTTCTGGTTAAAGGCATTTTGCTGATTGAAGCTGTTGGCTAACCCATTCATTAAATAACTTAATTGGAAATAATGTCTTCCCACCACTTTTTATAAATGGTGGAATAGGGTGATTTTTCTTAAGTCGTTCGTTCTCATGAATTTTGTTGTATAAAGTTTGTTTCGTTATACATAGGACTTCAGCCACTTCGTCAGAAGTGTAAAACATTGGCTCAACTTTTATTTTTAAAGGCATTGCTTCCTCCTTACATCAGTGTCTTAACATCAATAATCCTGCCATAACTTCATCGGGCTTTTGATCTAATATGGTGAGCAAAATACTCACCATATGAACTTTTTTATGAATAATAGGTTTAAAAGTAAGGTTTTCTAATTGAAGAAGAAAAGGGGGAGACACACTCGAAAATTCTGGACAAGATCCTGCTACTGCTCCCTGTTACTTTTTCTGTTTCTGATCCTTTGTTCAAAACAGGTATGAAAGGGTTTAAGAACAAATAAAATTTAGTCTTTTGATTTTATTTAATAAAAAATAATTTTTCAGAGCCAGTGGTGCAACCGCTTTCACTGTTGATAGCAGTAATACTTACTATTAAGTAATAAAGGTTTTGACTTAGAAGAAAGAAATGGCAAACAGACAGCGAAGACGTGAGGCTACTGAGCTGTCTGTTGTATCTTTTGATCTCTAAGGGTTATGGAATAGAATTTCTTTAAGGGGAGCAAGGATCACATGCTTATCGTCAATCATATTGAGTTCTGGGCGCTGCTGTTGGTTTCGTTCTGTGTAGGCAAGTTGACCTTTTTCAAATTCGATTAAATTTTTAATGACTAAACCATTGTCTGTTTGGATCATTGCAAAGAGTTTATCTGTTGGTCGCATCTGAGGGTCAAAAATTAAAATAGCGTTGTTGCTAATTAAAAAGTCTACGAAAAACTCATTATCTCGAAGATCAATGGCAAAAGCTTCGGAGCTGATATTATCTTTAACATTAATTAGCTTATCGAACTGAGTTAACTTGCCTTCTAAATAGTCATGTATCTTTGACTGACATAAAACAGGAATCTTCTGTTGTCCAGCCGCTTCCTGATCGCTTTTACCTAAAATCAACCACTCTTGAGATATTTTAAAATGTTCACTTATTTGTTTGAGCATTTTTCTTGATGGCATTGCTTTTCCATTCAGCCAGTTTCCTGCTCCTTTCTGAGTTATCCCAAACAGCTCAGCAAGCATAGCAATCCTTCCCATATTTTTTGGGGGATAGTTATGGCGATCTAAAATTTGGTTTAAGCGCTGACTAAATTGAACTCTACTATCTATTGCCATTTCGCCTTGGATCAATTACTGGAATGAGTTTTGGAATTATTACACAAAAAGTGTAAGCGCTGTAATAAAGGAAGGCGTTTAGTCAGCAAAAAATAAGGCTTTATAGGTTTGCGTACTGTTTTTTTATCAGTGAACAAAAGGGTTAATCTGTACAAAGTAAAAGCACTTAATGATTGTGGTTTTTGGTTAAGGTCTATCTTATTGATTATTTTCTATTTTTTATCTCTTTGTTCGATACAGGAATAATAAAGAACTAAAACTTACTTGTGAGTATTATTTTTCAAATCGTAATATTGATTAACCAATTAACGAAATTAAATGATACTTTAATGGAAGGAAAGTGTCTTTCAAGCTCTACGAATAGGAGAATGGAAGATGAGTTTATTTAAACGATTTGCATTTAAAATCCCTACTCTTTCTCTCTTGCACAATAAACAGGTACAACATCTTGTGCATCTTGTGCAACGAGAAATCACTTCTAACTATACAGCGTTTAATTCGCTTTTATTTCATTCTGTCTTTATTTTAGCTCTGATGCTGGTTCCCGAACTTGCCTTTGCCGATCCCATTTCTGAAGGTGTCGATTGGGTGATGCAATTGCTTACCAATGGTATTGCTCGTAGTGCTGCATTATTGGAATTGCGATTTTGGGTTATCTGGCTTGGTTTGGGCGTATTACTGGTGAGACTTGCGGTAAGTATATTGCGGGGATTGTGTTAGTTTTTGGTGGCTCAACCATTGTTGACTTGACCATTTCAGCTGTTAAGTAGAGGAAAGCCACCATGTCCTCCACTGATTTTCGTGATCCCTTGTTCGTGGCTGTCACTCGTCCTGCGATGAAATGGGGCGTGACTTTGGATGGCATTATCATTGCTGCCGCTTTAGTCACTGTATTGATGATAGCCACTAAAAATCCTTTCTTTTTATTGCTGTATATCCCTTTGCATGCATTCATGTATTCGTTGTGTTTACGTGATCCTGCGATGTTTCGTTTACTCAAGTTATGGATGAACACCAAAGCTAAATCCATGTGTTGGCGTAATTTAGGCTATGCCAGTTCCAGCCCTATTGTGAGCACCCGAAATAAGGAGAGAATGCTATGAGTGCTGTCGCCGTAGAGAAACTCAAAGAGCAGTGGCAGGGAGAAAACTCCGTTGATGAGTTTATTCCTTACCAAGCTCATGTAAATGAACACACCA
Organism: Parashewanella curva; assembly: GCF_003675895.1. Taxonomy (GTDB): domain Bacteria; phylum Pseudomonadota; class Gammaproteobacteria; order Enterobacterales; family Shewanellaceae; genus Parashewanella; species Parashewanella curva. The sequence goes on from NZ_ML014791.1 coordinate 31,710, forward strand.
TCAAAACTCATAGCGGCGATTATTTGCAGATCATCAAGCTGCAAGGTGTAGCACATGAGTCGGCTGATCCTGAGCAAGTAAATCTGTGGAAAGAGCAATTCAATTTGATGCTACGTAACATCGCCAGCCCTCATGTGTGTTTATGGACGCATCTTATTCGTCGTGAATCCAAGATTGTTCCAAAAGGCGAGTTCAAATCCGACTTTGACAAGCAGCTTAATCAGAAATATATCGACAAAATCTGCGAAAGTCAGTTGATGGTCAATGAGCTTTACCTAACCGTTATTTACCGTAATGCCGATGTTCCGCTTAAATCAAAGCTAAAGATAAAATCTCCCACAGTGGAGCAATTTCTTGCTGAGCAAAAACAAGCAACCTCAGTTTTGAATGAAGTTGTTAGTACGGTTTTATCATCATTGGAAAGTTATCATCCGAAACGGTTAGGTATCTATACCAAAGACGTTATCAATAAAGGCAAAGTAAAAGGAAAAGTGTTCTACAGCGAGTTACTAACGCTTTTAGATTATCTGACCAATGGTGAGTGGCAACCTAGAGCCATCAACACCAAAGATATTTCAAAGTCATTGCCCAGAGTTAGACCATTATTTTCTGATAACACCTTTGCCTTGAAAGGCATTACGCAAACCCGTTTGGGCGCGTGTTTAAGTATTAAGGAGTACCCTGAACACACCGAAGCGGGTTTGCTTAATGCGCTTTTATCGACACCGTTTGAGTTTGTGTTGACGAAAAGCTTTCAGTTTTTATCGAAACCAGTGGCGACTGAGATTTTATTGCGCCAACAAAAAAGGCTAACGGCAACAGGTGACTTTGCCCACTCTCAAGTCGATGCCATTGATATTGGTCTTGATGATTTAACCGCTGGACGCATTGTTTATGGTGAACATCATATGGTGTTAACCGTATTGGCTGACACGACAGAGGCCATTGATAAGCACCTTTCAGCACTAAAATCTGAATTGGCCGACCAAGCTATAATTCTCACCAGAGATGATTTATCGATTCAATCAGCATTTTATTCGCAATTGCCTACCAACAGCCGTTATCGTCCACGTCCGGCTCGTATTTCTTCTCGTAACTTTGCCGGATTTTGCAGCTTTCATAACTATCCATCCGGTCAAGTTTGCGGCAATCAATGGGGCGATGCCGTAACTGTGCTGCAAACGGCTTCTGGCGCACCTTATTTTTTCAATTTCCACGAGCAGAATTTCCATGAGTCTAATACGCATAACCAAGTCCTTCAGGCTCATGTAAATCGTGAAACGGGTAAGGATGACAAGCTTAAGGATGAGCATCACGCTTTAGGTAACACCTTAATTATCGGTGCTTCTGGCTCTGGTAAAACTGTACTCCAAGGCTTTTTGATTTCCCAAAGTAAGAAATATCAGCCAACACAAATCATCTTCGATAAAGACCGTGGTTTAGAGATCTACGTTCGTGCCACTCAAGGATTATATCTACCTTTGCAAATGGGCAAACCTACTGGTTTTAATCCTTTCCAGTTAGAGCCAACTGCTGACAACATTCTGTTTATTACTTCATTAATCACCAAACTTTGTGGAAATGACTTGGCTCACCAGCACCATCAAGATCTAACCGATGCCGTAAAAGGCGTAATGAGTTTGCCTAAGCCACAACGCCGTTTAAGTCGCTGTTTAGAGTTTCTTGATCCCGTTGACCCACAAGGTTGCAGCTCAAGGCTACAAAAGTGGTGTCGTGGTGGTGAACTCTCCTGGGTTTTGGATAATGAAGTTGATGAACTGTCCATTAGCAATCAAACCTTGTTTGGCTTTGATGTCACAGAGTTTTTGGATATTGAAGAAGTCCGTACGCCTATTGTGATGTATCTGTTTTATCGCATTGAAAAACTGATTGATGGTCGCAAGTTGCAGATCTTTATGGATGAATTTTGGAAGTTACTGGCCGACGAATATTTTGAAGACTTAGCCCAAAACAAACAGAAAGTCATTCGTAAACAAAACGGCATTATGGTGTATGGCACTCAATCGGTTAAGGACGTGCTGAACTCACCCATTGCTCATACCTTGATAGAACAATGCGCCACCTTGATTTTAATGCCCAATCCTAAAGCTCGACGTGATGATTATATGGATGGGCTGCATCTCACCGAACGTGAATTTGAGCTAATCAGCACTGAACTACAACCCAACTCTCGCCAATTCATCATCAAACAAGGCCATGAAAGTGTCGTTGCTAAATTAGACTTGAACGGCTTTGATGATGAACTAGCAGTGATCTCTGGTACTACTGACAAAGTGAACTTGATGTATCGGATTGTAGAAACGGCTGGCAGTGATCCCAAAGACTGGCTCCCTGAATATTTTAATGCCTTGCATGAGCATCGAGGTGAAGCATGAAACGCCTTTTTCTAATGATGGCGCTACTAATGACGTTATCACTGCCATTACCCAGCTTGGCTTTTCCAGTAATTGATATTGCTAACCTGCATCAAAAAATAATTGAAATACGTCACTTGTTGGAAGAAATCGACACGCTAAAACAGCAGCTTGATACCGCTAAACGTCAGCTCAGTAGCATTAACGGTATCACGGGAATGAGCGATGCCATTGATTCTGTTTACGATGTGGCGGTCAAAGTCGATCCCAATCTCACGCTTAAACAACAAGGCTTACACAACAGCGAGTGGCTAAAGCTGGGCGGTGACAGCGCAAGCTTGTTTGATGATATTAATCGCTACCGTGGACGTTGGTTAGGGCAAACCCAATTATCTCTGCAAGAAACCCAAGTCAGATATGACCAACTCACAAGGCTTATCAACAAGATCACTCAAGCACCAAAACAAAAAGACATTCAAGACTTACAAGCCCGAATTCAAGCAGAGAACGCCATGCTTGCCAATGAGCAGGCCAAATTGCAATTACTGAAAACTCAAGCGCAGGCCAATGATGCTTTAGCACAGCAACGTATCACCCAAATGGCGATTGAATCCGCTGGTGAGCTACACCCGATTAATGTGAATTGGAACTAACCCACCAAGGAAGGCAGAACACTCAACACTAACCATATGAGGACTCTGCATGAAACTTATCAATATCCTATTAATTTCAAGCCTGCTTTGTGTCATGACAGGCTGCTCAAAAATGAACAATCACCATAGTCAGCAAAGCCAAACTCATGATGTAGCTTGGTTTAAACAGCATCAGAAAATCTTGATGCAAACTCTAACCCAGTGCAGCAACAATCCGGCTAAATACCGCAATCATCCTGAATGCATTAACGCTCAACAAGCGGCAAATGACATTGTGGCTGGCGACCCCGTACCGTTACCCGCTGATATGGCTCATCCTAAAGAGTAATCAAGATGGCGGCTACCAGTAACTTGTATCGCAGTATTTTCAGTTTGGTTGATCAAGCCTTGCACAACTATGTGCAACAAGGTTCGGCAAGGCTTATTCAATACTTGATCCCTGTTTTTACCAGCATGATGATTTTATGGGTAGTGATTTGGGGCTACTCAATGATGTTTGGTCGCAGTCAGGAGCCATTACAAGAGGGATTTTTTCGCATCATTCGGATTGGTTTCATTTTGACTTTGGGATTAACCGTTGGCCATTACAACCAAACCGTGGTGCGCTTTTTAAGTGAAACACCACAGTTTTTAGCGGCGGTTGTGTCTGGCACCAAAACCCAAAATGCCGCACAGCTGTTAGATCACCTTTTTGGCCAAATTCTCATCCTTGCCGATAATGCATGGCGACAAGGTGGCGTGATGAATGGCAATTTTGGCATGTACATCTTGGCAATGGGGATATTAACCATCGGTGGTTGCCTGACCTTATTGGTGGCCTTCTTTATTTTGCTCAGCAAAGTCATGGTTAGTGTGTTATTGGCTATCGGTCCGGCCTTCTTTGTGTTGTTACTGTTTCAAGCCACTCAACGATTTTTTGAAAGCTGGCTGGGAATGGTACTCAACTTCGGGTTCATCTTGCTGCTTGGCGTATCGTCAGGGCAATTGATGACTACAGTAGCCTCTAAATATCTTGCACAAATTTCCCACAACCATGCGGCATTAACCACACTCAGTGACAGCTCCATGCTGTGCATTGTGATGGGATTGTGCATTTTAGTGATGAAGCAAATACCCGCAATGGCTTCAGCTCTCGGCGGTGGTGTGGTGATTGCCGCTCATGGTGCGATTTCTAACAGTATTCATGCCATGCGTCCGACAACCTTACGCCATCAATACCGCACTCTCAGAAGAGATTTGAACTACGCAGGACAAGCGCTATCAGCACCAATCAAGCCTGTTGGTTCAGGCTATCGAGCCTACCAACAACGCTTTGGTGGTAACAGCATTTCGGGAGAATCTGAACAATGAAAAAGCTAATTTCAGTGTGCTTCATCCTATTTCTTACTCATTGCTCAAGTTTGCCCAAACCACCGCATTGTAAAGATGATGGTAAAGGACTCAAGCCTGTAAATGTAAAGCCAATCGTGGTTAAGCCTGTTGAGGTTCGTCATGGCTGAACTTGAGCAGCAACTAACCGATAAGCAGTTACTGCAAAAATACTTTGATGAAGCCAGAGGTTGGGATGCTGAGCTGAATGTCAAAATCAAACAATCGGAGCAACGAGCTTGGAAGTGCTGTTTGTTACTAGCTCTACTTGCTTCGCTTTTGGCTATCAGTCTTATTACTTTAATGCCACTGAAGTCCATCGAACCTTTTGTTATTCGAGTGGATAATAACACTGGCTTTGTCGATGTAGTTTCGATCTTAGCTAGCAAAGGGCAAGTGAAACAACAGGCTCAGGAAGTGTTGGATAAATATTTCTTAGCTCAATATCTACGTCATCGAGAAGGCTACCAGTGGCAAACCCGCAGTTATGACCGAAAACTTATCGGTTTAATGTCCGATGAAAATATTCAGCAAGATTATGGCTTACAAACTGATCCCAAATCTAACTCAAATGCGCCAATCAACCTTTATGGTCAATCAGCACAAGTGTTGATCAAAGTGAATGCCATAAGCTTTATAGCACACGATAAAAACAATGGTGAGCAAATCACAACGGCATTAGTTCGTTATACCAAGCAAGTAAAGCAAATCGGTGAAAATAATCCATTAACCCATTGGGTTGCCACCATCACATTCACTTATCGCAATGCACCTATGTCAGTCGCCGACAGACAACTTAATCCTCTTGGTTTTCAAGTGCTGAGTTATCGCAATGATCAAGCCACGGGAGGGGATTAGGATGTGTGGTCTAAGCAATCTTCTCCGTCGCACCTGCGAAGGCAGGTGCCTAGTGCCTTTGAGACTCAATATAGGTAAAAGTCGCTGGATGCCTGTCTTCACAGGCATGACGTTAATGCTGACTTCTTTTACTTCATTGGCACTGGAGACACCCCACATTGGCCATTTCGATAGACGAGTACGCCATATTAACTTCAATTCTCAGCAAGTGGTGAAGTTAGTTGGGCACTATGGTTTTGCCACCGACATTGCTTTTGCCAAAGGCGAATCAATCAAACAGATTGCAATGGGCGACAGTGCTGCATGGAGTGTAACGCCAGTAGATAACCACATCTTTATCAAGCCTAAAGCTCAGCAAGCCATCACCAATATGACAGTGCTGACTAATCGCCATGTATACCAATTTGAGCTAAATGCGTCACAGCTAAAAAACAGTAACCAAGCCACAAGCCGCAATATGATGTTTGCGGTAGATTTTGTTTATCCCAATGATCTCAAAACTCAGCTGCACCAACACAATCAACAGCAGTTACTTGACGATCAGTTAAGCCTTCACACTACGCCACAGATCAATAACCAAAACTATTTCTATAAAGGCAATAAAGCCTTATTGCCTACTACAGTCTTCGATGATGGCCGCTTTACTTATCTCAAATTCAGCCAAAAACAAGACTTGCCTGCGGTGTATATCGTCAATAACGACAACAGTGAAAGTTTGGTGAACAGTCATATCAACCCTGACTTTCCCAACACCATAGTGATCAGGCGAGTGGTACGAAGACTGGCTCTACGACAAGGCCAATTAGTCCTATGCCTTTTTAACCAATCCTTCGATGCTGAAAATCCAGCAAGTTATCAAAAAACACAGATCCCACAAGTGAAGCGAATTGCGAAAAGACGGGAGGTAACGCATGACTGAACCGTCGTCAAATCCAGTTGAAGAACTGTCATCTAATCCCGTTCCAGAGCTAGGCAATCGAGTGCAGAACACTTCATGGCTCACCAAAGCCGTAATGTTTGTTATCGCTGGATTAATGATTGTGTTGTTAGTGGCGATTAATGGTGGTTTTAGTCATAGCAAATCTGATACCAGCTCAAACCAACATCATTACACCATTGCCGATCATCTCGGTGCACCACCTGAGCTAGAGAAGCACTCAAACTCCACTAAAGCGACAACACCAACCGCAGATAAAAGCTCAATCATTCATACAGGGCAATTGGACGAACCAAATTCACCACAATTCGGTCATTTAGCTCGTTTAAGCGGTCAAAAAAAACCACTTACACCACAACAACGTAAGCAGCTGGATGGGTTATTGGTTCTCAATAACAGTTCCCAACAAGCTGATCAAAACCACATTCAACAGCAAGACCCGCTACCAGATTTGAACCAAGCGCAGCCTGATAGCCACTCACTAAACCAACAACTGCAAGCCACCAAAATTCAGGGAAGTGTCGCTAGCCGTATCATTGATCCTAACTTGTTTATCACTAAAGGGGCGTTTCTCGACTGCATCTTAGAAACCGCCATTAGCAGTGATGTGGCTGGTATGACTCGTTGCCAGCTCAGCCGTGATATTTACTCCACCAATGGTAAGGTGCTGCTGCTCGAAAAAGGCAGTCATATTGTTGGTGAATATCAAACTGGATTAGAACAAGGGCAAGCTCGAATATTCGTATTGTGGGATCGCATCGAAACCCCAACAGGCGTGATTTTGGATTTAGCTTCACCGGGAACCGACAGCTTAGGTCGCAGCGGTCACAGTGGGTATGTTGATGGTCATTTTGGTCAACGTTTTGGCAGTGCCATGTTACTCAGTCTGATTGGTGATGTTGGTACCTATTACGCCAATAAATCTAAAGGGAATACCAATAAAATCCAATTCGGAGACACCATTGGAGGCACTAAAGATCTCGCTTCCATCGCACTTCAAGACTCGATTCATATCAAACCAACGCTATATAAAAATCAAGGGGAACACATCAATGTGTTTGTGGCCAGAGACTTAGATTTTAGGAGTGTTTATGAGCTTAAACTTAGCCACTAATCCAAGTCCTAGATCTGATGTAAAAATCGAAGATTGCCACTCTTTGGCATTACTCGAACATTTGAAATTGCTGAATACTTATTTGGTGCAGCCCAGCATTACCGAAATTGTTATTAATCAGCCCAAGCAAATATTAACCGAATCCAATAAAGGCTGGAAAAAACATAAATCCAATACCATCACACAGGAATATTGCCAACGCTTAAGCAAACTCATTGCTACCTATTCAGGACAAAAACTGGATGCCGCACATCCCATTTTATCGGCAACCTTACCCCATGGTGAGCGAGTACAAATTGCCATTCCTCCAGTCACTCAAGTAGGTAAGATCAGTATTACTATCCGCAAGCCGTCCAAATCCGTGTTTACCTTGGATGAATATCAACGACAGGGCTATTTTTCAAAACAAAACCAAGTTAATGGCAGTCAGAATGAAACTGATGCCCAGCTGTTGGCCTTTAAGCAAGATGGCAATATTTCCGCTTTTCTAAAACTCGCCATCAAGCTGCGAAAAAACATTATCGTTTCTGGTGCGACAGGCTCAGGTAAAACTACATTTCTGCGCTCATTACTGCAACAAGTTCCTGATTCAGAGCGATTGATATCCATAGAAAACGTCGATGAATTGCAGCTGTATAACACCCACTCCAATACCGTCAGTTTGTTCTACTCCGCAGGCAATCAAGGCGTGGCCAATATCACTCAAAAGCAGTTGTTAGAAGCCAGCTTACGAATGAAGCCCGGCCGAGTGTTTGTCGCAGAGTTAATTCGTGGCGATGAAGCCTTTTACTTTCTTCGCAATAT
>NZ_ML014792.1 GCF_003675895.1 Parashewanella curva
CTTACCACCATACAGCCCAAATTTGAACCCAATTGAGCGGCTTTGGAAAGTAATGAATGAGCATATTAGGAATAATGAATATTTCGCTTCAGCGAAAGAGTTCCGAGAACGGATAAATTACTTTTTCTATGTCAAACTACCAGAAATTGCAGATACTTTAACGAGTAGAATTACTGACAACTTTCAAACGCTCACATCTGCAATTTGAATTCACTTGGGTATATTACTGAAACCGATGCCTTAAAAGAATCGAATCGCCAGTTAGCTGCAATTGGTCGCAACCTTAACCAAATTGCCAGAGTATTAAATATCGAGTTTCGTCATAGTGACAAAATCACGGCAGAAATGATCGAGCTGCTTGTCGATAGGATTGATCAACATAGCACCAAAGTTGAAGACTTGATCCAACAAGGTCATAAGCGTTGGGGAGGAGTTGCGTATTCCGGTAAAAATGAACGGCGGGGGAATAGATGTTCACCTTAGGCCGGAATATGCATATAAAAGCGCTGAGGGCTTTCCGTATTACTATGATTGAAGGCTCGATAGCTAAAGCCTCTGAAAAGATGCACTTAAGTCAATCTGCTATCAGTCGTTTGATTTCTTCTTTAGAGGGAGAACTGAAGCTTGAATTATTCTTACGTAGTGGCAGACGCTTAATCCCAACTCAACAAGCGGTTGCATTTGATCGTGAAGCACGACGAATTTTAGATAATTTAGATGAAATTAAACGTATCGCCGATGAAATACGTACTGCGCAAACTCAAAGATTAAGAGTGCTTGCCATGCCAAGAGTTGCACCGACTCTTGTTTCTCCCACCGTAAAGATTTTTTTAGCCTTGCACTCTGATGTCCATTTAAGTGTTGATGTTCGTACTCGTCGAGATGCAGAGCAATGGCTGTTAGGGAGAGAATATGACCTTGGCATTGAACCATTACCAATAAATCACCCCGATATTAATAGTGAAGTACTATTAAAAGTTCGTGCTGAAGCAATTTTGCCCTTAAACCATCCCTTGAGTGACAAGTCAGAGATCAGTGCCAGTGACTTAAAAGATGAAGCAATGATAGCGCTATTACCCAACCTGTTATTAAGGACTCAAATGGAAGATTTCTTTCATTCATAGGGGCAAGAAAAATCATTTGCATGTGAAGTTGCCTCTTCTCAGCTAGCTTGTTTTTTAGTCGCAGATGGCGCAGGGATCACTATTGCTGATTCGTTAACGGCAAAAATTGTCGATAAACAAGTTGTAACTCGCCCCATTGTGCCTGAACGCTGGATGTCCTTCGGTATTTTATATCCAAAATCGGTACAGTTATCTCATGCTGCTAAAAGCTTTATTGAATTGCTGAAATCTGATTTAGCTCACCTTGAAAATGAGCATATTCTGATTGAAGAATAGGGAACAAGTGGTGTGCTTGGTTCCCTATCGGAAATATTGTGATAGGGAATTGCTCCCCACATCATTGTTTTCCAAACTTATGATTTTTTTCTGATATCTATTGTGAATAAAAGTTGTAGGCTTTGAGCATTCCCATATTAATGGAGATTTTCACACAAAACTAAGCCGTTTTATTCCACGATATTAATTCCAACAATTAGAAGTTGTGATTGCTTAGAATTAGGCTCTTTTGATTTAGCTAATGACATTCTTCACTCTCAGTGTTTTCGAGCCTGTATATCGTTACTCCTTGCACTACACGGTTTACCTCCCCAGTTGGACAGGGGTTATCAGGTGTATGACCGCCATTGAAGGATTTGAAAAACGCGATTATCTGGCAGTAAAGAATATAGGGTAAAGCACACCATACATCATCAATCTTCTTTGGAATGTTAAGGGTTTCGCTATTTAGTTGAGTGACACTCAATGCAATACCATCGTTAACCAACTCTTTATATAAGTCTTGTTCATACAAAGAGCCGTATGGGTCACTGGATGAAAAAAGAATGATTTCGGTTTTTTGATTCACTAAAGATTTTGGTCCGTGACGAAATCCCAAAGGTGATTCGTAATAACTCATAACATCGCCAGCGGTTAGCTCTAAAACCTTTAATGCAGCTTCTTTTGCTATGCCTTGTAACCCTCCAGAACCTAAAAACACCATTCTTTTAGTTTGTAAGCTGGCTTGTGCCTTTATTCTTTCGAGCCCTTCCCCTAAAAGCCCTCTCGAAGCCAGAACCGCTGACGCCAATTGCTCTTCATCTGGTTGAAATATCGATAAACTTGCGACGATCATTGAAGTGAAGCTGCTCGTCATCGCGAAGCTTTGATCTAAGGTTGGTGAGGGTAATACCAAAGCAAACATATTTTCAGAGGATGCAGCTTTTAAGGCTAACTCACCTTCTGGATTACAAGTAATTACTAAATGGTAGCAATGTTCAATACACTGATCCGCTAATTCAACGCTCGCAACACTTTCTGGGCTACTGCCTGAACGGCCATAAGAAACCATTAGAGTCGGTCTATTTTTATGTAAATATTGCTTTGGCGAACTAACTATATCTGTAGTCGCTATAGCTTCAAATTTTCCGCTATTTTTTATGTTTAGCAAAGGAGCAAGCGTTTCTCCTATATAAGCAGAGGTGCCAGCACCGGTAAGTATGATACGTAAATCATCCAAGGCCAAAAGTGGTTTCAACCAAGCATTTATCTTTTCTTTCGAAGCATTTACCTGTTCCGTTGTTTGCAACCACATATCAGGTTGTTGTGCGATTTCTCTAGCCGTCCAATAACCATTAGCTTCTTTGAGTTTTGATTCGTTTATCGATAGGTATGAAGACATATATATTTCTAGCCTTTAATTTGATTATTGTTTCCAACACGCTTGCGCATACGCATCGGTAACTTGCTTAATTTTACTTTTGATCAAAGAAACTGGAGTAAGCTCTAATTCTTTCTTTCTTATCTGCTTATATTGTTCAGGGAAGAACTGGCTGATCAAAGGTAATGGAATAGCGCTGGAACTAAGGTTACTCAGTAGTTGGTCAACTGCAGCATTGATGCGTGGATTATTCCAGTAGTAACGGATTCGGTCGCTGTAACTGAAACGACGATAAAATTTAGATTGGTTGTTCAAAGGATAAAATTTTTGCCAACTTGTAGGATTAACCTGCATTTCTTCGTCACATACATCTCTTAAATATGAACGTTGTTCAATAGGCAACAATTCGTCTTCAATGTAAGACAAAGCAAATAGTGCTTCTCTCAATGCAAAGGTTAATTGTGGTCCTACTTTCAAAATGGCGAAGTGGTCTTGGATAAGTTGATGATAGGCCTCGTCATTCTGGTAATCAGAAGAGTGGGCTTCATAGGCTAGATTAGGGATAGTTCTAATAAACTCTTTGAGTTCAACAGCCTTACTCGGTTGATAATCAACGATACCGATATGATCAAATTCAACGCCAGGCTGAACAACTAACCCTATTACTCGTTCCCAAGCTTCAGATAACGAGAGTTTCTCAAACGCTTTTTTGTGTAACTCGATTGTTTTATTTACGCGAGCAATAGGGGTTGGATCGACCGTAGAAAGTTCTTCGCTTGCACCTCCTGGCGGAGGAACTTCGGTCCCAACAACATAAACAATGTCACTAGTACCAAAGTGTTTCATAGCTGTTTTTTCTGCAATCATACATAGATGAGCGGCTCTTTGAGCGACAATTTCATCATCTAATATTTCAGGATCATCAGCACAACCCATACTAGTATCTAGATGAATTTTTTTGAAACCAGCTGCAACATAACTTTCAATCAATGTTTCTGATTTAGCCATTGCTAACTTTGAAGGCTCATTTACCCAGCAAACAGGCCCAAGGTGATCACCACCTGCTATTATGGCTTCTTTAGGAAAATCTAACTTAGCTGCAATAGCGAAGACAAACTCAAGGAATTCATTAGGCTTCATTCCTGTATAACCACCAAATTGATTCACTTGATTCGCAGTCGCTTCAATTAGTAGAGGGGTTCCGTCTTGCTTCGCCTGTTCTATGGCAGATTCAATGACTAGAGGATGAGCAGAGCAAATAGAGTAAAGCCCATTTGCTTTACCTCTTTTATTTGACTGTATTATAGAGCGAATATCTTTCATTACCTTTCAACTTATTTTTATCTTTTGAAAGACAATACAATACCCTTCACAAGCTTTCAAACACTTTCAATTGCTTTTGGTATTTTTGAGGATATTTTCACTTAAAGGAGCAAACATTTAAATATACAAACAAACGGGAATAGCAGATGTGTGCACAACCAAGTAGTGAGACACATCATTACTATGAAGAGAAGGAGGGTTAATCTACGATGATTAATTTGACATTAGCGTTTGCAGCAAAGGTTTTATACGATTCAGGTATTTTACTATCTGTAATTAATACATCTATGGCCGATAAATTTAAAATGATATGAAAGCCGCTTTTAGCAAATTTAGAAGAATCAGCAACGACTATTATCTGCTTTGCCGACCTACACATCACTCTATTAAGCGATGCTTCTTGTTCGAAATGTGTTGTAATCGAAGCCGTATCATCAATTCCATCAACACCTAAAATAAGCTTGTCGAAACGTAGGTTTTCAAGGCTAGCCTCAGCTTGCCGCCCATAAAAAGATAATGATTTTTGACGTAACTTACCACCAGTCATCATGACTTCAACATCACTTAAGTTGGCTAACTCATTGGCTATATTTAGGCCATTAGTCATAACAACAAGATCTTTATGTGATCCTAATTTTTTTGCCACCTGCTCGGTTGTTGTGCCCGAATCAAGCAATAATACTTCACCATCGTTTATAAGCTTTATCGCCGCGTCAGCAATTTTTCCTTTGATAACATTGTTTTCACAATGCTTTTCTTTTACTGAAAGTTCTTTTGCTATATTTTTCGCAGCAATCGCACCACCTCTGGAACGGATCAATAATCTCTTGTTATCCAAATCATTAAGATCTGCTCTAATGGTCACTGTTGAAACGTTGAATTTTTCAGCTAGCGTTTGAACTTCTAGCCTCCCTACTTCATTGATCATATTAACGATTTCGTTTCGTCTCTCTATTGTGCTTAGCATAAATAATGGTTTTTATTTTGAAAGTAATAGTATGTTATCAATTCAAGCCACTACAAACAATGAAAGTAAATGAAAGCAGCTTTACTCTCATTGATAACATTAACCGATTTACTATATCTTTCTTACGATGAGAACTCTTAAGCATAAATAGGAAGCGCTCTTATACCGTTCACATCAATTAACTGTGTTATAGGGAAGCATTAGCGAAGGAAATACAAGGCGCAATGACGAATCATAGCCTTAGCTATGGTGAGGAATTGCAACGATGTAGTTGCAAAGCTAAGGTTTTAACTAAGACATAGTTAATTGGTACGAACGGTATTATTTGGTAGCTTCTACATGAAAGAAGGCTTAAGGTTCGTCCTTGCAATAAAAAAGCAGCGCCAAATGTGAACTCGGCGCTGCTTCCTATAATAAGCTTATTTAGCGTTTAGCTTTGGCGACGACGCATCCAAACAAGTGGGAGTAGCAGTGCAATTAAACCACCTAAACTACCTGAGCTCTTAGGCTTAGTCCAACCTGGCTCTTCTTCATTTTTCACTTGAATGTTAACAGCCTTACTGAAGCTTTCACCGTCAACCATTGCCGTAAGTTCGAACGCTAGAACTTGGTCAATGTCGATTTTAGGTGAAGTTACATCAAGTTTTAGGCCGTTAGCAGTAAAGGTTGCAGTTTGTCCAGATACTTGCTTCCAGCTGTATGTGATCCCTTCTGGAGCATCAGCGACAGTCGCAGTAATAGATGTTTTCTCACCTTCTTTGATGTCAGCCTTACCTGCAAACTCTACTTTTAGATCAAGCGGAATATTTTTCACCTTGACGCTAACCGCTTTGGTGGTATCCAAAGTGCCGTTACTGATAGTGAGTTCAAAACTAAACGTTTGGTCGGCTTTAACCTTTGGTGCCGTTAGAGACAGTGTAGCCTTATCGCCTACCGCTGTTTTCTTTTCGCCAACAATTTGCTCCCACTTATAAGTAAGAGTATCGTTTTCGCCAGCTTTGATTTTAGAAGCATCTAAAGTATATGCAGTGCTTTCATTTACACTTTCAGGCGCAACAATATCACCTTCAACAACTAAACCTGGGTTTGGATCGTCATTACAGGCTGCACCATATACATCACGTACTAATTCAGGACGGTCAATGAATGGGTTACGGTTACCTTGGTATTTGTAAACCTCGTTATTACGGTTCTTTTCGAAGTCAGAAACAGGATCTTGTTTATGCCAAGCATACAGATCACACAAAGTACCAATCAGTGGTTTATCGTCTTCTTCTGAAGTTGTTAAACGATTCACAATAGCCAGATCTGGCATCTTGGTTGTCGCGGTATCTTTACCTTGATAGCGAGTGTCCATGTACATGATCATACGCGCCACATCGCCTTTAACTTCATCACGAGGCTCCCAGCAATCCTTAGCTTTGTCTAAGTAGTTACCAGTGCCAGAACCGTTGAATTGTACTTCTTCACCAGAGTCACTACATTCGCCGAAGTCATTGTTGCTTCGCGCAGTATTGATGCCAGGATCCGATGGACGTAAATGGTGAGCATCGGTATAGCCCCATTGGTCCTTACTAGGGAAGCCATGACTCTTAGCCCAAACATGTTCGCGGTTCCACTTACCTGTACCACTTCCACCTTGCTGGTTGTCAAGCTTAGAAATGGAAGCTCCGGTATAGATCTCAATAACATTTTTATCGTTAGTTGGATCTTGATCAGCGTAGGTTAATACACTCCATACTTGCCCATAAGTCAGTTGCTTATGATCTTTAGCAATAATCGTAGATAAAGCATTCTTAAGATCTTCAGGTTTATCAAAGTCACCACTCAATACATCTGAATAGTAAATATCGCCATTGAATTTAGTTGGGTCGGCAACCGGCGTTAAGGTTTCACAGTTAGTACACGGACCTAGTTCCGGCGTTGGAGACGGCGGCGGAGGCGTCGTTGAACCGTCACATTTAGCTTCGCCAGCACAGCCAAGACCATCAGAAGTATTAATATCGAATACGGCCCATTGATTGTTAGTTCCAGGGAAGTCAGCTTCAGCTACGGTATCGCCTGTAGTTACATTGGCTTTGCGACGTAACGTTTTATTTGCTGTGGAGAAATTAGCATCGTTTGGATCAGTCCATGCAGAACCGGGATCTTCCCCACGTTTACCAAAACGATCGATAACAACATCGTCTTTAGTCAATACAAGCGCATCATCACCATTAAAGTAAGTTACAGTAGAGGCTTTTCCTTTTTTAAATGCATCTTCAGCGCCAGAGTTATGGAATACCAGACTTTTTCCTGGTTCTAGAGTGCCTGTCAATGTCTCAGTGTTACCTGGTTCAGTTTTACCGTTACCAAATAGAGTTAGCTTGTAAACACTCGCGTCGAGATCAATAGCCTTACCGCCAATGTTCGAAATCTCGATGGCTTTGTTATTGCTGCTGCCTTCTATATATTCAGTAATCAAAAGTATGCCAGGGCTGGCTTCAGAACTACAAGCACTTTCACCGGAGCAGCCAAGACCGTCTGAAGTGTTATTATCAAATACTAACCATTGATCGCCATTTGGAAAGGCTGCTGCTGCATCAGTATCACCTGTAGTCACACTAGCTTTTCGGCGCAAGGTTTTATTGGCGCTTGAGAAGTCAGCATTATTTGGATCTGTCCATGCAGAGCCCGGATCTTCTCCTAATTTACCAAAGCGATCAATTACAGCACCATCTTTGGTTAAGACGATAGTATCATCGCCATTAAACCAGGTTATCTCAGATGCTGTTCCGATTTTAAACTCATCGGCAGCATTAGAATTGTGGTAGACGATACTTTTTCCAGCCTCTAATGTGCCAGTTAGTGTTACCGTTTTTCCGACTTCTGTTTTGCCATTAAAGTACAGGTTTAATTTGTAAACGTTAGCATCCAAGTTGATGGCGCTACTGCCTCGATTGGATACCTCTATTGCTTTGTTGCTTGAGCTGCCTTCTACGTATTCAGTAATTACTAGATTGGCGTTAGCCGCCGTAGAAAATGCGCCCAAAGCCATAGCTGTCGCCGCAGCTACTGCGCTCATTTTAATTCTCATAATCATATTCCTTTTGAATCTTTGAAAAAATGCCAGCGTATGAGCTGGCATTTATAATCAAGAACGTCGTTTATTTGCGAATACGACGGCGTAGTGCTGCTAATCCGAACAGAGATAACAAGCTGATAAAGCCAGCGCTGCCTGCTTTACCATTTCCGCCAGTATGATCTGGTTCTTCTTCAACAATGTCAGCAATCAAAGAGTCACGGCTTGATACATCCGCTTGGAATGACTGTTCAGAACCTTCAACAACTTCGCCGTTACGCTTAATGCTTACGGTCACATTGAAAAGAGCAGATGGAGCACCAAACACTTCAAAGTTAATCAAAGCTGTGTTGTCTTTAGAAATCACCACATTCGGAAGTACCATTTGGGTCAAGTCTAAGCGCTCTTCATCGTTATCTGGCTTCATGCTGATAACCGCAACATCACCTTTTTGAGTCTTAACATTCGCAGGGATTTGATAAGGCACTCTGATTAGCTTTCTTAGTTTTGGAAGCTTCAAAGGTACGTCTTTATCTGCATCACCAGGCTTATAGCTAAGGCTGATGAGTGCTGGGTCGTGATCTGACGCACGATAGATGTCATTCTCATAGAACTTATGGCTCAAGGTACCAATTTGAGTCGCAATGTTAGTTGCACCTTTAAAGCGGTTTTGATAGTCATACAAGCCAGTCTCAGCGGCATTTACATGCCAGTCAGTAGCATCAATCACGCGATCTTTTAGCGAAGGCGAAACCAAGATGTGGTCAAGTGAACCAATTTCATCACTGAAAGAGTAACTCCAAGGCGTCTTACCTTTTTCTTTGAACTTTTCAGCAACAATGTCAATGTAGCCGTAAGTTTTAGAGATAGTTACAGGAGAACCATCTTCATTAAACTGAGGCTTAGGTCCAAGGAAAGTGTGGCTAGCGGTAACAATGGTTTTGTTACGTGGGTTCTCGGTAAGTACTAGAACTGGATCTTCTTTTCCGTAGGCATTCAAGTCACCAAGGATGATCTTGTCGCCTGGAATGTCTTCCATTTCTTCACCTAAGTGTACGGCACCGGCTACACGGAACTCTGCACAAGAACCTTGGTAATCTAGATCTGGTGCAGTACGGTTATTCCAAGTCGTTGCATCACCAAACTCAACACCTTGCCACTCTTCCCAACATGTTGAGCCTTTTGACTTAAGGTGGTTAACGGCAAGGGTTAGACGCTTACCGGTTTGGTTAACAATAAAGGTTACCACTAGGGCATCACGGTGATAGTTTTGACCATTTTCAAGAATTTCTTGGTTCTGATCTTTGATCACTTCGCCTAAGTCGTTAACAATGGTTGGTGCCTTTTGCTGAGGCATCTTGATAACGCGAGTACGTTCAATACTCAACTTACTTGGACGGTAGATAATACCTGTTGCAATAGCGTCAGAACCAATCGCGTCAAGCTTATCCAGTCTTTGGTTGCCGTTGTTGTCGAAACCAACGAATACGTAACGGTTTTCTGTAGAGTTAGGGCCGTTATAATCACGAGCGCGCTCATCTACATATTTAACGTTAACTTGGTTTACGATTTCTGCAATCGCACTGTCATCACCAAAACCGTTGTTTTCGATTTCCATCAACGCCATAACATCAGCATCTTGCGCACGGATGATTTCGACAAGTTTCGCTCTTTGGTTCAGGTATTCATCGTGACTGTCAGCACCACGGCTTTGACCAAATCTATTGTTATCGCCACCAAATGGAGAGTTAAAGAAGTTAAACAAGTTTTGGCTAGAAACGCGGATAGCGAAGTCATCACCCGTTACTGTATCTTTAAGATCTGGCTTGTCAGTACGTGGTAAGTTGTGAATAAAGTTTTCACTGGTCAAATCGTTAGTAATGGTCAAACTGTAGTCTTGATCATACTTTCTAGGATTAGTTCCCGGAATCAACTCAGTCTCGTATTGACTGATCACACCTTGCGCATTAACTAGGCTATCGTCGATACGAATGTAGTTTTTGTGTGGGTCTTCATTAAAACCTTTGTAATACGGTAATGTAGTACCATTTGAACGAGTCGAACTTTCAATCACTAAACGATAGTCATTGTTTTGCTCATAGGCTGCCTTCGATTCAGGGCTACCAGCTACATGTAAGTGGTTAGGCTGCAAGTTCGGACGCTTATAAGCTGCTACCATGTTGTTTCGGCGGTGACTATTTTGCAGGAAGTTATAGCTGAAGCTACGAGTAATACGCATATCTTGGTTGCCATCAGTCTCAGGATCGATATCTGTTGGCAAGTTAACCAGCATACCTTCGTAACGTTCTAGGGTTTTATCAAAAGAGCCGTTATCAGAAGCGATAACTTGTATGTCGGTAGGTTCTGTCGCTATGTTGGTATCAGTCACATTCCAGCTAAATGCAGTGTCTGCAGATAGTTGAGTTTGACCTTCAAATTCAGCGACTTTACTACCGATACAAATCGTTTGACCGACCTTAAGATCTTTAGCTGCACTTGATTTAACGAAGATACCATCAGAAGTTTCAGGGTCGTTGTCAGAAACAATATTGCGAAGATAGAAACCTTCATTAGGGATTGAGACTTTAGCAGAAATGATACCTTCTACCGCAACCTTTTCATCTGACTCTGTTTTACCTTCCGCAATTAAAGGAGATTTAAAACCTGAACCTTGAACTTCGCTTGGAGACTTGATTTCACTTTTATCACTAGGACAAGTGAATATGTCCATAATGTCTTTAGCATCAGCATCTGGCAGATTAGGCGCACCTACTGTATTGGTTCGCATTGGCATAATGTTTTGCCATTTAGATGCATCGAAAGTTGCTGATTGCGAAGGAGCACTACCATCGACTGCTTTTTTACGACGCAATGTAGTGTTTGTCGCCCATTTCTCTTTGTTTTCTGAAGCACCTACACGGTCAACAATTTTGTCACCAACTTTAATGTAGAAACCGTCATCACCATTTAAAGAAAGGTGATTATATTTTTTAGGTCGATAAGGAGAGACAATGACCTTAGCATCTTTAGCGAAAGATTTTCTAAATTCTTCTGAAGAACGATTTTCAACAATAACTAAGGAAGCGTTAGGTGCTAATATTTGACCATCTAATAACGGTTTTCCATCTGCATCTAACAATACATTGTTGTAATTCTTTCCGCGGCTATTTGCTCCGTGCACATAGAACTCTATGCCCGTTAAGTTTAGCTCTGTTGTACCTGTATTCGTGATCTCAATAGTCCCAACTTTAGGATCGCTGGCTTGGGTCATTTCAGTGATCAGTAGATCTTCGACACCAGCGTGGGCACCCATGCTGATGGTGCTAGCAATCGCTAGCGATAAGAAACTTTTTTTCATAATGAACTCTATAAAACTTGGATTAGATTCGGACTAGAAATACATACGCGCGTATGCGTATGCTGCTTCAGGCGCTTCACCCGCTCGACCTTCTAAAGACAGTACGATGTCTTTTGCAGGGCGGAAGTTGAAACCTAAGCTTGCCCAGCGGCGGTCTTTACCGTGCTGTGGAGGCAGTTTCGTATAGTCATAGTTAGGGCTGATCAAATCCCAGCCTTCATACTCTTCGTGATTTACAGAGCTGATAATTTCCCAACGATCGTTGAGATCATATTTAGAGCTAATGGTTAAGCCAATATTGCGGAATGTTTGGTAATCTAGGAAAACCTTACCACTTTTACGCGTTGATAAGTCTTCATCTTCTAGGAAGGCATTGATACCAAATGATAAATTTGACATCACTTTATAGCGAGCACCTAAACCGATTTGCTTTTGCTTACCGTATTTAGAGATACCGTCAGAGCCACCACGAGTTTCTAAACCAATAACGACAGATACTGTGTCTGACATCCAACCAACATAACCATTGATGATGTCACCTTGCAGCTTACCGCTTTTATGCTCACCCTCATAAGAGTACGAAGCACCAGCGATTAGGTTTTCGAATTTCGCTTGATATTTTACAGTGTTCTCTTGATCACCTGCTTCACCCGTTTCAACTGCTTTGTTGAACGTGAAGTCACCAAAGTGATCGTAATCATCGAA
Source organism: Parashewanella curva (assembly GCF_003675895.1). Classification (GTDB taxonomy): domain Bacteria; phylum Pseudomonadota; class Gammaproteobacteria; order Enterobacterales; family Shewanellaceae; genus Parashewanella; species Parashewanella curva. Next base: position 12,175 of record NZ_ML014792.1, read on the forward strand.
TGCGGTGTCGGTTAAACCAAACTCTACCCATTGCTCGTCAGTGATGTTGTAACCGACATACATTTTGTCGATAGCAAGTTCGAATTCACCGTCGCCACCTAGCCAGTTACGACGTTGGTAATCAAGCTCAAGGCGATAAGTAAATTGTTGACGTTTACCAGTTACACCAAGTGTTGCGAAGCTATCATCGACATAGCCTTTAGTGTCAAAAAATTCATCGTGGTTATATTTTGCATTGGTAGCAAAGTGACCACCTACGCCGACTTCACCAAACAAGCGAACGTGATCACCATTTTTATCACCATGTAGCACTACAGCGCTCGCTGAACCAGCACTTAGTATTGCTGCTGTAGCGATTGCAATTGTTGATTTGTTTAACATTACTTCTACTTCCAATTAGTAATTTCAGCTAATAGCTGAAAGAAAAACTCACAATTAAAATTGTTAATTAACTTTTAGATTGCTTGCTGTTTTAGTAGGTAGGAACTTGATGATGAAAACTCTGGTATTTTTATTACATACTGCATATTTTCAACCCCATTATTTTAATAATACCGCTACTTTATTAATGTAACGTGCGCGTGAATTTTACAGATATTTAACGCAAATAAAAGGGTATTAGAAAGGCAATTCACAAGCTTCTTAGAGACGATTTATCATACAATATTTTTTCAGCGAACAGGTGTAACCATTTAACAACAAGATAAACCTTAAAATTCACTTTACTCCCTCCAAAAACAATACGTATAACCATTTGTATTGCAAAAAACTTTTTTTGAGAAAATTTTTAACTACGCAATTAGATAGAATACAGAACAAGAAACTAGCAGCACATGTTATTGCTTCTTAAAGTATATCTGTAAGCAGATAACGCTATAATAACCCTTCATTTAATAATGAATTATGTGAAGTAACGCTTTTTTTATATTGACTCAGTATTGATAACTCAACCTAGTAAAAATTATTATCGGCTCATTTACATAATAAGCACTGCCATGAACCGTATACTTAACGATTGAAGTCCAATCAGCTCTCTTAGCGAGTCTTTTCTAACGGGAAACATAAGCATCGTGTCGATTCTTGCCTTGAACAAATGTTCAAATTACTATGTATAGCTATATGTGAATTAACATAAGAACAAGGAAGTTAATGTGCGAATAAGACAATTAGGGTTAGCGTGTTTTGTTCTTTTTATTAGTAACGTCGTCAGCGCCGAAAATATTTTTACTCCCTTCCCTGACAGTAAACTCAAAGAGTCTGAACAAAGTCACTTCATCCATAAAAAATTTATTGGTGCAATTGAAAAAGGGAAAATCAAACCTCTGGTCAAATCTGGGGCATTAGAACGCTTTGGTTATGTAGTGGATCGTTCTCACGAACCCAGCAATATTTTTCAAAACCATCTTGAGCAACTCAAAAAACAGAATGCCGAGATAATATTTACTTGTCAGCCAAAAGCTGTGGACGACTCAAAAAAATTGAACGTTTTTTAGATCCTCTTCAATCCATCGGAAGTGATCATACACATGTCATAACGGCTAAATTAAATAAAAACAATCAGATTTTTTATGTCTCTGTACTCGTATTCGCTTGGGCACGAGAGTCTCAATTGAATATTTCCGTGCTACATGAAAAGCCTGAGCCATTAGATCTAATTTCAGTAAATGAGCAAGCTATTAAGTTGGCTGCTAAAGAAAAAGAGTTTGAATCTAGACAACATAAAGATGAACGTAGCAGCGCTGATCATCCCATGTTTGGGCGCTTACAAGGCGCTTATATTCGCAATTATGTCGCAAATAACTATGTAAAAACACAACTTCTCAAGGGCGTTAAAAACAATCGCTATGAGTTAATGTCCATGGAGGGCAAACTCACTTATATCAACTATCGATTACCAAGAGGGTATTCGGAGTATGAGGTTTTTCGAAATTACCAGCAGGCTTTTAACAAGCTAGGGTTTAAGCAAATCTTCCACTGTAAAGGCATTGATTGTGGTAAGCAGAAAATGCTGGCAAAAAAATTAGATTTACTGGCAACCATAGGCAACGATGAAAGCAAGTTTTACACCACTTACATGCTCGAACGTCCCAATGGTAATATCTATGCTCACAATTATGTTATTGGTTTCAAGGGTGGGCTTTGGACTGAGTTAAAAATTGTTGAAACAAAGCCATTAAATACGGATAGAGTCGCCTTTGATGCTGACGGTTTGAGTCAAAGTATTCAGGCTACAGGTCATGCAAGTCTTGATGGTTTATTATTTAAGTTCGATAGCGATGAACTTTTGCTTGAGTCAGTACCTTTACTATCTGAGCTCGCCAGTTATCTAAAAAAATACCCCAAGTTAACGTTTTACGTAGCTGGTCATACTGATGACCGAGGTAAGCGCTCCTACAATCAATTATTATCTGAACGCCGTGCTAACAGAGTTGTTCAACTACTGATTGACTCACACAAGATTCCTAAATCTCAATTAACCGCCATTGGTATTGGTGAATATGTACCTGTAGCGAATAATCAAACTGCTGAGGGTCAAAAGCAAAATCGACGGGTTGAATTAGTGCTTAGAAGCGACAACAAATAAAACCTCAATATCTTCTATTTAGGCTCTTTTGATTTGCAAGAGCCTATCTTCACAATCATTATTTAATCTGAGCTCTGTATAAAGAAATCAGTACTGTTTTGCACTTAACTCGATATTTTTCAAAAAACACGATAAAAACCACCTATTTTTTAATAGGTTAACGCACTATATCCACAAAATTAAAACTCGATCATATAGTTGGCATAAAGCCTAATTGGAGGCTAGGTTTAAAGCATCAACTGATTTTAGAAGGATTTAGTTATGTCAGCTATTAGTTTAAGAGAAGTGCAAGAACACCTTATCGTACACATTGCCGAAAAAGGGAATTATGCACTGAATTGCAACACCAAAATTGAAATGCCCAACGGCAAAAAATATGAAGTTGAATTTGATGAAAATTCGGAAAAATTTAAAGTCTCAAGAATAAGAAATAAAAACATGGGAATGCGTGAGCGCATTAGCGACTGGATTAAATCATCAATTTTTCGTTTTTTTGGTAAACGAACCACAGATCACATTCAAAGGTCACTCAATAACCCAGCAGCATTAAAGTACACTGCCCGCTTGAATGCTACTTTTGCTTATTCTTCTAAGGCAAGTGGTTTGAGAAATGCACCTCATTTTACAGATAGGGAACATGAAGAATATGAATTCCTCCATCTCAATCATGCCACTTATCGAGAAAAAGCATATGAGAGTATAACTGCTAGGTTAATGGACGTTTACGGTCTATGGGATGACGTAGAAGAAGATGCTGACTTGGCTGAAAATACTGTTAAAGAATAACTCAACTATCCATTTCAGCTTTATCTTCACCTGGCGATAGAGTTCAGGAAACAATATGGATAAACCTGTCTCTATCGCATTAAACTAGCTGACATTTGATAAAACGACGGCCTAATCTAGTTAAGTTGTACCAAATGCTCACCATTGCAGATTCAGCCTCATTTTCAATGTGAATCATTTTTGGTATGTATCAAAGCTTCACCCTTTCCCCTTCATTCAAAATATATAGCGGTACGCTTGAACTCATTTTCTTGTGCATATGCAGTAATCTTAATAGTGGAGAATGGCTACTTTTATCCCCCATTTTCCAACTGTTATTGCCATACCCCCAAGGGATAATTACTTTGCATTCAAGTTCGTCTGCTGCAACTAAAGCATCTTCAGGTGTTAAATGCACATATCGATACCAATCACCATTTTCTTCATGATGATAAGAAGCAATAGGCATCAAGCAAATATCTATGGCGCCATAACGTTTCCTGATATCACTAAAGTGCTTTGAATAGCCTGTATCACCTGCAAAAAATAGCTTTTTACCATTATGCTCAACTATCCAGCCGCCCCACAAGCTTTGATTAAAATCGTTGTAAATAAAAGGAACAAGAATACGCCCACTAAAGTGATTAGCTGGCACAAAATGCACCGAAGTATTATGAATATTGGTTGAGGAATACCACGCCATCTCATTGATCAAATAACGGTCGTTATCAAAATGCTTGGCAAAACCTAGAGGAACTAAATGCTGAATGTCTCGATCCATGTTGTCGATATCAGACTTATTGAAGTGATCATAATGAATATGAGAATACATTACGGCATTGACGTCTTTCAGTTGCTGTTCAGAAAGCCACTTCTTGGGCTCGTTACGATATATACCACCTGTCAGCCAATGAGCAAAACCAACGGGTGAATCAAATTGTTTAGTGACCGGGTCAAATAACAAACTGGTTTCACTGGACGTTTTAATATGAAAACTCGCGTGGCCTAGCCATTGAACCTCAAAGCCTGTCGACAATGTAACTGCTTCATTCTTTCCAATAAAAACACAATTTTCAGCTTTTGATTGGCATTGTACTTCTATAGATTGAGGGTAGCAGTCTTGCTCACAAGTGACAGGATAAATGCGATCTTTTATTTTGACTGGATATAAATTTTGAAAGACATGTTGATTGGTGTTTTTTTGGTATTTAATTACCGAATTATCATCAATTAATTTTTGTACTTGATTGGTATTTGAACATGCAATTAGTAACATTCCCAGCAGATAGCAGAAACAAAGCCGTGTCATTTAACTTCCCTTTTCAATTTGTTGTAGTGACGATTCAAGGTTTCTAAAAAAACGTCACCATTTACAAGTACACAAAGTAACACATACCTAACTACCAAATAGAGCAAAACATTTAATTATGTTTAATCAGGGTTAAACCAATACTTAATCAACAAAAACCAGTGATTCACTAAAATTAAGTCAATAGTTTAATATTTTATGGAAGTAGTTTAATGGCTCATGCTGTACAACCCGAAACCCCGCCAAGCAACTCTTATGCTTCAGCACTTATTAACAACTCTCAAATTACAACTCAAACTCCATCCGAGAAGTTTTTTGAGATGATATATAAAAAAATACAGGTATGTTTCCATCAAAGTCAATTAAAAGAAGTTAAGCGGCTCATTACGGAATTAACCGATATACAAAGACTTAAAATTAACGAACCCTATACAATAATTTGCCAAATGTCAGCCATTCATAACCTCAGACTGCTTGCAAGACCCAATGAGCAAAATAAATTCATTGTTGAATTCGAACACAATGAAGAAAGCTGCCAGCTAACTTTTAGTTATCGAATAGAAAATATTACTGATGGTATAGTTGTAGAACTTCCAACGTTGAAATCGTCTGTCTCAAATAGAACATACTTTTGTGTCACTTTTGACTACAAGCAATTAAGCGATCCTATTTCACATTCTGCCCCTTCGGAACTTTTTCTTACTCAACTCGATGGTCTCATCGCCTTTTCTGCAAATATCCATTGCAGTCAAGAAAGCAATGTTCCTGTTATCGATAGAGATTGCCTACTTGGATGGCAAGAGGCAATGGAGCAGATTTACAATTTAAAAGAAAACTATCTTAAAGAACAAAAAATGCTGCAAGATTATGAACGGCAGAAGTTAGAGAAGCATCACCAACAAAATCCTCAGCACTACTCTCAGCCAACGGCTACAAAAACGACCAAGGTTAAAGTATCTGAAGTACAGCCAAGCACTCAGGCAACAAGAGCAACTTTTGACCAACAAGCAACTTCGACAATAGCACGCCGTAACTCTGAAACCGCATCTTCTTCATCTAAACAGATACCAAAAGGCTTAACAAAATTCTATTTCGGTAAATTGGAAGAATTAAGCTTTAAAGATTTGGAATATGTACATTTGAGGTTTAAATGTTATCTAAGACAAAAGACTAACGCCTCACAGCTAGTTATAAAAACATTTTTGGGCACTCTAGAAGGAAATACCAAAAGAACTTGCATCATAATCTTACAAGACTTTAACAACTTAATATCAGAGCATCCAAAGTCATCTTGGGCTATGTCACGATTACTGATTAATTTTCTAAAAGGTTTTTTATCGTCAGAGGAAACTAGAGAGTACTGTATTAGCCATAACCCTTTAGAAATAGCTAAATGGCTGTCTGAGATAGAAGAAAAGGAAAAAAAGTTTATCCCCGCCTCTAAATTAAGTTAAAAACCTAAGTGACTATTTGGGTAACCTGCTATAGGTTCTGCACCTGAAATGGTAGAACGCGCTGTAAAGGCTGCACGTAAAGGCGTTTAACCCAGCGCTGAAAAGCATAAAGCAGCTAGGTACGTTACAACTTAGCTGCTTTTTCTATTTAGAAAATAATTATTGAGAGTTATGCTTACTCTGATATTGCTTATCAATGTAAGTGGTCAATACCATGGCTAAAAAAACACCTACATAAGTCGCTGAAATTATCCAAATAAAATATTCTTGCATAACACACTCCTTGTGATTAATTATTGTATTAATGAGGAACTTGCCCTCATTTAAGTTATAGCAAGATTCCTTGCATTTACCTCATTTTTGTGATGAAAATCATTATGTTCATCTTTGATGAATCTATACTAAGATGGTAATAATTATCGAATAATATTATCCATTCATACTTTGATCTCAGGTTTAAGCTGTACCGCTATTCAAAGAAAAACGCCTTAAACATCAGGACGGACTATGACTCAAACTGACGCGCTGCATTCTTCTTTTTATGCTCCTGTAAAAAAACTTTCTGCTTCTCATGTGTACCGTTTTAGTAAGCTAAAATCGTTAAAGACAAAAAACCAAACTACCGCCAACCTAGTACCTATCAATGAAATCGTTGGACAAGAACGAGCTCAGCAAGCCGTTGAATTTGCAATGGGAATGGAAGAAAAAGGCTATAACATTTTTGCAATAGGTCAAAATGGGTTAGGCAAACGCACCATGATGCTGCGTTACTTGAACCAATTACAGTCTAACAGAGAATTATTTGATTGGTGTTATGTCAGTAACTTTGACGAACCTCGAAGCCCGAAAGTACTAAAACTCGATATTGGTCATGCTAACGAGTTTAAAGAAGACATCGAAAAGTTAGTATTGCGTCTAGTCAAAGCTCTGCCTCTTTCCTTTGAAAATGAGATGTACTTTAAGCGTTCTGATCAACTTAAAAAGCAACTGGCTGATCAGCAAGATGAAGAGTTATCCAAACTCACCAAAGAAGCTGAAAAACAAAATATCCAATTAGTCGTCACTCAGCAAGGTGATTACCAATTAATGGCACTTAACGGTAAAGAACCTCACACGGAAGAAAGCTTTGAAAAACTGTCTAAAAAGAAAAAAGAAGCCATCGAAAAAAGCATTAGAGAGCTTGAAACCAAACTCAGACAAGCGGTTCGAACCTTTACTAAATGGGAAGAAGAATTCAGCGATAAACAACAAGAACACAATGAGCAAACCGCTTTAGAAGTCATCTGTCACTTTATTCAGCCTTTGTTGGATAAATACAAATCCAACGATGAAGTTAGCCATCACCTTGTTGCCATGCAAAAAGATATGGTAACAAATGTTGATTTGTTCATTGAGCAGAGTGAAGACCAACTTGGACTTGCATACGCGACGTTAGAAAAAAAGATGCCCCGTCGGTATCAAGTTAATGTTATTGTTCAACAACAAGACGAGCACTTCCCCATTCAGGTTGAAGAAAGCCCTAGCTACCACAGCTTGTTTGGCTATGTTGAAAACGCCACTTTTAAAGGGACGGTTTTCACTGACTTCTCATTAATCAGAGCCGGCAGCTTACATAAAGCCAATGGTGGTGTTTTGATGATCGACGCTATGAAAGTACTAGAGCGCCCATATGTATGGGATGGCTTAAAGCGTGCATTACGAGCTCGAAAGCTCGATTTAAGCTCATTAGAGCGTGAAGTGTCACTGTCAGGCAGTATTTCAATTGAGCCAGAATCAATTCCGCTTGATGTAAAAATCATCATGTTTGGTGATCATCAAACCTATCACCTACTCCAGCACTACGACCCAGATTTCAAAGAACTGTTTCGGGTAACGGCTGATTTTGAAACTCACATGCCAAGAACCGAAGAAAGCGAACAGCATTACGCTCGGTTTATCGCTTCTATTGTCCACGACAATGGTATGCTTCATTGTGATAAATCAGCCATAGAGAGAGTTATTGAATACAGTTCTCGTCGCGCAGATGATCAAAATAAATTATCTTTGTATTCTGCTGATATTGCCAACCTACTGCGTGAAACTAACTTCGTTGCCAAAAACGATAATGCAAAAAAGATCAGCGCAAGTCATGTTCAGAAAGCATTAGATAATCAAGAGCATCGTGTTTCAAAGCTTAAAGATATAATGCAAGAAGATGTAGATAAAGGTCGCACTTTGCTGCAAGTACAAGGGTCAGCAATTGGACAAATTAACGCTCTAACAGTTATATCCACTGGTGAGCATCGTTTTGGATTACCTAGTCGCATCACTGCAAATACAGCCTATGGCGAAGGTGAAGTGCTTGATGTAGAACACAAAGTCAAACTTGGTGGACAAATCCATAGCAAAGGCGTTTTGATATTAACTTCATACCTAGCTTCTATGTTAGGAAAGAGTGCAGAGATTCCACTAACGACCTACTTAACTTTTGAGCAATCCTACTCAGGTGTAGATGGTGATAGCGCTTCATTAGCGGAATATTGTGCGGTACTGTCAGCAATTAGTGAAGTTCCATTAAGGCAAGATATAGCAATAACAGGCTCAATGGATCAGTTTGGCGTCGCTCAGCCTATCGGCGGTGTTAATGAGAAAATCGAAGGTTTCTTTAATGTTTGTATGGCTAAAGGTTTCAGCAAACAACAAGGTGTGATTATCCCCCAAAGTAATGTTGATAACCTGATGCTAAGGGAAGATATTGTCGAAGCCATAAAAAGAAAGCAATTCCATATTTGGGCCATTAGCCATGTAAGTCAAGCCATAAAGCTACTAACAGGAAAAGCGGCTGGTGAGCAAACGACAACAGGCTACACCAAAGATTCGGTTTATAATTCCGCATACAATAAGCTTGAATGCCTTCGAGGTAATGAGGAATAACAGCACTTTATTGCGTGTAGCGGATTTGCACAGATCCTCTATTCGCTTAATGTCTACTTTTTTTTCCTGATTTTGATGTCTCCGGTTGAAATTGAGAATAATATTTATTTGCTTTCCATTGCTGCTCTAAAAACCTAGTAAGCCGTGTACTTTGTTGGCACACTGAGCTTTTTTCATAAGGCCTGAATATTGGTTGTGAGTTCGATTGTTGGAGTCGTACTGCTATAATTGTATCGTGTTTTGAAGAACTTCCGGAATCAATATACACCTTAATTTTTTCGTAAACCCCACCCTTTTGGCCTTTTGTAGCATACAATGAACGGTTAACTGTAGCTACATCATCCTTTGAAAGTTCTCGTTGATATTGGCCATCAGAGGTATGGCAGCAAACAGTAATCTGAGGTAAAGAAGCCGCAGTAGCCATGACAAAAATCTCATTCAAATCAATTAACTGCTAGAATATCAGATCAAGCTGACGGAAAACTGAATAAGCATTACTCATTAACTGCATTAACAACTGAAATGCGCTCGCCCATTCCATTTAAAAGCTGACAACTCCCTTCTAACACAGCCATTATATTTTTCCCCTGCCTAAATTCATCAGGTAATTTAATACGCCCACTACCTCTATGGGGAAGTTCATGGAGTACTCGTGAGTACAAAATCACCCCAGCTGGTGCTTCAAAATACAATACTGTTACAGTATTAGTGTTTTTAGAGTTACCACTCTGGTGCATGATACTTCATTCCTTGTTAGTTTTTGCCTACTCCGATGTGTCGCAGCGCCGTAAAAAAATTCAAAACAGAAGTTGAAATTATCAAAAAAAATAAATTTTAATACAAGAGGATAGGCGAAAACAAACTAGCTTAACCAATGAAAATTTGACATGAATCAAACCGATTTATAATTACGTTGATTACCCACTTAACTTATTGATTAGCAGCATGAATAAATGGTTGCCTTTCACCAGCGCCATTGAGTAAATCACATACACCATTAAAGACGGTAAGGATATGCTTATTTCGCCTAAAATCATCGGGAAGAATGACTCTACCATTATCACTAACTGGCATCTCATGCATCACTAATCGATAGACTTTATCACCCTTTCTTTCATCAAGATAAGTGACAGTGACCGTCGCAGTCTTTGGTGTAATGTTACTTTGAGCCATAACTTCCTCTGAGGTCAAATAATGCTAACTCTTTAGTTATAGTTCAAAATCATTAGCTCTCAACTTCAACTACAAATAAAAATTGAACCTGTTAGAATTGATGAGTTTTTTGATTTGAGATACAGAGACTAAGATGGGAAGAGCTTTCCAAAACCGCAAAGAGTCTATGGCCAAAACGGCTGGCATGAAAACTCGCTTATACTCACGTTACGGTAAAGAAATTTATATATGCGCCAAAAACGGTGGTGTTGAGCCTGACGGTAACATCGCGCTAAAACACCTGATCACCAGAGCTAAAAAAGACCAAGTTCCAGCACATGTTATCGAAAAAGCCATTGATAAAGCCAAAGGTGGCGGTGGTGAAGATTACGAAGGCGCACGTTACGAAGGGTTTGGCCCAAATAACTGTATGCTAATCGTTGACTGCCTAACAGATAACGTTAAACGCACCTACACCGAAGTTCGTCAAGCTTTTGTTAAAAATGATGCAAAATTAGGCGGCCCAGGCACTGTTGCCCACATGTTTGATCACTCAGCCGTTTTTGTATTTGAAGGCGATGATGATGAAGCAATATTGGAAGCATTGATGATGGCTGATGTCGATGTCACCGATGTCGAAGTAGAAGATGGTTTAACCAGTGTTTACGCGCCTCATACTGAATATAACAAGACTCGCACAGCATTATTAGACACCTTAGGTGAGATTGAGTTTAAGGTTGATAACATTTCATGGGTGCCACAAACCATGACTGAAGTCAGCGATGCAGAACAAATCGAGCAGTTTGATAAGTTAATTGCAGCTCTTGAAGACTGTGACGACGTACAAAATGTTTACCACAACGCTGAAGTGGTTGAGTAAGCTTGAGTAATTACTGAAAGGAGCTGAGCCAATTCAACTCTGCTCCTTATTCGATTAATTTGAAAATGAGCTTTATCACTTTTTAAGTGCTTTCCTCATTTCATTAAGTGCTTTTTGGTTTACCGCAAACCTTTCATTAAAAAAGTTATCTCCTTCCTCAAAAAACACACCAAATCGGTTATAAGTCCCTACTTTAGATATCCCTAATTTTGCAGGCAAATGTGGTAGTTGTCTGCGGTAAAAGTATGGGATACTAATTATCGCTGTATCAACGCCATTAACCACTTTTCTTTCCCAAAAATCAGTGCCATGGGTTTTAAATGTGGCATTAAGTTCCCCTTGCCTGAAAGTCAAGATGGTCAAATTGTTAACCACTTCAGAATCAACTTTAATATTGTTAAGATCTCCTATAAGTTGATTGAACCTTACTACGTATTTACCATCACTATTTTTTCCTTGCAGATAAGCAACAAGATGAACTTTGTCGAACAAAGAGCCAGAACTTTCACTCAAACTTCCTAAATAAATAATATCGGGTATTTGGTTTTCTACGCCTTGAAAAATAAATCCAGACTTAGTATTCCTTTGTACATACGCGCTGATATTTCTTGCTCCCACTGTTCTATCTTCTACGCGAATAATGTCTACATAGTTACAAAGCCCAGCGATAGGATCATCTTCTAGTGGACTACAATCTTTCTCTTCCTGATAAAACATGTGGTCTTGATCCATTCTGATGGCTAAGTCATAGCCATAAATACCTTGCCCTGATGGAAAACGCCCATTATGACTACTGTGTGGCGCAAGCGCATTCGTCCAAGCGTCATACATACCGAACGAATAGGTGGCGGCTGACATCAAGGTATTTTGTAAATCAAAAAGCCGTCCAGAAACTAAAATATTAAATGAGCTAACACCATTATTAGAAATGCTTATCAGGCTATCAGATTGAGAAATTAAAGTAAGATATGGCAATAAAGGGTTTACTTGCTCAGCATCAATCAAGCCAACCTGCCTAGATGTTTCAGAAAAATAGGTTTGCGTGGTTTCTTTTTCTGTTTCAGGGTTTATCACCAAATGTTTTGTCAGCTCAGGGAAAAAAGAGGGTTGATAATAAGAGTATGCCAGCACTGACTCTGAATCTTGCAAAGCAATCAACTTTTCCTCATGAGTATCCGTTTTAAAATAGCTGGTAATGTCAAAATCGGTTTTTCTGTACTTTCTTACGGACATGATGGCAGATAATTCAACCATAGATGGTTTATATACATCTTTTTTACTCGGTGCTTTTTGAGTATCCAGCTGTTGTGTATTGATTAACTCTGTATCGAATTGAATGTTTGAAGTGTATTGCTTTAACTGATTATGTAAATGGTGTATCGCTAAATGGTGCTTTCTTGAATTAGACAACACGCGTAATGCGTCTGTCGATTCAATTTCGTTAATGGCCGAGACATATTCATCAGGATAATCTTTCGCAATATCTTGATAGGCTTCTGCTTCAATAATTGAAACAGGCGTTGAACTTGCATTGCCTTTTTCAGCAATATAATCATTACATGACGATAAGTTAGTAAAAGCTTGTTGATAAAATTCAGCTTCAGCTTCTTGCTGTGATAGGCCTAAATAAGTTTTATGGTGCACTATAGATGTCATAGGGCTGATAACACCGCAATCTTTATACGCAGCTAACTTGTATTCAAAGTTAACCGGTTGCTGACTGTTGGCAAATAGTGAGTTTTTTGTGACTTCAGCGAGCAGAGTACAACTGCTGTTCAACTGATTTGAAAAAACGTAGCCCTCATTATCTGAGTAAGCTATGGATTCATCTACGTCACATTGAGCATTGTCATTGCAGTCTGAGCAAACTTTTGCATTTTGAATGTAGTCATCATGAGAAAGCACACGAACTTTTGAAGTATTAACTTCAGCTTCACTGCTATCATTACAGCCTATACATAACAAGGTAACAATAATTACAACGACTAACTTGTTAACATCCATGTTCTTTTTCCTACTTCTGAAACAGCAGCTCACTGCCGTGCAATGAACTTTACTCTAATTAAGAATAGTAGAAGAAAAATAAGTCGACTTTTAAAAAATCGGCATTGAATGATTTCTCTGAAAACAAAATTTAAATTCTTACCCTACCCCAATTATAAATAAAATTTAATCACTACCTGTATAGGTATGTGATAGTTTACCTATCCGTTTATTCTGTTATTAGAGGATCTATTGTGGCGGGAAGAGTACCACCTGTAGTTCAGCACCATGCCGCTCAAAGTTACTGTCATCAATACGGTCAACCTGATAATACCCTTCCCCAAAACGTTTTTTCTAGTCATGCTCCATCACCTACATCTGGATATTTTCATGGAAGTCACCAATATCAAATAGCACCAGTAGCACCAGAATTTCAATCTAGTGGTAGACCACAGCCACCGAATGAAGAATTTTTTGCAAGCGGAGCCTATAGCGACAGCATCCAAGCCGATGGTGCTTGGGCTGCAGGAGATGCTAATGACCGATCTTCAAGTTCCCGAGAAGCTCACAGACCTTGTTCGCCTTCCTACATTCACAACTTGCCACCTGACCAAAGACAATACTTTGAAAAAGCAGCAGAGGGAGAACATTCGTTTCATCGGCCGCCACCTTCTAATCCCCATTGGCAAAGCTCTTCTAGTCTCTCGCAAGGAATGGGATCAAACAATCATTCCTGCGCCAGCTATCATTCTAGTTCGACAATTTTCAGCTATAGCCCTAGTGCGCCAAATACTTTTAATACTGTTAACGCTTATCGTGTAGAAGAGAGCCAAACACTCGCTCAACCGTCAAAACCAGAAGCGAGACCCGAATTAATAAGTCGATTGTGTTTTCTATTAAAAAACAAAATGTCTGAAAGTGATTGGTCACAAGCAGCTTATATTCTACCTGCCGGCACTGAAAATGTTCCACAACAAGACTTTGAGGTTTTCAGCAAAAAAGCCAACTCCGTACCCACTTCGGCAATTGTGAAAGTGTTGTTGCAGTGGTTTGATCTATCGTCTGTAGAGCAAACCAAATTGCAATTGAATTTGTTCACTGAAGCTCTTGGTTATGTTCGAGAAGATATTGTTAATTTGATAAAAAGTGGGGCTAACTCATCCGATGATATATCAAACACTGGCTATCAAACTTTTCTTTCTCAAATTCCCTATACAGACTCTATAACTCGAGGCAGTCTGCTTCTCAAAATAAAGTCGACGTTTTCACATAAATTAGTCCATGACCAGATAGATACAATTCTTATTTTAGCTTGGTCAAAAAACATAATTAATGACGCTGAATTACTAGAACTATTGGAAAAAAAAGGAGTTGGAGACAAATCTGGCCCACTCGTCGATTATTGGTTCAACCGACAAGCACGAACAATGGAACAAGCCTTAGATGATTTAAGAGAAGCATTGTTTGTTAACGTACGTCATGTTGAATTAGTTTCAAAGTTCCCCCGACCAAAAGAAATTACTGAGACAACAAGCACACCTTCTGCACAGCCACCGAGTTTAGCGTCGAGAATATCTAGTAATGATGATAACTCCTCAATGTCATTAGTAGCGGAAAGTGATGAAAACTCTGAAATGCCATCAACAGGAGAAGATACTGAAAACTCTAGTCCATCTGTCGACACAATCGACACCGATGGTAAGAAGAAAAAAAGCCAATGAGCTAATAAACTCATTGGCTTCAACACACAACGAACTCAGGACTAACCTAACTTAACTCGCGCGTTTCTAAACATACGCATCCAAGGGCTGTCTTCGCCCCACTCGTCTGGATGCCATGAGTTCGCTACGGTTCTGAACACTCGCTCTGGGTGCGGCATCATAATGGTTACTCGACCATCAGTCGTAGTTAAGCCAGTAATACCATTAGGTGAGCCATTCGGGTTTTGCGGGTATTGAGTCGCAATTTGCCCATGACCATTCACATAGCGAAGCGCAACAGTTCCTGTCGCTTCAACATTTGCAAGCGCATCGGCATTGGCAAATTCCGCTAAACCTTCACCATGAGATACCGCAATCGGCATTCTTGAGCCTTTCATTCCTTCAAAGAATAACGACGGACTTTCTTGCACTTCAACCAAGCTGAAACGTGCTTCAAAACGCTCAGACTTATTGCGTACAAAGTGTGGCCAGTGCTCACTACCCGGAATGATTTCTTTCAGGTTCGATAACATCTGACAACCGTTACACACGCCTAGAGCAAAACTGCTTTCACGGGCAAAGAAAGCACTGAATTCATCACGAGCACGACTGTTGAAAAGAATCGACTTCGCCCAGCCTTCACCAGCACCTAAAACGTCACCGTATGAGAAACCACCACAAGCCACTAAACCTTGGAACTCTTCTAAGCTAATTCGGCCAGAAAGAATATCCGACATATGAACATCACGGCTTTCAAACCCTGCACGATCAAACGCCGCCGCCATTTCAATATGCGAGTTCACACCTTGCTCACGCAAAATCGCCATCTTAGGCGCGTTGCCTTTTAGAATGTAAGGCGCAGCCACATCTTCTTGAGTGTCGAAGCTTAAATCAACGGTTAAACCCGGCTCATCGGCTTGAAGTTTTAAATCAAACTCTTGTTTCGCACACTCAGGGTTGTCACGCAACGCTTGCATGCGATAAGTGGTTTCTGACCACAATTGACGCAGAGCAACACGGCTTTCAGAGTAGATTTCAACTCCATCTGCTTTAATAGTTACTTGGTCACTTTGCGACAGCTCACCAATCACATGACAGCCAACACCGCCTGCATTATATTGAGCTGCAATCACAGCGGCTTTAGCAGCTGACACTTGAATAACCGCACCTAATTCTTCATTAAACAAACGCTCTAGATGAGTACCAGTTAACGCTGATAGGTCGATATCTAATCCAGTGTTACCTGCAAATGCCATTTCGACTAAGGTAGTGAATACACCACCGTCACTGCGATCGTGATACGCAATCACCTCTTTAGCTGCAACCAACTTTTGCGTCGTTTCAAAGAAATGACGAAGCAATGCAGGATTTGCTAAATCAGGCGCTTTATCACCTAGCTCACTATAAACTTGCGCTAAACAAGAACCCCCTAAACGATTATGACCTTCACTTAAATCAATAAGCACTAACTTGGTATCACCTTTGTCTGTGCGAAGCTCAGGCGTAACGGTATTACGAATATCACGCACTACACCAAAGGCTGAAATGACCAGAGACATTGGCGCCGTTACCGCTTTGTCTTCACCATTTTCTTGCCATGCTGTTTTCATCGACATGGAATCTTTACCCACAGGAATGGTTAGCTCAAGCTCAGGGCACAGCTCTTCACCTACCGCTTTAACCGCTTCGTAAAGACCCGCATCTTCACCCGGGTGACCAGCCGCTGACATCCAGTTCGCTGATAGCTTAATACGCTTCATTGAGCCAATGTCTGCTCCGGCGATATTCATGATGGATTCAGCTACAGCCATACGAGCCGAAGCGCCAAAGTCGAGTAGTGCTAATGGAGTACGCTCACCCATCGACATGGCTTCACCTGTATAGCTATCAAAGCTTGTAGCAGTTACCGCACAATCAGCAACTGGTACTTGCCAAGGCCCAACCATTTGGTCACGATTCACAAGACCTGTTACGGTTCTATCACCAATGGTGATCAGGAAAGTTTTATCAGCAACCGTTGGCAATGAAAGTACTCGCTTAACCGCATCAGGAACATTAATATTGCTTTGATCTAATGCAGGGCTTTGTGCCAATTTTGAAACCACATCACGGCTCATTTTTGGTGCTTTACCCAGTAGAACTTCCAGAGGTAGATCGATTGGTTGATTATCAAAATGCGGATCGTCTAGAACTAAATCTTCATTTAGAGTTGCTTCCCCTACAACGGCGAATGGTGCACGTTCACGTTCACAGATCTGAGTGAAAATTTCTAAGTTTTCAGGGGCGACAGACATCACATAACGCTCTTGAGATTCATTACACCAAATCTCAAGTGGGCTCATGCCGCGTTCATCTGAAAGCACCTCACGCAAGTTAAAACGACCACCACGGCCACCATCACTTACCAGCTCAGGCAAAGCATTGGATAAACCGCCAGCACCTACGTCATGGATAAATTGAATTGGGTTGTCGTCACCCATTTGCCAGCAACGGTCGATAACCTCTTGGCAGCGACGCTCCATTTCTGGGTTTTCTCGTTGTACTGAGGCAAAGTCTAAGTCTTCTGATGACTGACCCGATGCCATTGACGATGCCGCACCACCACCAAGACCGATATTCATCGCAGGACCACCAAGAACGATAAGCTTCGCGCCCTCAGTAATATCACCTTTTTGTACGTGATCTTCACGAATGTTACCTAGACCACCAGCCAACATAATTGGTTTGTGATAACCACGAACCTCGACACCGTTGTGGCTTGATACTTGTTGCTCATAGGTACGGAAATAACCTAACAATGCAGGACGACCAAACTCGTTGTTGAATGCTGCGCCACCTAATGGGCCTTCAGTCATAATGTCTAACGCACTTACGATACGGTTTGGTTTGCCGTAATCCCCTTCCCAAGGTTGTTCAAAGTTAGGGATGTTAAGGTTTGATACGCTAAAGCCCGTTAAGCCCGCTTTAGGTTTAGAGCCGCGCCCCGTTGCACCCTCATCACGAATTTCACCACCTGAGCCAGTAGCAGCTCCTGGATACGGACTGATTGCTGTTGGGTGATTGTGGGTTTCAACTTTCATCAAGACATGCATAGGCTCTGTGTGATAGTTGTATGTACCATCTTGATTTGGGAAGAAACGCCCTGCAACAGAACCTTCCATCACTGCCGCATTATCTTTGTATGCCGACAACACGTGATCAGGCGTAGTTTCAAAGGTGTTTTTGATCATTTTGAACAATGATTTTGGCTGCTTTTCACCATCGATTGTCCAATCCGCATTAAAGATTTTATGACGGCAGTGCTCAGAGTTTGCTTGAGCAAACATCATTAACTCGATGTCATTTGGATTACGAGCGAGCTGAGTAAAATTCTCAACTAAGTAATCGATTTCATCTTCAGCCAACGCTAAGCCCATAGATACATTAGCTTGCTCTAACGCGACACGACCTTCTTCTAAGATATTTACGCTCGTAAACGGCTTAGGTTCAGTTTGTACAAACAAAACACTCGCTGATTCGATGTCGGTATATACCGCTTCAACCATTCGGTCATGCAGTAATCCTGAAAGCACATTCTGCTGCTCAGAAGTTAACGCATCACTTTCAACGTAATACGCAATACCACGCTCTAAACGGTTCACTTTGCTTAAATCACAGTTGTGAGCAATGTCGGTAGCTTTAGAGGACCAAGGTGAAATGGTACCAGGGCGAGGAGTAACAAAGAATAATTGGCCTTGTGGCTGATGAACTTCTAACTTCGGACCATAAGTAAGCAGTTTTTGTAATTGTTGTTGCTCTGTGGTTTCGAGAGGAGTGCTGATATCAGCGAGGTGGATAAATTCGGCATATATACTTTGTACCGGAAGGGATTGGCTGCGACACGCTTGCAGCAGTTTTTGCACGTTAAAATCCGAAAGTGCAGGGGCTCCGCGGATGATCTCCATCACGTCTGTTCACCTTATGTCTATGTTGGGGTACAGGGTGTAGTGAATTGTTAATCTTTTCGGTTAATATTAAGCCGAAAAAATCAGCAAACACCACCTTATTTTTTGCGCGCCATTATAGAGAATTTAGCCAATTAATTCACCTTATCTGATGCCATATCAAAGGCTTTAAGACCGATTTCTAAGGCTGATTTTCAAAAAACTGTTTTTTGGATGTGACTAATAAATTGTTACTTGTTTGATCCAGACTTGAAAAAAGACTCAATCAGTCTTATTTCTGTAACATTAAATACCTAGATTACGCTATAGTCTCTGGTGAAGTAAGAAAAAGGAGTAACTCATGAGAAGAAAAATAGTAAATACGGCACACAGACGTCGCATGCACCTTAAACAACGCCACATACGAGTAATCAAAAGACAAAAGTTATTCTTTAACTTCCTTACTGCTGAGAATTATTTTTTCTCTGCAGATAGTTCAAACCCCAATATATCCCAGACAGTTCATTCTAGTTTAAACTTGTAAGCTGCCTAATATAGAATCATCCACAAAAACAGAATCTGATAATTGCATTATTTTTTTTAATAAGCATAGCTTGCTCAGCTCTTTCTTTTCTGATTCTGAAACGGCTGGAATTTCACCTTTGAATTCTTTTTTAAGGCTCCTTTCTGCATTTGATGCATTGCAGTTGATAAAGAAGCAATCGCACTCTGCATTTATTTTTTCATCATTTGCTTTCACCAAAAGTTCGGTGATATTGTCTGAACAAAGAATCGTAAGTTTCACGCCAACAGAAACTCTTTTCAGCCATTTCATGGCTAGTAGCAGCTTTTCGATATTTTCTTCAATACCAATTCCTCTGCTTGAATCTTGACTGGGCTCAGTCACCTCAGAACTCATTTCGCGTCTTACCAAATCATGGCCATGAGCAGTTAACGTTTTATTGACGGTTACGCACTTCTCCAGCCCTTCTCCATACGTGCTTTTCCTATTCATTAATGTGCTAATTATGGCTTGCCATGTATAACATCTGGCTCTCGCTTTTTCTCGTTTGGGAACTTGGCTACTATCTTCGATTTTTCTATCTTCTTTCCCACCTATAGGCTCTTGGCTAATTACAAAGCTTGCCTTAGTTGTAGAAACTTCAGTTAAATCTAGAATGATGTGGGCTTGACCTGCAAAATTCCGAGGGACCACTTCGAAACCCATCTCTTCAGGAGGCAAGAGTGCATTAAAGGAGCTTACTTTATCTAAAAGTGACTCCATTGACTTAAGTAACTCTATACGCTCAGGACTTCTTAACTGTGAGATGGTTGTAAGGTGTTCTGCCGCGTCAGCTATACCAAATGCATTGGTTCGGCTTCTGTAACGAGGAAGATTGTTTGCAAAATGAACGAGTGAGGATAGTTCGTCTTCTTTAGGCGGAGTGAAATGATTACCATCATGAAAACTTGTTGCCACTCCACGAAGAGACTCTGAACGACAACTTTTCAACATCCATTTGTCAAGGACAAGCCAATCACTGCTTTCTTCTGCAGTAACTGAACTTGGGCTTGAACTTAAATTTAACAGAAAGTCAGGTTGTCCAACAGGAGACGCTACAACAGGTGAACCCATATATACTCAAGCAAATTAATTAAAACACAATGCCTTAATTGTAACAGTGACCATACTTTCTGCCGTTAACATTAAATGAGCATTAATTAATAGTTTGTCTTCTAGGGCAGGTTTTTAAGCTTTTGTTCCTTTTTCTCTTTCCTTCGGCGTTTAAAAAACTGACTAAGTTGCTGGCTACATTCTTCTGCAAGTACTCCCGAACTCAGTTCTACAACATGATTTGCAGATGAGTGATGAAGCACATTACAAACGGTACCAGCCGCACCCGTTTTTTGATCTTTAGCACCAAACACGACGCGTCCTACTCTGGCATGAATAATCGCTCCAGCACACATGCTGCAAGGCTCTAAAGTAACATACAAAGTAGTATCAATAAGCCGATAGTTTTCCAATGCTTTTCCCGCTTCTCTCAAGCATCGAATTTCAGCATGACCACATGGATCATGAGCCGCAATACTCAAGTTATAAGCTGAGGCAATTTCTTTATCGTCCAACACCAGCACGGCGCCAACAGGTACTTCACCTTTTCCTTCGGCTTGATGTGCTAACTCCATTGCTCGCTTCATCCATTTTTCATCTTGTTCTTGGCTCGACACGATTATTTATTCATCCAAACACAAATTCTTAGTGTTATTTTATATTGATTAGTTATGATTCCGGAAGCCCTCGTACCCAATCGAGTAATTCTTGGTTTAAGGGAGTATTTAAATCATCTGTAGTAAGATAAAGCCCACGTCTGACTAAATCCACCTTAGGATTACCTGCTTTAGTCAACATACACACCTTAATGTATGCTCTCGTGAGTTCAGGATATAATGCTTCTTTTCTTTCCATCAGCCAATAATCAATATATTGACGTTTAGCATCTTTATACGCTCTGCAAGACTGGCAAGCTATCAAGTAAGCATTCATACAAGATGTATCAATTTTCTGCCCTACACTCTTCTCGATGGAATGAAAAAAAAAGTTCACAGAATTAAGTTTCCCTCGGCTCGCATAAACTAGCATCATGTAAGCACAGCATTGAAGATCGGGGGTTAAATTGAATTCACTTTTAAGCCTTTCTCGGAACAACTCAGTTGCCCTATCACATTCACCGGCTTTCATTAACACAAGTAAGTAGCCTCTAATCATGGACATTGAATAACGTCCCTTTAGATCATGCTTACAATGATCATAAAGCATATGCCACGCTTTATTTAAACGTACAGGAGAAGAGCAACACATAAGATATAAAGACGCAATATGGCTATCTAGTTTAATGTTATATTTCGGCATATGCTCAAAAACCATCTTATCCGCAGCTTCGAATGACTCTGAGCTTTTGATCGAAAGACAAAACTCTAAAAAAACCAAAATCACAATAGAAAAGCTATTATTATCAACTGCATGCTTCTGCCTTAAATAAACAAGTGCCGTTTGCTTCGCCTCCTCAACCTTATGAGCTTGAGAAAAAATATCTTCTCGCACTTTTTTGTACCATTCGTTTGTATTAAACTCAGAGGTGATCAAGCTAACCTCCTGTTCTATAAGTCCATTAATATTAAGTTGAAAAATGCTTTGCTCATCTTTCACCTCATTAATACTCATATCATCGCGTATGACGGGGATCACACGTTTACTTATAAGTTTTGGCTGATAACACCGTCTTGAATTATGGGCATGTTCAAATGTGCGAGTTCTAAACCATGGTGGTTGTACTTCCCTGAAAGAGCTATTTCTCAAACCTCTGCTCCATTGCTGGGATGGTCTTGCCTTTATTTCTCTTTGGGCTGTTCTTACATATGTTTGACTTTTTATCGTCACGGCAGAATGATTTTGAGGAGGTGGATGCGAGGAATGATTATTAACCGGTTCTGTTGCTGGCTTAGCTGGTTCTCGAAAAGAGAGCACCTGATTTGTATCTTCGTACTCTTTATCCCAATCTTCAGGCTCATTCTGCTCCTCAGGAATACTTTTATAGTGTTTTGTACAACCATTTCTTTCACGAGTTTTTTTGTCAGCTTCAATCTGAGCTCTTGTTTTTACCCAAAAGCTGGGCGTTGTGGGTTCAGCATCTTCGACACAGGGTTCTCCTTCTAAAGAAGTTTTTACTCGCCATACATTCCCTCTTCCTTCCAATTGTGAATAATTTTCTGCTTTACCTTCCATCGCTTTTGAATAGAAATGTGGAGATTTTAGATAGTTGCTCTCAAATACGTTAGATGCCATAACCGTCTGTATAGTAATAAAAAAAGAATGTGATTTTTTATTATCTTGAGAAGAAATAAAACCAAAACAGGCTTTCCATTAAGCTTCTGTTAATAAAAAAGCAGCCAATTGGCTGCTTTTTCAAAGATAAAAAATTATTCCCACTCAATGGTCGCAGGCGGTTTACCTGAAATATCGTAAACTACTCGGGAAATACCGTCGATTTCATTAATAATACGATTCGATACTCGACCTAAGAAATCGTAAGGTAAATGTGCCCAATGTGCTGTCATAAAGTCGATGGTTTCAACTGCACGAAGCGATACAACCCAATCGTATTTACGACCGTCCCCCATTACGCCCACTGAACGTACAGGTAAGAACACGGTAAAGGCTTGGCTCACTTTATCGTATAAATCAGCGGCATGGAGTTCTTCAATGAAGATAGCATCAGCACGACGTAGCAAATCGCAGTACTCTTTCTTAATTTCACCCAGAACACGAACACCAAGGCCAGGGCCTGGGAATGGGTGACGATAAAGCATGTTATATGGCAAGCCTAGCTCTAGACCAATCTTACGAACCTCGTCTTTAAACAGCTCACGTAATGGCTCAACTAAGCCAAGCTCCATATCATCAGGCAATCCCCCCACATTGTGGTGAGATTTGATCACATGCGCTTTGCCGGTTTTGCTACCAGCCGATTCAATCACATCAGGATAAATCGTACCTTGAGCCAACCATTTCGCGTTCACACACTTCTTAGATTCTTCATCGAAGATCTCAACAAATACGTGACCAATGATCTTACGCTTAGCTTCTGGATCAGCTTCACCTTTTAAGGCTTCTAAGAAACGGTTTTCAGCATCAACATGAACAATGTTCAAACCGAAGTGCTCGCCAAACATTTCCATCACTTGCTGAGCTTCATTCAAACGCAGTAAGCCGTTATCAACGAACACACACGTCAACTTATCGCCAATAGCACGATGAAGTAACATAGCCACAACTGATGAATCTACACCACCAGATAACCCTAAAATAACTTCATCGTCACCCACTTGCTCTTTAATACGAGCAACGGCATCTTCGATGATATTTGCAGGCTTCCAGTTTGCTTCACATTGACATATATCTAAGACAAAGTTAGATAAAATACGCAGTCCTTGGCGGGTATGAGTTACTTCAGGGTGGAATTGAACGCCATAAAATTGCTTGTCTTCATTTGACATAATCGCGTAAGGGCAGGTTTCTGTTTGAGCTACCGCTTTAAAATCTGCTGGAATTTCAGAGACTTTATCACCATGGCTCATCCACACATCAAGAAGAGGCTTGCCATGCTCAGATACCGCATCTTCAATGCCTTTGAACAGTGCAGATTCAGAAATCATCTCAACTTGAGCGTAACCAAATTCGCCTTCGCCAACGCCTTTGATAACTTTACCACCCAATTGCTCTGACATGGTTTGCATGCCATAGCAAATCCCCAATACAGGCACACCTGCATTAAAGACGTATTCAGGAGCACGAGGAGAGTTGTCAGCTGTGACACTTTCAGGGCCACCAGCCAAGATGATGCCATTTGGTGCGAATTCTCGAATATCTTGTTCTGATACATCCCACGCCCACAATTCACAGTACACACCGATTTCTCGGATACGACGGGCAATAAGCTGAGTATATTGAGAGCCGAAGTCTAAGATCAGGATCTTATGCTCATGGATATCGTTCATGTTTGACCTTTATTTTATAGAGTCATACCTATTTGTTGGGTATCCAGTATCGAAGTCACTGGACTCCTGCCTACGCAGGAGTGACGGATTTTATAAACCTGTACAACATTCATTCACAATATGAATAAACTGTATTTCTCAAGTATTTATTTTAATTAGTTAGAGACTGTGGCATTCGATGATTTCAGTTAGGAAGAATATTGAGATAAGACAACCGTCCGTGACAGGATGTCACGGTCGTCAGCACATGGATGTGCGCTTCTGTTGTCGCTCTCATTATTCTTCCTTAGTTCTCAATCAGTGATCACACTCCAGTACGGTAATTAGGCGCTTCTTTCGTCATAGTGACATCATGAACGTGCGACTCGCCCATACCTGCTGAAGTTACTTTCACAAACTCAGCCTTAGTGTTTAACTCAGAAATCGTAGCGCAACCTGTAAGCCCCATACATGAACGTAAACCGCCCATTTGTTGATGAATGATCTCTTTTAGGTGACCCTTATATGGCACTCGACCTTCAATGCCTTCTGGCACTAACTTGTCAGCCGCATTATCAGTTTGGAAGTAACGGTCAGATGAGCCTTGAGACATAGCGCCTAAAGAACCCATTCCACGATAAGATTTATAAGTACGACCTTGGTATAAAATGGTTTCACCCGGCGCTTCTTCTGTACCCGCAAACATAGAGCCAGCCATAATGCACGATGCACCTGCGGCTAACGCTTTGGCTAAGTCGCCAGAGAAACGAATACCACCATCAGCAATTACAGGAATATCCAGATCTTTTAGCGCTTCAGCAGCATCAGAAACGGCAGTAATTTGAGGAACACCAACGCCAGTCACAATACGAGTGGTGCAAATAGAACCCGGACCAATACCAACTTTAACCGCATTTACACCCGCTTCAACTAACGCTAAAGCGCCTTCAGCGGTTGCTACGTTGCCACCAACGATTTGTAAATCAGGATATTTAGCGCGAGTTTCACGAATACGCTGAAGAACACCTTCAGAGTGACCGTGAGATGAGTCTATCAACAACACATCGGCGCCAGCTTTTACAAGAGCATCAACACGTTCTTCATTGCCAGCACCAGCACCGACAGCGGCACCAACACGTAATCGACCAAGTTCGTCTTTACAAGCATTAGGCTTACGTTCGGCTTTTTCAAAATCCTTAACCGTGATCAAACCTTTTAGTTTGAAGTTATCATCGACCACTAAGATTTTTTCAATACGATTGGTATGCATTAGCGCTTGAACATCGACCAGAGCTGTACCTTCTTTCACGGTAACTAAGCGCTCTTTTGGGGTCATCACTTGCTCAACAGTACGCTCCCAATCCGTCACAAAGCGAACATCACGACCAGTGATAATACCAACAAGTTCATTTGAATCATTGATAACAGGATAACCAGCAAAGCCATTACGGTGAGTTAATTCTCTCACTTCTTTTAAGCTTGTAGATGGTGAAACAGTGACTGGTTGTTGAATAATGCCCGCTTCGTAAATTTTTACTTTGCGAACTTCTTCAGCTTGTTGCTCGATACTCATGTTTTTATGAATAAAACCTAAGCCACCTTCTTGAGCCATAGAAATCGCTAAGCGAGCTTCAGTTACGGTATCCATAGCAGCAGAAACAATTGGCACATTAAGGCTAATGGTTTGAGTTAAGCGGGTTTTTAAATTAGCTGTGTTGGGGAGGACTGTAGAATGCGCAGGAACGAGTAAAACATCATCAAACGTCAGCGCTTCTTTTTTGAGTCTTAGCACGGCAACATCTCCCTTGAGGTGTAGGGTTGAAGGTGAAATATTGCGGACGGATTATACCCAGATACCAAGTCAGGGTAAATGCATATTAATCAAAAATTAATTTTTGTATTTTGAAACGACAAGAAATCTTGTACAAAAATGGCTGCAATGGCGTTGGGATGCCATTGCATAAGTCAGTGACAATTTAGAAGTTGAAATTAAAGTTATTAAGCCCACCTTCGATAGCAACAATGGCTTTCTTAATTCCTTTTATACTGAATATAAAGGAACTCGGCCGCAAGCAACCGAGTTTTATTTGAACAGTCCAAGCTGATCTGCACTTTTCTCTTTTTTGTCTAACTCTGCCAACTGTTCTTGAACATACTTTCTGATCACATCTTCAGTTG
>NZ_ML014793.1 GCF_003675895.1 Parashewanella curva
TGGTCATGGATTTCATTCATGTGCTCGAATACCTCTGGAAAGCGGCGTGGTGCTTATTTAAAAAAGATGATCCAGAAGTCGAAGATTGGATAGAAAAGCGAGCGACAGAGGTCTTACGAGGAAATGCGTCACAAGTAGCAAAAGGTCTTGGGGTCAGTGCAACAAAACGGAAATTAAAACAACGAGAAGGCATTGATAAGTGCATCGGTTATCTATTGAAAAATAAATCGAGATTAGAATACGGCAAAGCGTTAGAACAGGGGTTTCCAATTGCTAGTGGCGTCATTGAGGGAGCTTGTCGTCATCTGATAAATGATAGGCTGGATATCACGGGAGCGAGATGGAGCCTAGAAGGTGCAGAGGCCATATTAAAACTAAGGTCGTTAAGGTCGAGTGGTGATCTCGAAAAATATTGGGAATATCACAAAAAGCAATCCAAACAGAGGTTATACGGATGTTGATAACTGTGTCTGTTTAAAAGACCTACACCCAAATAATTTGGGAGTAATAATCATAGAACAACATTAAAGTTAATGCTCTAAATCATTTCGGGGCAAAACCTTCACAGCAATTAGAAATAAACCGCAGTGAGCCTTAGCCATAACTTGCTCTAGCACATCTGGCGATCTTTTGGTTTATATAAAACGTTCAGCGAGTTCGAACAAAATTCGGGAAAGGATTGAAAAACAAAAAATGTAGCACATTAGCATCTAAAAAATGGTGCTACATATATGCTATAAAAAATGGTTTTTGAGAGAAATATTGTGCTACAAGATTTCTTAAGAGCTCAAAATCACTTGTAAAATAAGAAAAAAATGGTCGGAATGAGAGGATTCGAACCTCCGACCCCTGACACCCCATCAACACGTAAATTCCGCAACTAAGAGCATGATTTATAAAGACATACCATGGTTGCGCCTAACGTGAAAAAGCTTAATTTGGTTAATAATTTTAATTTTTTAACCTATATAAATCAGTGAGATGCAAATCGTTTTGCGAGTAGCTTTTTCAAAAAAATGTAATCTCAACTTCCATGAATCCCTGACGCATTTGGATAGTGCGCCAAGCTTCCAGTTTTAAGTTAAGCGATTATTTGCCAGCCAGCATAATCACTACTTATCTCTATTTAAATTTCTTCAAAACTTGAAGGATTGAAATTAAGCATTTCAGTGCATGCTTTAAGTCTTCGGTCATTATAATTGCTATATAGCGAACTTAATGCTTTAATTTGTATTAAGTTCGCTATATATCGAACAACGAGGAACTCATGGCAAATCGTCAACAGCTTGGTCAAACTCTTGCGCAGGCAAGAAAAAAGCAACTAAAAACACAAAAGCAGCTTGCTGAACAAACGGCTATTCATAAAAGTACCATTTCTGAAATTGAAAATGGTCGCTTTACCGGCTCCTTAGATATTTTTGAAAGATACATAGACGCACTGGGCTACGAAATAGATATAAAACCAAAGCAACACCAATTACCTGATTGGGATGAATTGGATTCGCTATTTGGAGACGATGAATGAATCTTACAACACTTCCACAGCGAATAGAGAAACTAACCGTTTTAGGTGACAGTTCTGAGCTTGGCATACTCACACATGGGTCAAACCATTACTTTCAGCCCACTCGAAAAGATAAGCATGTTTCTTTAACGATGACAAAGCCATCACTTGATGGTTATTCATCTGGCTCATTACACCCCATTTTTGCTCAAAATTTACCTGAAGGATTTAACCGCCGTTTCATTGCCGATCGTTTAGCAAGGCACGCAAGAGTTAATGACATGTATCTGCTTGCACTTCAAGGTGACCATGGAATTGGTATGCTTAGCTATGACACCAATATTGATTTGCCAGAAGCTGAATCGTTACCATTAAATCAGATCTTAACTTACCAATCAAAAGAGCCTTTGTTCCCTCAATTATTGGAAAAGTATTACCTAAGAAACAGTTTATCTGGTGTTCAGCCTAAAGTGAGCATACCCAACACAGGGCGAACACTTGAGCAACACGATCTTATTGTAAAAGCCTGTGATGAAGAATTTCCGCTTTTAACCGTTAACGAATATGTGTGCATGCAAGCCGCGAAACATTGCGGACTTAAGCCACCAAAAACGTATCTATCCGAAAACCTAGAAACGTTTATTGTAGAGCGATTCGATAAACCTAATAGTGAAACTTTAGGGTTTGAAGATTTCACAACTCTGCTAAAGAAACCCAATCACCCAGATGCTAAATACACTGGGAGTTATGAAACACTTTTAAAAGCAACCTTCATCTACACTAATAGCTTAGAAGAAGTGCGAAAGATGTATCACTACATTGTTTTTAATTGTTTGATTGGCAATGGCGATGCCCACTTAAAAAACTTTGCTTTGCAATATACGACAAATATGAAGCATATCTTTGTATCCCCACCATTTGATATCACTCATACACTTATCTACGATACGATTGATAAAAAAATGGCGTTAAAACTCAAAAACAGCAAAGTCTTTCCAGATAAACAACACCTCATCAACCTTGGTACCTCTCAGCAGTTTAAAATTCGAGATGCTGAACAGATTATTGAGCAAACGGCTAACTCAATTCTAGACTTTATCAAAAACTCACAAGAAGCATCCCTACTCAAAGGGCTAAAAGGTTCAATTGAGCAATCTGTAGATAGAGTCATGCTTGGTAGTTTCAGCAGCATATCGTATAGGCACGACAGAAAGAAAAAGTTTGAATGAAGTCGTCATACTCGAGATGACACTATCAAAAATGGAATTTACGACAGCGTTCAAATGCATGTTAACCAATTGAAATAGAATGATTTTGTTGCTTACTCGCAAAACTCTCGCAAAATAAACAGGCAGATATTTTTAAGATGAATTAGAAGGTGATGACGTAAGGCATTGATTTGAATGAATAAAAATGGTCGAAATGAGAGGGTTCGAACCTCCGACCCCTGACACCCCATGGAGTTATTTGCTCCGTATTGTGATTCATCAGCAACTCCGAATGACTCCCATAAACTCAACTCAAGACATTGATATATAACATATATAAATCATCTGTGATTTTCATTGAGCCGATATTAATTTCAGTGCTACCTTCAAAAGCCGTGCTACATATAGTGCTACATATTTTTTGGTCTACTTAAACGGTGCTACAGGATCTTCAGCGGTTTTGATATCTAAGAAACCCTGTAATAAACACCTCAATAACTCAGTTCCTTCAGCATCGATGTAAGCTTCAACTTCTCCATGGCTATCTTGCCTAACTTGCTTATCTTCGAGGTACGAAATAATACGTTCAAATTGTAATTTAGCTTCAGAAAAGTATGGATATTCGAGAGAGTTTGAGTATGCTAGCTTCATGAAAGGAGCCTTTTTATAGACTTGTTGTGTTTGCAAACTGATAAGTACTATAAAATTGCTCCTTTCGCACTATTTGTCAAAGTCATCCCATTGATAATTAATGATCTTTTCATGATGTTTGTCGATCTAAAAGATCTACACCCTTATGATTTCACTCTCTGTAATCCACCATTTCATAAGAGTGCAGAAGAAGCCCAAGCAGGCAGTCAGCGAAAGCAAGCCAACCTTAATAAAAATAAGCAAGCTAGAGGGAGTCAGCTTAAATCCAGTGACAATCCATTGAACTTTGCAGGGCAACATAATGAATTATGGTGTGATGGTGGAGAGTCAGCGTTTATTCGAAGAATGATCAATGAAAGCTGCCAATATGCTGAGCAATGTCGATGGTTTACTTCTTTAGTAGCAAAAAAAGAGAACTTGCCGATCATTAAAAAAGCACTAAAAAAGGCTCAAGTACGAGAGTACAAGATCGTAACCATGAGCCAAGGACAAAAAATCAGTCGAATGATTTGTTGGAGCTTTATTGAAAATTAGTCAAAAAAAAGCAAGCCACTAAGGCTTGCAAACATACCTGAACCAGTATTACAAAACATCAGGCAGGAGGACAAGGAGATGACTGACCAACGTGAGTCATCTATTTCAAAAGACCTGAGATAGCACAAAAAGTATTCAAAATAATTCAAAGTTTTTTATAAACTCATCATCTGAACTTTATCTTCCATTCAACAAGCTTTTTTAAAATGCTAGCCGCCACTCCATGAAGTTCTTGACTAGACTATAGAGAAGCTTATCAATGACAACGATTCATGAGCTAATCATTTGTTGGAGTTCGTTATGAAACGTCACCTTATTGTATCCCTGCTGGCTATATGGATATGTGCTTGTCAGCCTGCACCAGATCAGGCTTTAGGAACCATTGAACGCGATCGCGTTACCTTGACGGCCACCGCGAGTGAAATTATTCGTCAGTTACCTAAGCATGAAGGGCAGAAAGTAAAAGTGGGAGATGTACTGGTTCAGCTCGATACAAAAAATCAACAAGCGCTGTTGGCTGAAGCAAAAGCGCAACAAGCAAAAGCTAATGCAGCATTATTAAGGTTAACTAACGGTGAAAGACCAGAAGATATAGCAGCTGCGAGCGCTCAAGTTCAGCAGGCCAAAGCCAAAGATATTCAGGCGGAAAAAGCATTCATACGAATTCGAGATTTATTTGCTCAAAGATTAGTGAGTCAGTCGAATTTAGATAAAGCCAGAGCGGATAGAGATACTGCCAGAGCAAATTTACATTCGGCAACAGAGGCTTTTTTAAAACTGACGGCAGGTGCAAGGGTAGAAGACGTCGAACAAGCGAAAGCCGAATTAGCTGCTGCCCAAGCACAAGCGGCACTGCAACAGCAACGATTAAAGGAATTAACGATCACTGCGACTCGTAACGGCATACTGGACAATTTGCCGTACAATTTGGGAGAGCGGCCACCACTAGCGGGGATTGTGGCTATCATTCAAGCTAATAGTGTCCCCTATGCAAGAGTATATGTTCCAGCTTCTCATCGAATAAAAATGGTTATAGGTGCGCAAGTTCCCGTGCATGTCGATGGCGTCAAAGGTAGTTTTGCAGGAAAAGTAAGAAGGATTGCCACCGAACCCTCATTTTCACCTTATTACGCTTTGACTGAAAGTGAGCGTTCTCATTTGATGTATTTAGCTGAAATCACGTTGCCATTTATTTCTGAATCATTGCCGTCAGGGGTACCAGCCCAAGCTGATCTTAGCCATATTCAGCCTCCAGAGAGTGTAATTGATGAAAGGGGAGTGCAATGACATCAGCTCCTGCCATCATTGCAAAAGGGGTGAGTAAACGATTTGGGAAGTTTACTGCCGTAAAGCAGTTACATTTAAATATCCCACAAGGTCAGATTTATGGATTTTTAGGACCGAATGGTAGTGGAAAATCGACATCAATTCGTTTGCTGACGGGATTATTGGCTCCGAGCGAAGGCAATATTCAAGTTTTAGGTTATCAAGTACCTGAGCAAGCAGAAGCGTTAAAAACTCAAATTGGTTACATGACTCAAAAATTTTCCCTCTATGATGATTTAACGGTGATAGAAAATCTGGCCTTTATTGGTCGAATTTACGGGTTGGATCCCGTGACATTAGCAACACGCATTGAGCAGCAGCTACTCACTTATGATCTCAAGCCTATAGAGCATCAACGTGTTGAAGGTATGAGTGGTGGTCAGAAACAGCGACTCTCACTGGCGGCTGCTACCATCCATAGTCCAAAGTTATTATTTTTAGATGAACCCACTTCGGCTGTCGATCCAGAAAATCGACGTGATTTTTGGGAGCAGTTGTTCGATCTATGTGATAAAGGCACCACCATCTTGATTTCAACACACTATATGGATGAAGCTGAGCGTTGTCATCAACTGGCTATCATGGAAGCAGGGGAGATCAGAGCCCATGGTGAACCAGAGCAATTGATGCTTCAAATGGGGGTGAATGTCGTTGAAATTCTCTACCCAGATCTACGCCGTTTGAAGGCTCAATTATTAGCGTTGGAAGAAGTACATTCTGCTGCACAGTTGGGGGTACGTCTTCGAGTATTGATCAGCAAGCACGTTAGTGATCCTATTGATTGGTTAAAGTGTCGGTTTCCTGAATTGTTAACAGCCGAGTTAGAAATAGCCCGCCCCAGTTTAGAAGATGTGTTCGTGTCAGTAACTGGAGAGGGGCGCGCATGAAGTCACGGCAACGCATTTTTGCAATGATCATCAAAGAATTCAGACAATTAATGCGTGATCGTATTACGCTAAGCATGACGGTAATGATCCCATTATTTCAACTCCTGTTATACGGTTATGCGATAAATACTCAGGTTCGACATATACCAATTGGGGTTGTAGATCAAAGTCAGTCAGCTTTTGGGCGATTATTAGTTGAATCGGTGAAAGCGACTCAAATTCCAAAATTGAAAGCCGCATACCCGACGGTGGTTCAAGCACAAAAAGCACTAAAACAAGGACGAGTACAAGCTGTTTTGATATTACCTAAAGATCTCACTCAACGTGCTGCTCAAGGACGAGTATTAGGGCAGTGGTTGGTGGACGGTAGCGATACTTTGGTCAGTGGTGCAATTAAAAGCTTACAGACAATGCCATTGACGGATTTTGATATTCCAATACGTAAAGCGCCACCGGCGAAGACCTTTGAAGTGGCCATTTTATATAATCCATCTCAACGCAGTGCCGTTAGCATTGTGCCGGGTATTTCGGGGATCATTTTAACCATGACGATGATCATGTTCACCAGCTCAGCGATCGTGAGGGAGCGAGAGAGAGGGAATTTAGAATTGCTGATCACCACACCAATCCAACCTTTAGAGTTAATGGTGGCTAAAATCATTCCTTATATTTTGATTGGCTTGGTGCAAGTGTCCATTATTTTAGGTGTTGGGCACTTGCTATTTAATGTCCCGATTAATGGCTCCATTTTACAAATACTGTTAGTGACGCTTTGTTTTATCTCAGCCAGCTTAACCCTTGGTTTACTGTTGTCTACTATTGCTAAAACCCAAATGCAATCAATGCAAATGACGGTATTTATTTTGCTGCCATCAATTTTATTATCTGGGTTTGTTTTTTCTTACGATGCCATGCCAAAAGCTGCACAGTGGATTGCTGAAGTGTTGCCAGCAACGCACTTTATGCGAATGATTAGAGGAGTGATTCTTCGTGGCGCTAATATGCTAGATATGTGGCCAGATACCTTATGGATGTTAGGCTTCACTGTCATCGGCATTTGTGTGGCAGCGAAGCGCTTTAGCAAGTCGTTGGATTAAAAATGAGTTGTGGAGTTTCCACTGGTGAGATTGAAATTGTTTGGGGTGGCAATTAACTGATCCAATGCCTCATGAGCACCTTTCTGGCTGAAAGTGTAAACCTTAGCCTCATCATATTTGTAAGGTAGATAGCTTCTCACGCTAAATTGATCACCTTCCCCTTGTCCTTTCTGACCAAGGTAAGACAAGGTGCCCATTTTGATGTCGCCGCCAATATCTACGCTTCGAGTGCCTGTTTTGTCTCTGGCGACTGTTTTTCCTTGTTCACATTCAGAATAAAATACCGAGTTGCCGTCCTCGCCATATATTTCAAAATCAATGCTGATTAATACGCCTGCTGGTGACGTTTCACACGCATTGTCTCCCGCTAAGGACATGTAGCAATTTTTACCATTGGTGCAGCCAATTTGCAATTGAGCATCCGAACTGTTGGTTTCAGCGATGACCAATCCATTAGGAAAGTGGGAAACCTTCCAATCACCAAAATCTTGGTTATAGCTAGCGCCACTGGTTGTGAGTGCGGCCATTAATAGCATTGTACTAAGCATTAGATGTTCCTAAGGCTGTAAACTAACAATTAGATGGCATTATAAGTATTCAATGCTAAACATGAGCTTAACGCTGTTATAGTTATTGGCTTGTGTCTGAATATGACTTTGTCAAATTAAAATTGTTTTGTGATCGAATGATCTGTTGCAATGCCTCATGAGCACCATTAGAACCAAAGTAATAAGTTTGTGAATCGCTGTTTATTGAAAACAGAGAGCCGTCATCCTTAAGCCAACTTAAAGCACCATATTTTATGGAGCCTATAACAAATCCGCTATCTGTCGAATCCACCTGTGCGTTTACGTGTTTTATGCACTTAGCAGTATGTATTTCGGTTTCATTCTCTACAGTGAGTGTGAAATTTGGACTATTTTTATTGCAGCCCTAGGAGAATAAAGGGCTATATAACATTTCTTACCATTGGTGCATCCGAGTTGAAGTGAGGTCATAAGAATCATTGAACTTAACATGACGTGCCTCCTTTTAAACTTAATAGAGTTATTGGGCGATATCGAAGTTATTTTGCGTTGCAAATAATTGCTGTATAGCACTTGCGCCACCATTTTGACTAAAACGATATCCGTTATCATTGGTACCATTATATACAGTAAAGGGCTGGTCATTATTTGTCATTTTGCTAAATGAACCTTTTTGAAGTAAATATTCTGTGTGCCCTTGACCTGTTATGGAGTCATCCATCACGGCACTATAGCCTCTCAAGCAATTCGCAGCATAAGTACCTTGATAATTATTTATTTGAAATTTTAATGTTGATAAGTTTAGTGGGCAGTTCTTCGGAGTATCTATTTGAATGGAGCAATTGTTACCATTCTGACAAGCTATCTGAAGTGTTGCATGACTGCCATCGATACTTTCAGTTATAGAAGCT
Organism: Parashewanella curva; assembly: GCF_003675895.1. Classification (GTDB taxonomy): domain Bacteria; phylum Pseudomonadota; class Gammaproteobacteria; order Enterobacterales; family Shewanellaceae; genus Parashewanella; species Parashewanella curva. The sequence goes on from NZ_ML014793.1 coordinate 8,646, forward strand.
ATAGTGTTATGACTATCGTGGAAGTTAAATACTGTCCAGTTTCCGTAGTCCGTCGCTGTTCCGCCAGTTACAAGCGAACTTAACAATAGTAAAGAACTTAACATGGTTACTCCTTAGTTATTTGTTGCTTCAGCCCAAAACAATTGCAGCGGGCTGCCATTAATACGAAATTGACTGATTTTGGCTTGCACACTGGGTTGCAATAGGTAGTCCTCAAGCGCTTGTGCACCTTTGGTATTGATACCTACAACTTTATCTGGATTGACACGAGTAATAGACATCACTCGTTGCAAGTGCGGTTCGCGAGTGACAAGCACGACTTGAGAGGATTGGTTTTGCTGCTTGTAAGCTAAAAATGGGTAAGCTCCCCAAATGAAATAGCCATCTAATGCGTCAGCTAATTGTGCGGCGACCTCTTTTTTAGTCCGTCATGCACAAACCAACCTTCTTTATTCGGTTTACCAGCTTGCTGCCAAAACAGTTCGGTAAGCTTGCTGACTTCATCCAGTTCATTATCAATGTAAAACTGCTTCTGATGTGCAATTCGATTCATAGCATCACTCATACTGTTTTGAGGTTGAACATTAGCAGGGTTGGATGCTGGACTGCTCAATACCGATTGAGTTGCAAATACCATCTTCGGCCAACTGCCATAGCCATTAAGAACAAAGCTTGGTAGTTGTTGTTTACCAAAGTGAGAAATAACGATATCGGCCTTACCAGCTTGTGCCAGTTGATACGGATTAGTGCTGCTACTAACTTGAAGTTGATAGCCTGTCTGCTTTTGAAAATCATTGGTCAGATAGTGGATAAACCCACTTTCAGCCGGAGCGATAACTACTGCCAACCTAACTAAATGCCTATTACCTGTGGCATGGCATATTCCAGAAAATAATATCACCAATAAAGCCAGTACTTGATTCCGTGCGATTTTCATCTTTATTTCTCGAATCAATTAAAACCACAATGTACTGCTATATACGAAGAAGTAGATTAATTTTTAATTCTATTTTTAGCTAAGTCATGCTTTTAATTAACAAATACTCATGTGGCATTAAGATTTAGAATAGCTGTTTTGCCTATCCTTTATATATTATTCCATGTATATGTTGGTTGATTTATGTCTTATTCACCGAGTGTTAGCGTTTCTCTAGCGCCCTATGGTTTTGCTACTGGAGAAGAATATGTTTCGGAATTTATGAGTATTACAAACTTTAGCGATCCCATGTTGAGAATCAACAGATATCATCGCTTGCTTGCTGATAAAGGGTTTTGCCAAAACGTGACTTATGAGATGCATGGTAATACCTGCTGGAATTTAGCCGCAGAATACCGTGATTTAGCCGAAGAAACGAAATCAGATAGTGTTGAACGAGCTCTAGAACTCTATAGAGAGGCGGAAAGTTGGTTTAGGCAAGCGATAAAAGACTATGAGGATATGGTTGGCGATGTATCTAAAAAGAACACTAAACAATATCGACAACAGCTTGAGAAATCAAAAACCTTTCTTAAAGAGACTCATGAGCCATTACATGAAGTTGAAGCCCAAATTGAGCAGTTACAAGATATCGCCATAGAAGACGAACCTGTTTGTTACAAACCTTCTACTAAATGCAAGCTTAATGTTTTAGACCCTATGCCTAAATTGCGCGTTAGAATGATGGTAAGCATGGCTGATAGAGCTGCCAAACATGAGACGTTGTGCGATAGCATAGAGTCGATTACTGAGCTGAAGGCGCATGCGAGGAAAGTTCAAGCTTTTACTCAAGTATCTGCTCATGATGAGATGACGAAAGGTGAGAGATATGATTTAGCGACCAGTTATTGGAATTTAGGGTTCAAATTGAATAAAATGTGTTCGGATCAAATTGATAATCTTGATAGATATAATACAGATAGTGAAACCTTAGTAGCGGAATTAACAGATATTGCTAAGCATTACCAATTAGCTGCAGCGGCGATGGAAAAAGCCGGAACTTTATACATAAAATGCGAAGATAGAATTGATTGTGAAAAGTGGCTCGCTTACTTTGACACTAAAGTGGAAAATATCCAAAGATCCATTGAGAATGACATGATTGAAGGAATATTTAAGTGCAGAGATAGTGGAATGGAACTCGTGGCATTATGGGATTACAAGAAAAATGCTGCTGTGGTTGATGATATGAAGCCAATGCCAGCAGAGCACTATGATCGTTATGATGATAACGGCCAATTACTTAGCAGTGAGCCTCTAGAGTGTGAATCAGAGTCCATGGATAGTAAAATTAAGGTGTTGCGTGAACAGATAGCTATGAAAAAAAGAGAGTTACAAGTAAAACTCGACATCCTCCATAATGCTGGTCCTTCATCAGAGGGTAATAGAAAAAGTGAGATTTCAAAACTAACTAAGGCATTAAAAAGTCTAGAGTTATCAGATAAGTATGAACTTAATGCTACAAAACAAAATTTTGTAAAACTCACAACAAAATTAAATCGTTTAATGACAATGGTAGAGTGGGTTAAGGCGCCAAAAGATAAAAAAAATCCAGTAAAGAAACTCAAAAGACCAAGCTCCCCTCAAACTCGCAAAACCAGCTTACCCATAGCAAAACGTCTTCTAAGACATTCAATTTCATAAAGGTTAACGCTTGCTCACTTTGGATTCACCTTGAATTTATAACCAGTTGATTATAATGGTAAAAGTTTAATTTGAAGTGGATTTACAATGGCGGCGAGTACAGAATTTCATACCAATAACCCATTGAGTGAGGCGGATTACTTGGCTAAGTTCAACGAATTTGACCAGTTACCCGATAGAAATAGAGATAAAAGACTAGCAGCACTTCAAGGGTTAAAAGCCGACCCCCAGTTTAAGCAAAGCGTTGGTAACGTCACTTTCGGTGTTCTGTGCTGGCAAGTAGCCTGTGATCTTCAGGCAATTTCCCAAGATAGTATGGAGGCGTTGGGCTGTTTTCATGGAAATTGGAAACCTGAATATAATCATCCTAATGAACTATGCCTAATTGAAAAAGCCACGTCATTAGCTGAAGAAGCAAAAGCTAACTTCAAACAGTTTTTAGGTATACAACAAAATGAAAAACAAAAGGTTAAACACAGTACAAGAGTTCAAGATCGAAGATATGAATCTGATTGCATTGAGGCAATAAGAAAGTGTGACTTAGAAATTGAAAAAACAGACGACTTGGTAAACCTGTTGAAAAAGCGTGTTGAACAAGTTCAGCAATGGAGAATGACGATTACAAAGGCCGGAGCCTTGACCCGTTCACAGCGAGCAACATTAACTCAATTTGAACACTGCTTAGAGAAGCTTGAAGAAATTACAGATGACCATCATGCGTTAGCACATGGGTTACGCAGACTCATTAGAAAGGCTGATAAAGATCTATTGGCACTCAGTAGTAATCGTTCTGAATATGGGGTGTGTCTGTGGAATTTAGCCTTAAAGCTAGAGGACGTAGCGATAAAAGGAGCTGATGATGATTTTAAGGATGAATACCCTTATCTAGAACAGGCTAAGCATGGATTTGAACTGGCACAGCATTGTTATACTTTTCCTGAATATAAAGAAAATTGCGAAGCGAAAGCCAAAGAAACCAATGTTCGAATGGAAAAATTGAGAGCGATGATTGATGAGCAAGAGGTTTATGAAAAAAGCTCTTTTGAGGAGTGTGATATTGAGCTTGCCGAACCCAAAAAATTGGTAGCGTCTATATCTAGCGCTTTGATTGAGAAAGATAAGACAGAAGTGAAGCAACAGAAGATGCAATGTGATCCTGTGCTGATTTTACCAGAGATAGAAAATACGCAAAGTAAACCAATATTCTTACCGACAGCATCTCTTGCGCCGCAAGAGATACAAATTTCAGTATCAGCGTATATTGTGACTACTGATGATCGCAGTCTATTTAACCCTCGTGTAAGATCCCATGATGTACATATAAAAATGCCTACAACTCAACAAAAACAAGGAAAAGTGGTAAAACCACGAAGAGGCCGGCCAACCAAAAAGAAGAACCCTCAAAAAGTCGCATGTGATTTTTCGTTAACGACTCATTCAGGTGCTTTTCCAACATCGATTAAAGTGAGTATTAGTCAATAAATTCATCGAGATCTGGCGTGGTACGCAATGCTTCAAACCATGTATCTGGGGCATCAATTTGGCCATTTTCATCAATATGTGGATAAGGGATCCCCTTTTTACGACACGCTTTCGCATATATAGGATGACCTTGTTCGAACAGTAACTTTTGACAGTAGTCATCAGGTAGTTTGTTGATGCCATAAAGCCCAGCTTGTTCTCGTTGGTGTTTGGCTTCAAACAACATTAATGCCGCAGCAACTGAAACATTAAGAGACTGCACCATCCCCACCATAGGAATGATCACTTGTTTATCAGCTAAGGCTAACGCTTCAGCGCTTATTCCGTCTTTTTCATGACCAAGTACAATGGCAGTGGGCTTGGTGTAATCAATCTCTCGATAATCCACGGCTTCATCACTAAAATTAGTGACAATGATTTGCATGCCTTGTGCTCGGCAATCATCAAACGCTTCTTTTACCTGATAATGCTTCTTTACATTCACCCATTGCTGGCTACCAGAAGCGGTATTGCCAGAAACACGCATATCAGGATCCGGCCAAATCGCATGTACTTCATGTACGCCAACGGCATCTGCAGTGCGCACCACGGCTGAAATATTGTTGGGTTTATGGACTTGATCTAAACATACTGTTAGATCTGGTTGGCGATGGTTTAGCATGTCATTAATGCGAGTAAAGCGTTCTGGAGTCATGTTTTCAACGGTCTATCAAAAATAAAAAAGGCGCTATTGCGCCTTAACTCAATGGTATTGATTATAACATGAAACAATACTGTTAATTACAGCACCATAATGGCGTCCATTTCAACCTGTGAGCCTTTAGGCAGCTCTTTTACACCTAGAGCAGCACGCGCTGGGTAAGGTTGGCTAAAGTAGCGTCCCATAATTTCATTGACCACAGCAAAGTGAGATAGGTCAGTTAAAAAGATATTGAGTTTGGTAATGTCAGACAGCTCACCACCGGCAGCATTACAGACAGCTTTTAGGTTTTCAAATACCTGAACAGTTTGCTCTGCAAAATCATCACTTACCATTTCCATTGTGCTAGGCACTAACGGAATTTGCCCTGATACATAGACGGTGTTATCTACTTTTACAGCTTGAGAGTAGGTACCAATAGCGACGGGTGCATTTTCAGTAGCGATAATTTGTTTTTCTGCCATTTTAAGTTCTCTTTTGAATGAGTCCATGTAGGAATGACAGTTTAACTAAAGAGAAAAGGAGATAACAAGAGAGTTTTTGGAAACGCTTATTTTATCTTTTTTAACCTCAGCTCTGTATAACGAAATCAATAACATTCTGATTTACAAAATAAACCATGAATTTTTATCTACAGTGCTGCTAATTTTGTGTAGTTCAAGGCAGAACAGTCCGTAATAGCAGGTCTATTTCGGGCTGTTCTAACGCAGAAATACGCATAAGTAGCTGTGCTGTAGAGGTTGGCTTATGCAGGGCTGAGGTTATTTAACAATTTCTCATTAAATAAAGCCTGCTTAAGGCTTTGAATTGAAGCGACGAGTCTTAACGCTTGATCGATAGCCTCATCCGTTTGACCAGATGACTTAAGGCTATTTAAATGGCTATTAAAACAAACAAAACCGTTATTGATTAATGAGATTGCGATGCAAGCATAGTGGTAACCCGTGTCATCCTCAATATTCAGCTGTTGAAATGGCCGCATTTTTAAATCGGATAATGAGCCACCTGCTTGCAAAGGGTGAATATTTCTGCTCATAAAATAGGGGTTTGTGACAGCCATTCTGCTGCTTGCGGTAAACACGAGCTTCTGTTCGTGTTGGGATAACTCACCAAATTCAACCTTGATAATGCCAAGTAAAGGTTCACTTTGTGATGCACAAGCAGCTGACCAAGCCACCAATTTTCTGTGTTGCGATGACAGGAAGGTTTCTTGAAAAGCGGCTGAAGTAAATAGAGAAAGCTGATCTTCAAGCGCTGGAATTACATCGAGTAATTTTTTTATGGACTGCATTTTAGTGGCCTTACTTATTACGAGATATTCGCAACACTTCCGCTAACACACGAATACGACGCATCACATTTGCAAGGTGAATACGGTCAGTAACCGAAATGCGTAAATTGATCAAATAAACACGACCATCGCGCTCTTCGGTACTTAAATTGTGAATATTAGAGTTTTCGGCGGAAACAATAGCGGTGATTTTTGCTAATGCCCCTTGGTGGTTCACGATTTCAATGCGAAGATTTGCTTCAAACTCTGCACCATCGGCATTATCCCATTGCACTGGAATGTATTTATCAGGCTCTGTTTGATAGCCACGAATATTGGCGCAGTTTTCCATGTGAACCACTAAGCCTTTCCCTGGGCTCACATGAGCGATGACGGCATCACCTGGGATCGGGCGACAACAGTTGGCAAACGTTACCAGCATACCCTCAGCGCCACGAATTGGCATGAGATGAGAGTCATTGTCTTCATCTGAATCATCATTTTCAGGTGGGCGATCGCCTATTAATCGTTGTGCAATGACGATGCTCATTGCATTACCTAAACCAATATCAGCAAGTAATGATTCAATATTGTCATGCTTAGTATCAGTCAATACTTTCTCAATGTTTTCTTGCGGAATCGTATCCAGCTTATGTTCACCTAAAGCGTGATTAAGCAAACGACGACCAAGGGCAATAGCATCACTGCCTTTCACGTTTTTAAGCACTTGACGGATTTTAGAGCGAGCTTTCGCTGTTACGACAAAATTCAGCCATGCCGCATTTGGGCGAGCACCTCCGGCGGTGATCACTTCCACCGTTTGACCTGATTGCAATGGCAAGCTTAATGGGTAAGCGTGACGATCTACTCTTGCACCTACACAAGTGTTACCCACATCAGTATGTACTTCATAAGCAAAATCGACCGCAGTTGCACCTAATGGTAATTCAAGAATACGACCATCAGGTGTAAAAACATATATTTCATCAGGGAATAAGTCGGTCTTAACGTTTTCAACAAATTCAAATGAGCTGCTGGCGCTTTGTTGAAGCTCCATCAAGCTTTGCATCCATTTACGGGCACGTACTTGGCTGGTAGTGCCTGTAGAGTTTTTATCATCAGACTTATAAGCCCAATGTGCCGCTACCCCTCTATCAGCCATTTGTTCCATGTCTTCGGTACGAATTTGCACTTCAACAGGAACGCCGTGGGGGCCAATTAATGACGTGTGCAGAGATTGATAACCATTGGCTTTTGGGATGGCGATGTAATCTTTAAAGCGGCCAGGGCGAGGCTTGTATAGTCCATGCATGGCTCCGAGAATTCGATAGCAAGTATCGACGGAATCGACAATAATGCGAAATGCATAGATGTCCATCACTTCTTGGAATTGCAGCTCTTTACTGCGCATTTTTTTGTAGATGGAATAAAGATTCTTCTCTCGACCTTTTACGGTGCCAACAATGCCATTATCGTTTAAGCGAGTGGTTATGGCATCTTTGATCCCTTGGATCAGCTCTTTACGATTGCCACGAGCGGCTTTTAACACCTTTTGCAACACATGTGCACGATTAGGATAGTACGCCTTAAAACCGAGTTCTTCTAATTCGGTTTTAATATTATGAATACCTAAACGATTAGCAATAGGAGCGTAAATTTCAAGCGTTTCGAGAGCAATTCGGCGACGTTTGTCTGGGCGCAATGAACCTAGAGTTCGCATGTTGTGAGTGCGATCGGCGAGCTTGATCAGAATAACTCGAATATCTTGGGTCATGGCCAGCATCATTTTGCGAAAGTTTTCCGCTTGCGCTTCTTTTTTATCGCGAAATTTTAGCTTGTCGAGCTTAGATACGCCTTCAACCAAAGCGGCAACGTCTTCACCAAAGAGCTCAGTAAGTTGCTCTTGAGTGATAGGGGTATCTTCAATGGTGTCGTGCAGCAAAGCGGCCATCACGGTTTCGTGATCGAGGCGCATTTCTGCAGCAATAGTAGCAACTGCGACTGGGTGGGTGATGTAAGGCTCACCGCTGCTGCGCATTTGCCCTTCATGGGCATCTTTGGCAACAAGGTAAGCCTGCTTAAGGAGAGAAATTTGTTCTGCCGTGAGATAACTCGAGGCTACTTCATTAAGACCTTCAAACAGATACAAGTTTCGCTACTCCTTTCATCAATCCTTGTAAGAACTTAGTTATTTACTAGGCTCAAATCATCAACTAATTAAGTCGATGATTACAGTTGACGACCTTCAGCAATGGCCGCAACGGCTGCGATTTCTGCAGCTTCACGCTCACGAACTGATTGACGCTCTGCAGCATCTAAGGTGCCAGCGTTTACAAGGCCAAGCTCGATTTCTCTAAGAGCGATTACGGTTGGCTTGTCGTTTTGCTCTTCAACCATAGGATCTTTACCTTGTACTGCAATTTGGCGAGCACGACGGGCAGCAACCAAAATCATGTCAAAACGGTTGCCAATTTGTTCAACGGCATCTTCTACTGTTACGCGAGCCATGTATTAGAACTCCAATCCAAAGTTTAATCGAAAAAATGACGCAAAATTCTACACGATTATAGAGATTCTGCCAATAGACCCTTAAGCATACCATCATGTCTATGGGTCTGACTAGTAAGTGTTAGGCGTTGAGCGCGAACAATACCTCTAAGATCAGCCAGTGCAGTATCGAAATCATCATTAACAATGACGTAATCATACTCATTGTAGTGGGAAATTTCAGAAACCGCTTGCGCCATACGCCCAGCAATAATTTCAGCACTGTCTTGTCCACGGCCGGTTAATCGACGCTCAAGCTCGGCTTTTGATGGCGGTAAAACGAATACGCCAATAGCATTAGGCATAAGTTTTTTGACTTGTTGTGCTCCTTGCCAGTCGATATCAAGAAAAACATCAATACCTTTGTTAAGTGTGTCTTCGATTACCGTCTGGGATGTACCGTAATAATTACCAAAGACTTCTGCCCACTCGACAAATTGCTCTTTTTCAATCAATGCCTTAAATTCACTCTGGCCGACAAAGTGATAATGGACCCCATCTTCTTCTCCTGGACGCGGTGCGCGAGTGGTATGGGAGACTGAAATTTGCATATCCTTTGGACGATCTTGCATTAAGGCACTGAGTAATGAAGACTTTCCCGCTCCACTTGGGGCTGAAATGATAAAAAGGGTTCCTTGGGCACTCATGGGCATCTGATCCAGTTTTTGATAAATGTTCTTGAAATTGGTGCTGGTTTTCATGGTCTTGCAAGGTACAATTTCAAGTATAATAATTTGAGAGCGTTATTGCTTTTAAGCCATAACGCTGAGATAAACCGTTATTATAACGCATCTTAATGAAGCCTAAATAGGGTTATTACGTGTTACTGAATTCTTTATTTTGTTTTCGTGGTAAAGACTCTGGATTGCGCACACTTGCCATCCTGTCTGCCAGTTATTTTTTTGCCTTAATTTGGATGGCATTATTTGGTCTGAATGCCAGTATTGTTATTCCTACTTTACTTGGGGCTCCTGTGATTAGTTTAACTGGATTTCGCCGAGTGCGTGATGCTCAAAAGCCTCAATGGTGGAGTTACGTTATAATTGTGGCTTGGCTGATTTGGGCTTTAATGGTTTATTTCACAGAAAGCTGGAGTGTAGGCTTAATAACTGGAGTGATGATGTTATTACTCTCCAGTTTCATTGCCTTGCCAGCCAGCCAAGGGCAAGGACGTTATGTACTAGGTTATCAAGGCCCGGTTACTGCTAATGTGGCAATGAGCCGTCCAGCCCGTAGAGTTGAGCCGAGCCTTGACGGTGCTTCTGAGCCAGTATTTATGGATGATGCTAGTGTTGAAGAGCAGCAAGAAGAACCAGAATATCACCACCAACCCAATCGGATCACTTGGTTAGATAAACTGCCTCTGTCGCGTCAACAAATCATAATGGCTGCCATTGGCATAATGGTTTTAGTGCTATCAGTGATATTTCTAAGCTTTGTCTTTTCTTCTGAATCCAACGATGATGCTAATGTTGAGCAGCAGGTTTCTCCAGCAGAGCCTTTGGTGGAGCGAACTTCTGTAGAGTTTAAAGATGGATTTAATTTATCTCTTGAAGGCGACAAATTGTTTATGTCGTGGAATGGAGATACAGGGCAACCACAAACCCTGTGGAGTCTTGCTACCGCTAAAGGGGATAAAGACTGCCAAAATTTGACCTTTAACAATGGTTCAAAGTATCGACCTATTCAGGTAAAACTGTTGCCAGATACCAGTACCGAAGCCCAATTTTCGCCTTTGGATACGGCGAGCATTATTAAAGATGTCGCATTGCGTGGTAAAGCTCAGTTATGTGGGTATTCGTTTAGTTTGAAAGGCACTCAGGCAGTGCTATCGAAGAATAAGCAATTTAGAGCCTATATAGAATAACTTGATCGTCCTATTGATAAAAAATGCCGCTGATTCAGCGGCATTTTTTTGGTTAAATACAATGAGATTACTATGGTTGTGGAGGGTTCACGATAAACGTCTTATCGCTAATGATGCCCAGTTTACCATCAATAGGTGCTTTTGACTTATCTTCATGGAACACTTTAGTTGAAAGCACAATGCCTTCTCTCTCTAGAGGAGCCATTGTTACTCGTTCAACAGGTTCGTTGCTATCATCTAGTTTTTCGAAGGTTAAGTGGCCTTTTTCATCGATCTTCCAGCGGATAGCCACTGATGTTGATGAGGCTGTACCCTGCCAAGCTCCGACTTTCCAAGGTGTTTCATCTGAATCTTGTGAGCTCAGAGTGATTTTGCTCTCTTGATCTCCATTGTCATCATATGAAATGAGAGGAGTATCATCTGCTGTGAACTTTTCGGGAGGCAGAAGTCCATAGCTAACCAAGAAAGGCTGGCAGTTGCTTACGGACACATCATAATCAGATTTGGACAACAGCTTGCCGTTGATGCTATTTCCGGTAGCGCAAGGCGTGATCCTGCTTTTTAATTGGATGATGAATTGCTCTATCGGGCTACTACTGAGTTTTTCAGTGTCCATATTATTGCTGATGTCATTCATAGCTGCCATATTAACGACAACGCCATCCATTGGCATTGAGAAACCTTTATGACCTTGTCTCACTTTGTCGTCAGCCTCGGTATAAAACATGTCTTTTTTGGTGTTACCTGAAGTATCGAAGGCTAATACTTTCTCTGGAACTGTCAGCACGGCCAGTATCAATTTGTGAATGATGGTTGCCTGTTCTTTCCAGCTCCCTGTTGCAAATAACGATGCTTCTTTTTTAGAGCCATCGTCGGCTGTTACCATTTGTACAAGGTAATAGTTAGCTATACCTTCCGCTGAGCTGTTTTCAGGTAGTAAAAGCTCTGCGACGATATAACGACTGCCATTGTAAGCGACGACGGCGCCTTTCAGTTTTTCGATATCGCCATTAGACGGTTCTGTAGAGGTGATATCACTTAAAGATACTGGATCAAGTGTAACGACATTATTGTTATGAGCAGAAACTCTTGTGAAACAAGTTCTGCGATCTAGCTCATTGCCGATTTCGCAAGCTAGAGGGTTATCAAGCATAAGAGTTTCTTTATTGATAGAAGATGTCACTTTCATGGCTTTAGCATCATCGCTAAATGTTGCATCACCAGACATGAGCTTCATGTGAGTTTTCATGCTTGGATCACTTAAAAACTGCGTATCCGTATTCAAATCCTCTAAGGTGTGCTCTAAAGCCGATAATGTGGTTTTGAGATCAGGGTTACTTTTATTAACAAGATCAACCTTAGTGCTATCACTATTAGGCTTTACCTCGTAAACGTTATCGGGACGCATCCAGTCCCCATTGCCATCAGGTACCAAAAAGTCATGTTTTTCTGGCTTTGGAAAAGCAGCGAGAGATGGATTATCTCTATCGGCTTTTTTCTGGGTTTCATTCAACATTTGGTTTTCAATATTAAATGAGTTCACTTGAATATTAGGAACAACATTGTCCTTATCCGATGTAAACTGATGGATAGAATTATCAGTAAGAGCCTCTTGCAGATTGGCTGGGGTGCTTGAATTTGAAGCGGCTAATGCTTTGACTTGCTCATCAAGCTTATCAGTCTGTAACTGCATTTTAGCTAAAGTGGCTGAATTGATATTTGCAAAGTCTGTATCCTGACTCGCACCGCTTTCAGCATGTTGATGAGCGACTTTATTAATGGTCGGCATGCTGTCGATTTGTTTTTGCATGACAAGCTTCATAAGCTGTTTGTGTGTGACATTGGCACTGTCAGGAATAGAAACACCGTTAAATGCAGGTGCACCGCTTGGGTTTGTTTGGATGCCTTCGTAGGCGTTGCCCATGTTGTATGTCATGACTAAGAACATATTTTTTATATGCATCGCCATTTCTTTTATTTTAGGATTAGAAGATTTGGCTGCTTCTTGGTGATTTTTATACTTTTCTTTTGCTTGTTTAGCTGTTTCGGCTTCGACTTCCATAATCGATTTAACCAATTCTTCAGCTTCTGCCCTTGTAATTTTGAAAACGTCCATGTAGTGCTTAACTTGAGCCGATTCAGGGCTTACGGTATTGGAATTGGCTGGAGCCGACATCAAATAGGGTCTTTTTACCGCTTTATTAGTATCTGAATTAATGGCTTCAGTACCGACCTCTGCAATCAGAGGTGACTGAGTTAGTGCAGCATCAGTGAGGTTTTCAAATTGATATTCACCGTTCGTACCTGAAATGACTGATGGCTCTGCATCATCACACTTGGCGTTGTCATTGGTGTCCATACAAACTTTTGCGCCTTGTATATAACCGGCGCCAGCCATGACTTGGCCTGCTAAGGTGTTAAGTTGGGGTTTATTCTCTGTGCTGTTATTACTACCACCACAAGCAGAGAGTAGTCCTGCTAGTAAAGTGGCTAGAGCGGTATACTGCATTTTCATTTGAGTGACTCCTTTACTCAAAACAACTGTTCATTAAAGGTAGTCGATAGTTTGAAAATTTTCCTATAAGGATTGTTTGACGGTAAATCGAAACTCTAGTCCTTGGATGGAAGGATCTGAATTGATGGGGTAAACCAGATCAATATGGCCAACACTATTGTTACTGGATTTTGATGAATAAATTCTCAGTCCTGCACCTATGCTTGTGAGTATTCCTTGATCTTGATTGCTGGTGGTACCCGAACCATAGGCTTGGCCGACATCGGCAAACGCAACCAAGGCAATATCAGCGAGTTCAAATAAATTGATATTAGGTATACGACGAATTTCTGCACTCAATAACCAAGTATTATCACCATGTTGATATTGAAGTGGATAGCCTCTTAGTCCTGAGTCATCCCCTAGTGAGTTTAATAAATCTAAGGGCAAGTTATTGGTAAATGACAGCTTCGCTTTTGAATAAAAGATCCATTTAGGGTTAATGAAATGAAAAAATTCACTTTGAAGGTCTAGGCGATAATAGTCACTATGGGAGGTCGCTAAGGTTGCGTTTCCATTTAAACTGAACAGCCATAAATTGTTATCTTGTTGATGGCCTTTGGTTGTATGGATATTGATATGGTAGCCCGGTAAATTATTGTTGCGCTTATCGTCTAATTCAAACCCTAGTTTGAGAGTATGTGTCCAACCTAAATTAATATCTTCATTTTTATCTAGCACCCGCACATTGTTGAACTCATGATAATCATTTTGAATGTATTGAAACCCCACCCATGGATAAAAGAACTTTCGATCTTTTGGGATCACAGACAATGTACTGGTAGGTGAAAAACGATCTTGTTGTTGAGTTACACCCAATCGAAATCGGGATAATGCTTGCTGATCATTATGTAATAACCAACCATATTGCCCACTATAAAAGCGAGTGCTGTGAGCAAATTTATTGACAACATCACCATTTTGCTCAATTTCATCCACACGATGATCATCATCATGGGTGATGGAAAACGAGGTTTTAGTCTGATTTGAATAAAAGGGTTTGATCAGAGACCAGTCTAACACCTGACCATCGCTGTTTCGTTCATAGCCGATAGTGGCAATACCATGTTCAATCCAATTGATGGGAGCTGAAACGCTTGCATGATATCCGTTTCTGTCTCTTTCATGGTTATATTTCAAGCGAGTACGAATACCTAAGCCCATCAGGTTGTCATCTTTAACGCCAACAGAGTAGCGACTCTCATTACCTGTACGATTGAAATCTGCGGTAGGCAGCAGTGACCAATTATCCCAAGTTTCTACCACTACCGTTTTGCTCGTTGGTTTGATTTTGTTTTTTAAAGGTGCGAAGTAGACCTTTGCATCACGCAAATAGCGTTTGCTGCGAAGAATACGTTGCGCTTCATTTAAATCTGCGCTGGTGACCTTATCCCCCTGTTGGAAAATCAGATGATTACGGATAACCGACTTTTTAGTGGTTGTGTGCAATGAGTTTGCCCAGTCATGGATAAAGAAATTGTCCTTGCTGGATTGATCAAAAATAGAGTGATTGATGATGGTGATTTGATTGATAACAAAGGCCTGCTCGTCATTCGCCCATACGGGTGAAAGCTTAAACAAGCAGAAAATGAAAGCTAACAGCATAACGTGTTGCTTGAACATTGCCATATTATTATCCGACCTCAATGTTAAGCAGGTCTCGTTGGTTTTAAAAAGTGAAGTGTTTTCTTTAGTGTAGCCTAGATAATTAAAGGAGAGGAGCAAGCCGCCATGTTATTATGACGGCATAAATGGGAATTAAACAGGAGATTGTTGGGGATTATAACTCTCTACGAGGAGATACAACCACGTTAGCAAAAATTAGCCCTGCGATTAGAGACATGAAAATCAAGAACACTTGTGTACCAATGTGGGATTGATTCAGCATGGTTTCACCCGCAATTAAAGAGTTCAAACCAATATAGGTTTTGCTGCCCGGTACCAAAATAACGATACCTTGCAGTAACGCAATGGAAGCAGGGGCTTTCATCCAACGAGCAAATAAATTGGAGTAAATCCCAACGGCCATCGCACCGAAGAAGATACCTATTGAGTCACCGATGTATTTACCACCCAAAATCGCGAAAGAAAAGGCGATGATCCCTGCTAATACTCCCCAAGGTGCGTCTTTAGGTCTGGCTTTAAACATGATAGCCAGACAGATAGATAATAATGGTACGGCAGTCCATACCGAACCTGTGGGCAGTGGCATTGACTGGGTCGGGGTTACTGTACCAAATACGGCATGACCAATGGCTAGCCCAAGAAATGCGCCAAAATACAGTTTAAATAACAGCATTAAGGCATCCATAATTCGAGCAGTACCAGAAATCAAATCCCGAGAAGCTAATTCCGCTAACCCAATGGTTAAGGCTAATCCTGGGACAAAAGCAATTACCCCCGATAAAATGACCACAGGAATGTTGATACTCGAATCGAATAATGCAGCAACGCCGCACATCACAAAACCGCCAAACAACGTGGAAAGCGGTTCTAGCATTTCAGCCATTTTTCGAGAGCGTTCAGCAATAAGCACAAAGGCAAAAACAATAAAACCTAATGCACCAGACCAAAATACATCATTCCAACTGGTGTTCATCAACATGGCAAAAGCGGCGGCAGAGACGGTAAATGCTAGCCAAGTTAACGCGGTTCCATAAGGATTTGGTTTATCTGCTATTTCGTCTAGTCGATCTAACGCTTCATCTAGATTTCGTTGTCCAGAGATCAACTCATCTACTAATTCATCGGTCCGAGCTAATGAACCTAAATCCAACTCTCCCGGTTTTACTCGAGCAAGGTGGTTATATTCATGCTCATCATGGTGATGAAGCACAAAGGTCATTGATGTTGGTGAAATAACGAAGTTGCCCTCAAGCCCAAGGCTTCGAGAGACTTTAGTTAAATGGGCCTCAAGTCGATACGCGGGAGTACCAAACTTGTGTAAAGCTTTGCCTAACTTAATGATAAACTTGCGTTTAATTCGAAATTCGTGGTCGTTCACTGTCAATGCTCAATAAATAAAGGTTACATCAAAAACAATATAATTAAATCAACCAATTGGTCGTTATAAATTTGCGCGAATAATAGCTGATTTTTTGGAATTATGAGAGCTTTATTTGACCAAAATATGATGAAAATTTGATAATGTTGCTGATACGCTTAAAAATCAAATTTTTAGTAGATTATTGTCGATAACATAACTGAAGTAATGTTGTGTTATCGCTCAATTTAACCGTATTTAAGATTTGCTGAACTCTCAGCTGTTGTAGTGATTGTTGACCGCCTACGGTTCTATAGAATTTAGAGGTGAGTTTTTGCAGTTGAGTTGACAAGTTATCTTCTGTCATTCGTCCCGCTTGTTGCTCTCGAATCAATTTTGCGGCTTGATATGCCAACTGACAAGTTAGGCTGTATAGGTAATCGTCTGATAGTTGGAAGTCGGAATCCAAAGGCTGAATATCAGGGATTTCTAACAAGGCTTGAGATTGGTCACCAATCCAAATTGAAAAAATATAGTTTTGTGATGTAGGAGTCTCAGCCTGAATCGATTGCTGCTGAATTCTGTGTGTGGGAGTGAACTCTATACGAATGGCATCAGCTAATGGAGTCTCACCGTGAAGACAATGCTGTAACATATAGAGTCTTCTGATTTGATCATCTCTTAGGTAACCGGGTTTATCAAAGCCATTAATTTTACGAGGGATATTTGGACCAAGGTGAGTGGCATTATAGTGATCGCTGCCGTCGGTTACATAAGCGATATTTTCGAACAATTGGGTAATGGCATCATACTTTGTGTTTCCACGAAACACATAGTCAACTAATTTATCAAGCCAACCCATAGCTGCTGCTTCCTCTTTTGAGGTTGCGCAGGCTATTTGGCAAAGCCTTTGCTGTGTTAGCTTTGATAAATCGTATGGCTGAAACCCTGATGTAATCACTGACATTAATTAGGCCTATTTTTAGGTGCCCTTGAATAGTTTTAGCAATAGAAAATTAGAGTGCCAAGGTATCTAAACACAGTTTAATTTGTTGGTAATAATCAATGGTTCGGACACTTTTTATAAGTAATTGAATTTACAAAATTTTATAAATTGAATCTGAAAACACAGATTCATTAAAATTCAATGACTTACTAAATATTGAGGCGCGACCAATCAAAAACTGTCCGAAGTATTGAATAATGAAAAATGTTGAATATTTATTCACTGGAGAGTAACGTTTACTTCGAATGGACGATGATAAAAATGGATGTCACTAATTTTATCTATTGAGGTACTCAACATGAAAATCTCTAAAATCGTCAAAAAACTTAGTCTTCTTGCCCTTGCCCTGCCTGTTTTTGCTTTAGCTCAACCCTGTCATTCAACAGACAAAAAAGTTCAAGCAAGTAATTATAATGTCAATCCCGGCTGTGTTGGTTCTCCAACAGGGGCTGACTTTTGCAAGAGTGCCGCTAAAGGGGCAAAACTGAAAGGTTGTTACCCTATTTTTAACTCGTCATCTAAAGTGAGATTGTATTTTGTTTACTCACCATCGTATAAAAAAGGTGTAATTAATCAATGCGTAACAAATAATAGTCAATTTAGTAAAAGTGATACGCCTACGGATGTTGAAGTGGCGAACATATCGACTGACGCCATCATCTACAACGGGGAAATTAAAAATAATGTTGGGCTAAAGTGTGATGAAACTCAGTGTAAAGCATGGCAATAAAAGAAGAGCCGCTTGACTGAGGCCAAGCGGTTTTTTTATAAGGAAATTTAAAGTCCAAAAATCGTCTTTTCGCTTTTTAACGCTTTTTCCATTCCTAATATCAATCCAATAGACAGCAACAAAGTTATTAGGTTTGATGCCATTAAAGGTGCCATATCGATGGCTTTACCTTTGATAAAATCCATTAACGCTTGTTGCTGACCTGAAACGGGCAGCCATTGTAAAGTATCAGGAGCTAAATCGTAGCTGGTGGCGATAGACAGCATCATGGGCACAAACAAGGTAAACGAAATATAGGTTTGAGCCTCTTTGAAGCTTTTTGCGAAAAACGAAACAAAAAGTTGTAATGTTGATGCCATAATCGCAATTGGCAACGCCAATAAACAACCTAAGACGACAAACTCAAAACTCACGTTTATGGTAAAGCCTAATTCTTGCCATGGCACAATAGTGTAGGCAGCTTTGGATACCAGCAAAGTTAATAATAGCCCTGTCATCGCTAGTGTGGTTACTGCTAACACCTTAGATAATACGATTTGACGAGTCGACAGTGGGTGGCTGAGTAATAAGGTTAAAGAGTTACGTTCACGTTCACCAGCGCTGGTATCTATGGCATGGTTCATACCGCAAATAAACACTGCATAAATGATACTTAAAATAGCAACTCCGAAGATAAAACTTCCTTTTGATTGTTTGGTCGCTTGATCTTCCATGACAACTTTAATTGGTTGTACTACGGCAGGGTTAATACCACGAGCAATCAATCTAAGGCTTGCCATCTCACTACTATAGCCTTGCAAAGCACGTTGAACACGGTTGATTGAACTTTTAAGCTTTTGCTCTGAGTTATCAGCGATCAAAGTCACTGTTGCGGGTTTTCCTTGATTCATGTCTTTGGCAAAGTCATGACTGATCGTCAATGTAATCGCTTTAAGATCTTCACCTGTACCGTGGGTTATACCACGGCTTTCAAGATAACGGACTAAATCAGGCGCGTTTTGAGATTTTTTAATGGTGATATTCAAATCACTAGGACTTGAAAACTTATTGATCAACATAAAAAATATGCCGCACATGAGTAATGGTGAACCAATGGCATAGTACATCACCGCCATTACCGAGCGTTTGTCACGAATCGCATCGACCAGTTCTTTTTTGAGTAGGGTATTTAAGAGTTTCATCATGCTGCGATCCCCTCATCACTGCCAATCAACTTGATAAAGGCTTCTTCCAATGAGGTTTCACCTGCCATCTCACATAACTTTTCTGGGCTGCCTACAGCTACCACTTTGCCTTTTGCCATCACGATAACCTGATCGCACAAAGCAGCGACTTCTTGCATAACATGGCTGGAAAACAATACACAGTGGCCTTGCTCTTTTAGTTGTTGCAAGTTACTTCGCAGTAAACGGGTACTCATAACATCTAAACCACGAGTCGGTTCATCTAAAATCACATTAGTAGGTTGGTGGACGATGGCTTGTGCTAATGCGGTTTTCATACGTTGACCCTGAGAAAAACCTTTACAGCGGCGGTCGGCAATATCGTCAAGTTTTAGCATTTGGATAGCGCGTTCAGTTGCGTCTTTAGCCTGTGCTTTTGAAAGACCGCTCAGTTCAGCAAAGTAACTGATGTATTCTCTTGGCGTTAAGCGTTCATATAAACCGAAAGGATCAGGGAATAACCCTAATTGTTGTTTAGCGGCAATGGGATCTTTTCGTACATCAATACCATCAATTTCCGCTACGCCATCGTCAGGCTGTAGTAAGCCAAATAAAGTGCGCAGACAGGTTGTTTTACCAGCGCCATTGGGGCCGAGTAGTCCTGTAATTTGACCGTTTAACGCTTTAAAGCTCAAATCATCCAGAGCTTGTACATCACCAATCCGTTTCGATAAGTGTTTAACTTCTATCATGGCTTACTCCTTAGCCTTAGCTGGCAGTGGTTCAACGCTACTGGCATTGAGGTAAAAACTGCGACGCAGATCTTTTTTAAGGCACTTATCGTCAAGCTTATCGACATTGCCTTCGTTGACGAGCTGAGCGACTAACTTATTACCACAAGATTGTAATGCGACACCGTGAGTCGCGTATGGAGCAATAAAGTGTTTGGCATGAGTTAACTTTTCTTCAGCTAGGTGTCCCCAAGACGGTGGTGTTGCAGGGTCGAGTTCCCCTGACAGCAACAGTGTTGGAATTGCACTATCAATAGCATGACTAAATGAAGCCTTTACAGCAGGCATATTCCAGACAGGGCAAGTTTGTTCAATGACTTGGAGCAGTGAACGGCCAAAATAGCTAGCGTCAGCTTTGGCTTTAAGCTCTGGTGTCAGTCTAGGTAAGTCTTCGCCACACACGACAGATGCATGCATTCCCATGGCTAAATCTAAACCAGACTGAGTAATGGAATATAGACCAAGAATAGATTGATAGTTACCTTTGTTGGCTTGATGGATTGCATAAGGTAATAGTGAGCGAATGTTACTGGAATATAAGCCCATACGAATAGTGCCAAGGAACTTGCTTTTGGTGAGCAATAAATGAGTCGGTTCGCCGGTAGAGGGATCGTTTACCTTTCCTTGATACGGTTGATCGTGTAAGCGTTTCGAGGTGGTTAAATAATCCCGTTTTAATTCAGGAAACGCCTGATCACACGCTTTAGATTGCCTACAGTCTTGGAATAACAATTCAACAGAACGGTCGATAGCTTCACCAATAGCAAGCACACTTTGTTGCATCGGTACCACACCGTCTAAAGTCACGGTTGCGAGTGATTGGGTGTAATGACGCATATAAAGTTGTGCCATGCGGCTGCCATAGGAAATGCCATATAGATGGAATTTTTGGTAGCCCAACGCTTTTCTTACGGCTTCAAAATCACTGACAGCAATATCACTGCTGTATTGGGTTACGTCTGCTTTTTTCGATAAATCCGATAAACACTTCTGTGTTTCCTTTTGGTTGTCGACAGTTTCATCGTTAAAAGCTAGTGCATCGATATTATCAAATTCACAGTTAAGAATATTAGAGCGACCGGTACCGCGTTGATCGATGAGTAAAATATCTCGAGTTTCGCGGATTTTAGAAAAGGTTCGATTAAATCCTGCGGCATTATCTATAGCCGATTGCCCAGGACCTCCGGCAATAGCAACAAAAGCTTCACTAGGGTGCTGGTTTTTAATGGCAGGCAAAATGGCATAATGAATATCAATATTACGTGCGTTAGGTTTATTTGGGTTCTCAGGAACCGTCACCATTCCGCAAAGCACTTTTTCACTTAAGCCCTTTAGATAGCAGGATGATTGCTCACCTGTAGTGTTTGTTAGGTTAGCTTGCGCTGCTACTGAAAGTGCTGATTGAACTAAGCCAATGAACAATAGGGCTGCCCATTGTGATTTATTCACTTTCATTAAGCGGGCGCTTTTGAGCATCCATAGCTGCATGAAATGTCCCTTATTTTGATGAAATAAACGCCTTAGCCTAATGAGTCATTATTAGAAAATCAAACGACAACATGATTGAAATTGTAATGGAGTGTGAGTGTATCGTTTCCCCTAGAGTGCTTTTTTACTTTTATCAGTACGGTGTTCATATTATTTGAGTAAAAACTCTCTGGCATTCCAATACAGTTCCGCTACAATGCCGAAAAAAGCGGAACAGTTGTAAGCTATTTATTATGTCGTTAGAGCAGTATCAGTTAATTTCTTTACTTCGTAGCCAAACTCGTAGCCAACCAGACGCCATCGCCCTTGAGGGCTATGATGCCATGGAAAAATGGCGTAGCGTGAGTTGGCAACGTTTTGAAGATGTTACCCAACAATTGGCACAGTGGTTGATCCACAATGGTGTTCAAACACAAGACAGATGTGCCATCATGTCGAAGAATTGTCCACAATGGACATGCGCTGATATTGCCATCTTAAAAGCCAGAAACGTAGTAGTTCCCCTTTATCCAACCTCTACAACAGATCAAGCCGCATTCATTATTAATGATTCTGAAGCTAAGGTATTATTCGTCGATGACGAAGCGGCTTACCAACAAGCCTGTGAGTTGAAGTCTCAATGTCCAAGCCTTGAAAAGATCGTTGTTTTCGATGAAAACACTCAATTAACGTCCAATAGTGACTGTCATTTTGATGTGATATTGCAAGACAAAAGCTATTTGTGTGAAGGTGAGCTTAAGGCACGATTAACCAGTAGTGAACTGGATGATTTACTTACCCTGATATACACATCAGGCACAACGGGTCAGCCTAAAGGGGTGATGCTTGATCATCGCAATATCGCTTCTACAATTCGTCAGCATGACACTAAGCTCAAAGTCAATGCTGGTGAAGTATCACTGGCGTTGCTGCCGCTAAGCCATATCTTTGAGCGTGGCTGGAGCTTTTATGCTTTATGTCGTGGCGTAAAAAATGTTTACCTAACTGATACTCAAAAAGCCAAAGAAGCCATGGAAGCGGTAAAACCACATACTTTATGTGTTGTACCACGCTTTTTAGAAAAAATTTACAGTGCTATTCAAGACAAGGTAATCAAGTCTTCACCAGCTAAGCGCAAGTTGTTTTCATGGGCATTAGCCATTGGTGAGCAGAAATTCGAAGCTTCCCAAGGTCGTCGAGGTTCAAATCCACTGCTCGCTTTTCAATGGAAACTCGCCAACCAATTAGTATTCAGCAAGTTGCAGAAAGCCCTTGGTGGTCGACTTAAATTTATGCCTTGTGGTGGTGCAGCATTAGAAACGAAAGTTGAACGTTTTTTTCAAGCCATCGATGTGCCAGTACTTTGTGGCTATGGCATGACAGAAACAACGGCCACTGTGACCTGTAACACTGTGGATAATCGTGTTCCGGGTTCTAATGGTCAGCCGCTAGATGAAACTGAAGTTAAAATCGGTGATAACAATGAAATCATGGTTCGTGGCGATACCGTGATGCGTGGGTATTATAATCGACCCGATGAAAATGAAACTACGTTTGAAGATGGTTGGTTGAAAACGGGTGACGCAGGTAAGTTTGATGACAATGGTAATTTGATCATCACTGATCGCATTAAAGAATTAATGAAAACCTCAAACGGCAAGTATATTGCGCCACAACGAGTTGAAGGTAAAGTTGGCTGCTGCCCTTACATTGAGCAAGTAGCAGTGATCGCCGAATCAAAGAATTACGTGACAGCTTTGATTGTACCCGCGTTTGAAGCGTTAGAAGAATGGGCGAAAGAGCAAGGTTTAAAATATTCTTCTCCCCTTGATTTAGTGCGTCACAGTAAAGTGATCGATTTGTTTGAGCAGCGTTTAAAAGAAGTACAACAAGAGCTGGCCAATTTTGAACAAGTCAAAAAATTCACACTGCTTTCGGATGCATTCTCAATGGAAGCAGGGCTAATCACACCAACCTTGAAGCTACGTCGTAAGATGATTTACCATAAGTACGACAGCGAAATTCGCGCTATGTATAAGTAAATTTAAAAAGCCGCAGTCAACATATTGCGGCTTTTTAGTTAGGGAACAAAAATTTATGACACAAGGATACACCACTCATTTTTCGCCGCGCTTTAGCGAAACTGACGGGCTTGGACACATCAATAACACTGTGATCCCTGTCTGGTTTGAAGCTGCTCGCGATCCTATCTTCAAAATCTTTGTGCCATCACTTGAGATCAGTCATTGGAACTTGATTTTAGCGGGATTTTCAGTGGACTTTAAAGCGCCAACATTCTATGGAAGTGATGTAAAAGTCGTGACCAGTATTAGTCGTATCGGTAACTCAAGTTTTGAAGTGCATCAGAAGTGTTATCAAAATGATGAACTTACAGCCGAAGGCCGCACTCAAATGGTGCATTTTGATTACGAAACCAATCGTAGTCAGCCAATCTCAGAAGGCATTCGGGCTGAGCTTAAACAATGGTTGGTGGATTAATCTAGAGTGCTTGAGCGGAAACTTAAGTTTCCGCTCAAGAAAGGGCTTACAGTGAAAGGTCGTTAAAGCTAGTGATCTGCTGATATTGAGATTGAACCCCAGCATCACGTGACATTAGACAAACATTCAGTCCAGCCGCTTGAGCTGCTTTTAACTCTTCTTGTCTATCAGAGATAAACAACACTTGCTTAGGTGATAAGCTGGTGGTGTTAAGAATATTCAAATAAGCCTGAGGATCGGTTTTGTTACCGGTTCTAGTATCAAAATGACCGCTGAACAAAGGTGTTAAATCACCACCGTCACTGTGGGCAAACAATAACTTTTGCGCATCTACAGAGCCAGAAGAAAAGCTATACACTCTCATATTGTTTTCTGTGTAATGCTTAATAGCTTCAATAAAATCTGGGAAAATGTGACCAGTAAATTCTTGCTCATCATAGCCTTGTTTCCAAATCAAACCTTGAAGTGTTTTTAATGGCGTGGCTTTACGGTCGTCTTTGATCCATTGCTGTAAAATAGCGGCAATACGAGCGATATCGGCATCGGGTTCAAGTGCCATTTCGCGAACATCACAGATACAACTGTCCACGAGCACATCATTTTGATGCTGCTCTAAAAAAGCGGGCAGTTTTTCTAATGAATAAGAAAAAAGGGTGTCTTCAATAAACGATAAATCGGTTGTTGTTCCTGCGGTATCAACAACTATGGCTCGGATCCCCATAATGCGAACTGGCTCCATTTTCAACAAATTTGAGTGCGAGATTGATCCTAAATTGAAATCAGGTGTTTGACCAGAGATTTCAGTATGCTTTGGAGATTAATTTATATTGTTTTGAGTTAAGACAATAACCATCGTTTAAAGTCTTCATGAGAATGAACTTCAAGCGTTGGAATAATATCAGTTTCATTGGGAAGTTGATGGCGATTATACCAACAGGTATCAATCCCAAAGCGATTTCCGCCTATAACATCTGTATGCAGATTATCACCCACCATGAGTACATTCGCTTTTTCAGGGTGCCCCATTCTTTCAAAGGCATACTCAAAGATTTCTGGGCTAGGTTTTCCTACACCCACTACTTCAGAAATCACCAATAAATCTAAATATTGGTCAAAGCCTGTATTGTGTAAACGACCTTGTTGTAATCCTGTTAGCCCATTGGTAATAATGCCAATGTTTACATCCGGCGTTATGGATTTCAGCAATTCATGGGCACCTGGCAGAGGTTGGCATATTTCTGCCATTGACGCTAAGAAGTTGGCGTTAAGAGTTGTGGCTGGCACATTTAAACGCTGAGACCAAGTGTGAAAGCGCTGTCTTTGCAATGTATTGGTATCGATTTCATGGGCTTGATATTGGTCCCACAAGGCTTTATTCGTCTTCTGATATTCGGCGTAGTCATCTTCTGTAAAATTTACACCATATTGAGACAATGCATGTTTAAGGCCTGAAAAAGCATCAAAATCGAATAAGGTTTCATCGGCATCAAACAGCAGCCATTGGTATTGTGAAAGCTTCAAAAACTACGAGCCTCTTAGGTAAATAAATCCCCATTCACACTGGAATATGAATGGAGGAGTGAAGGGATCATTTTAAAGTATAAGTCACATCCACTCTATCATTGATGGTGATTGTCTTATTCTCATAAGTTTTCCCCGTCGATTTTTCGGAATACATCATTGCTTGGCGCGGCATTGAATCTTGATAGCCATTACCTGAATAGTTGATTTCCCAAACTCGGCCTAATTTTTCACCAAAACCTTTAGCCAATGATTTTGCTTTTGACTGTGCATCTCGTATCGCAGCCATTCGTGCTTGCTCTTGGTATTTGTCCATCTGACTACTGCTGTACTCAATGTAGTTAATTTGGTTCATACCTGAAGCAATACTACTGTCTAGCAAGGTATTCAATGTATTGAGGTTGTGTACGACCACCGAGACTGTTCGAGTAGCCTTGTAGCCTATCATTTCCGGTGCTTGATTTTGAGGGTAGTGATATTCAGGTTGAACTGTCACATTAGCACTGTCGATGTCTTTATCTTTGATGCCTGCTTTTTTTAGTTTCTTGCTAAGAGCAACTACGGCCTTGTCAGATTCGGTTTTGGCTTGTTTAGCTGTGGACTGATGAACAGAAACTGAAACATACATGGTGGCCATATCGGCTTTCACTTCCACAGTACTCGTTCCTACTGTTTGTATGTGAGGTAGGTTTAATTCAGTGCTGTTACCAGTCGCAGGTAAGAATGATAAAAGCACAGCACTCAATAAGATTAACTTTTGTTGATATGTGGTCATAAAAACTTATCCAAAAAATGAATCGATGAGATATGTGTTGTACCAGTAGCTCTTTAATTGTACAAGCTCTAGAGGTTTGGCTTGCCTTAAGAAAGAACCGGTGTGTTCTGTTAATGTTAACAACAATTAACATGACCATAACGTGATTTAGATTTAACATCCTGATATTAAATGTATTTTGCTATGTTGTAGAAGGTGGTTTTGTTATGGCAACGTCAAGAGTTGGAACTAGTGAGGCTTTAAGATCTGGATTTGGTGAGCAATCAGCCCAAAAAACGGCTGATCGTTTATCAGAGTCAGAAGCCGATAAAAAAGTAATGCAGAAGTATGTTTCTAAACGCCAAGCTAATACTGGTTTTGACACCTTAACTTTTGCTCTTAAAGGAGCTTCTTCGAAACAGGCAAGTCTTAAAATTGCAGTTGACACTCTAAAGCTGGAATTCGAACACAATGAAGGAAAAATGGACAGTGCTTGCAAAGGCTCTATATGTGCACCTTTTAACGCACTCAAACAATTCATTGATATAAAAATGCAGTTTCCAGAAATTGCGAATAAACTGTGCTATGCCCTAACCGTTGAAAGCAAGCCTGATGTCTGGAGCTTAGAATTAATCTATAACCAACAAACAATCTGTACTTTTGTTTCAACCTCTGACAATCCATTTCATAGTATGGTTTTGCCTGCTCTTGAAAAAATCGGTGCTAAATATCAACTGTATCAACACTGCCAAGGCAAATTGGATAATGGTTGTAGTCTGAGTTACCAGGAGTTCACTGGTTTGCTTACACCCGTTTCTCCTTCTACAACAGATGGGAATATATCGCTAGAAGATGCATTTACAATGGTTAAAGCCAGTGCTGAGTTAGTGGCTAAGTTACCCGTATCAGCACGGCAATTAATTACACTACAACTCGTTGACGCAGATCCTGCCGTTGATCATTTTGCAGGCATAACAACTCAACCCAAATTCCAAGTGATTAAAATCGTTATTGGTGACGTTGTGGTTGAAGAACGCAAATATAAGATGCACGTAGGGGACTCAAAAGAAGCACAATCACAAGCAGAAACGCGTGCTTTAATGTATCAAGCAGCAATTACAAAATTACCTGAAAGAATCAAGTTATTAAAATGGGCTAAACCGAATGCGCAGGACGCTGTTGCAGTCATAAATAAGTCATTAAAAATGATTAAAGAGGCTAAAAATCTAGCCGATTTGGTAGCCGCTAGGGATGCATTAAAAACCATTCTCGATCCAAAATATCACAACCGCTTAAAGTTGACCTGTAAAATAATTGATGCACCCAATTTTGCAGTTGATGCTCGTTTCGTAATCGAAGGACTAAGAAATCAGAATGTTGAGTTTGCTTGCTGTGTTGAAGAAGATGACGTGCTTATGCCCTCTGCCGATTACTTAACCTGTCTTGAACATAACTTCATACCAAAGCAATTATTAAATAATTTTAAGTCTAAAAATGGAAGTGATAATGCAACTAATAAACCGGTGACTGTAACAAAAGCATCCAGCAAAGCTGATATTGACTATTTGGTTGGTTTATTAGAAGCAATGCAACAGAAGGTCACTAAGAAAACATACGGTGACTCTAAGACTTGCCAATTTAATTTAATTGAAAGATTAGGCGAAAACTTGACGATTCCTTCCGTAAGAAAGGCTTACAAAGATTTTGTGATGGCACTTAAGCGAGTTGAGTTGGACAATGCAACAGCTGAAGCACAGAAACAAGCTGCATTAATGGAAGCACAGGCTGCCGCCAATTTAGCCGCTAAAGAAGCTGCGCAAGAGTTACAACAGCTGATGGATTCATTAAATGTCATGCCTGATAAAGAATTGCTGGAAAGAGGCGATGGCTTAATGGCTCAATTTTTTGATGCAAAGTTATCAATGGTAAGGGACGATGACTTAATAAAAAGTCTTAAGCAAACTCGATCTCATCTAACAGAACTAAAGGGTATGATTGAGACTGCAAAAATGGCACTCGCTAAACTCAATGATGACATATCAACAACAAATCTAGCCAAGAGAGTAAGTGAAGGTTATGAACAGATTCGAGCCTATAAGTTCGCTCATGCAGAAGCGATAAGTTTAGACGCAACGATAGAACAACAAATCCAGATTATAGAAAAAAACCTTCAAACTCATGCCGCGGAAGAAAAGCAAACTCAACTTAAAAAAGCTCAAGAACAGCGTTTAGCTCAAGTACTTCAACAAATTGAACAAAATGCTAGTTTGGGAGCTGCATTAAAAATACGACATGTGAAAACCTTAATCCAAGCTATTCAATCATCGGATTTACCTAAAGATCAGGTCGTTCGACAATTTAATAATCTGCATTCAATCATGTCGCCCCAGTTTAAGAGCAGATTCCAAATCCATGAATCACAGATAGATCTGACAAGCAAAACTTTCATGCTCGAAGTTGATGAAGCTGTATTGGCCAAGTTTACTCTGAATACAGTAGAGGACATCGATGAATTAAGTCAGGTGAGGGCTCTAATTGGTACGTTTAAGAGACAGAATCAGAGACCAGAAGTGTCTGAAGGAGATAGAGAATGGGTACAAATGCAATGCACAGATTTAGAAAAATACCTATCTCCTATACATGGTGAACTTGGCGTATTAAAAGTACCAGTTCCTGAGGCTATTGAGAAAATATCAGCCTATTTTTCCATTTTGGAAGAAGCAAGTGTCGAAGACAGAGACATGAAATTACTAGATGGAGAATTACAAGGCTTGGTTTCACAATTAGGTGGAGTCGATATTTTGAATGAACCAGAAATCAGTCAGTTTTGTAATTCTCGTTCGATCAAAACGAATCAAGAGACTTTGACCTGGAATGCGGCGATTAGCAATATTTTAGCTGTAGCTGTTTAGTATTTTTCCCCATAGTGTTCTTGGAGCATAAAAAAGCCAATCTTACGATTGGCTTTTTTCCTTTAGGGTGCGCCGAGCATGGCGTTGTTCTAGGAGGTGAAAGTCCTCTATGGGCTCAGTCGAGCGGGAACCGTTAGCCTATGCAAGGGTGTTCATCGTGAGGTGAAATCTGAAGGAAGCAAATGGCAAAACGTAGCTGTGACGAACAGAAACCTGATAGTAGGCTGTTATGACTTGG
>NZ_ML014794.1 GCF_003675895.1 Parashewanella curva
GACTTGTTTCAGTTCTTCGTCAACTGATTCATCAAAAACTGCCCTTCTGTATTTTGCTGGGAAAACTAGGTGATATAACAAAACAGTTACGTTATGACTCTTGTGTATAAACTCACTCATTCACCTAATTTCGCAGCAAGCTGCGGGGAATAAAACCCTCAGAGATTTAAATATAAATCTGCAAGTGTTTTTGCAACGGAATGGTTAAATTCATGTTGCAAATAGAAACACAAAAGGTTAAAAATTAGTTTCGAAATGTATCAAGCAAAAGAATTACATCTTTCATACTAGAACAAAAGCATTATTAAAAATGCTTATTGATGCATATCCCAATCACAAATGTTAACCAAAATAGGGAAATCTAATGAGAACCAAAATAGCATTGGCTATTTCAGCGGCGCTACTTTCAAGTAATGCTGTCGGTAATGGCGTTGAAAAGTATCAAGCCTTGGGACTGACTTCTAACTTAACACCAGAGTTTGCCGAACTTTCACCTAAAAAAGAACAACAAGCGTCGGCTTGGATGGTTAAATTAAAAACGCCGTCGGTATCAGAAATGTCGATGAGCATGGGAGAAAGTTATTCATCTTTCCAAGCAGTAAATTCTATTGAAAATGTTCAACAGCAAGTCATGTCAGCCCTTGAAAGCAATATTTCGGGTCTGAACGTTTTAAGCACTACGAAAGTATTGGTCAACGCGATTATTGTCGCCGGTGATGAAAAACAGCTTGCGCATTTAAAACAACTACCAGAAGTCGAGGCTATCCTGCCGATATATGACTATGACTTGCATGTTGCTGATTCTGCAGTATATATCAAAGCAAAACAGCTTATCGATGATGCTGTAGCGACAGGTCAAGGGCAACGAGTTGCCATTTTAGATACAGGTATTGATTACACACATAAGATCTTTGGCGGTGCGGGCACAAAAGAAGCCTATGATGCTGCGGTTGCGAATAGAGGTGGTTCAGTAAACTGGCCTCAGGGAATAGTTCAAGGTGGTTGGGACTTTATAAATAATGATCCAAATCCCATTGATGCTGGCACAAGTCATGGTACGCATGTAAGTCATTCGGTAACAGGTGTTGCACCAGATGTTGAACTATTTGTTTATAGTGTTTGTGGTGGTGGTTGTCCTGGTGTAGCTCAATTAAGAGCACTAGAGCGTGCTATGGATCCAAACAATGATGGTGATATTTCTGATCGTGTAGACACGGTAAATATGTCATTAGGCGGTTCATTTGGATACAACCGTGGTGATGCCGTACAAGAACAAATTGACCGTATGGTAGAACTAGGGGTTAACCTCGTAATTTCCGCAGGCAACGATGGCCCAACCCCATTTATTGTCGGTGGTCCCAGCACCTCAGATCACGCTTTATCTGTCGGAGCTATGACACATCCAACAGGAAAGGTAGGAGAACTAACAGCTACAGTTGATGGAGAAAAAGCAGAAGCTTTAAACTCAGGCTTTAACCCTTCAAATAACTTTAGTTTTAGCCAAGACAATGCACCGTTAGTTTATCCTGCATCAAATCAAAATGGTTGTGTTGCATTTGCTGACAATATTGATTTCACTGGTAAAGCCGTCATAATCGATCGTGGAGCTTGCGCATTTGTTGATAAGGTCAAGCATGCTCAAGATAAAGGTGCAAAGTTTGTAATCATAGCCAATAATAGATCTGGAGATATAGCCCCAGGCGGTTCTGCAACCAATATCACTATCCCATCTGTGGGGATCACACAAGCTATAGGAAATAAGCTTAAGCAGCTAATTGCCGACGATGATGTTACCTACTCATTTGTATCAAAAGAATTTGATTCTGTAGGTGCGATTGCAGACTTTACTTCGCGTGGTCCATCAATAGCAGGAACATTAAAACCGGAAATTACTGCACCAGGTGTCGCCATTCAAACTGCACACCCAGGTACAGGAAATGGTTTATCCCCAGCGAGTGGCACTTCTTTTTCAGGACCTATTACGGCAGGAGCTGTAAGCTTACTTCGCGAAGCACTCCCAGAACGTAATGCTTTAGAAATTAAAGCAACCTTGATGAACGCTGCCAACCTCGATGTTACTATGGAACCAAAAGCACAAAAGCCAAGTACAGCGTTAGCACCTATTAGTTACATTGGAGCCGGTTTAGTCGATGTAGAAAAAGCATCAAAACTTCCTGTCGTAGCATGGGATGAATCAACTAAACAAGCCGCATTAGCTTTTGGTTTAGTAAAAGCTTCTTCAGAAGTAACCCTAACAAAAACGATTACTGTTAAAAACTTCTCCGATGAAGATCTAACGTATGATTTGAAAGTTACACCTCGTTATCAAGATGATATTGATTCAGGCGCACTTACCATAACCGTGCCCGATAATGTGAAAGTTCCAGCAAAAGCTTCTATCAGCTTTGATGTTACCGCAAAAATTGAGCCTGCCAAGCTTCCTGAGTGGGAGCTAACCTCAACTATGATTAACTTCCCTGCTCCAGGAACAGACAACCCAGCCAAAGTTGCCAGTGATTTGTTAACAAAGGTTGAGTTTGACGGCTCAATTGACTTCTTGCAGGGTGATGAGAAAGCACTTCATGTGGTTTACCACATGCTGCCTAAATCTCAAGATGAAATTGATGTAGAGCGTGTTTTGGTTGATAACCAAGAACAATTCATTATTGAAAACAAAGCTGACACAGAGCTTGTAGCTCCTACAGCAATTTCATTAACAGCTACAGATCCTGTCGAAAATGAAAGACGTTTTGATTTAATCAGCGCTTCAACTGAGTTCTTACCTCAACCTGCCTGTGATTCTAACTTTATCATTACAAATACCATCCAATTAAGAGACCCATTCTTAGTTAATAAACCATTTGGTATCAAAGTAGATTTTGACGTAGATAACGATGGTTCATGGGATTACAGCGCACAAGCATTAAGAAATGAAATGTTTGGACGTGGCCGTCCAGGAGGACTTGTCACTTTTTCAACTCGTTATGGCATCCCAAATGGTGCGATTACCCGTGGCCTTCACTATGCTGGCACCAATTTTCTGACTTTGGTTTCATGTTCAGAAGAAGTGGGAATTGACGCTTCAAAAGCAAACCAAAGCATTAAAGTTCGTTATCGTGTTGAAGACAGCATATTTGATTGGAGAATATCACCCAATGCCGATTTTGTTACTGAAGAAATCACTGTAGCACCGACTAGAACAGTTTCGATTTTCAGAAAAACAGAGAAAGCTGACAGTGAAAGACTGGAAGCGATAGAAAAAGGCGAAAAAGGTTACTTAACAGTCCAAAAAGATCCAAATGCCAAAGGTGCTATTTTACTAACTAGAAATGGTAACTTGGATGTCAAGATTGATGAAAGTGAAGAGGCTAATTCTGCACCTACGCTTGAAAATACTGAAGTAACCGTTGATAAAGGTACTGTACCTGGGACAGTGTTAGGAACAGTAAAAGCATCAGATCCTGATAAGTTAAGTAGCCCGATCACTGAGTTTATTACATTAAGTTCGTCATCAACTAATGTAATTGTTTCCAAATCAGGGCAAATAATGGTTGCCCCATCAGGCTATATCAATCAACAAACAGAAACAATAACTATCACAGTTAAGGCGGTTGATAGTAATGGCAACATTTCTATGCCAGCAACCGTAACAGTTAAGGTTAACAATACGACTCCAACTGTCACGTTAGGCAATGCAGTTGTCAGAGATGTTGAAGAAGTTAGATTAATTGCTGTTGCTTCTGATGATGATAACGATAAATTAACTTATGAATGGACTCAGATATCAGGAAAAGCTGTTAACTATTCAACTAATGGAGCCATCTTGACATTCAATTCTCCTGCTGGAAGTCATGAATTAGCCTTTAAAGTTGTAACTTCTGATACTCGAATCGAATCTGAAGCTACTGCAACAGTTAAAGTAAATGGAAATAACCTCCCAGTCATTTCTGTTCATGATATTGAAGTCCGAGATCTCGATAGTGTTACTTTGACCGCAACCGGCAGTGATACTGAT
Source organism: Parashewanella curva (assembly GCF_003675895.1). Classification (GTDB taxonomy): domain Bacteria; phylum Pseudomonadota; class Gammaproteobacteria; order Enterobacterales; family Shewanellaceae; genus Parashewanella; species Parashewanella curva. Next base: position 4,016 of record NZ_ML014794.1, read on the forward strand.
GGCGACAGCCTAAAATACGTTTGGAAACAAACAAAAGGGCAAGCAGTCACCTTCTCACAAAAAGACAATACTATTGACTTCACCAGTCCAGCTGGTAACCACGATTTGGAATTCCAAGTAACAGCAAATGATGGACGTGGAACAGTCACTGTATCCAACAAGGTAAAAGTTAATGGGAACAGCCTACCAGTTGTAACATTAAAAGACGTTGAAGTTAGAGACCTTGAAAAAGTAGAGTTAATAGCAACCAGTACAGATACCGATAGTGATACCCATACTTATGTTTGGAAGCAAACCGCCGGTAAAAAAGTTGATTTTGTGGCTAAAGACAACAAGATCACCTTTACTTCCCCAGCAGGTGATAATGAACTCAAATTCTCTGTCACTGTGGCTGATGGACGTGGCGCTGTTACTCAAGAGAATACAGTTAAAATTAAAGGTAATACTGTGCCAACGCTTACAGCTGAAAACTCTAGTATTGTAGAAGGTAACAAGGTTACTCTTAAAGCCAACATACAAGACGTTGAAAACGACACTGTTACATACAAGTGGACTCAAACCAAAGGCGAAAAAGTAGAATTTGTTGCCAAAGATGACACCATTACCTTTAGTGCACCTGTGGGTAGTTATGAGTTTACAGTCGTGGCTAACGATGGACGCGGGGACAGTAAACCCGTAACGGTAACGGCAACAGTTAATGCTAAACCTGCACCAGCTCCGACTCCAGCGCCTACACCAGAGCCAGCTAAAAAATCCAGCGGTTCTCTAGGTTGGTTAGCGCTACTATTGCTTCCAGTCGCGGCTTTACGTCGTCGCCAAAAGTAACATAGCTTTCTAATCTAAAATCAAAAGCCATCTGAATTCTCATATGGCTTTTTTCTTCCCCTTTCCAACAACGACTGCCAACCCAGAACGTTCTTCTAACGCCTGTTTCAACACTTCCGAATCCGTAGCAGCATTGGCAATAAACCTCATTATTGGTTTCGAAATGGTTAAAGGTAAAGCGCTATTAGAATCGAATTGTCGCTGATTTTTTGATAACGGTTGATGAACTTCGATGTAACGTTCTCCATTAACAAGAGCTGCAACTTTGATTGGCTCATTAATAATTTGTACCCTTGTCCCTATCGGTATTGTCTTAAATAAGTGCTCAATATCTTTATTACGTAAGCGTATACATCCATGGCTGATCCTTAACCCAATCCCAAAATTGGCGTTAGTGCCGTGAATCGCAAACATATTTCCTATATAAAGTGCATAGGCTCCCATTGGGTTATCAGAGCCCGCAGGCCAAACATCTGGCAAAGTTACACCTTGTGCTAGATATTCTGCTTTCATCTTGGTGGTGGGTGTCCATGTAGGGTTGGCTTTTTTACGCCAGACCCGAGTAATCCAATTTTCAGGGGTTTCTTTTCCCACTTCACCAATGCCGATGGGATATACCTCAACGGTCTTCTTTCTTTTAGGATAATAATACAAACGCATTTCAGCTAGATTGATGACGATGCCTCGGCGAACGGTTTTAGGAAGGATCAATTTTTGGGGGATGATGAGCTTACGCCCAGCTCTGGGGAGAAAAGGATCAACATTTGGGTTGGCTTGCATCAAATTCGTCAAACCAACACTAAATTGTGCGGCAATATGCTCTAAAGATAATTTACCTTGCGGCACAACATAAATTTCGTTACGTCCTACCAAACTATCGCCATTCGCTGGCAAGTCATAACTCAAACCATAAGAGTACTGAGAAAACAGCAGCAGCCAGCAGAAAACTAAAACTTGTTTCATATCATACCCAATCCAACAAATTGCGCACATATTAAGCCATCATTGATAGAATAACAGTATGATTTTGCTAACCTGTTTTATGAGTTCAGCCTTTATTCAACTTCAAATTGATAATCAGCTAACTGACTGATTTCACTTCGGTGTGAAACCATGATTAAGGTAACACCTTGTTGCTTTAAGCGTTCGATAATTCGTTTGCTGGTTTCAGCATCGACATGACTAAAAGCTTCATCGAAAAAGAGCACTTCAGAATGATAGCATAAGGCTCTAGCCAAACTTAATCGTTGCAACTCTCCTGCACTAAACTGCTCTGGCTCAAGAGGAGTATTACTGTTATTTTCGGCATGAAATCCAAGCCTTCTATCCAGTTCTACCAGTTTTAATACTTGCTTCATTTTGTTTACATCTGGTTTATTGCCAGAAAATAAAAACTCGGTGAGTGAGCCACTGATTTCTTCATTGGCAAAAACAAAGCCAACGTCAACATTTTTAAAAGCTGGCTTGCCTTTATACAGAGCATATCCTGTTATTGGCTTTCTTTGACCCGACAGTAAATCAAATAAAGTACTTTTACCTGAACCACTGTTTCCCACTAAACACAAAACATCTTTTTTATAGATGATTAAGTTCTTTCGCTGAAACAAGTCACAATCAATGCCATTATAACCAAAGCCCATATCGATCAACTGAAACAACGCCTTTGGATCTTTAGCATCAACATCAACTTCTGTCTCTTCTATCACTTCCTCTGTTTGATAATATGCTGCTGAGTCAATCGCGATATCTTTGCTATTTAGATACTCATCTACATGACCTTGAAACTGTTTAATCTTAGGCAATACCGTCAAACTGAGCATGTAGGTAAACGAATAAGCACCATAGCTTAATTCACCTTTTATTAATAAATAACAAGAACAAAACAGTATCAAAGCAGGCGTAACAGAATCTATGGTCTGTGATACCGTTTGATAACGAGCAAGAAACTTTTTCAGCTCAAAATCAGGTGTAAATTTGGGAAATACACGTCCCATCAGTGGCGATAGAATTTCAAATCTCATCCCCATCAATCCAAATCGCTTGAGATCAAATAACCTCTGATTAAGATGACCATTGAATTCAGTTTCGACACGAGATTTCTCTATTGTAAGCTCTTTAACTTGTTTTTTTATTTTAAAGCGATAAACCAGCAGTAAAAGATACGGGATGATGGTAACCACAAAAAGAGGTGGGTTAATCAATAGGATTAGTATCAGCGATACGATGGTGATGCTTATCGTATCAAAGAAGGTAAAAACCGCTTGTCCAAGTTTGTTTGATAGGTTTCGTAAACCTGAAACCTTGTGACTGATCTCTCCATCATAATGAGAGTCAAAAAAATCGATATCTTTGTTGCTTAAATTTTGTATTATGCTCTGATTAAACCGATATTCGGCATCTTGATTTAGATAAAGTTGTAACTTCAGACTGATACGGTTAATAAGCCAACTTAGCCCTATGGTAATTATCCCCGATAAACCTATTATCGCAACCCAGTTTTTAAGGTTATTGGCAATCGCAATATCGTAATACGCGTGGAAAAGCCCTGCGTATATGACCTCCAACACCATAAAAATAATGCCCGGTAAAAGCACAAACTTAGTGGCTTTTTGTTTGAATACAGGTAATAAAAAGTCATAAAAAGAAAATTTATTTGCGCCCTCACCTTCATTGCTAGGCTTGTCCTCGATTTCGATGCAAACCCCAGTAAAATGCTCTGCAAGTTTATCGATGGATAAAATTCGCCTCCCCCTTGCAGGATCATTTACATACACTTTTTCTTCTAGGATTTGCTCTAGTACCACAAAGTGGCTTAAGTTCCAGTGCAATATGATAGGTCTATTTAACTTTTTAAGCGCATTTAACCCTTTCTTTTTTACGATGGATTTATACCCTAGTTGAAACGCTCCTTTTTGTAACTGTGCCACCGTAGCACCGTCTCGATTCACGCCACATAGTGTTCTTAAGTGACTGGTTGATTGGTAATTCCCCATCCACTCCAATATGATCCCCAAACAAGCAGCACCACACTCGGCAGGATGTTGCTGTAATCGAATTTCGGTAGTCAGCGGCTCAGTCATGACGTTACTCCAATACTCAATTCAATCACTTCATCAGCAATATGTTGCAGTTCCACTCGATGACTGACTCGAATGATATATTCGTAGTGTGATTTAAGTTCAGTAAGTATTTGCAACTCCATCTGTTCTGGTATGCCTGAAAGTGCTTCATCTAAGATCAAAACTTTTGACGATTTAAATAACAACTGAGCGAGTAAAATTCGTTGGCACTCTCCGGTTGAAAATGACGCTGCAGCTGACATTACAGGAGTGTCTAACCCCAGCGGCAACTGCTTAGCTTTATCTCCCAATTGCACCGTATCTAACGCATTCCATAGCTCTCGTTCAGAAGTATTTTCTGATGCAAATAGCATTAGATTGTCTTTGAGTGAACCAATAAACAGGCGAGACTCTTGGCCTAAATAAGAAAATAAGCTCTTCCTTTCGGGTTCTGTTAATCGATGTGAGGCTACACCTGCAATTCTTATTTCACCTGAATAAGCTTGTTCGCTGCCTAAAATGCAACGAATAAGAGTGCTTTTCCCTGCACCAGATGCACCTCTGATATCAATAATTGAGTGAGGAAAAAATTCAGTCGTTAGGCTATCACAGTCTTTGAAGTGGCAATCATGAGGGAGTTTTACTTGTTCAAAGCGAATCGACAATGCCGTTAACCTTAGCCTTTCAGGCTCTATAGTTTCACACATCGGCATCATGAGTTGCTGCATGCTTGCAATGCCTTTATCAATACTGGTTTTTAAATCAAAAATGATGACGATTTTGGGAAAAGAGCGAAATACCGTATTCACCAAATACAAAATCATATAAGCACTGCTAATGCTCAAGCTGAAACCTGTAACATCATCACTGACTAAGTGAGCACTAACAAGCATAGCAACACTCAGTGCAAGCCCTTGAAAAAAATGCTGATGATATAAGTTACTTTGAATTTTCTGCTTAAGTTCTCTGTCGCTGGCTAAATAATCAATGTGCTCTTGTTGGTATTGAGCCATCGCGGTATCAATTCGTTTGTAGTAAAGGTCTGGTTTAACGTTTTGAATAAACTTATTTAACGCTTGCTGACTTACGATAAGTTGCGCTTGCGTTTGTTCACTAAGTGCCGCAATGGTCTCTCTGTTTCTAATACTTAATATCGCAGCTAAAACCGTCAATATTATAGGCACGACTACTAAAGCGAATGGTGCTCGAGAAAAGATTGAAATCGCTAATGGAATGAGCGCAAAACAGCTACCCAACATTTGACGATAAGTTATTTTTAAGTTAGCTAAGTGCTGAGCATTTCGGCATAGCTTTGCTATGTCATTTTGCTTATCGACAGGCAATGCCCAAAACATAGATAGTCTAAGATACATCAGCCTTTCTTGCGAGACGGAATCAATCCAACTCTGGGCTCGTTGCATTAAATATTTACCAAAAACAAAACTGGTTATAACGGCCAAAATAAGAAAGCCAACATTCATGTAAGTGATTGCTGACTGCGTAGGTACAATAAACTTTAACGTATCCATACCCGACATAAACAGAATACTCACCATCATGCTCACCGCAAAATTCAGCTTCATAAATTGCGATAAAAAGCGCTTCATTGGTGTATTTATATACTCCGCTAAAGCTTCAGCTTTAACTTCTTTACTCCATGAAAAAGCATCAATCAGCAATTGATAACTTTCGAGCTGCTGAAAAAAGTCGTTCGTATCTCGGATCTTGAGCTCTTCCCCTGTATTTAAAACCAAAACATGGGTAGAAGTTAAGCTGATCATTTTTGCCGTTGTACGTATGAGAATGGGACCATGAGAGTGGTGAACCGCAAACAAGAGTGGTGCGTTTCTCAATTCAGGAGGGGCTAATTCACAATCAGTGTGGATAAAGCCTAGCTTCTTGAACGCTAGTAACCAAAACTTCTCAGATTTGCCGACAGGAAGCGATACATTAGAAACTGATGACCAATCAATATAAGCAACAGTCCCAAGGAAGTGTTGTAAGTGCTTTAAATTGAGATAGTGCTGATTACCCTCCATAAACAGTTCCAATAGCTGGCCAGAAAATCCATGATTGTATAGGGCACACTAACAGTTGTTTTGATTTGTCTGCAGTCTCAACTGTGAGTTTGTCACCTTCAATGTTGGCGATTAAGTGATTGATCCCCAGCTTGTCACTGATCTTTTCGGCGACACTTAATCGATTTACTTCAATCGATTTGCCACCAGCAACAGTTAGTTTCAACTTATACTCATCACTATTACTGGCTTTGCCTTGAAAAACATTCGGAGACATATCACCCAGATAAACAATCAGCGTGTTTTCCGTTTTCGAGCGCTTAACTTGCTTATACCAATTTGTTCCACCGTCAAATTGAATCAATTCCACATCTATCTGATACAGGTTTTTTAGTAGCTCTTTGGAGTAAACCAGCCTAGGATCTGGATCATTCTGCTGATACATCATGATGACATGAGAAATGCCTTGCTGTTGATAAGCCATGAGAGCCAAACAATAAAATATAGAGAACACGCTCTGGTGATGTACCGATTCAATAATTAACGAACCACTTTGTTTTATAGCTTGCTTAGGAAATTCAATTACTGACTGTATTTGCTTAAAATACGTATCACCTTGTATCGCACTCATTGTTGGCAGAAAAAAGCGTTCAAAGTGATAATCCAAACAACTTATTGCTGCAGTGTGATCGATAGATTTAGGTAACTTAATTGAAGTTACTTGAGACGATAAACTCAAACTCTTTAGCACTGGATCTTGTTGCCAATGCTTTCGAATATCATCGTAGATTCTTCGAATACTGGTGGTATTCGATAACCGATTTAGAATCGTTAAATCAAATCTAGGTTCGACTTTTTGCTGTAACACATCCTTGTTTCCCATTTTGAACTCCGTTAATAACTTCGACCAATAAAGATCCTAGCAATATAAGGAATAATTACTTCTATTGGCGCTAATTCATCAATAGTGATGATGGCGCTTGTAGGCACACCCGGAGAAATTGGCCTAACAGGCTTTCTGCCTCCCCAGTCATAGGCTCCAGTTGCTGTTTTATCTAAACTCAAAATCACAACCTCGCCGGGAACATCACCAATGATTTTGCTGGCTAAATCTTTATCCCCAACTAATGAATAAGACTGTACTTTTGTTAATGCGAATGGGCTAATTGATTGAATTTTTGCTGATAACTTGGCACCAATTATGGCTTTTTCATACAAAGGCTGTATCAGTGCGGTATCGCCTTTGTTCACTAGCTTTGCATCTTGGTAACGCAATATGGCGATATTGACTAATTGATCATTAGTCCAATTTTCCCCCACCGTTTCAAGGCTACTAAATACCGGAATATCATTTTCAGAATGCAGTTGGTAATGTTTAAGTGATACTTGGTTTTCATTAAATTCAAATACCACTGAGTCACCTTTAATTTTGACATTTGATAAATCGTCTAAAGCCGCTAATTGCTTCTTTAAATCATCAAGTAATGCACCTTGATTAGCCCCTTCAACGTAAACTGACGTTAGCTTTCGATTAATCTTAAAATCAAAATGGCCATAACGAGCTCGCGGAGAAACAATCAGCATTTTTTTCTTTTTTTGTACTTTAACGCTGAGCAAGGTAATGGTTTCCCCTTTTGATACCACCTGGCCTACGCGTTTTTTGGTATCAATCAGTTTTCCATCGTATTCGGTAAAAATATTTTGTTGAACCCAGTTCTTGTGCTCAAGCTTGATCAGTGCTTGTACTGCTTTTTGTTGCTTAAGAGCAATTTTATTAACCGATGCTTGGCGCTCAAACTTCCCTTGTTCAATGGTGTTTAAATCAGTTTGAATTTCAAGATATTGCTGAGTAATGTCATCATCAATCGTAGCAATTTGCTGTTCTTGCTGTGTGATATTCAAATTCAACTTAGGTTTGGCTTCTTCAAGGGTTGAAAGCGATTGAGCCAACTCCTCATATTTACTTAATAGCGGGATTAACGTGCGCTCACTGCTGTAACCTTTAGACTGTAAGGCTTTTAATTTACTGATATAACGCTTATAGGTTTGTTTGGTTTTGGCAAGTTCGACTTTGCTATCTTTTAACGAACTTTTTCCTACTCGCTTATAACTCACAAGCACATCTTCAAACGTCGCTTTTAAGTCTTTTAATCGACTGATTTTGTCTTTGCTATTAGTGATTTTTTGCTGATATAACTTTAATTGCTCATCGTATTTAGCTTGCGCTTTTTTCTCTTCGGCTTTAATTACCTCAAGCTCTGATTGATAAAGTGTCATTGCAGAAAGATAGGCATTTTCAGCTATTGGATCGCTCAAAATGAGTATTGGGTCACCAGATTCAATATCACCATTTTCATAATCAAAAGATTTAACCACTCGACCATCACCTAGGGAAACACTTTCTCTAATACCGCCTATTGGTAAAATCATGCCTTTGGCTTTAACATGCACTTCAATTCGGGCGAACAGCATCCAAAGCACTAACACCAGCATGAAACCACAAAACAAATAAGCAATAGGCTTAAAAAAGCGAAATGCCCTTTCAGGCAAAATCAACGACAAAGTTTGATGCTTTTCATATTGATCAATAAATGTCTTTCTAAATAGTCTTGCCATGCTTACCCTACCGACTGGATATGAATAATCGTATTATCTTTGTATCCCAACTCATTGAGTTTGTTGTGCAAGATCTGTTGAGATTTTTTTAAGCTATTGGTGTTGTGACGGTCACCTGAAATTTTTGTGTCTATGGTAACTTGTGAATCCAACCACTCTTCTTTTTTCACCACGCCTGCATTAAGCGCCCTTGAAAAGATGTTTTCCGCTGTATTCCATTTCCAATCAGGACAAGGCGTTGACTTCTGATCGCCCTCACCATGATATACAAATCGATGGCTGCAAAAGCCACCACACAAAGGAAGGATTTTACAAGCTCGGCAGGTATCATTATCAAATGGAGACCATTGTTGCCAAAGCTGATTATTTCTCGACTCTAACGCTTTGTTGTAGTCAAAAATGGTGCCTATTTTCTTTTGTGGATCATGCATGGTTTCCCAGCATTTATGTAAGTCACCGTTAGCCGAAACCACAAGGCCATTGTTTTTTGCCGCAACGCACATACCAAGAAATGAGTTTGGGGCTGATTTAGGACGAATAAGACCAAGCTTTTGTCCTAGCCGAGTAAACTCTAAGATTTTTTGATTAAATATCTTTTTAGATAAACTTTGATTGAATGCTTCTCCACTCTCGGCTGTGGATGCATCAATCGGGGCAAAATACAGACTAAAGCGACCCGTTTCCGCTAAGCCAAGCTGATGCAATTCATAAAGCAGAGCTTCACAATGTTCGAGATTATTTTGACCAACGTTTACACGTGTGCTGATTGCCAATGGTGTTTGTGTGACCACAGCCTGTATGTTCTCGATAATTTTTTTATAGCTACCATGACCATTTAATTTAGGGCGCATTTGATCATGGATTTCTTGAGGGCCATCAATGGTAATTTGAGCCCATGTACAACGACGAGCATAAAGCTCTAACGCCGTTTCAACGGTGAGTAGATAACCATTGGTAACAATAGAAGAGCCGTAACCGATCTTATTCATATCGCATAAAGCAATCATACGATCAGCCAACTTTAATAAAGCAGGCTTTGCCATTAATGGCTCGCCACCATACCAAGTGATCGAAAGGTGGTTTAATTCATGTTTTTGCATCTCTAAGTGATCAATGATGGCTTGGCTAACTTTTGCATCAAACTTATCCTGTGCTTTTTCGACTCCTTGGAAACAATAACCACAAGCAAGGTTGCATCCTAATGATGGAGCAAGGGTTAAACTCAGAGATGAATTATCGGTGCGGATTCGAGAAAATTGCATTTCCAATTGCTCAAGTTCATTAGCATTTTTGTACACCAAAAAGCCATTAGAAAAAAAATACTTTAATTGAGCTGAAGGTAGTAAGGATATGTCATTAAGCTGCTTATACTCAATTGCAGTTAACTTGATCAGTGCACGAGTTTGACTATTGAATAGCAGGAGTTCGTCATTTTTCAGAGTGACAGGAATATTGTATTGAGAGTGGGTCAACTGAGACGAATCAATATGTATATGATATTTAGATACTCGCTCTGCCAAGCTTTTGATTTGTTGTTTCGTCACCGATTGCATCTTGATTAGTCCTTAATACAAGTATCAACATGAAGGCAGTAGTGGAATAAAATTAACGACACAAGCACTAACTGGGTCACCATCATCGACATCTACGACACATGCTCCAGCATGGGCTTCACAAAGGTCTAAGACTTTAGCAACACAAGCTTCGGCATTTCCTGCACAAACGCCGGTACCAGCATCCGCCACGCAAGCATCTGCTTTTCCTGCACATAAATCACCTGCACTTGCGGCAGCAACACAAGCATCAGCATCTCCCGCACAAGCATTAGCGGCTCCAGCATGACCTGCACAAGCATCGGCATTTCCCGCACATGCAGCAGCAGCATCAGCATCTGCCGAGCAGGCACCAGTGTTAGCCGCACAAGCGTCTCCGGCACTGGCGTGTCCACCACAAGCTGAAGCGTCTGATGTACAAGCATGAGCTACTTCAGCATTGGCACCACAAACACCAATATCACTAGAACAAACCGAACCTGCTGCGGTATCAGAGGCACAAGCATCGGCGTCAACACTGCAAAGAGCGCCTGCCTTAAAGTTTCTTCCGCATGCATCGGCATCAGCTACACAGTGAGTAGCCACACCTTTATCGGAAGCACAAGCCGATACAGTGAAAGGATCGCTTCCCCCTCCAGCTATACCACCAATCCCACCTATATCCCCTGTTCCACCTGCAATACCTGGAGACGAAGTACCAAAACTGCCAAAACCACCGCCAAAGCCAGCAAAACCACCAGCAGGCATTCCGTAAAGTTGTAATTCAGTATTACTTAGCTCTCTGTCTTCGTTCTCATCATCTGAATCTAATAAATCATCAGAAACACTAAGCAATAATCCTCTTAAATACGCAATAAAAATGTCGGAGGTGATGGCAATATCAATGGCCGCTTGCTCTGTTTCAATATTGAAAGGCAAACCATTAAGCACCACCACTCGCTGATTCAGGCTGTATAAGGTATAGCCACCGACATTTATCACTTGAAAACCAATTACGCCACCCTGCTTTTCCAGCTCTTTTAAACTGTAAAAATTAGGCAGCATTTCAAGCATGATGAAGTTGATGGTGTGAGCAAGAAATTGGGATACGCCGGGACTAATATTTGACCAGCGCTCAGATAAAAGAGCTTCAGGGTTGAGCTCTACACCTTGATGAAATTTTCTAAAGGCTTTGGGGTCATTCAGCTGATGATGTGACATCTGACACACATCATCGACAGATAACGCAAATTTAGCTGAAGAATCTATGGTGAGCATTTCCGACCTATCCCTAGTACAATAAAACTTCAATTTATAAATACACTGAATTTAGTGTAGTCAATATTTAGAGAATCATTGTGGTAAGGTACTAACTCAAAATAAGTAAGGTTTGTTGATCTTCCTAATACTTTTTTAAAATTCACTCTTCTTCCACATTGTTAAGCGATAACATGACACAGATAAAAATCATTGTCGGCTCAAAGAATCCTGTAAAAATAAAAGCTAGCTTACAAGCAATTAAAGCTTACTTTCCGAATACAAATGTTGAACCTCAAGGTGTTGATGCGCCTTCTTTAGTTACAGATCAACCTATGACAGCGGCTGAAACTCGCCAAGGTGCCATCAACCGAGTGGAATATTGTAAAAAACATCATAAAGCGGATTTTTATATCGCGATTGAAGGTGGTGTCGAGCAAAACCAAGATGGTGTGTTTACTTTTGCCTATATCGTCATTGATGATCTAAAACAGCAACGGATCAACCGCAGTGCCGCTTTACCATTACCTGAAATTGTTTATCAAAAACTGACTCAAGGTGAAGAGTTAGGAAATGTGATGGATGATTTATTTGGCACAGAAAACATCAAACAAAAAGGTGGAGCCATTGGGTTATTAACTCAAGGACTCGCCACGCGTCAGAGCACTTACGAACAAGCCATTACCTTAGCAATGGCACCCTTTATCCATCAAGATCTATTCTAATAACATTCAAAAAGGTGAAGTCAGAGGTTTTAACTCTGACTTCTCGCTTTATCTAATGCTCCACACACCAGTTTAATACCGTCGATAGCTCTTGGGGTTGGGCGATGTAATAAATCAGCATCAAGCTGATAAATCTGATGGTGTTTTACCGCTGGGATACTGGGCCATTTACTCCAGTCAATTCCTTGAATATTACCTTCGTCTTGACTTTGTAAAATCACTTCAGGCTTTGCCAGTAACACATTTTCAATACTGACTTGCGGATAATCACTGCTTGCGGAATAAAACACATTATCGCCATTACAAACGGAGATTAGTTGTTGGATCCAACTGTTTTTCGCCACTGTCATTAACGGCTTTGACCACAATTGATAAAAAACTTTTACTTTCTGTTTTTTCTCATTTTTACTGCGAATTTTAGATAACTGTTGTCTAAATTGAGTCACTACCTTTTTGGCTTGCTGTTGATGCCCTGTTAGCTCCCCTAGCTTAAGTAAGTCCGTGGCAATAGCCGTTAGTGTGCTCGGGCTACTATCATAAAGATTAAAACCAAGTTGTTTTAAGCGTTCAATATCTTTGGGTTTATTACCCTTACCCCATACCACAATAAGATCGGGATCGAGCTCAAGCACTCGTTCTAATTGAATACCGTGATAACCACCAATGGATGGAATTTTTTTTGCTTGCTCAGGAAAGTCGGCATGATCTACCGCGGCGACTATCGAATCACCTGCCCCGATAGCAAATAACTGCTCAACAGCATGAGGAGACAAGGCGATAATACGTTTAGCGGATTTAGCTGTTGCTGATAATGATAAAAGAACTAAAGAACATATAATTAGGGGAAAGATCTTCATTAATAATCAAACCCGACTTGTGCTTTGATTCCTGCTTCAAAAGCGTGTTTAATTGGTTTCACTTCACTCACAATATCAGCAAGCTCAATGATTTTTCGATGGCATGCACGCCCTGTAATGATCACATGCTGCATTTCAGGTCGGTTATTCAAGGCACTGATGACTCTATCTACATCCAAGTAGTGATAACTCACCATATAGGTCAGTTCATCCAGCAACACACAATCAATGGACTCGTCAGCCAGTAACTTTTCAGCCGCTTCCCAAGCGGTTACCGCTGCTACGGTGTCTTTTTCTTTATCTTGGGTTTCCCATGTAAAGCCAGTACCCATCACATGAAACTCAACCCCAAGCTTTTCTAGCACATTGCGTTCGCCACATTCCCAAGAGCCTTTAATAAACTGTACAACTGCAGCTTTTTTACCGTGACCGATAGCTCTTGCAACCGTGCCAAAACCCGCCGTTGATTTACCTTTACCGTTACCTGTAAGCACCAAAAGAATGCCTTTTTCTTCTTGTGCTGCTTCGATTTTGGCATCAACAGACTCTTTGAGTTTTTGCTGTCGCTGTTTGTGTTTATTTTGTTGTTCTGACATTTGTTTACCTATCTGTTGGCAAAGAACCCCAGCCACAGAGCTTACAGCTGGGGATCAGGTTACTTCAATTCTTTATTTAAAAAATCTGCCAATGATTTGTATAGATGGTTTCTGACTTTCTCACCACGCATCGAATGCTTAGAACCCGGGTAATCGATCATTTGAAATAACTTACCTTCATCTTGCAAGGCTTTATACACACGAGTGCTGTTTTCAAATAATACATTGTCATCAGCCATGCCGTGATACATCAACAAGCCAGATTGATAGCCTTTGACATAAGGCATTACGCTACTAAGTTCATAGCCTTTTTTATTGCTATTTGGATTGCCTAAATAACGCTCTGTATAGTGAGTATCATATAAATGCCAATCCGATACTGGCGCACCAGAAATCGCAGCTTTGAAATAATCAGGCGCTTTAAAGATCCCCATTAGCGCCATATAACCACCATAACTATGACCGTATATTGCAACATTTTTCTTATCAACAAACGGTAGAGTTCTTAGATAATCCACACCCACTTTTTGGTCGTTTAGTTCAACATCACCAAGGTGCTTATAGATAGGAAACTCAAACTTAGTGCCACGATTAGCGCTACCACGGTTATCCAGTTGGAAGACCACAAAGCCATTTTGCACAAGATATTGAGTAAAGTAATCTTGCGATGACCAACTATTAGTTACTCGCTGAGCATGAGGCCCACCATACACTCGAACCACAACTGGGTACTTTTTATTGGCATCAAACGGTACAGGCTTAAATAAGCGCGAGTACAGAGTTTGACCGTCTTCTGCTTTTAGGGTTTTAAACTCTGGGACTTGCCATAAGCCAGCATAAGGATATAGCGGATGTCCTTTGACCACTTTATTTTGCTCAATCCAAGACAAACGCTTACCTGATGAGTTATGTAAACTGATCTGTGGAGGCTGAGTTAAGCTATTGAAGTAATCTAGATAAATGCTTTTGTTCTTGGCAAATACCGCTTTATGCATGCCCGACTTTTCACTTAAGCGCTCAATATTTCCACCAGAAAGCTTCACACGATAAAGCTGACGTTCAACCGGCGTATCTTTACGACCTGTAAAATAGATCCAACCAGACTTTTCATCGACATGAGAAATAGCGTCGATAGCCCATTTACCTTGGGTTAATTGCTTTTTAAGCTTACCGTCCACGCCATAAAGGTAGATATGAGAAAAACCGTCACGCTCAGAAGTCCATAAGAAATCACTTTGTTTCTTCAAGAAACGTAGGTTTTTATGAAGATTGATCCAAGCTTTACTGCGTTCTTGTACCAATACCTTAGATGATTTAGGTTTTGAAACATCAACCACACGCAATTGCAGATCTTGCTGATCACGGCTTTGCCACTGATAAGATAAATTCTGGCTATCAGGCAACCACTTAACACGAGGCAAATAAATATCTTTGTTTTTACCTAGATCAACCCACTGAGTTTTGCCCGATTTAACAGTAACGATGCCCAGTCCAATTTCTACGTTGGTTTTACCTGCATACGGATAACGCTGCTGAGTTAATTTGATACCATCAGCATAAATCTCGTTACGAGTGACTAATTCAACCCCTGATTCATCAACACGAGTAAAGGCGATTTTTGATTCATCAGGTGACCACCAATAACCTGTGTAGCGTCCCATTTCTTCTTGAGCGACAAACTCAGCCATACCATTTTTAATTGCACCGCCACCATCTTTAGTTAAAGCTGTTAATTTTTTATTGGCTAAGTTCAGTACAAATAAATTTTGACCTCGAATAAACGAAACAAAATGGCCTTTAGGAGATAATTTAGCATCTGTTGCAAAGCCCTCACCGATAGGCAACGAAGAAACCTTACCGCTAGATAAACTGAATAAATACAATTTGCCGCTAGCAGGGATCAGTACAAACTTCCCATCCGCTGACCACTGATACTCCATAATCCCTTGACCATAGATCCGTTGGCGTTCTCGTCGTGCTTTTTCTTCATTAGACAACTCACCGGAAGCTAACTTGTCTGCATTAACCAGAATACTGGTTTTTCCTGTTTTGACATCCACTTGCCACAAATCATAAAAGCTTTGATTATCGGCACGTCCAGCAAGGTACGTCACTCGACCACCATCAGGCGATAACTTTAATCCTCTAGGGCTTTTGCCCGCCAGCGCAGGAGATGCGTTCATACGTTCGATAGTAAGAGGTTCTTTTCCACCTACAATGTGCTTATCTAATGCGGGTAAGTTAACGGCATAAAGTTGACTGCTTATGCACAAGGTAACGCTGGCTAACGCCATTGTGAGCCAAGTTTTTTTCATTGTTATAACCTTGATAATAATTATTTTAGGTATTCTGCCAGAACAGGCTAAAAAGAGAAATCTGTAAAAGTGGGTAAACTAGGAATTAAGCTTTTTTCATAACTATAGGGAATAACGATAAAAATAGGTACATTGAATATTATTTTTAATGGAAAAAATACATGGCTACCGCTGGCACCCCCGAAGCATCTATTGTCTTAAATACCATCTTTTTACCTAAACTAGACCCCAATCAAAAAGATGAAGAAGATGATACAGGGTATATTTTCGAAAGAAATGGCCGACGTTGGAAGTTTTCACATCAAGATGGTGTTACTCGTTGTGGACTATGTATTACACGCCCAGCTATGCTGAATTTCTGTGGAAGTGACAAGCATTTTTTTTGTAAACCTTGCATAGATCAACACATATCAACCACACCCGTAGATGTTTATTCAGATGATAACCGCACATGTCCAAATTGTCGTAAAGAAGTCCCCATCGCCACGGCAAAAAGCATCATAGAAGAAAAAAACGCACTAACCACAGTTAATAACATTAATGTTTCTTGTGTAGCCTGTGATGGTGTTCTTTTGCTTGGTATGCTAGAACAACACCCTCAAGATTGTGTCGCCCAAAAAGCTGAACGTCTTGAAAAATACAATAAAAAGTACAGGGTTGATAAACAAGAAGACAATTCACATAATGCCCTCAATCCAGAGAAGATGGGGATAAGTCAATATTTGAAAGTTAGCCAAGACCAAGGAATCCCGATTGTCACAGAAATAAATGGACGGGCCCACGAAAGAACCCCACTTCTACCTAATAATAGACAGCACAATATACAAGACACCCCAAATAGGCAGCGCAGAAATAGATTCCTCTGTTGCTTCTGCATATAAAACAAAGTATTCCTAATCAATAACATTTTCAAAATGAAATTACCTTGAAGCTAATGTATGATCCGCAAGCAAAAGCCCCTCTTTTGCTTTAAGGAACATCAATGCAAACCTTTACTCAGTTTTTAGCAGAAATGTCTGTTTCTCCATCTTTAAATCAGCTGCTCCATACCCTTACTAAAACGTCTAAAGAAATCAGTCATGCTGTACAACATGGTGCTTTAGCTGGCGTACTGGGGGCTACAGAACAAGAAAACGTACAAGGTGAAACTCAAAAGAAACTCGATGTCATCACCAACGACATGTTAAAAACAACTTTAGCAGAAGATTCAACGGTAAAAGGCATTGCTTCTGAAGAAGAAGATGATGTGGTAGCCGCTAATACTGACGGTGAATTCCTTGTGAGTTTCGATCCACTTGATGGTTCATCAAATATCGATATTAATTCTTTGGTTGGTACCATTTTCTCAATATTACCCGCTAAAGATGGCGAGTTGACTCAACAGCAATTTTTACAACCTGGTCGAAATCAAGTCGCGGCGGGCTATGTGTTATATGGTCCATCCACCATGCTTACCCTTACCACTGGCAATGGCGTATTCATGTTTACCTTATGCCCAGAGAGTAACGAGTTCATGCTGACGGAATCAAATGTAATTATTCCTGCCGATACCAAAGAATTCGCTATCAATATGTCAAACCAACGTTTTTGGCAACCCGCCATGCAAAACTACATTGATGATTTGCTAAAAGGCGATACTGGTGTTCGTGGTAAAAACTTTAATATGCGTTGGATTGCAGCCATGGTGGGTGATGTTCATCGTGTGCTTTCTCGTGGTGGTTTGTTTTCCTACCCTACTGACACTAAAAACCCAGCTAAGCCATTCAAATTACGCTTGATGTACGAAGCCAATCCAATGGCATTGTTAATTGAACAAGCTCAAGGTAAAGCGTCAACAGGTTATGAAACCATTTTGGATATCGAGCCAACGGAAATCCATCAACGTGTTGCCGTGATTTTAGGCTCACGTAATGAAGTAGACGCCTGCCTTAAATACCACGGCTAAACTCTTTGCGCTGTGGTGAGAATGTTCGCCACAGCGACAACTCTTTTTTAAGTTTTTCATTAAATTAAGGCTTTGATCTCAATCAAAGTTTTCAAATTAATGCTTGATAGCATACGGGGCTGTTTGTAAAAAAGACAATATTATACCAATTTACATTCAATAGTGATCGCTCAGCTGTAGCTAAAGGCTTCAAGAGCAAGGCGCAATTTTGAAATACTATCGGGATAATATAAAAACTTGCAACGAAGCTATGGAAGCCTTTAGCACAGCCCTTTGGGAGTGTGCCAGTGGCCCAATTACTGTCAAAATTTCTTTGCCATAGAGTGGCTATGACTGCATAAATTTTGTTTGTACTTGAACCACTGGCATCACTCTGAGTAGATCACATTTGAATGCAAATTGGTATTAAGCCCTAAATGAACTCGCAATCTTCTGAGCAATTCAATTGCCTAAATAAAGAAATAACCTTTTCTCCAGAACTAGAACTGATCTCAACAACAGACAAGCAAGGTAATATGGCTTACGTTAACCAAGCCTTCATCGATGTCTCAGGTTATTCAGAAGATGAGTTAATTGGAAAGCCTCACAATATCATTCGTCATCCAGATATGCCTAAAGAAGCATTTAAAGGGATGTGGCAATCCATTCAAGCCGGAAGACCTTGGCGTGGAATTGTAAAAAACCGAACAAAGCGAGGTGAATACTATTGGGTAGATACCTTTGTCACTCCGATTTTTGAACAAGGTAAAGTGGTTGGGTATCAGTCGGTTCGGACTAAACCTCAACAAAAGCATATCAATAAAGCCAGCCAAATTTTTCAGCAATTAAACCAAGGTAAAAAACTGAATACCGGAATATCCTTAACCCAAAAACGGATATTTTCAGGCATATCTGCAACCCTTGGCTTACTGCTAGCAGGCTATTATATTGATTGGATGGTCATCCCAGCAGGCATCGCATTAATGGCATTCAATTTAGCCATTTTTTACGATGAAGCCTTTAGAGTGCCTGCAACCGTATTAAGAATGCAGCAAGAACTCGACCCCGTCAGTCGTTTGGTTTACTGCGGACAAACCACCTCTTCAACCTTAGCATTTCAAATTTCCATGCTAAACAGCAAACTCAAGGGCGTATTAGGAAGAACTCACGATCAGGCCGAGCAATTACAAACTATTGCCGAAGATCTTGTCTATTCGACTCAAAAAGTACACGTCAGTTTAGAAGATGAGCAACAACAAGTTGCTTCGATTGCCACCGCGATTGAACAGATGCAGTCTACAACTTCTAATGTGGCAAAAAACGCTAATTCCACCTCTGAGCAACTGGAGCAAGCGAACACTTGGTGTCATGAATCTCAAGAATCCATCAATAACAATAAGTTGAACATTCAACGCCTATCAGAAGAAGTTTCAGATGCTGCGAACAATGCAGTACTTCTCAATAATGAAGCCGAACAAGTCGCCAATGCGATGTCTGAAATTGATGCTATTGCCGAGCAAACTAATTTATTGGCACTAAATGCGGCAATTGAAGCTGCCCGCGCAGGCGATCAAGGCCGTGGCTTTGCCGTAGTAGCTGATGAAGTTAGAGCGCTATCAAATCGAACAAGACAGTCCACCAGTACGATATCAGAAAGCATTGAACGCACGTTTGGTATGTTAAATAATTGGGTATCACAACTGAAAAAAAGTGAACAAGAAGCCAATAACTGCGTCAATTTGATTTCTGAATCGGCCCAACAAATCGACCAGATTTATCATGGTATGAATACCATTAATGAATTTGCGAAAGATAATGCTGTGGCTGCACTCCAACAAAACCAAGTGATCACAGAGCTTTCTGAAAACATGCATAAAATTCGTATATTGAGTCGAGATAACTTCCAAGCAATCGAAGTAATTGAGCAAGCATCAGTACACGTAAAGCATCAAGTTGATAAAGCTAAAAACCTCAGACATACCTTTGGTTAGCGAGCAAATTAACCATGGAACCTGAATTCTTACCAGCACTCAAATCAGGAAACGGTTTGCAAATTTCAGCTTGAATATAAAACGAATGCTCAGATTCATGCTCTGTTTTATCATCATACAATAAGGCCTGATTCAAAAAATCGAACTTTTCAAAGTATTGAGGTTTAGTAAAACCATGTTGAGTGATGAATCCCTGAGCGAATCCTAAATCAGAAAAATCCCATTTACTTACACGCTGCTCGGTGAAACCAATATTCAAAGCAAAATATCGTAGCATGGTTTCTCTATTGTGATAATTGTCCTCAGGTAAAGCAATTTCAAACTTTTCGAACAATCGATGAATATCTTCATAGACGTAAGTGTTAGTTGTCATCACATGAATACGGTGACCTCTTCGGGAAAAAGCGGCAAGCTGTTTAAAAGCATTTTCATCTATATAAACTGTTACATATTCTTCCTTACCGTAGTTTTTTCCTTTTAATGGGAAGCCTAACTCTGTATTTATCCTTACGAAGAACTTTTTCGTACTCAAGACACTTTCATCTAAATCAAGCAGTAATACTAAGGGAGGATTTTGAGCAGATACTTCTTTCGACGCACATTCAAGCCAATTTTTAAGAGATAATGGATATTCAGGCTTTAATTTTGGCTTTACTTCCATTTGTTCAACAATTCCTTTAGTTGAAACATAACAAGCATCACTACCAGATAAAAATTTCGCTTGCTCAGGAGAAGTAGAAACTTGAAAGCAGAACCCTTCAATATTTTCATCTTCTGAAGTATCTGAATCCTGATTATTTAACAAACTAAGTCGTGTTTGAGATAAATACTCAAATGTTTCAAAAAAATTATTACTTGCTTGGTTTACTTGATGACATTGGTAAGGGTCAGAACAATCTGCTCCTGTGTTTACAGTAAAAGGATTTCCTACACGGTTATTTTTATCTTCTAATTTTAACAATCCAAGCTCATCCGCAATACTCGTTGTCGCACTACCGGAGTGAGCCTCTGGATGATTAGATAAACCTGAATCAGAATAAGTGGTAACTTCAGATAACATTGTTGATTACTGATATTGAGACGAGTGGTAATAATAAAATCATTTTCAAAGTCATCTAGTTAATTTTTCTTTATAAATAGAATTAGATTAACAATTCAACTTAGTTAAAGCCTATAACTCTTCAATGAAAATAAACTTCAAAGGAATTGAACGAATATCTATTTGTGATACCTCATTTCACGCATATTTAACACACTGCAATAGACTTTATATTCAAAAATAAAGCATAAGTAGCACTTTGTAACGATTGTCTATATTAATAATTTACAGAATAATGATAACTCGGTAAGCTTGCGCCATATTTTAAAGCCTGATCTTTTTGCTAACTGGCAAATCCACTGCATAACTACTCAGAGCTTTAGCTAAGACAGATACAGCCTATTTGAAATAAGGTGTGAAAACCGTGTCAAAACAAAAACAAAAATACAACATAAAAAACATACTCACTTTTGCCATTCCCTCATTGCTTGGCTTACTGTTTTTTATGACTCCAGTGCAATACGACGGCAATATCACCATCCCGATTGCAGTCGTTGCCAAGTTTCTACAAAGTGAATTTACCCACATAATTCACCCTTTATTGGTGATCAGTGTGGTTGCCATGAGTGTATTAACTTTGGCTGTAAAAGCCATTAAACCTAAGGCTATATTAAATAATCCCTTTCTCAACGAACTACTAAATCCTAACTGGTTTTGGTCATTAACTCGTTGTGTGGGTGGTTTATTCATTGTTTTAACTTACTTAGATATTGGCCCAGAAATGATCCGCTCTGGCGATACTGGTGGTTTAGTCTTCCATGATTTATTACCAGTGCTGTTTTCGGTATTCATTATTGCTGGTCTGTTGCTGCCACTATTACTCAACTTTGGCCTACTTGAAATTGCAGGGGCTTTGCTGGCAAAGATAATGCGTCCCGTATTTAAACTGCCGGGTCGAAGCGCTATTGGCTGTATTACTTCTTGGCTAGGTGATGGCTCAGTAGGAATTTTAATGACCGCTAAGCAATATGAAAACCATACCTTCACAAAGCGTGAAGCCGCGGTTATTGCAACGAACTTCTCTGCGGTTTCAATTACCTTCAGTTTGGTGGTGATCACTCAAGTTAACTTAGCTCACTTGTTTATGCCTTTTTACTTAATTGTTTGTGCGGCAGGTATTGTTGCGGCGATTATCGTACCTAAGTTGCCTCCGCTGTCTCGTAAAGCTGACTTATTCATAACAGGTGAAGCAAGGGAGCATGATAAAGAAGTGATCCCAGCGGGACGTAGCGCACTATCTTGGGGCTATGAATTAGCATTAGATAAAGCCAGTAAAGCACCAAGCGTTAAGGCTTTCTTCCAAGAAGGTCTTAAAAACGTAGTTGATATGATTTTAGGTATCATCCCTGTAGTAATGGCTATTGGTACTATTGGTTTGATATTGGCCACTTACACGCCATTGTTTGACTACCTTGGCATGCCGTTCATCCCATTACTTGAACTGATGCAGGTACCTGAAGCCGCTGCGGCATCGAAAACCATCATGATTGGCTTTGCTGATATGTTCTTGCCAGCGATTTTGGCATCAAGCATTGAATCGGACATGACTCGCTTTATCATTGCTTGTTTGTCTGTAACTCAATTGATTTACATGAGTGAAGTCGGTGCGCTGTTAATTGGTAGCAAGATCCCTGTGAACTTTATCGACCTATTTTTGATCTTTATATTCCGTACTCTAGTTTGTTTGCCAGTAATTGTTGGCTTATCTCATCTGGTTTTCTAAAAAATCATTAATGGTGGTGACAGGTTAAGTCATCACCATTTTCAGCTTTTATTCAGAATAGATATCGTAGTTTGTATATTATGTCCTCTATTCTAGGCATTATATTCAATGGCATCTGGTGGTATTTCTCAATATCCTCCTCAGCTCACGAATGACTATTCATACGTTAGTATCCCTTCGAGTGGCCAAAGTGAAGCCGTTGTCATACCGCCTATTAAGTCTTCCTTATCTGAAGAATACTGTGCAGGACTGATTCAATACGCAATAACACCGTTAGCAAAATTAGAAATTCAAACCGATTCAGACCAATCGACGAGAATAGCTTTACTATCGGAACACGCAAAATTTAGAGGAATGACTTTTACAGCAGCTCCTTTCCATTCGCATGAAATATATCAAGGTTCAAAGAGTGTATTAGATTCTGTATTCACAAAACTGACAGCCGCCACTGATACCGAAGCTCCCCTTGAAGGCATACCAATATTGCCCCTTAGTGGTTGTTATGATGAAGAGCAACAAATTCTAGCAAATTCACTTCTCACTAGCGGTCATAAAAACCGTTGTTTTCTCAACATGGCACAGGTTCAAGAAAGTATATCGATTCAAGAAACCAAAAAATCAGATTCAACGCCTTGGCCAGCGGCAATTTCAGCAAATGTTACAAATGTGCTTATACTGGCCAATCAATTAAATCGAAACGTGATTTTTTTTGACCCAAACAGAATTGATGGGCAGAAATTTGTACTACAGCAGCCAGAGCTTACCTGTAAAGTCGGTACATTAGAAGAACTGTTAACTCAGTTTCCATGTTTCGGTTATACACCACCAATTCTTGTAACCAGTGATCAAAGCCATTTATATCTTTTTCAAGATAGAGAAAAAACGGTTAGACCTACATATCATTTACGCGTAAAACAATTTATTGACGCCATAGCTCAAACTGCTTTCTCAGATTGCTTAGGTAGCTTACCCGAACGGTCATTATTACCAATTTCACACGAAAACTACACAGCACGACTCCGTTTAGTCCCCACCCACGAAGGATTCAGTCTACAATCATTTCAACCAAATGAATTCTTGTATGACGAGAAAGATTATCTGCTTTATATTTTTGCAATATCCAAGCAACTTGCATTGCAAAACCCTGATCCAGTCATATATCAAAGCTCTAGAGAAAGAACAGTATTTCAAACGACTCGTGCTGCAGATACTGAGCAATATCTGATCACAAGAGAACAACTCAGTCAATTGGAGCTTAATTATCAACAATGGATTGAAGACGTTGGAAGACTTAGGCGATATGCCTTAAAAGGAATAACAGAAGATATCAGTGAATTGATGACATTATCGAGTGTTTTAGAGAGAGTTCAATCAACATTTTCTCATTCATCTGGAGACTTAAAAGAGTCTATGTTTATCCTTTTAAGTCACATACCATATAATGACAGAATAAAAAGTTTAAACCATCCAGACAGTTGCATTGTGAAATGGGTCTTGCAATTGGAACCACTGGTTGAAAAAACGTTTCCTCAATCCACTCAACCTTCCTTACCTCGAGAACTGTATTCTTCTCTATCAAAATGCATAGGGCAATTTACAAAATTGAAAACGGTGCAGGAAGTGAGTCAAAATGAAAGAATGTTGAAACTGATTGACACATCTATTCTTCAACTACTCAATCCAGTAAACAAAAGTCGTATCTCGGCTCAAGATAAAAACGATTACATTCTTCCTTTATTCAACCAACTTAAAAAGTTAAAAACCACTCCTCAGCAGCAAACGACAGAGCAATGCGAATTTTATCCAGCCATAGTCACAGCCCTAGCAAAAGAAAAACAACAAGGGCAAACACTGGTACCTCTACCAACAACTTCTTTTGCCACTCACGCATGGATTCAACAACATTACCCTCTAGGTAGCTTGACTGAAAAGCAACAAAATATGCTCCTTATTAACTACGAGGTCGTTTTTGAATTATTACGAGTATGCCCTGAAACATACTCAAGAAGCCTGAAGAATTACCTCTCCACTTTACAAGCAACAGCAAGAAGACATCAACAACTCAACCACCTGCCAGACCTACCGTATAACACAGAAGAAATTAAGCTTTTTCCCAGCTATATGAAATACCTTTACGACAAAGTCCACCCTTT
Organism: Parashewanella curva; assembly: GCF_003675895.1. GTDB lineage: Bacteria > Pseudomonadota > Gammaproteobacteria > Enterobacterales > Shewanellaceae > Parashewanella > Parashewanella curva. Next base: position 28,706 of record NZ_ML014794.1, read on the forward strand.
AAAACTCATCTCAGAAGATCAACAACAAAAATTTTCAAACCTTCTTCCGGTGTTACAGCAAGAAATGTTGAGTAGACTATGGTCAAGTCACGAAGAAATGCAGACCGACATAAAACATGCATTAGGTGCGGCAGCAAGAGCCGCTGGATTTATTACTGATAAAAAAAGACCGCTTAATCGATGGAAAAAAGTCGCTCCTGAGCAGCCTCTAGTATTAAGCCAATCACAGTTACAAACAATCTCAGGGCAACTATCAATCAAACTAAAATCAAAAGGACAAATGGAACTACGATTGAATGAGCAAAAATGTTGTGAACTTAACCCCAGCTTTCTAGTAAAATTAAGAACAACAATAGATCGCCCAGCTCACCATGTGTTAACAGATTGCTTTTCTGATAATCCCAAAGCCTTTAATAAAACATGGGCGGCAATTCGAACTCCATCATCCCAAGTCAAAAGAGGAGGCTGGAGAGTCTAACTGACATGTTTATTTGGGAAGGATAATGGAAGCCGAACTCAGCGAAATCAAAAAATTTTTAGAACTATACCCACCTTTTGATGAGCTTGATGAAGCAACTCTGCATCTCGTTACCCATAACGTAGAGATAGCCTATTTTCGGTCAGGATCTGACATCATCAAATTAGGTGAACATATTCACGACCTCTAGTAAAACATCTCATTGTTGGCAGTGATAATGAATGCCATATTCACTGCCAATATTCTTGTTTTTAGCATATAAGTTATAAAAAAATAAGTAGTTAATCTTCTCACTGGGTTATGCAAAAGTAAGCCTACAATCCTTAGTCCAAAATTTACAATGGTTACTCAAGCAACTCTTTTACCGTTAATTTGGAACTACCCAAAAAAATTGATTTCAGGCTTTACTCAAGAGCACTCTGACTACTTAGCTTCAACTCGTGCTAACGATTCTGCTCAGTGCGTTTTAAGTAACCAGTGCTGGTATGAGGTTGCATTTCCAATGAAGCATTGGAATTCTGAACATCAGTTCGAACAATCATTTCACATATACTTCCAAAGCGGTGCTCCCCAAACCATCACAAAATTAGCTTTAGCTAGCCTTTTTAGTAGAATAACACCAACCAATCCAGAAATGTGTGTAGCCTTACACGATGCAATTCGATCATTTTCAAAATTGCCAGATTCGAATCAAAGTCAGGCTAAATTGAAAAGCCAATAACATCCGTTACTGGCTTTATTCTCTATTTACTTTAGAAGCTTGCTTCTACTCTAAAATGAATAATTCAACTTAACCCATGCATTCAACCCTGGTTCATTAACTTGGAATAAAGGTTCACTACCAGGGATGTCATTACCCGCTGCAGGTCGACTAATATGTTCGGCATACGTTTTGTCTAATAGATTTTCAACTCCGAAGTTTAGTGAAAACGCATCATTTGCTTTCCAACCACCAAATATTGCTAGCGTGCCGAAGCCTTTACTTTTGGCTAAATCACGGCCAGAAATATTACCGTCACCGATCGCTACACGGTTTTGAGCCGCCACTAATCGCCACAATAAACCAAACGACCACTCGTCTTTGCTGTAATCGAGTGCAATTTTGCCCTCTAATGGTGATACTTGCCCAAGCGGTTTATCATCGGTATCGTTTTGTCCGTGACTATAACTTACTGTTACCTGAGTTGAGATATGCTCGGTAATTGGTGACTTAACCCCAATTTCACCGCCAAAAATAGTGGCATCAAGATTACGCGCCGTCCATTTGTCATCAATGGCAATGTAGTCATCAACCTTACCGAAATACAGTGAAGTAGAAATCGTCATTTCATCATCGTAAATCCAGCCGATATCCAATTGAGTGGTTTTTTCTGACTCCAAATCGAATGCTTTACCTGGACCATTATGGTTCTTTTTCATGATCTCCCAGTAATCAGGAATACGGTTTGAGTGACCGACACCCGCATAGTATTGATGATCACCTTTTACGATTTCATATCGAGTGAAGCCACTGAATAAGTTGTCAGTACGCTTTCCCTTTTGAGCCACAAACAATTCAGTCTTCCAGCGATCCAGACGAACACCAGACACTAAGTTGCCACCAGCCAATTCATAGTTAGACTCAGCAAATATACCGTAAGTATCATATTTAGCATTATCATTGAATGGCTTCTGCAACAGATCATCTAAGCTATTTTTTTCATCGCTTGGTCTCACTACACGGCCTTCATGTTTACTCAACATGAAATCAACACCTGTAACCAGACTAAAGTTTTCAGCTAGCGATAAGTCAAACCAAGCATGACCACCTTGTGTAGCACGACGAACATTGATCCCTAAGCCTTTGCCTTTATCAAATTGATCCATAATATGATTGGTGCGGTTAGCGTATACTTGAAACTCAATGCTATCCAGAGTCTTACCATTAAAATCATGCTGGATTAAAAGGTTGGTACCCTTGTTCTCAATGACTCGACCTTTATTGGCTCTATCCGCATATTCCGCACTGCCATCAGAGTGAGCGTAAGAAAGTTCGGCAACCGTATCTTCTGAGGGTGTCCAACCTAACGCAATCTTGGAGTTACTTCTGTCATATTTAGATTGTATTTTGTTTCCGCTACCATCTTTATAATGGTCACTTTGAGAACGGTTTAGTTCAAAGTCTACATAACCAGTTTTATTTCCACCGCGAAACTCGGCAAGGTAATCTTCTCGTGCAAAACTAGCACCAGTAACACTCACACGCCCTTCTGTTGTAGGTTCGGTAAAGCCGATATGATCTTTTTCAAATAACACGGTTCCCGCTGACCCTACAGGGCCATACTTTACCGTCTGTGGCCCTTTAATGACTTCAATACTGTCATAAGATTCTGGGTAAACGTAAGCGGTAGGCGGATCCATACGACCACCACAGGTCCCGTAAGTATGTTGACCATCATCAATAATATTAATACGAGACCCACCTAAACCTCGTAAAGATGGTTCACCACCTGCACCACCTTTGCGGCCAATACTAAAACCAGCAATAGTTTTTAAATATCCAGCACCATCGTAGGCTGGTAAAGGCAATCTTGGCTGTTTTGGGTTAGTTGATACTGTAGTGGGCTGTTGCATGTACTCACCCGTCACCACAATATGCTCAATATCTTCTGTCTTAGCAATATGATGTTTTGAAGCAATAGCATTTTTAGCTTTTTGATCTTGTTCGAGTAATTCAGCTTCTTCTGCAAATGCAGAGTTGGAAAGAGCAGCACTAATAGCGAATGAGAGAGTTAGAATTTTTTTCATTGAACTACATCCAAGTAACTTCTAGAGACTTGATTTTCGCAGAACAAAAACGGCCTAACAAAAGCAATTATCAAAAGTGCGACAAAATGCCACACTCCCAATATAATCAACAACTTAAACACAATCAAAACAACAGTACAACGGTCACAATAACAATTAAAAAAGTGTCAAATGAACAACCTTAATCCTGTGGGTTTATGTCAATAATAAAAAGCAAGATCGACCTCAAAAATACAAATTATTAACCTAGCGTAATTTGCATTTGAGTTAACCCGCTAAAAGTAAAGCAAGCTTAACTTTTTGCAAAATCTATTTGACACCGCTCGTTTCTCGACCTAAAGTAAAACACACTTTACATTAAGACAAGGAAGCCAATCATGAAAAAGATATTAAATGCCATCGCATGCGGCAGTTTACCCAAAAGAGATATTAGAAATGCCAATATTGTTAATCTGTGGGGAGTCGCGTGGGTATTAAGCCTGTGGCTTGCGTTAACCTCAATCGACAATCAATGGCTCACATCTACCTTTGAAATCATCGCAGTGTTAACTATAAATGCCGTTATTGGTATCGCTATGGTATTCGCCTATAAACGCATGCTCAACGAACTGGATGAAATGGAGAGAAAAATTCAACTTGACGCACTAGCCGCAGCTGTTGGCTCTATCATAATCGTATTTGCAGCAGGTTCCATTTTGGAAAAAGCAACGCTCATCAATGAACTAGAAGTTTCTCATGTGATATTAGCTATGTCGCTGACTTACGCTGTCAGCTTGATCATAGGAAGAGTACGTTACGCATGAAAAACCGATTAAAAGTATTACGAGCAGAGCATGACTGGACCCAAGCCGATTTAGCTGAAAAATTGGAAGTGTCTCGGCAAACCATCAATGCTATCGAAAAAGGCAAATACGATCCAAGCTTACCTCTAGCATTTAAAATAGCTCGATTATTTGCAGTCAATATTGAATCGATTTTCTCTGATGAAGCATAATACCAATTACTGTAATTGGTATAACCATCTAACGGGTCACCTGTCATCAATTGGTCACAAAACGTTCATGTGAATTTCAATTTGGGTTACTAGGCTTAACTTGAGCTTGTAGCCCAACTTTGAAAGGAACAGCAATGGCTTCGGTAAATACGCCTGATGGGCAGCCAATTCACAATACGCTTCACTCTGTACCACCAATTTCCACTACACCACAACGCTATCATGCTCTCTGGCTTTCAGACATTCATCTCGGTTGTAAAGACTGTAAGGCTGAATTTCTGATACAACTACTGGGCAATGTGATTTGCGATAAGCTGTTTTTAGTGGGTGATATTATTGACTTCTGGGCACTAAAAAATAGACTTCACTGGCCAGACGCCCATCATAAAGTGCTACAGAAAATCATTGCCATTGCACAGACTCAAACTCAAGTGGTGTTCATTCCCGGCAACCATGATGAGCTACTTAAAAGCTATCACTATTTCAATTTCTGTAATATTGAGATTCAGCCAGAATACCTACACACCACGATTTCAGGTAAAAAGCTCTTAATGCTGCATGGTGACCAATTTGACTCTCAAGTGTGCATCTCTCGCTACTACGCCAAACTTGGTGATCATCTTTATGACTTTATTCTATTTTTAAACCGAAGTTTGCATGCCATTCGTAAAAGATTTGGTCATTCCTACTGGTCGTTAGCCGGTTATATCAAACGCCGTGTTAGCAAAGCACAACAAGCCATCGCACGCTACAAATTTGCAGCCATCAACCATGCTAAAGCTCAAAATGTCGATGCCATTTTTTGCGGCCATATTCATCAACCAGAGTTGACTGAAGAATCAAATATTATTTATGGTAATCAAGGGGATTGGATAGAAAACTGTACTTTATTGGTCGAAACAGAAGCAGGTGAACTACAGTTATTACAATGGGATGAAGCATACAATAATACTCGAGTTTTGAAATCTATCGAATCTCCTGTAGCGCAATTAACCCCAGAGCCTACGCCGAACAAGAAACAACCCAAAACGCCCATAACCAAAGTAGCTTAACTCTTAATTTGAGATGACATTACAATGATTTTTACCGTCGATAACGTTGTAAAAGAAAACTTACCAAACATCGAAAACAAGCCTTGGTTAGCAAAACCGACCAAAGCCATGTTGCGTTATTTGCTCAATGAAAAACAGTGCAACGACATCGCGATGGAGCACGCTCACCTTTCTGGTGTGGATTTTGTTGAAAAAGTGCTGGAAAGCTTCAACTTCAGTTACTCAGTAAAAAGTGACGAAGTTGAGAATATCCCTTGTGAAGGCCGTGTTGTTATTTTTGCTAATCATCCTATCGGCTCACTTGATGCTTTAGCGATGATAAAACTTATAAGTGAAGTCCGCAGTGACATCAAAGTAGTGGCAAATGAGTTATTGATGGCATTATCCCCCATGCATGACATTTTATTGCCCGTCCGTAATATGACGGGGAGAACGCCAAAACAAAATTTAGAGAATATTCACCAACATTTAAAAAACGAAGGCGCTTTGCTTATTTTCCCTTCAGGCGAAGTGTCTAGATTACGACCACAAGGGGTAAGAGATACGGCTTGGCAAACGGGTTTCTTAAAAATGGCTAGCGCCTGTGATGCTCCTCTACTGCCTATGTTTGCCGATGCTAAAAACTCAGCCGCATTTTATGGCGCCTCAATGATTTACAAGCCATTAGCTACACTGCTGTTGGTTAAAGAAATGTTCAAGCAAGCTAAAAAAACTATGCCTGTGCGCATTGGTGAGCTGATCCCAAGCTCAGCCATTACTAACAATGACTTTCCTTTGAAAGTGAAAGTTAAGTTGTTAAAAAACCATCTTTATCGAGTCGCTAAAAACCGCTCAGGATTATTTACCACTCAAAGCCCAATTGCTCACCCAGTCTCTCGCTCTGAATTACAACAAGCGCTGCTCAAGTGTGACTTACTTGGCGAAACCGTTGACGGTAAACAAATCTATCTTTATCAACATAAAGAATCAAATCCAATCATGCGTGAAATTGGGCGCTTACGCGAAGTAGCCTTTCGCGCTGTTGGCGAAGGCACAGGCCAAAGACGAGACACAGATAAATACGATTCATATTATCTGCATCTGGTTTTGTGGGATCAAAATGATTTAGAAATTGTAGGGGCTTACCGTTTTGCACCAGTCAAACAAGTGCATGATGAATATGGGTCACAAGCTTTGTATAGTCAGTCATTATTCCAATACACGGAAGCATTTAACGCCTACTTTGAACAAGGTTTAGAGCTTGGTCGCAGCTTTGTACAACCTAAATACTGGGGCAAACGCAGCCTAGATTATTTGTGGTATGGCATTGGGGCATTTATTGCTAAAAACCCGCAATATCGTTATTTGTTCGGTCCAGTGACGATATCAGGTGAGCTGCCACAAAACGCCAAAGAAATGCTGGTTCATTTTTATCAAAATCAATTCAAGACCTCTGAACCTTTCGCATATTCAAATCAACCTTTCGTTATTGGAGAGCAGCGCCAAAAGCAATTAGATGCTTTGTATGACTTTGAGTCAGCTGAAAGCTATTCATCTAACTTTAAAGTATTAAAGCAATCTCTTGCTGAGCTAGGCGTTGCCATTCCTACTTTATATAAACAATACAGTGAACTATGTGAAGCCGATGGTGTGAAGTTTTTAGACTTTGGTGTCGATGATGACTTTGGTTACTGCATTGATGGTGTGGTGTTAGTTGATTTAGAAAAGTTGAAACCTAAAAAGAGACAAAAATATATAGGTTAATTTCTCTTAATCTTAAATTTATCGAAAGCTAACTTTTAGCATTCTAGGATTTTTCTAGTCTGGTTTATTTATAAACTAAGAGAATGCTAAATGAAGACATCACATTTATTATTAGGCTTGCCTTTCTTATTGCCGATCCAAGTCTTTGCTCATACAACTATCTCAGGCAAAGAAACAGTAAGAGAAATTTGTATAATGGCAAGTAAAGAGCTGCTTTCTAAAAACATTATGCCGAGCGCAGCTGTTACTTGTTATAGCAAGCTATTTCCACAAAAAACCTATTTCAATATCCAAGATATGTTTAAAGACGGTTGGGAGCCTATTTCAGTAGGTGTAGGTCAAGGTGAAGCCGCCACGGCCTATGATAATACCCCCTACCAGGATCCAGCCCAGATAAACTCCGATACGATGCAGTCACTCGGGATTGTAGTCGAAAAGACGATAAATTAAAGACTTCTTCGAATCGAGTAGGAGGGAGCCTCACGGCTCCCATCCTCTCACACCACCGTACAAGCGATGTCGCATACGGCGGTTCCAATTATACTGCTAACTTCTTGTACCCTTCTAACAACGAGTACAGTCCCATCTCTTTAAACCTCTGATTTGGTAAAGCTTGATT
>NZ_ML014795.1 GCF_003675895.1 Parashewanella curva
GCAATGGTCGCATCAATATCAATGCCACTAATTTTCAAAATGAATCACGAATTGACTAAATATTTGGTCAGCATGACATACTGGGAAGATCGGTCAAATGATCATTGAGGATCAAGTAAAATGGTGAATCAACCGTTGCTATTTTAAGCAGATTGAGTCAGATGGGCTGAATAGTTACATTCAGTTTTAATTTTGCTGCATCCAAATTGCTGGAAGTTTTTTACAATCAACAGAACATGCATAAACAGCGTGGGTGCTAGCTGCCCCTTTAGGTAAAGTAAAATCACAATATGCTCTGCGTCTGCTCGTTTAAGTTCAGGACTATTCCAATCTCTTTGATAAATAGCTCTATCCATCGCAGTGACATCAGCTTCAGACAAAGTTAATAACTTGTTTGATAACTTTTCATGTCCTTCTGCATACTGGATTAATTGTTGATATTGCGGGGTGAATAAAAGGCGTTGACGCTCTATTTTCTCTTTCTCAGAAACCGTTTGTTTACCGATAGAATGAGTGCTTTCAGTTTCGCTAACAGAGCGCACGGGAAGACAACAACACAGCAAGTCCAACATACCTAACAACCCAAATAATCTATTTACCTGCATTTTAGATAAATGGTTCCAAGTTGTTATTAAGATTTCTTCATAATTCAAAACATTTTTTGAGTAACAAGGAGACTCTGAGGGATACTCAGCTGTTTTGTGTAAACTCCTGCAATGTTATGATAAGCAATATTTTTAAAACTCATTCCACCCAATATGAACGTAATCGATGAAGCTCAGCTGAATAAACAGCCATTTGATCATGATGATGAATACATCAGCCGTACAGAGTTCAAACACGAAAGTGCTGAAATCCAAAAGTTTGGTGAGCAATTAGCTGCATTATCTAAAAAGCAGTTGCAAATGATGGAGCTTGATGAGTTCTTGTTTGATAACTTAGTTAAAGTAAAAACCATCAAACCCAAAACTGAAGCCTATCGCCGTCAAATGCAGTATATTGGCAAACTGATGCGCACTGCAGACTTGGATGAAGTGAAACAGAAGTTTCAAAAACTGCATTTACTTACGGGTAATGAAACGATTCAAGTACAAAAGTTTGAGCGTATTCGCGATGAAGTTTTAGCCGAAGGCGACAGTAAAATTCATGAGCTGATTTCAGAGCACCCACAGCTGGATCGCCAAAAGTTAAGGCAACTTGTACGTCAGGCAAAAAAAGAACTGGCTAAAAACCCTGAGTCCAAAGCCAATAAAGAGTTATTCGTTTATTTACGTCAAAATTGGTGATATGCGAAGTAGTAACTGCCGTTAACTACTTTTGCTTGCCAACGCGTTACCGTTCACATCAATTAACAATGTGTATTGAGGTTAATTGGTACGAACGGTATTATTCATCTTAGCCTTCAGGCTTTCGACTTCTTGTTCCAATTTAGATAAAGCTTCTGATCTTATTTTATCATCAGCTTTGGTATGAAACGGCGTTTTGAAACGGTTTGAAATTTGTTGACATTGTTTTAGCGCTGACTGAAGCTTAGATTTATCTTCCGCATCACCACTTTTTCTGAGTTCAGACGATGCTGCTAAAACAATTTCTGCACTCAGCTCTAACGCCGCCTTACATGCTTCATCTTTCTTGAGCTCCCAGCAAGACAAGTAAATTAGCCTATCTAACACTGGCTCAACCTCATCCCAACTAGTTTCAGAACTTTCAATCCTCTTCCACACCCTTTTCTCTTGTTCAAGAATTCTACGAGATGCAACCCCAGCCCACGTTTGTACATTCTCCATATTTTGCTGAGCAGCTCCGCTTCGAGATGAACCTCTTGTGCTCAGTCTTCCCTCAACGAGCGACACCTCATTAAGAAAGTGCTGATAATTTGCCAAACTCTCGAGAGCCACTGATGTTTTCAATTCACTATACTGTTTAGCCAATGCTACACAGTGAATAAGGGTTGTATTCAATCTATCCATATCACTAGGATCACGAAACAAGCGAACTTTTCTCGATAACGTTGATACTGTTTTCATATGCATATCAAGCAGCTTTTCAGGATAAGCACTCGTGTCACGCATGATGTATCTCTCCAGTAAATAAATACTGAGTTCTTTGAGTTTCTGGGCCGCAACTTGGCTCGCTTGAGAATCATATTCCTCAACGCCCTCACTCTGCTTTTCTAACGGCTCAAGTAATGCAAAAAGGTTTTTGCCTGCAAGTTGCTCTTGTTTTATCCAGCCATAAGGAGGATTGCCACGACCTACATTATCGATAACTTGTTGAGCTTCAGCGCTCAACAAACCAACATATTGTTGTTTTATGATTACTAATATTTCCTTTAACTGAGGAATTGTCTCAAACAATTGCTGTCTTCGAGATTGAGGAAAATTACTCGAATCGGTAATATCAACAAATTGAATAAATTTATTAGCAAGAACAATATAATACTGATGAAGTGAAACAGGATTTTTCAACGCCTTAACTTGTTCCAACAAACCTATAAAATTGTAAAAGAAATCACTAAGCTCGTCAGCGGTTAAAATATCATCCATCGAATAGAGTTGCTGCGTGATACATTGCTCTATACAAGAATTTATTTGGCTCTCTACTTCTCTAGCATTGCTACCGAAGTCTTGCATCTTGTTTAAATAAGCAATCGCGAATACCAAAGCCGCACATGTTGGATCACTTCCATCAATTTTTGCACGGTATTCATCTACCAACATTTTACACACTTGGTATAAGGCTTTTTGAATTTGCTCCAAAGGCGAAATGCCTGAAGTTGCTCCAGCATGAGCTGAATGCGTAAAGTCAACGCATGGACTTTGCTCTGATTCAAAGTCATTTTTTAATAGGCTCAACTCACAATGGAGGTTATGTAATTTGGCTAAATAAGCTTCTGAAAACCATTTAGCCATGCTCTTGCCCTTAACCAATACCTCAAGTTGATGTAAATTTTCTGTTAGTGAATGTTCACGATTAAAGCTACTGCTGTTTTCAGTTTCATCGGCAAGATTGACTGGTGAGGATGATGTTGAATGATCTGTACTTTTCTTCCTTTCATTCGATTTTGTTCTGGAAATTTTACGTTTAATAAATGAGAACGCACTTTTAGATTTGCTTTCTGGGATTTGACTTGCATCATCCGCAATATCAAAAATATCTTTGGCCGTGATGACTTCAACAGATGAACTGCTCGATAAACTACTATTATCAGATTCGGTTTTAATTAGCTCACTCTGCCAATATTTCACACCTTTACACAATCTCTGAACCTCTAATAGTTTATCTAGAGCGCTTTTTACCGATCTTCTGATTTCAGGTGAACTGACTTCCAATCTCTCACCCGTCAACACATCTGTTGAATGTACGGCATCTGGCTCAGCCGCAACGAAGTTATATTCATCAGTTTCAGAAGTATAGGGCGATACTGCAGCAAGTTGAAGATCAACAATGGTGACCTGATAGCGATATATCTTTGAATTGACAACAACCTCTAAAGCTTGAGAGACCTCCCCTTGTTTAGGAAAGTTTTGTTGGCAGAAGAATTGTAAATTTTGATTATCGCTTAATGCGTCTATAGACATAGGGTTGTTAAGTCGTGAATTAAGAGGAATGATTTAACTGAAAGATAGTGATTTATAAAGAGAAATATTGAAGTCTGAAGTAAGATTAATTTAAAGGAAAGGTTAGCCCCACCAAAAGCGGGGCTTAAAGCCATTAAGCAGTACCACCTACTGTTAGGCGATCAAGTTTAAGCGTTGGTTGACCAACACCAACAGGGACACTTTGACCGTCTTTGCCACACACACCAACACCATGATCTAAGGCTAAATCATTTCCAACCATGCTAATCTGACTCATAGCTTCTGGGCCATTACCAATTAATGTAGCGCCTTTAATAGCCTGTGTGATCTCGCCTTTTTCAATGAGGTAAGCTTCGGATGCTGAAAACACAAACTTTCCAGAAGTAATATCCACTTGTCCACCACCAAAGTTAGGAGCGTAGATACCATTCTCAACGGATTTAATGATCGCTTGTGGATCGCTGTCACCCGCCTTCATATAGGTGTTGGTCATTCGCGGCATAGGCAAATGAGCATATGATTCCCGTCGGCCATTACCCGTTGACTCCTCGCCCATTAATCGAGCATTCAGTTTGTCTTGCATGTAGCCTTTCAGAATGCCGCCTTCAATCAAGGTCGTTTTTTGAGTCGGCGTACCTTCATCATCCACAGTTAATGAACCACGGCGGTGCTCGATTGTGCCATCATCAATTACCGTCACTAAGCTTGAGGCAACTTGTTCACCAACACGACCAGAAAACGCACTACTGCCTTTACGGTTAAAGTCACCTTCAAGACCATGGCCTACGGCTTCGTGCAATAACACTCCCGGCCATCCATTACCTAAAACTACCGTCATTTCACCGGCAGGAGCATCGATGGCATGTAAATTCACTTGTGCTTGTCGAACGGCTTCACGGGCAAATTTAAAACTCACTGGCAACCCTTCATCATCGGTTTCCATGAAAGCTTCATAGCTATGACGGCCACCGCCACCAGCCGCGCCACGTTCACGCTTGCCGTTTTCTTCAATCAAGACGCTACAATTGAACCGAACCAAAGGACGGATATCCGCACTTAGCGTACCATCGCTAGCCGTCACTAATATTTCTTCATAAACACCAGATAAACTGATCACCACTTGGGCAATACGTTCATCTAAACTACGAATGTAGGCATCAGCTTGTTTGAGTAGATCTATCTTTCGCGATTGCTCCATAGCTTCGATAGGATCTTGGCTATCATATAGAGCTGTCTGAGTTGTGGCTTTGGCCGCTTGCACAGAGTAACTGTTTCCTGAAGCCGCAATTCCTCTCGCAGCCAAAGATGCTGACTCTAATGCATCTGGAGTAATTTCATCGGCATACGCAAAGCCTGTCTTCTCGCCAGTAATGGCTCGAACACCGACACCACGTTCAATATTAAAACTGCCTTCTTTAATGATGCCATCTTCAAGCACCCAAGACTCATGGCGACTCCCTTGGAAATACAAATCGGCATAATCAATATTATGCTGATGGATAAGGGTTAAATAGTTCGAAAGGTTATCTAGACTTAGCTTATCGCCAAGTAAACTTTTTCCCACTTGGGTTAACATCAAATTTAATTCTCTATCTATTTTACAGTCTATTTCAAAACTGCTGATTGGAAGCGTTTATGCTCGAGCACAGGCATTTCATTGCGAATTCTGTTCATTTTAGCGAAATCTGGCTTCGCCTGCACCCAGCCAATATCAGAAGGCTTTTCAGCCATAATCTCACCCCAAGGGTTAACGATCATACTGTGACCCCATGTTTCACGACGGCTGGTAGGATGTTGCCCCCACTGCGCCGCTGCAACCACATAGGTTTGGGTTTCAATGGCTCTCGCTTGCAAAAGCGTTTGCCAATGGGCTTTCCCTGTAACCTTAGTAAATGCTGCAGGCAATGCAATAATTTCGGCACCTTGCTCTCGCATTGCCTGAAACAGCTCCGGGAAACGCAAGTCATAACAAATCGCTAAACCAATTTTACCTAAAGGCGTGTCAACTACGGCAACATGTTCACCTGGGCAAAATGTTTCACTTTCACGGTATTGCTTAGTACCATCTGCCACGTCAACATCAAACAAGTGCAGCTTATCATATTGACCCATAACCTGACCTTGCGGATCAAACACATAGCAACGACTGTAAAAACGACCATCTTGAGAAAGTTCAGGAACGGTTCCAGCAACTAAATATACCTGATATTGTGACGCTAGCTCAGCCAAGGCTTGAGTAAAAGGGTTTTCATTTCCTTCCCCCAGTGCACGGATTTGCAAACTCTCATGGCCACCAAATAACAGTACACACTCAGGTAACACCACCAATTGCTGCTCATGTTCAACTTGTGGGAGCATTTCAAATTGTTCACGTAAAAATGCTAAGTTTTCATCGAAGTCTCGTCCACTTCGGCATTGCAATACGTTGATCTGCATCTTACCCCTCTTTTAGCTCTTGAGCATTCGTCACAGGTTTTGTCGCTTTAGGCTGATTTTGTATTGCTGGCTTTGGCTTTTCCTGTGGCTTTAACTCTTGCTGAACCTCGGATTGTTTTGCTGGGTTTGTCGGTCCATCCTTTGGCGTTTTTTCTCGTACAGCACTTGGGTTAACTTTTCGTAATACAGCATCAGGAATTTCAATCTCTTTACTCTTACGCTCAACTTCTTCTAGGTTTGGTTTAGACATAGTACCGGTTAAACGAAAACGAATTTCTGATATCACTTCAATCACGGGCTCTAATACCTTAGTCAGCGCAAACGCCCCCAAACCTATAGCCCAACCTGGAGTACTGAGTAATACCACTGTCGGTACACTTGACGCTAACTTAGGAGAAAAGCGAACATCATAGTTGAGACTTTGTTTAGTGAGATCGGTATACCCACGTACTCGCATTGTACCTGCTACCGCATCCATTTCGGTATTGGTGGTTTTGACTACACCATCATCAATCCGCAAATCTCCTGTAAATGAATTGAAGTACAAGCCTTTGCCAAACACATCAGAAAAATCGAACGACAGTTTTCTCAGTAATGAATCCAAACTAAACAAAGAGAAGATCCGCGCACCTTTGTCACTGACTTCCGATAAGTGACCTTTACCTAGATGAAAATTCACATCACCGTTTAAACGTGATAAATCAAAATCATAAGGAGCGCCTTGCCAATGAGTTGTCAATTTTACTTTTAGCGGTGCATCTTTGATCCCAGGGCTAACTCCTAATTGCTTAGAGATAGCATCGAATTCTTGCGCATCAATATTAACGTTAAGTTGCGTAGCGCCATAAGTATTTTCGGTCGGTGCAGACCAATCACCTGAGCCAATCACTGTCGTTTTTGGGGTTGTTAAAGCAATATGATGCAGTTTGTAGCCTTGTGATTCAGGTTTACCTTGAAACTCGAAATGACCTAGCTCAAGTCCCTTAAATCGAAAATCCTTGGCCGATATAGTTAATACTGGAAGCCCTTTTAACACTTCAAGATTCTTCTCACTATTTATGATCGAAGGAACATGCTCTGATTCGGATGTCTCAGTTTTAGTTTGATTTTGTGTTTCTTGATCTGAAAAGAGGTAGAGTTTACTGGCATCAATGCTTATCCCTTCAGCGTCCCAGTTTTTGTGAAAAGTTAGTTGGCCGGCAAAGTTATCTGACGATGCATGGAATACCCATTCACCTTGTTCTGGAGCGGCATTCATTTGAACATATTTAAACGGTTGTCCGATAAAATCCAGCCGTTCAATTTGCGATTGGATCGACACAAGATTTGGAAAAAAATGCGGCTTAGGTGTAGTACTCAATCCTAAATGAACCGGTGCTTTCTCTGAGGGTAGCGTAAAAGCATCAATGACTGGCAACCATTTTTCTAAATTAGCCTGCTGTAATTCAGTGCGCAGCTGGCCACCTTGAGAATTTAGGACATCTCCTGGTTGGAATAAACGCCCAATGATAATATCGTAGGCTTTAAGTCTATCTTGATTAATTGGATCTAGACTCCCCCAAAACTCAGCTTGGTCGGCCAACTTGACACTCATAGACAGTTGTTTGTTATCCCCTACAATCTCAGCTTGCAACGGCTTTTTCTCTTTCGTTGTTTTAGCTAACATTTCAGGTAAATCTAGGGTGACCCCCACTAAATTTGAACCCACAGTTCCTTGCAAACTGTAACCAGAATCGCTGAATACCATCTTCAATTTGGCTTTTAGATCCATGTCACCAGAATAAAAGGGGGACAGCGGGTTTTCAAATTCTACAGGGAGTTTACTGAGATCCCAGTGACTCCCTAAGGTTAAATGTAAGTGAGTCTCATCGGCTTTGGGTTCAGTATCAAATGATAACCGTGTCGGTTGCTGATATAACAATGCCGTGAGGCCATCGCCTTCAACGGTGTCATTTTGAAACCGAACATCACCTTTAACTTTTTGTAATTCAATCCCAGGCTCAGAAATATAAATCGGATTATCTTTAAGACTGATTTGACCACGAATTTGCGCTTGGCTACCTTCATACAATGGAATATCAAGATCCAACACGCCTTTGACTTGCCCTTGAACTTGAACGATATTCAGCACTTCCCCTACGGAATCTGACAGAGGCGAAGATTGTAAAACCTCAGTAGCGTCCTCTCCTTTGGGATACAACTCAGCTTGAACACCCAGATGAGCATGCTCATCCATTACAGGAATAAATACGTGCGCACCATCGATCGGTACTTTAATCAATTGACCTTTGTTGACACGAAGATCCATGCGATCATTTTCAAATAATGCAGATAACCATAATTTATCAATATCTGGCCAATCGGGTTGAAAACGAAATGTCGCATCCGCCAATTCAAAACCCGCCTGAAAGACACCACTATGATCGGTAAAAGGAAAGTCACTAAAACTTCCCTGCCAAACCACTTTGGCTTTTGGAATGTTACCCGCCACTAACGCACCAGTGAGGTAATCCGTTAAATCCTTACCCATTGCCAATTGCGGCAAATATAAAAACGCATGACCCACATTATGTATGGCAACGTTAGCCGAAAGCGCTAATCCAGCTTTTTGAGATAAATCCACACTGGCTTTGCCTTGAATATCAATGTCTGAATTAAAAAACCTGAACTTAGGTAAGGTTAACAGCCTATCAGATAGAGCCATTGTCGCGATTATTGGTTCACCTTTGAGATGTAAAGTTTCTACAAATTCCTCACCAAAATCCAGTTGATAATCTTGTTCAGGCAATGACACAAAGAGCTTGTCATCTTGCAAGCTTACCCTAGCATCAAAAGGAGCGGCTCCCAGACCATTATTAACAGACTTCCAACCGACTTGCTGTAATTGGCTTGATAGCAGTAACCCAGTATTTGGAGCATAACTTAATTGAGTCTCATCAATATATCCTTGAGGTTTAAGTTGATGCCATTGAGTGATCATTTGGTTGGATACTTGCGGGATCAAAGGCAGTAAAGGTTCCAGCCATTCCAAATTGATACTGGTTATTTGGCTCAATAGCTTATGGTCTTGATAGTCAGCCGCTAATGAAAAACCATGCCAATGCTTATCATTACTGACAAAATCTAAGCGATCGCTGCGTAGCCTAAAACCATTAGCGGTGTTAACCCAGCTAAACTCACCTTTATTAATTTCAAAGCGTTGAACATCGTCATCTAAATTCCACTTTAGCCAACTTGGTTTGAAACGAATTAAGCCTGACTGCCAATTTCTATTTTCAAATTTTACCCAGCCCTGAAGGTTAATCACCCCTTGTAAATGAAGAGCGGCTAATTGGTTTTGAGTGCTTTGATGCTTAGCACTCCATTCTCCTAAGTCCAAGGCATTGGCTTCTAAATATACTTGCCCTTTGATGGTTTCGGGTTGATAGCCGTCACCATTGAAATCAAACTGTAGTGCAAGATATTCAAGAGCATCATGATTATCATCTAGCTTTAATTCACCCTGCCCTCGATGACGGTCACCACGGTTTAGCCAATGAAAATTTTGAATATGTATAGGCTCGAATTGGCGATCATGGCTCAATAACTCAATACTGACATCAGATAGAGAATATCGATGCAACTGTTCAA
Organism: Parashewanella curva; assembly: GCF_003675895.1. GTDB lineage: Bacteria > Pseudomonadota > Gammaproteobacteria > Enterobacterales > Shewanellaceae > Parashewanella > Parashewanella curva. The sequence continues at coordinate 9,648 of NZ_ML014795.1, forward strand.
ACAGCAATTGATACAGCCAATCTAATTGGTCTGGTGGATTATTTTGCTTTAACTCTTGAACCGTATCTTGAATGATCTCTTCAGTAACCTTGCCCTCTTCAGCTTCTATCTTATTGAGCTTTAGACCGATATGAACGCCATCAACCTTCACGTCTTCAATTTTTGGAGAAAGGGTAAGTAGCGTTTGCCAAAAATCCAATTTGACTTGTACTTGCTGTAAAATCAGTGTTGCTGGTAGCTTATCTTGTTCAGGCAGCACCAGATTATCAACGGTGATAGCAGGTCCATAAGCCTGCCACTGAGCCGATAAGCCACCCACATAAACTTGAACGTGATAGGTGTCTTCAACAAATCGAACTAGCTCATTACGAGCGTCATCTAACTGAGGTAATAACCCTCTTATTAAACTGACCAGCAATGCGAACAGCACCAAAAAAGCAGCCAGAATTTTCAAGCTGATTTGTAAGGTACGAGAAAAGATTGCTGTCCATTGCACTATATCATCACCACGTCGTATTTATTTTGCGGGTACATAGGTTCGACATTTACGCGAATGCGTTTGTTCACATAAACTTCTAATTCCGCTACTAAATGACTTTCATCACCCGTTAAGCTTTGATGCACAGATGGAGAGCAATACAAAATAAATTCATCCGCATCGTAGGTTTTATTTAAACGAATCACTTCACGAAATATTTCATAAGAAACGGTATCAACAGTTTTTATACTGCCGCTACCTTGGCAAACTCCGCAAGGCTCACATAACACATGCTCTAAACTTTCCCGTGTTCGTTTACGGGTCATTTCCACTAAACCTAACCCTGAAAAGCCGCTAACACTGGTTTTAACTTTATCTTTATCTAAGTTCGCTTGCAGGCTATTAAGTACACGTTGCTTGTGGTCTTCATTGATCATATCGATAAAATCAATGATGATGATGCCGCCTAAGTTTCTTAGTCTCAACTGACGAGCAATAGCTTTGGTCGCTTCAAGGTTAGTATTAAAAATCGTTTCTTCTAAATTACGATGACCAACAAAAGCACCTGTGTTGATATCGATGGTAGTCATGGCCTCGGTTTGATCTATGATCAAATAACCACCGGACTTAAGTTCTACCTTCCGCTCTAACGCACGCTTTGATTCGTTTTCAACATCGTACAACTCAAAAATGGGTTCTGAGCCTTCGTAGTGTTCGATCTTAGATGCAATTTGCGGCATAAACTCGTCAGCAAACTGAACTAACTCTTTGTAAATGCGCTGAGCATCTACTCGCACTTTTTCTAAATTGGCGCCTGCAAAGTCGCGCACAATCCGGACTTGTAGAGGTAGGTCTTGATACAACAAACACGCCCCTTTACGGCGGCGACGTTCAATCACTTTTTGCCACACTCGTCTTAAAAAAGCGGCATCTTGCTTGAGTTCTTCTTCGCCGACTCCTTCTGCAGCGGTGCGAATAATAAAGCCACCATCTTCATCAACAAAAGGCTCGGCAATGGCTTTTAAGCGATCTCGCTCAGAAAACTCAATACGTTGAGAAACACCAACATGACTGGCGCCGGGCATAAATACCAGATAACGGGAAGGAAGCGTGATATCTGTCGTTAAACGAGCACCTTTAGTACCCAGTGGATCTTTCACCACTTGCACCATGATAAATTGCCCTTGCTTTACCAGCTCAGCAATATCACGAACGACAAAGTTTCCTTTTTCGACTTCAGCAACGCATTCAGTATGAGGCACAATATCTGAGGCATGTAAAAAAGCCGCTTTGTCTAAACCAATATCCACAAAAGCGGCTTGCATACCCGGCAAAACTCGACTGATTTTGCCTTTATAAATATTGCCTACTAACCCCCTTTTTGTTCGGCGCTCAATATGCACCTCTCGCAATGAGCCATCTTCAACTAGGGCCACTCTTGCTTCACTAGGAGTAACATTGATCAAAAGCTCCGAATTTTTATTTACCTTTGCTTTTGATTTTTCTTCTGAATTCATTGTATTGGTCTCTATTTGGCGCGATTCCCTTTCCCTGTAAAGTTACTACGGCATCCTGCAAATGAGTTTTGCTATTTTAATATTTGTTTTAGTAATGCTTGGGTTTCAGCCATAGGCAAACCGATCACAGCGGAGTGACTACCACTGATTTGCTCAACAAAAGTGCCACCAATGCCTTGAATACCATAAGCACCCGCTTTGTCCATTGGTTCCCCAGAGGCAACATAAGCCTCAATATCAGTATCAGAGAGTTCGGTAAATTGAACCTGTGTTGTTACACAGCAAGCCAAAACCTCTTGTGCCGTTACCAAAGCTACCGCCGTCATTACTTGATGGCAAGCACCAGACAAACGAGATAATATCGCTTTGGCATCCGTTGCGTCTTTAGGCTTACCCAGCACTTTATCTTCAATGACTACAATCGTATCTGAGCCAATCACCACGGTATTTTCATCATCGACTAATGACAATCCTGCTTTGGCTTTTTCAATGGCTAACCGCTCTACCAATTGCTTAGGCGTTTCATTCTCACATTGAGTTTCATCAATATCTGGAGACACACACTCAAAAATTTGCTGCGGCCAAAGCTGTAAAATCAAATTCAACAGCTCTTTTCGTCTAGGAGAAGTAGACGCTAATACTAGTCTTTTCATAAACCTTAAGTTACTCGATACTTGTGAGCAATACTGCGGATCACCCAATAAGCCCAACGCCAGATCACAAAACTGCTAATGGCCGGATAAAACAAGTCTACAGAAAAGGTTCTAACTCCTAAAATAAACTCAAGCCAGTACACCAATAATTGATAAAGAGCAACGATGGCAAACACCACCAAAGACTGCTGCCAACGGGGGAAATTCATAAGACGTTGCTGGTACATGAGCACAAGATAAATACAGATGGAAAAGCCCAAAGCCCGTATACCAATGGTTGCTCCTAATAACACGTCTAATACCACACCCAAAATGAATCCGGTGAAAATGCTATATCGAAGCGGAAGGCGCATAGTCCAGCAAATTAGCGTAATTAAAACCCAATCTGGTCGCCATGCTTCCAACTCAGCTGGCAAAGGCATAATTTGTAACACTAATGCCACCATAAAGGTTACCCATGCCACCAGTCTTCCTGAAGCTGATTGATAACTCATGGCGTTACCTCTTTACTGTCCACTTGAGTGCTTTTATCATCGTTTGGCCAGATCAATAATACATATCGTATTCTATCAAGTGCAGCCAATGGTTCCGCTGTCACCTGTGCGTACTTTTGGCCATCATCTTTATTAACGCTCACTACACGTGCAACCGGATAGCCCTCAGGGAAACGGTGTCCAAGCCCAGATGTGACCAACAGATCACCGACTCTAACATCGGTACTTTTAGCAACAAATTTCAACTCAAGTTGATCCAATTCACCAGTGCCATTGACCACCATTCGTACATCATTACGAGTGACTCGAACAGGGATCGCATGGGTACTGTCAGACAGTAACAGCACTCGACTGGTGTATGGACTCGCCTGTACCACTTGTCCAACCACGCCTTGACCATCTATCACAGGTTGCCCGACAAAGACGCCATCGTCTTGACCTTGGTTCAACACCACATATTCATGCGCAGGATCATTAGCCACCTCGATAACTTCAGCCACCTTCATGCGAGTATTCATCCTCACAGGCGATTTCAGCAGAGTTCTAAGCCGTTGGTTTTCTTGGCGCAAGTGTTCAAAACGTTGCAAACGTTCACTCATTAAAAGCTGTTGATCCAACAATTGTTGATTCTGTTTTTGCAACATCTCACGAGTAGCTAAAGCTTCAACCGAATAATTCAACACCAAATTAGGTAAACTGGCTAAATATTGAAAAGGCGTTAATAGGCCTGATAGTGCCGCTCGAAATGGAACTAAATAAGGGTTGGCCACTATCAATATGATCGACAACACGACTGCTACTAGCAGTCGTGTTTGAGGGGAAATTCCACGTACAAAAATTGGCTTCATAAATCCAAGCGTATAGCAAACGCCCTATATAATCGTGATACCTGAAGATGCATCTTCAAGTATCACGAGTAACTTAGCTGTCTTCAGAGAAAAGATCGCCACCGTGCATGTCAATCATCTCTAGAGCTTTACCACCACCACGAGCAACACAGGTTAGAGGATCTTCAGCCACAACGACAGGAATCCCTGTTTCTTGCATAAGAAGTCTGTCTAAATCACGCAGCAAACCGCCACCGCCAGTCAATACCATACCACGCTCAGAAATATCTGACGCTAATTCTGGTGGAGACTGCTCAAGTGCAACCATGACAGCACTCACAATACCACTTAATGGCTCTTGTAAGGCTTCAAGGATTTCGTTGCTGTTTAGGGTGAAGCTTCTTGGTACACCCTCGGCTAGGTTACGTCCTCGAACTTCAATTTCAAGAACTTCATCACCAGGGTAAGCCGTACCAATCGTATGTTTAATACGTTCTGCTGTTGCTTCACCAATTAAGCTACCGTAATTACGACGTACATAGTTAATGATGGCATCATCGAACTTATCACCACCAATGCGAACCGATGACGAATACACAACACCATTTAAAGAAATAATCGCAACTTCTGTGGTACCACCACCAATATCAACGACCATAGAACCTGTTGCTTCTGATACAGGAAGCCCTGCACCAATTGCTGCCGCCATTGGTTCTTCAATCAAATACACTTCTCGTGCACCTGCGCCCATTGCCGATTCACGAATCGCACGACGCTCAACCTGAGTAGCACCAACAGGAACACAAACCAATACCCGTGGACTAGGTCGGAAAAAACCGTTGTTGTTATGTACTTGCTTAATGAAATGCTGAAGCATTTTTTCGGTAACATAAAAGTCGGCAATCACACCATCTTTCATTGGACGAATGGCTTGAATATTACCAGGAGTTCTACCTAGCATTTGCTTTGCTTCAGTCCCCACCGCGGCAACAGACTTTTGCCCTGAACCACTTCGTTCACCACGGATTGCAACTACGGAAGGTTCATTAAGTACTATGCCTTGCTCCCTGACATAAATAAGAGTGTTTGCTGTTCCCAAATCAATGGAAAGATCATTAGAAAAAACGCCGCGCAGTTTTTTGAACATGGGTCCTGCCTGTCATCAATAAATCTAAGACGTATTTATCTTTAAATGCGAAGAAAAAGATAAATACGCCCTAAGCAAGCTTCTCATTTCAAGGTGTTTGAACCGAGAAACCAATTAATCAAAGAAATAATAAAAATTCCGTTAACTTTATCAATGCACTGCCAATTCCACAAGTGCTGATCCCGCAAGTTATGCAACGAATGTGATTTATTTTAGTTGTGATTTGCAAAGTGTGTATTTACTTTTTTAAGCCGTTAAAAAATCACCTCTCAAAAAAGCGTCACATTTAGCTTAAATTCAGTGTTTATCCGATAAACTCACAGTCGACAGCAAAGAAAATACGGAGCGAATAATGAAGTTATTTTCAAAGTTCATGCATGTAAGCCTATTAGCTTTATCTGGCTTAACTTGTTCTCACTTATGGGCAGCCGAACCTACCCAATGTAAAACCATTCCTTCAGTTGTGGATGATGGTAATGCCGATGGTAGTGTAGAACATCCTTTCCTCATTTCTTCAATGCAAGAAATTGATATCACCAATGCAAAAGCAGGCGATAACACCTATTTTGTATTCAATAAAAATACCAAAGATCTGCCTGCTTACCTAGCGGCAATAATTCCAAACCCAAAACAAAACATTACGATAGAAGAACGTAAAAACTGCCCTCCGACACAAGATAATTTTGATGTTAAAGGAATGACTGTTTTTAAATCAAATGAGCTAGGACGCATATTACTTTCTTATGTAGAAGATACGAAATCTGATAGTAATTATTGGTTTAAGGTTCATGCCAATACAGACGTTTCTGGAGTCGGTTTTTTACCCATGTTACAAGATGACAGTTTAACATTGCAGGATGTGTTGAACTTTCAGAAATAAGGTTATAGCCGAGAAATGAGAGAGCGAATATAAGCTCTCTCGTTAGATAATTTATTGCACTTCACGCCAGTAAATCACGCGATCATGGCCTCTGAAGCGGCCGAAATAGGCGTTCGATATTGGGTTTGCATCACTACCAACAGGATTAGCCCAAGGCCAACGCCATTTCAAATATGAAGGGACTGTCAGCTCTGATGCTACTTTTCCTCGATAGTATGGAACAGAGCTGGGTTTCCAAAACAATGGCAATTGCCCATCGTCAAATCGACCATTATTACCAAACTCTCGAGTGATACTTTGTCCCGCCCCAATAGAAGGAACATATTGAGGATTTATCAAATTTGGAGTAGCTAACGTCGTACAACTATCAGTCTTATTATCAAGCCAATTGTCCAATGTTGAATCCCACGTTTGAATTTTTACTGAGGAGCGAATATCAGAAGACTCTATTCCATAGCCGTTTTCAGCAAAGACTCTGGCATAATATAAATCAACGGGCTTAGTTGAAAGTTTCAAACCTCTACAACTTTGATCTTGGCAATTTGCAGGGATCATATCTGCCCCATTAATTCCCGCAATTCCGTTATCCTTATCATCAAGCGCAATACCGATATCATAACCTAAGTAAGGCCCATCTGGTGATACTGATCGCTCAAATATAGGGTTGGTATCAATGGTAGCTTGACCGTTTGACCACCTCATATTTGCAGCTGAAATGATAAGTTCAGTGGTGGATACCTTGGCATTTAATCTAGCACTCAAATCTTGACTGTTTTTAAGAGCAATCAAACGCATATCACCTTTGGCAAACTCACCAGTATAATTTTGTGTACGAGCACCTGAAGTGTTCACCGCCGTTATTTGGTAGTTAAGATCAAACGGCTGATCCATATAAAGACTATTACCGCATTGTGGTAACACGGCTGGTGTAACAAGATTCACAAAATTAAAACTGGCAGGAACAAAGCGACCAATATTTGGGCTGGTCGCGGTAGCGACTGATTTATCGCTATTCATGTAGTTGGGAGCCGATACAGTAAAATTAAACACACCAACCTCAGAGACAGCTTGGTTCACAGTATTGCCATCACTTGACTGCTGATAATTAAAGTTTGGAACCTTGAGGGTGCCCTTTGCCCCCCCCGCTGGAGCAACCAACTGATGAGTTAATTGAACACCTTGCTGCTGATAGTTTCGCGTCGTTAAATTATTGCAAAAATCACTGTCACTATCGCTTTGCCAAGCCTTAGCAGTGATCATTAAACCAAACTCTTCTCCCGCCTTTTTAAATGCACTATTGGCATCAAAACCTCCACCATATTCACCTTTAGACTCTGATGGCTTAAAGCAAAAACCAACTGGAGATCGCACAAATTGGCTACTGCCTGATAAACTTGGCGGACGATTAATATTGTTGGTGTTCCAAAAACGAATATCCAACTGCATTTTACCGGCTTCGGCATAATTCAAATCCAAAGAAGCAATACCTTGATTATTGAAATAAAGGGAAAACTGAGTCGGCTGGTTCGCATTACTTGATATATTTTGATAAGTATCACTGGTCGTGGTTTTAGCTTGAACAGCTATATTTGAGTTGCGAGGGTTGGGATCAATATCTTGTGTAGATAGCCACACTTGTCTCGTTCTATTTCGAAACATTGGAGTGCATCGACCAGAACCATTTTGTCGTTTGGCCTCAATCTGAAATCGCTGCGGCTTATTTGAATATTCAGGGCTGATGTTAAAAATAAAACCACTACTAGAAAATTGAATTGTACAAGCAGCCACAGAAGGAGCGTCACTTCCTTTTTTACACAGTGTTGGAAATTGAGCAGTTGGAGTGGAATCCGCAACATTCAATGTGATGGGCTGAGTTCCGAAATATTCAAATTCTACCGGAACCTGCCCATTACTAAAGCGAATTTCACTTATTCTGTTTTCTCCTGAAAACCAACCACCAAAATTTGCACTTAAGTTAGGTGCTAAACGGGCTAATACTTCACCATCAACCAACTGTGTACAGCTTTGATCTGCACAGGCTTTCAGGGTGATAGGTTCACGCTTACAAGTAAATTGATTGTCGCTATACCCTAACTCAAAGTGATGTACTTGTGTGGGTGTAACCGTTTTATCGACTAACTCTAATGCTACAAAACTAAAATCTTCAACAGTATGGCTTCGTTCAGAATCTCGGTATGTATCTTCATCAACTGCAATACTTACCTGTGAAGAAGACAAATCACACCGACGCAGCCAGCCACCATCATTACCAAACCTTGATATTTTTTTTGCAACTAAAAACGGCGTATCGGTAAACCCTTGTAACGCTGTTGAGTGCCGACATTGAGCATTTAAATTGTAAAAGCCGCTATTAGCCGCATTTTTCCCTTCGCCAAATTGATATTTTAATGTTTTGGTCGAATTATAATCAATACTGCCATGCCCTTTAGTTAAAGCAAGGTAGCCCACTGTTTCAGGTTGAGGATACGTACCTCTATTTCGTCTAAAACAATACCGAGCCCCCGCATCATCATACACTTCTGACGTTTCAAGATTAATTTCACCATCGACTAAGCCTGCAAAGTTAGATGGTATTCGCCGACTCACACTCGTCACCCAACAACCGTTAGCATTATTGTCCGTTTGTGTTTGAGTTAAAAATGCGTCATAGCCTATTGCAGGATCATTAATAATTCTTGTCCAAGAACCCGCTGACAAATTTGTTGCACTACTTTTAGTAGATTTACCCGCAAAAAGTTTTAGACCGTTTGCGAACGAGTGCTCACCTTCAGTTATCGCAAGCCAGTGGACATCTCTCATTATTTTTGAAGAATTAAATGTAAAGCTGCTAGGTGGGTCTCGCTGAATCCATGAAAAACCAGTATTACTGACTCGAGTAATAAAAATTGAAGAAGAGTTATCGGAGGTTACATTATTAGCATTATTAAACGTTGGAGTGATAAAAATAAGCGGAACAGTACCAACAGCAAAAGGAGTATCAAAAGTCACATTGATTTCTTGAAAAGCACCAAACTGCCCCTTTCTTGACTCTGTTTTTCCAAACTTAAGAAATGATTCAACATCCATAGCACAACTTTGCCACGAACATAATCCAACAAATAACAATAAGACGACGGAATAGAATTGAGAAAGCTTTGTTCTTTTCATTAATTATCTCGCCATTACTTCAACCGTTCGGCTGACTCGGTTTGGAGTATCGTTCCCACAGATCGCTTTGGCCGTTAATCTAAATTGAGTGCCGACATTGGCGACAGTGTAACTTTGACAGGTTAGTGTTACCGGACAAGCTTGCAGGGCGATATCGTTATTACTCCATGATGTGCTTACATTTGTACAATTCCGCAAACTACCATCAGTTGGAAATAACTGTGCTAATCCTGCATCTAACGCACTATTTGCAGCAAATAATGCTCTAGCCCCCTGCACCTCGATAGTAATCGCTTGATCTTCATTTTGTGAAACGTTTATTAAGGTAGCCGCTAACAAAAACATAATTGTAAGAATAAAAATACCGAGTACCAGCATACTGCCTCGCTGCTTTGATCGATTCACCAAGCTGTTATTTTTATGGAACATTCGGCACCTGCACTTGATGTTGATACGACATACTCTGCCCTAATACTTGAAATCGTAAATTCATTTGAATAATGCCGCTGTGCCTTAAGGTTGAAGGCAATAGGTTGAACGGCCTATCTGAAGCATCACTAATATCATTAATAATACTTTGAGCAACAACACTTACGCTGCGAACACTTCGATTTTGGGGTGTAGGAAGAGCAATAATAAACCCGTAATCACTGTATCGCTGAATAGATAATGGAGTACCGGATACGCAGTATGTGACCGGATTAGTGGTTAAATACATTCGCTTTTGCGGCGATGAGTATTTAAAACGAGTTGGCGAATTAAACGTCAATGATAGGGTTGGTGAATTATTGGTACCTGTGACCCAAGAAACACTCGCAGCAATAGAGTTCTGAGTATTAGTTATATAGACTTCATCTGCATTTATTGGGTAAACATAAGCCCTCTGTATATCAAACCCAAAAATCTTGGTATTGGGTGCATCACGAAATATTGTTGCTGTATTGCTCGAAGATTCAAAAGGAATTTGAATATAGCTAGTGGAGGTAACTGTAGGCACAAACTCGATGCATTGATAACTACTGTTGTCAGTATTTACGCGGACACTATTAGGTAAAGCGGTTCGTAATTCTCGTGTCATCCGTTGGATGGCAAAACGACTTTCTCCTAACACTTGCTCAACACTAGTTGAATCCACAAAAATACGAGTACCAAAGGTGATAAAGCTGCTCACGCCAACCAGAACAATCCCAAGAATGATGATCACAGTAACCAGTTCAATTAAGGTAAAGCCCACCGCTTTGTTATAGGAGCGTATCATCAATAGTTACTCCTTATCGCTGTGAATCGAATGGCTTCATTAAGCGGTGTAGTAACTGTGATCGTAATAATTTTAGAAACTGCGGGATTATTTGAACTGATAGAAACATTTAACTTAAAGTTTGGATACAAATCTGCATACTTTTTACTAGAGCCTAGCATTGTGTCATCCTGATCTAAGCCAGCATAATCATTGAGATTATTAAAATCGCTACGACTGTTTCCAGAGGTACCAGAAACGGTACATTCATCATTACCCGTCGGTGTGCACCTAGGGATACCTCCTTCCCCCGTTTTCGGATCGTATCGCTTTGACCAAATCTCATTCATTACCGATTGTGCTAATTCAGCTGCCCGCATTCGATGTAAATTTTCTGCAGCGCGATCGGCTTGCGGGTAGAGCATAGTGGCCATCAGTACCAATCCAATGCCTAGTACCATCATACCCACGACTAACTCAATCAGGGTAAAACCATGTTTGCAGGTAAATTTAGATTCCATGAATATACCCTGCCTTTAAAATCTCGATTTTTACGGTATCTCCGGCACGAATTGTAATGGTAATTTTATCATTATATATATTACTTCTAACTAAACCGCCGTTGGTTGAAAAATCAAACAGAAGCGTTGTTGGTGGCAAATAAAGGTGAGATGTTACTTCGACGTCTTTTGGCCATGAACTTAGAGGGAAAAAATTACTATAAGAATTGGAAACACAAACACCATTGCTATTTCTATCAGCAATTAAAGTTTGATACCCCTGAGAGGTAGCTGAAAAGCGAAAACATTTATCCGTATTGTTCATCGCTCGTAATTGTATATTTCGTAAATAACTGATTAATTCAGCTCGAAGAGCATAAGCATTATAACTACTTGGTCCAAAAAATTTAGGCGCCACACTGACAGCAAGAATACCGATCAATACCATAGTGGCGATCAGTTCAACTAAGGTAAATCCTTTTTTACTGACATGAAATTTAGGAATGCGGCTAACCTGCTTCATTATTGTTATTTTTGTAGTCTTTTACTGTCCTAGTAATAATGCATGAATTGATTGAAAAATAACAGCTGATTAACTCAAACTCTGTGTAATTTTTTGCCCCATAGCATGACCCCAAGCACCTCCAAAAAAGCCGGAAAGTAGCGCTGCAAAGCTCATATTTACTGAAGTCTTATGCTCATCATTATTGCGAGTAGAATTAATATTGTACTCTTCTGTGATTGCAGCTGTTACGACAGATTTAACAGTATAACCGCCAGCAACAGTCAAAGAGGCAACAGTCAAAGAAGCAAACATAGGATTACAGCATTGTGAACTGGTAAAAAACACACCTGCAACGAACTCGAAGTTATCAATATTTCGATGCACTTTTTTTTCATTTGAAACGCCTTGATTCCACCATTTTAAAGTGCAACTCCAAAGATGAAGTCCCGCAGCGAAAGATGCTCCCCCCGCAGCTAATGGTATTCCTCCAGCAATGGCACCCACACCCAAACCGACACCGACTTTCCATGCAGCACTTTCAGTTGAACGCGATAAAATTGAAACTAAACTATTGGATTGGATCATATCGCTCTCCTTAAAAAGTTAAGAACAATCAGACGGTTTAGGCAGTTTAGAATATTCGGGCAGCAATGTTCCTCTCGCTTCGGTATATGATATATAGCATTTTTCGGGATCACCCCGCTGCCAAATCTCGACTCTGCCAGTGTTATCACTCAGCATTATCCAATCTTGTCCTTGATCCGTTCCCGCAACTAGGTCATGACTACGAGCGTTTACGGCTTTAGCAAACTGAATACCCGTAGCATTTTCGATTTCATCGATCCTAGCCTGCATGTAACCATAATTGGTATCTAAGGGTTTTCCAGTGCCAATATCTACTGCAGGTTTGTACATGGCATCAATTTTGGCTTTGCCTTGCAGCAGTGCTTTGGAGTAAATCAACGCATTGGCGGTTTTTAGGGTGGATTCCATTTCTTTTAATGCCGCCACCCTAGCATCCCCTTTATAATTGATGAATTTAGGCGCGGCGACAACGGCTAAAATACCGAGAACGATGATGACAATCACCAACTCAACGAGGGTAAAGCCCAAATCAGCTCGTCGAGTTGGTGTTTCAAGAGTAGAAGTAATCATTTTCTCGTAAACAATTAAATTAAAAGAGGGGCATGCTAAGTAACAGCTAGCAATCAGAAGCTTCAGGTAAAGGACCATATTTAGGTGCAACGCTAGTGCTTGCAGCTTGAGTATAAGTAATGCGGCAAGTAGCAGGTGCACCACGCTGCCATATCGTCACAACGCCAGAGCCTTCAAAAATAGTCCAATCAGCATTATTATCTCCGCCAGATGCTAAGGTGGGATCTGTCGCACTGGTGCCGACATTAAACTTTAAGTCTGTACCATTTTCGAGTTCAGCAAGAGTAGCTTGAAGATAACCAAAATTCGTTACTGCATTGGTGCCCGTACCGATATCGATAGAGGGGGCTGGTGAGACGCTTGAAGCTAAATTTTCTCGCCCTGCTAACAAAGCTTTTGAGTAGATCATCGAATTTGCACTTTTTAAAGTACCCTCAACACCTTTCAGCGCCGATACTCGTGCATCACCTTGAAAATTAATAAACTTAGGGGCTGCCGTCACCGCCAATATTCCAAGAATGATAATGACAATAACTAATTCGATTAAGGTAAAACCTTGATGTTGTTTCATAACAATGACCTCGATTGAGAATCATCCGTGATATGAATTTTTCTTAGATAAAGAGAGGAAGTTAATTTAGCGTTTTTTAGGGTTATAGGGAAGATAGTAGAGAAGAGAAAATCGGTTTCGTAACCTAGGGAGTGTTCCGTACAGTTAGGCAAACTGGATACCTGCTTTCGCAGGTATGACGAATTTTTTCAATATTAGAATGATACCGATGAAAGGCTTTGTGCAATTGGAGATTTAAATCAACAACCAGTACTTGTTACAACAACTGTTGCAGGCGTAATGACTAGCGGATCACCAGCTCCAGTAGCCTCTGTATAGGTAATATGGCAATTATTAGGCGCACCGTGAGCATAAAGCACAGCGCCGCCTGCTGTGCTATCAATAATCCAATCGCCTGTCGTTGTTTGTGGATCACCAGCAGCCGCTTTAGCATCAAGCTTTATTTGCATACCAGACTCTAGTGCGGCTTTGGTTGCCGCCATATATCCGTATATAACAGTAGTACCATCTACCGTTGCAGCCAGTTTTTTATTATCACCAGATAATGCGGCCTTGGAGTAAATCAAAGCATTTGCACTTTTGATGGCTCCAGCGAGACCTTCGATAGCTGACTTGTGAGCATCATCTTGAAAGTTGATAAATTTAGGGGCTGCCGTTACTGCCAATATTCCCAAAATAATAATGACAATAACTAATTCGATTAAGGTAAAACCTTGATGTTGTTTCATAACAATGACCTCGATTGAGAATCATCCATGATATGAATTTATGTATAGATATCGTTAGAAGGCTAATGTAGCGTTTTTAGGGAAGATTGGAAAGATGGATGATTTGAGAAAATACGGAATATGTTTTTGTGAAAAAAAGGGGCTGGATACTAGCATCATTATAGCGTCATTTAATTTATCACGTTTATGATATAAGGTTTCTAAACAACTTTATTCTTGGAAAATAAAGCCCTGTATATCAGGGCTTAAATTGAGATTATTGATTAGTTACAACCACTAACTTCAATATCATATTGTGGCCCTGCTGCCGTAACTACGGGAGTAACACCTTGAGCAGAAGCTGCCCTTGCTTGAGTATAATCAAGATGACAGTTTGTTGGCGCACCTCGCTGCATAATACGAATAGAGCCTGCAGCTGGTGTATCTGCGGTTACAACCCAGTCAGTATCATCTGCAGCTACACCAAATGAAGTATCCATCGCAGCATTTAGTGCTACTGCTGTTGCTGCAATATATTCTGCAGACAACGGAACATTCACATTATCAATTGCCACAGGAGTTGCAATTTGAGCCCTAGAATGAACAAGAGAATTCGCGCTTCTTATCGCACCTTCCAATCCATTAAGAGTTCCAACACGAGCTTCTTGCTGGAAGCTAATAAACTTAGGCGCAGCCGTTACTGCCAAAATACCCAAAATAATGATTACGACCACTAACTCGATTAGTGTAAATCCTTGTTGTTTTTGCTTCATATCATTTCTCTTCTTACGTCTACGTATATTCATATTCACAATTTGCCTAAAAGTCGCAAATTGTATACCCCGAAAACAGTCGTATTAGTGTTACGACTGACTAATATCTTCCGTGACGTAATACTGAAGTGAGGTTAATTTAAAAAGGCCACTTCAGTCTACTACTCCAATTCTTATGATTGATGGCTATTTTACCCCATCAACATTATCAATTGTACAATTAACTTAAATTTTACAAAATCATATTTTAAAGTGATGACACTAGAGTTACTACTCTTAAATTGCCTTTGCTTCAGTAAAGCTCAGCGTTTCACTCGCTAAACTATAAATAATCACTGCACTATCAAAGGCTTTAAATTCGCATTGTTGTTGTGACTCTTTGTAACGAGAAACCAAATGCAGCTTGGAACGACTTGCGCCCATTAATTGTTGCCATAATATCTCGCAGCCTTGTGTATCTTGAGTGTTGAGTACGGGAAAGCCACTTACTGATAACTTCACCTTTGTGCTGGCTACGATTTTTGGGTTACTGTTTAGCGGCTGAGTGAGTTGGCTGACATCTTGCCAATTTAAGTTAATATACCTTGGTTTACCTCTGATAATCCATTGGTTATGAACCGCACCTAACACATGTTGTAATCTTAAATACTCTTGCTTGTAAGCTTGGTTATCAACCTGCTCGATATCGGGTTCGATATACGCCGCCGCATAACCAATAACTACCAACACTACGCAAATCGCCGCCATTTTTACCAATTCTAATGAAACATTAGCATCCGCTTTTTGCTGGGGTGTCATTCTCACTTTATATCAATCCTTACTAAAGAGTGATCAGCCACCTTTTACAGCATTCATCATATCCCACATAGGAAGATAGATACCTAAGGCTAATATCATCACCATAACCGCTACAATACCGATTAATATCGGCTCTAATTTTGAGGTTAGATTTTTTAGGTCGTAATCCACTTCGCCTTCATAAAAATCGGCGGCATCGGTGAGTAGCTCATCAATTCTTCCGGTTTCTTCACCCACAGCGATCATTTGTAAAACCAGTGGCGTGAATAATTTACTATTAGCGGAAGTTCTTAACATGGAGTCACCCGACTCTACTCCACGCCGCATACCGACAATTTGATCGTGCATGTATTTATTGTCGACCGCGTCTGCGACTAGGCTTAGTGCTTGTGTCATCGGCACGCCAGAGTTCAGCATCATGGCAAAGCTGCGACAGTAGCGAGATAGTGTAGAACGCTCAATAATCGACCCTACAACGGGTAATTTAAGCTTCCATAGATCCCACTGTTTTTCACCTTTATCCGTACCAAGCCAAGCTTTGATCCCGATTATCGAGCCAGCAAGCACTATCAGCATAATTTGCCAATGATTAACAAACGCATTTGATGTGGCAATCAACAATTTTGTTGCCCAAGGTAAATCAGCCCCTAAGCGACTGAACATAGAGGTAAACTTTGGGATCACTAAGATATTTAAAATGGTAATGGCGATACCGATAGCCAATAGTACAAAGGTTGGGTAACGCATCGCGGCTTTGATCTGGCGTCTTGTTTCTTGCTCTCGTTCAATGTATGACGCTAACTGTAAAAAGACGTCTTCAAGTTTACCGGAGTTTTCACCCACATGAACCATAGATACATAAAGAGAATTAAACACATCAGGGTGCTGATTCATGGCGGTTGATAGCTGCCTGCCCGACGTCAGCTGTTCATGGATAGCATTGAGTGCTTTTTTAAGCTTCTTAGAATTGGTGCTTTCAGCCAAGCCTGCAATGGCACGCAAAATTGGGATTCCAGACTTCACCAAAGAATACATTTGTCGAGTAAAAATTTGCAGCTCAGTAAGGTTAATTTGGCGCTGAAATACACGACTAAAATCAAAGCCAGTATTTTCTTTTGCGCTGGTGATTTGCAATGGAATGGTGCCACGAGACAATAACATGTCTGCCACTGCGGACTCAGAGGCGGCTTCGACTCGTCCCTTTGCTTCATTACCTTGGCTATCACGGCCTTTATATTCAAACCAAGGCATAATTAACTTTCAGTACCTAGGTCAGTCGCATTATCCAATTCTTGTGGTGATTCCGCTACGGTTTCCACGAGTTTTGCCACTTCTTCAATGGTGGTCATGCCTTTCAGTAAATAATCAATCGCCGCCTGAGACAGTGGTACAAAATCTTTCTTTTGATCTGCGGCTTCGGCAAAGGCTTGGATTTCACCAGTTCGCATTACCGACATTAAATGCTCATCAAGCTCTAGCATTTCGAATACACCAATTCGACCACGATACCCAGTACCATTACAGGTTTGACAGCCACTGCCGACTTTCAAATTCGCTTGAGAAAAATCACTTGTGCTAATAGAGGATAGCCACATTTTTTCAGAATCAGTAAGGGTGTAATCCACTGCACAGTTTTGGCAAACTCGGCGCACGAGTCGCTGGGCGATGACAACTCGTAAGGCACTGGCAACCAAATAGCCAGCGGCGCCCATATCTAGCAATCGCATGGCACTGGTGATGGCATCATTGGTGTGCAATGTGGATAAAACAAAGTGACCGGTTAATGCACCACGCAAACCGATTTCGACGGTTTCTTTATCACGCATCTCCCCCACCATGATGATATCGGGATCTTGACGCAAAGTGGTACGAAGTACGCTAGAGAAATCTAAACCAATCTTATGGTTTACTTGCACTTGGTTAATGCGTGGCAGTTGATATTCAACGGGATCTTCTACGGTAATGATTTTACGTTCGGCGGTATTCAGCTCGCTTAGTACACCATAAAGTGTGGTGGTTTTACCGCTACCTGTAGGTCCTGTTACCAATAACATACCGTGGGGGCGCTTAATTTGTTGTCGCACACGCTTTAAGATATGCGGCGGCATTCCGGTTTCATCTAAAGTTAACAGACCAGCCGATTGATCCAATAAACGCATTACCACAGATTCGCCATGATAAATTGGCATGGTGGACATACGAACATCAATCTTATGCTTGCGCACTTCGATATGAAAACGACCATCTTGTGGCAGACGTTTTTCTGAAATATCCAGCCCAGCCATTAGCTTTAATCTCAGTACCAAGGCATTGGCAATGTTGGCTTCTTTTAAAATGGTTTCTGACAGCTGACCATCAATACGTTGACGGATATAAAGCTTACCATTGCCCGGCTCGATGTGAATATCCGAAGCACGCATTTGTACCGCGTCTTCAAAAATCGATTGCAATAGCTTAACGACGGTAGCTTCACTGTTAGTATCGTTTTGACCCAGTGCAGATAGATCAAACACATCATCAGAGGCGTATTCTTGCTCTAATTCACCCGCAATTTGGGCGATCTCTTGAGTACGACGATACAAATTATCAAAAGCGGTAATCAGCTGTTGCTCAGGTACTACCACCAACGATAATTGTTTTGGAGCCAATAACCCTTCAAGACTGTCTAATGCTTGCAGATCCGCAGGATCGCTCATCGCAACTTTTACTGAGTCTTCATTAGCTTCGATGGCTAGAGCACGATAACGACGAGCCTGAACTTCAGGGATCAGATTAACCACTTCTTCAGGAATTGGGCGGCGGCTGATATCTAAATAAGGAATATTCAGCTGTTGCGACAAAAACGTCAGTAATTGATCCTCTGAGATAAAACTCAGATCGATCAAAGTTTTCCCCAATTTTTTACCACTGATTCGTTGCTCTGACAGTGCCTGCATTAATTGAGGCTCTGAAATAATGTGGTTTTCTACCAGCAAGTCACCAAGACGTTTTTTTAACTTTGGCTTCATTGTGCGCTGCCATCCTCTTTAGACGCTAACGAGTGAGCCGCTAACTGTTGCAATCGTTGTTGAACATAGTTTTCACTCGCTGGTGATAAATTACTGCTTAATAACGCTTGTTTATAGGCATTACTGGCTTCGGCATACTGAGCTTGTGAATCTAAATTAAAGGCTAAACCTAACCACCATCGAGATTGTTCAGGCTCAATATGAATCAGTTGGTTATAGGCTTCTACTGCTCGAGAATATTGCTTTTGCTGTTGGGCTATTCGGCCAATTTGAACCCACTTTTGGGTAGCCAACTCACTGTTGTTTGGAATTTTTTCCAAACTATACAAAGCTTCAAGCGGCTGCTTAACCTGATATTGCACTTTCGCTAATAGCAACGAAAACATGCTGTGTTGCGGATACTTACTGATACCATCACTGAGCACTTGCATTGCTTCTGCATAAGATTGTTTTCCGTATAGCAAAGCCGCTAGTTTTTCCCTAGCTTGATGTTGGGCTGGACTAAATTCTAATACCTTTGAAAACAGGTCGATGGCAGAATTTAATTCACCGTCCTCTTGTGCTTGTAATGCTTGTTTATAAAATTTAGCTGCCAATTGTTTTGGAGTCAGCTTTACTTCTTTGATCTGTAATACAGGCTTTTGCTCCTGCTTGGCTGGCTTAGCCACAGTTTCAGGCTTTACTTTTAGTTGCTGAGCTTTTGGTTGCAGAGCTTTGGCTTGTGCTGCCACTTCTACTGGCGTGGTTGACTTGGCTTCTGACTGTGGCTGTGGCTGAACCGTTTGTTTTTCTAGCTGACCCGCTTCGCTTTTTGGTGCTTGGTTAGTATCAACCGCTTGTTCAGCTACAGCTATTTCCGAGGTTTTATCAGGGTGGTTGATTTTCTTTGCTGAAGTAAGTTGCGTTTTTGCAGGAGCTTGGGCAAGACTCAATTCTGTTTTCGGTTCTACTTCTGACTTTGGTTGTTGGTTGGAGTACCACCAGTAACCACCCGCAATGGCGACAAAAGCGATCAACAAAGACAGTAAGATCACTGACATCTGTTTCCAGCGATTATCTTTGTCTTCTACAATCTGAACTCGAGAAACATTACTCAAATCATGAGGCTGCTGTCTTTGCTCTAAATCTTTGAGCATTTTATTAATGACACTCATGGTCTACCTCCTAACCACAAGGTTGTTGATAAGGTGATCAATAAAACCAAAGCAATCATCAAAGGAACCCATTTTGATCGCCACCCAGCCCACTGAGTATCATCGGTATCCAGCACTGCCGTTTTAATATGAGATTGAGTCACCGTGTGCTTACCTTCGCCATAAGCGAGCAACAGCGCTTTATGAACCAAAATATTCACCAATCTTGGCGTCCCTCTTGCGGCTTTGGTTATGCTTTTTGCGATTTTTTCAGTTATCGGGCTTGCGCCTGTTAACCCTGCCACTCGCAACCGTTTTTGAATGTAATTATTCACTTCTTGCTCGGTCAGCAATCTCAATTCATAGCGAAAACTGATCCTTTGTCTCAATTGACGGAATTTATCCTGCTTTAAGCGTTGATCCAGCTCAGGCTGACCAAACAGAACAAAACGCAGCAGCTTTCTTTGCTCTGTTTCAAGATTGGTAAACAGACGTAGAGCTTCTAGGGTATCGTCAGGAATGGCTTGAGCTTCATCCAACACAAGCACTACGGTTTTACCTGCTGCGGCTAACTCAATTAAGCGATTTTGGATCAAACTGTTCAATGTCGCTTGATTAACCTCTGACTCCACTTCAATCTCTAATTCTGCCGCCAGAGCCCAATTAAGTTCACTCGGCGTCAAATATGGATTAGGAATGTAGGCGCATTGAAAGTCGTCTGGTAGCTCGTTCATCAGCTTTCGACATAATAAGGTTTTACCACTGCCGACTTCACCGACAACTTTGATAAAACCCTCACCCATTTGCAGTGCTGTTTGCAATACTTGCATAGCTTCAAGGTGAGGTCCCAGTTCTACAAAGTAACTGGTATTTGGAGTTAGGCTGAATGGCAGCTCTGTTAGGCCGAAATGCTGTAAATACATCAATTTTCTGGATACCAGCGATCAAGCAACTTTTTGGAGCGTTCAAGCTCAGTTTTCCAAGTGCTTTCGTCCACCACAGTTGGCTTGAGTAAAATAATAAGCTCTGTCTTTTGAGTTACCTTACTGCGGTTAGTAAAAGCTTCACCTAAAAACGGAATATCTCCAAGCAGTGGCACTTTAGACACCTGATCGCGCTTTTCGGTCTTCATTAAACCACCAATCACGACTACATCACCACTTTTCGCTTTAATGACGGTATCTGACTCACGGATTTCTGATTGCGCTAACGGTAGTACTAAGGTTTGACTACCAGCAGCAATATTCTTTGTTTGCTCATTGATATCGACAACAGACGGGTGAACATGTAATTGCACTCCACCATCGTCATCAATTTGTGGGGTAACATCTAATGCAATCCCAGAGAAAAATGGCGTCAATTCAACATTCGGTTGTACTACTTGATTGTTAGTGCCGTTTTGCACGACATTTGACGATACATTGGTAACAAAGTACTCATCGTTACCTACTTTGATCACCGCTTTTTGATTGTTCGATGCTGTTACCCTTGGGCTTGAAAGCACATCAACATCGCCTTGGGTTTTTAATAGTTGAATTATAGAACTGAAGCGATTGTTTTTATTATCTCGAAACACAAAATTAAGCGAACCAATGCCGCCTAAAGTTCTTGAAATGGTATCCCCTAAACCTTGTCCAGTAGAGGTCGTAAAAGTTGTTTCTGATCTCCCATTAGTGCCCATTTTGTCAATGAAGTTACTCCATTGGATGCCTTGCTGATAGCCGTCAGATAGCGTTACTTCTATAATTTTTGCTTCCAAAATCACCTGACGTTGTAAGTGATTTTCAGCGGTAGATAGGAATGTACGAACTTGTCTTAGCTCATCAGGATATGCACGCACTGTCACTAAACCAGCTTGTGGCGTGACAACCACTTGACGACCATCGACACCACTGTGGATCATAACGCTTAAGGTTTTTTCTAAATCTTTCCAAAAATCAGTTTCATTGCTTGATTGGATAAAGGTGCCGTTGCCGTTTCCATTACCGTTTGCGTTACCACCATTGGCATTATTGTTACCGTTATTATTTGAACGGTTGGCATTATTGCTGCCATTGTTATTGCGGTTGTTATTATTGCTGTTTCCATTGCCATTATTGTCTGAAATTCGCCCCGAACTTACCGAAGTTAATGACAAACCTTGGCGCTTCATAAACAGATAGTTAACTGGAAAGGTTTCGGTTCTTAGTCCTGCTGGATAGACTCTTAAAATTCGTCCTTCACGACTGATTTCATAACCGTAAATATCTTGAACGACCTGCAAGACTTCTGACAAAGTCACAGCCTTTAATGATAACGAAATTTTGCCAGTGACTTGCGGGTGCACCACCACACTCAAAGGTGTGTTTTGCACAAGACTTGCGAAGAAAAGTCTTGCATCAACATCGCTGGCATTGACATCAAATCGACGTTCTTGAGAAACCAGTTGATTTGAACCAAATGTTTGATTATTCGATAGCTCTTGTTCTACCTCATTGGGTAGCGCTGGAGGGGGTGATAATGGCTTGGTCTTTTTTTTCTGACCAGCAATGGCTTGGTTCAGCTCTGATTTCGCCGTTACAGGTTGTGGTCTTTGTGTCGTTTGACATGCAACAAGCACTAAAGACATCAAAGTGATTAAATACGCATTCGCTTTCATCTTTAGTACCTACCCTCTGCTGATGCAACCGATTGATACATTTTTATTTTTTTACCGTTGGCCAAAATCACTTGGGTTGGCTTGATGGCGACCACTTTACTGCCATTGATGCTATCGCCCACGGATTTGATTTCATTGTTAATAATGGCAACTGGACGCTTGCCTGAAATGATGCTGGTAAGTCCTGATCGGCTTTTTTTAACCGTGACAGTACCAGCTGGCTCCGCACTCGGCATAACAGCAGGGCGAGTAGGATCGTTTAGGCTGGCCGCTTGAACAAGGCCAGCACAACTTAAACCTACAAGCAGAAGTGCTTTTAATAAGTTATTGATTATTTGCAACACGGATCAGTTCCTTGTTAATGCTCACCGTTTCAAGTTCTAATTCGATTTCAGCTTTTGGATATTGAGTAACGCTATAATTCACTCGTTTCCAATATAATTTGTTGGGCAACTCATCGATAGCCGTAACAAATTTGATAAAACCGAAGTAATCCCCTGTGAGCTTCAACTTTAAACCGTGTCGGTAAAGGTTTTCGGAAGAACTATCATCCATTGATAGAACTGGCACTGGTGCGACTACCTGCAAACCAGTGAGTTTCACATTCGTTGTCTTACTTAATATATCTTCCAGCAGCGTAGGCATATAGGTCGCCGACACCATATCAATTAATTGCCCTTCAAGCTGTTCATCTAAGGCTTTTTTTTGTGCTTCTAGGCTATCAATTTGAGCTCGATAATCCTGATTAGGATCTGTTTCAAGCCTTGCTCTATAACTATCATTCAATTGGCTGGACAATTGATTTTGTTGAATCAGCTCTTTATAAGCTGCTTTTTGATCGCACCATTTTTGATACAAATGCTCAACGGGCAAAGAACACAACCAAATTAGCAGCACACAAGAAGAAGCAGTGATTAGGACTCGTTCTCTTAGCGTTAACTGAGCAAACTTTTCTTGCCATTGGCTATAGTTCAGCTTCATTGCTTTTCCTCAGCAACAGCGGTTGTTGCAGTAGGAGCCTTGGAAAAATCAGTGCTTAAATGAAAATGAATCACACCTTTTTCATCTCTTTGCAGCTGTAAATCACTGAATTTTTGCCCTGAAAATGAGTGAGTTTGACTCAAGCGTTGGATCCATGCAGGAACACTTTGCGCCGATAAGGTTTCTCCAGATAACTTAAGTTTTCCTTCATAAACCTCAATATCTGTCAGCCAAGCACTGCCGTCTGCCACTTTGGCTAAGTCTTCTAACATAGCATCAAAACTGCGACTTTGAAGCTTACTATCATTATTCAGCTCAGCAATCATCTTGTGTTTAATGTCCAGCTGCTTGCGCTTTAATTCAATTTCTTGAGCTAATGCCGGATCGGGCTGATGGAGTGTCAGCTGTTGTTCCAACTGCTTTTGTTGCGCTTGGATTTGCTGATTTTGGCTTTGGAGTAGTTGCATCTTTTTAGATAGTGCATCATCTCTTTCCCAAAGTAAGACGCTAAGTACTGCTGATACAATCAAAATAACGACAAAAGCCCACAACAAACGCGGTAAGCTTAGGCCTAACCGTTTTGGCAATAAGTCTTCTGAAAGTAAGTTCACCCGAGTTTTTAAAGTCATAGGTCAACCTTCTCAGTATCTTCTGCTTGGCAGAATTCTTTCAATGCCAACTCAGCCAACCAAAGCGAGTAATTTTCTATATGCAAACTTTCTATTGGCTGTTGTAAGTTTTGGGCGAGTAACGGTTTTAGATCGTCACCACGTGCACCCAATACTAATTGAATTTTGCCAATCGGTGCATGACGAGACTGACTTTCATAAAAATCCATTGAGCGTTGAATTTCGAGACTTAAGGTATCCGCTGCCCCATAACTCAAGTCGTCTTTGCTCATGGCGTTTAACGCATGAAACCCACGAATGCGTCGCTGCAAACACAATTCACCACCTTTGATCACCACCAAGAGTAACTCTGCACCTTCTTGGTAGCACAGCATCAAACGTGCTTGTTCAGTGTCACTTTCGGTATTGGTAAGTGCGATTTCTTCAACAGAGATCCCTTTACAGGTTAGATCTTGCTCACAGGCCGCTGACAACATTTGCTGTAGCATGTTTTTTTCAGTGACAACAACGTTCAATTTATTGTTGCTTGAAATGGAATAAGAAAAGTAATCGAGGTGTAACTGAGTAACAGAGGTTGAGACCAAGTCTTTGATTGACCACATCAAAGCTTGCTTAAGCTCAGCGTCATCAACTTGAGGTCTGTCTACCTGCAATAATTGATAACAACCATGACCAAGTACGATTTGAAATTGAGCTTGGGGGTATGTAGTACTGATTGCTGTGAAAATGCTAGACCAGCCTTCATCTCTAGCAAAATTTTTAGGCGCATCAAGTTCACCCTCATGCTTGGTAAAACACCACACATGAGCGTTATCTATATAAATCCCTATATTTGTCGATTCTGTAGGCTTCTTCCAAAACGCCAATTTTCTGGACAGCAAATTACCCATTAATTGCCTTTATTTTTTATATTGTTTTTATTTTTAATAAAGTTCCTTATTTAATACCCAGAAAATAAGGCAAACTTATTGAGATTCTCTATCAATAGACCACATATGGTCAAGAAAAAGCTCAGTAATGTTCTGATCTTTTTATTTCGATAGTATTAATACTCTTAAGCATCCCCTCATATAAACCAGTCATATCAACGGTTTTAAGGTAAAATGCTCAAAATAGCCTAAACATGTTCAATGACAGCACCATGATAAATCAAGATTTAATTCATAATCACATAGATGAA
>NZ_ML014796.1 GCF_003675895.1 Parashewanella curva
AAAAATGAGAAAACAGCAAAAGTTGGAATAAAAAGCAAACGGTTAAAAGCTGGCTGGGATGAAGATTATTTGATGAAGGTTTTAACCGTGGGCAAACTGAGTGTCTAATTTAGACCCGTTTGCCCTAGTGGTTATTGGTGTTTGCATGGGTTGCTGAATATTGGCACCAATTTAAGTATCTTTTACTTCAAGCTGGGGTGATCACTATCATTTTATTAGCGGTACCATACGATGAGTCTACAGTGTCGACGAATTTATCTTGGTATCGTGCTCTAGGCTCGTTGGAAGGTGGTTTAGTCAGCTTGGTGATCATCTATGTGAGCCGTCTGTATTCACCGGATCTTGATGAATAATCACTTCAGCATGATCAAACAACTGCTCGATTTTATGTTCAATGGTATCGGCAATGTCATGGGCCTGATATAAAGATAAATCAGCGTCCAGATCTAAATGCAGTTGCACAAACACCATTCGGCCAGATTGACGGGTACGTATGTCATGAGCCCCTTGCGTTTGCGGGTGTGCCATCGTGATATCATAAATTTGTTGCTGTACTTCTGGACTCAGTTCTTTATCCATCAGTTCATTAATGGCTTCCTTACCTAATTGTAAGCTTTGCCAGCCAAGATAGAGTGCGATTAAAATAGCGAACAGGCCATCACTCCACCACCATCCATACTGAGATAGCACCAAAGCGATTAATACCGAAAGATTGAGCAATAAATCACTCTTGTAATGGAGTGCATCAGCCGCAATGACACGGCTTTGCGTTTTTGCATGAGCGATGCGTTGCAAGAGCACTAACCCGAAAGTTAATACAATGGCAAATGCACTGACACCAATGCCCAAATTTGTCCGCTCAACAGGAGCTTGTTCTAACAGTCGTTCGCCACCATAAAAAATCAATACCAGTGCCGTTCCCGTAATAAATGCTGATTGAGCCAGAGCGGCTAGAGATTCTGCTTTGCCATGACCAAAACGGTGATCATCATCTGCGGGAGTAATGGCGATACGTAGGGCAAAAAAGTTAACTAAAGAGGCCGCAAGATCCGAGGTGGAATCGGCTAGTGATGCCAACATACTGGCTGAACCAGAATAAAGCCAAGCAAAGAGTTTGGCTACAATCAGGGTTATTGCGACCAGCACCGAGGCGCGACTGGCGAGTTTTACCCAAAAGACGTAATCGGTTTGGTGAGCCATTGCATATTGACCAAGAATCAAGATGTTAACATTATAGTCAAGGATAAAGCTGGGAAGAAGAGGGCGTGCCTGAGAAATCAGGCACTTAAAGAAGAAATAACTGAGTAAAGTTAAGTTTATTGATCTGAACGAGCTTTTTTAGCAGCTCTAAGTTGCTCTGCTTTAGCTTGTTGTTCGGGAGTCAGCACTTGAGACATGTCATGACGTAATTTCATTGTTGCTACGGCTTGTTGCTGACGAAGTTGACTACGTTGATCAACTAAGTTGGCTGCGGCTTGGGCATCGAAATCTGCAGACTGAACCAGTGCTTTTACTTGCTCAGCATAAGCTTGTCGGTCTTCTTTGGTCGGTCTAAGTGACTTTTGCTCTTGTCTGTACGCTTTGTAAATATCTTTGATTTGCTGTTTTTGGTCAGCGGTTAAATCAAGCTTACGGAAAAATTTCATTAATTTATGGTGACCGCGTTTTTGCACTTGTTGCATGCATTTTGTTCCAGCATCAGGTTTCGCATAGACAGCGATAGGGGCGAGTGCAGAACAAGTTAACATTGCAGCAGCCATTAATTTTTTAGTCGTAGAGATGGTCATAATAACGTTCCTTTTGTGAAGGGAAATTAACTGGGTTGCTAGCAAGTGTAGGGATTGCAATGTAAGTTTGAATATGTGAAACGTAAAGCTAAGTAAAGATGGGTAAGGAAAGCGCACAAATATTGCTATTATCAGCAACAGTACGGTAAAGCGAGTAAATGAATGGCACGACTATTATTAGTAGATGATGATCAGGGGTTGGCAGAGTTATTAGGGCAACTGCTTGAACTTGAAGGCTTTGATCTCACTTTGGCACATGATGGTGCCCAAGGCTTGAATTATGCTTTAGCCGATGATTTTGATTTGATTTTATTGGACGTCATGCTGCCAAAACTCAATGGCTTTGAAGTATTACGTCAATTAAGAGAGCAAAAACATACGCCAGTATTAATGTTAACGGCAAGAGGTGATGACATCGATCGAGTGGTTGGGCTTGAAATGGGAGCCGATGACTACCTGTCTAAACCGTTTAATGATCGTGAATTAGTCGCACGAGTTAGAGCGATTCTTCGTCGCATTGGAAACCACACGATTACAGCAGAACAGCACCATGATGACATCAGTATTGATGTATCACGGCAAGAAGCCCGTTGTCAGCAGCAGGTGTTGCCCTTAACCGATTGTGAATTTGCACTGTTGCAAGCCTTGATTGAGCATTGTGGTGAAATGATCAGTAAAGAAACCTTAAACCTTCAGGTATTGGGCAAGCGTTTGATGCCGTTTGACCGCAGTTTGGATATGCACTTATCCAATCTACGCAAAAAATTGCCTGAGCGTGAAGATGGCCGACCAAGGATCAAAACGGTTCGTGGCAAAGGTTACATTTGGCTGGCTTAAGGAATTCAAAATAACGTGGCAAATCGTATTTTTATCAAATTATTAGTAGGCTTTTGGTTGTGTAGCTCGCTTACAATTGGAGCCGTGGCGTTATTGCCATTGATACAGCAAAAACACGATCAGGCTCCATTACCGAGCAATCTTCAAAAAATTCTAATAAAGGCTGGAAAAAAACTTCAGAAAAATCCTGATTTACTCAAGCCTGAAAATGTTCGCCGTTTATCTAAACTCAAACGCTTTAATCCTCGATTTGTACTGTTTATTGCGAATGAAGATGGCCGCATACTCAATCGCCGACACTTTTCTCGGGATTTGAGGCGTTTTATGCTGATGGCGGAAGATGCACAAAAGCCAATCCGTCATCAATTTCGAGAGCGAGTCTTTTTTGGTCCCTATCAAATTGAAGTTCAAAATAGAACGTATTCACTTTATGGCAGCCTAGAAAACCGACATCCACGACCTTGGTTTTTTTGGTTTACGGAGTATAAATTACTGACGTTATCATTAGCCATTTTACTATCTGGCCTACTCTGCAGTGTATTGGCTTGGCACTTGGGTCGGCCGTTAAAGCAGTTAAAACGTAGTGCGGATAAATTGGCTCAAGGAGAGCTGAGCAGTAGGGTAGATGATTCAACCTTAAAGCGCAGTGATGAAATCGGGCAGTTAGCGCGTGCTTTCAACAGCATGGCAAATGCCATTGAACAAATGGTCAATCAACAACAGCGTTTAATTGGGGATATTTCTCATGAATTACGAACCCCGTTAACTCGATTGCAGTTGGCATTAGCGGTGGCACATAAAAAAGGACAACAGACCAAAGAAACTGAGCGTATCGGCTATGAAGCAGAACAACTTGAAGCGTTAATTCAAGAGCTATTGACCTTGTCTCGAGTCAGCAATCAGTCAATGCAGCAAAAGCAATCCCTTTCATTAAATCAATGTTTAGCGCAGATGATTTCTGATGTTGAGTTTGAGGCTGAGCAAGAGCAAAAACAAGTAGTCGTAGATATTGATGGCGCGATCAAAGTTGAGGTGGTGCCTAATTTACTTTGCCGAGCAGTAGAGAACATTTTACGTAATGCGCTTCGTTATGCTGAAACGACGATCCGTATTCGTGCTCTGCGATATAAATCCGGTGTGCAGTTGACGATAGAAGATGATGGCTCAGGCATTGAGCAGTCGGAGTTAGAAAATATTTTTCAGCCGTTTTATCGTCCCGATAGTGCCCGAGATCGCAATTCTGGAGGCTGTGGTTTAGGTTTGGCGATCAGCCAAGCTGCCATTGCGGCTCACCAAGGAGAAATAAAAGCAGAAAATATTGAGCCGCACGGTTTAAAAGTGACCATCGTATTACCCCGTAAAATGGGGTAATAGCAAAGAGTTGGTATTGATGAAAGATCAATAAAACGGATTTGGATCTACGTTTAACGAACGTGGTGAAACACCACGCTCAATGTTGAGCGTATCTTGCTCCAACAAGTCCACATATTCAATTTCGACATAGCGGTTGAGCTTGGCGGAATAAAAGCATTTAACTACAGGGTGAAGTACATCTCTGTCTAGCGAGTCCCATACAATGCCGACTCGACCATCCGAGAGTTCAACTAGTGAACCTGTAGGGTATACACCAATACATCGTATAAATTCATATACCAAGTCTTTATCGAGATGAAATGGCGTCAACGATAATAATATCTTGAACGCTGAAGCAGGGCTCATGGCCTCTTTGTAGCAACGGGTAGCGGTAAGAGCATCGTAAATATCAACAATGCAACTCATACGCCCATGTTGAGGAAGTTGGTCGCCACAGAGCCCTTTGGGGTAGCCTTTACCGTCTAATTTTTCATGGTGCATTAAGCACACATCTTTGCTGATTTGGGAAAAGTTAGGAATATTTTCTACGATGTCGATGGCATGAAATTGATGCTGCTTTATGATGTCGTACTCTTCAGGGCTTAACTTTCCAGGCTTATTCAATATCGTATCATCCACGTGAATCTTTCCGATATCATGCAGCAGCCCACCAACAGCCATTTCTTTAATGGTCTCAGCAGGAAGCTTCATATAATTGCCAAAGGTGACTAACAGAAAAGCAACATTTATCGAATGCTCAAGCAAGTATGCGTCTTTGGTTCGAAGTGCGGCAACACACTTAAATGCATCAATATCTGTAAGGGCTGAACGGATCATTTTATCAGCCATGTTCTCAAATTCAGTCAGCTCTATGGCTTTGCCTTCAAAGGTTTCCGATAACACCTTGCGAACCAGCCCTTTGGCTTCACTGAGCAATGTCTTAGTTTCAGTTTGTTGCTGAGCCCGAAGCAACTGCCGCTGCTTGGCATTGCGCTGTTTAAATTGAGGCTCATTTGGCTTTATCTCAAGCTTAGAGTCAGTGTCATCTTGAGTTGGGTGCAAGCCGCAATCAGGGGCTGAACGTTCGACATTCACCCATGCATATTTGATCTTATGCTTTTTTAATTTCTCCAACATACTTGAATGTCGAATTTGCCCAGAATTCGTAATGTTAAGTTTGCTATTACCGTCTTCAAACTGTTCGATAAACATGCCTTGTCGCAGCTTATGAATGGGAAGTTTTAGCAATTTAGTTGAAGAAAGAGGGGCTGGCATGAAAACATCCTACGGCAGTGCCGATTTCTATTGCATTCCTTGAAAGCGGTGCATATTAACATTTTATCTTACAAAATATTGAATTAAATATACAAAATACGAATATAAATGCAGCAGATGATAATCGATAGCTATTTTTAATCAATCCGTTTGAATTTAGTAAATATTGTGAAACATGTTGAAATTATCGACTTTTGTATTCGGGAGAAAATTTGCTACTCTAAGTGGACAGACCAGTTAAAGTTGAGAGCTTATGTACCAGATCACCCACATTCAAACCGAGCAACTAACACCTGAACAACTTGAAGATATTCTTGAGATCAGCCGACAAATTTCAGAACTCGATAATGGCGTTACCGCTGAAAAAATTCAGCAGCGGTTGCAAGATAAAGCGTATTTAGTGTCTATTGCCTATGTAGAGGGAGAGCCTGCAGGGTATAAAATTGGCTACGCGCTATCTAATGAGCAATTCTACAGTTGGTTGGGTGGTGTCGCCAAAGACTATCGTAACCTTGGAGTTGCGCAGCAGTTGCTGGACGCTCAAGAGCAGTGGGTACAAACCAAAGGTTACGGTGTGCTCAAAGTAAAAACCATGAACCAGTTTAAAGGTATGCTTTGCATGTTGATCAATAACGATTATCAATTAATGGGTATTGAGTCACCTGTCACAGATAACTTAAGCTCCAAGATTCAACTAGAAAAACACTTCGATTCTGTCTGCGGATAGGATATGGTAACTGACATGTCTTAATAATAAAGGTGTCAGTATGGGAGAGTTATCCGTCGATAGTTACGCGCCATTGCGCGCAAATGTAAACCTGCTTGGACAGATTTTAGGTGAGACAATGTCCAATGATCTTGGAGCAGGTTTTCTGGAAAAAGTTGAGCAAATTCGAGTGTTGGCGAAAGATTCTCGTAGTGGAGATGAAACGGCTCGAAGCAAGATGCTGACCATATTGGCTGAACTTCCCGACGAAGAATTAGTGCCCTTTGTTAAAGCCTTTAATCAGTTCTTAAACTTGGCGAACATTGCAGAACAATTTCATACAATTAGTCATGATTGTGATGAAAAAGTTTGTGCGCCACAGCCGATTGATGACTTATTCGAGCGATTAAAATCTCAACCCAATGCAGAAGAAAAGGTATTGAATTGCCTTAATGAAACGTCGATTGATATTGTTCTTACCGCTCACCCTACCGAAATTTCTCGCCGTACTCTGATTAAAAAATACAACTCTATAATTCATTGTTTATCTGTTTTAGATAGTGAGCGTATCGATTACGATGAACGCCAAAAGTACAGCCAACGTTTGCGAGAGTTAGTGAGCCAAATATGGCACACCAATGAAATCCGCCAGCAGCGCCCAACACCTGTAGATGAAGCCACTTGGGGATTGTCCACTCTGGAAGTGTCATTGTGGCAAGCCGTACCCGATTTCATGCGTCAATTAGAAGGGCAATTTCAAAAACATTTTAACCGTCAATTACCGAAGACGGTAATGCCTTTGAAGTTCTCGTCGTGGATGGGAGGCGATCGCGACGGTAACCCATTTGTAACCGCAGAAGTAACCCAAGAAGTCTTGTACCGTAACCGTCAAAGAGCGGCATTATTGTACCTAGAAGATATTGATGAGTTGGTGTCAGAGTTGTCCATGGATGACGCCAGTGACAGAATGATTGAGGCCGTAGGTGCCGACCGAACACCTTATCGTGTGCTACTAAGGCAACTACGTAAACGCCTTAAACGTACCATCAAGGCGCTAGACCTCAAATTAGAAGACGAAGAAGCAGAGTTACCGGTTAAAAAACTAATCTGGCATACCAGAGATCTAACAGCACCATTAACCATGATGTATGACAGTCTCGTCGAAAAGGGCATGACCTTGATTGCCAATGGTAAGCTGCTTGATACCTTACGCCGTTTGTCCTGTTTTGGAGTACATCTACTCAAGCTGGATATTCGACAAGACTCTGGACGTCATGCTGAAGTATTTCAAGAATTGCTGGCTTATTTAGAGTTAGGTGATTACAACAGTTGGAGTGAAACCCAGAAGCAGACGTTTTTATTATTAGAACTGCAAAATAAGCGCCCGCTTATTCCTCAACATTGGAAGCCATCAGCTAACGTACAAGAAGTATTAGATACCACACGTGTTGTCGCTCAACAGTCACAACAAGCTTTGGGTTCTTATGTCATTTCTATGGCAAGAGAGCCATCTGATGTATTGGCGGTGATTCTATTACTCCAAGAAGCGGGCTGCCAATGGACTATGCCGGTTGTGCCGTTATTTGAAACGTTAGATGACTTAAACCACGCCTCTGACAGCATCAATCAACTGTTAACCGTGGATTGGTACCGTGAGCACATAAAAGGTTCACAAGAAGTGATGATTGGTTATTCCGATTCATCAAAAGATGCAGGAGTGATCGCTGCTTCATGGGCGCAATATGAAGCACAAGAACAATTAGTCGAAGTCTGTAAGCAATGGGATATTAAGCTTACTCTGTTCCATGGTCGTGGTGGAACTATTGGACGAGGTGGTGGCCCTGCTCACCAAGCGATTTTATCTCAGCCGCCTGGTTCGGTTGATGGCCGGATTCGAGTGACTGAACAAGGGGAGATGATCCGCTTTAAGTTTGGTTTACCTAAAATGGCCTGTAAAAGTTTAGCTCTGTACGCTTCAGCGGTAATGGAAGCCTCAATATTGCCTCCTCCCGAGCCAAAACCAGAATGGCGAAAGGTAATGCATTTAATGTCGGAAACCTCTTTGCACGCTTATCGTAATGTGGTGCGACACGATCCTCAGTTCGTCGAATATTTCCGTTATGCCACACCAGAAGTCGAGCTAGGTAAATTACCGTTAGGCAGTCGCCCCGCTAAACGTCGAAAAGATGGCGGCATTGAGAGCTTACGAGCCATCCCTTGGTCATTCGCGTGGTCACAAAACCGGTTAAACTTACCCGCTTGGTTAGGAGCCGGAGATGCGATCAAAGAAGCGGTCAAGCAAGGTTATATTGATACTTTGCGCATTATGGTCAAAGAGTGGCCGTATTTTTCATCTCGAATGTCAATGCTTGAGATGGTCTATGCCAAGTCAGAAACCAACATTGCTAAATATTACGAGCGATGCTTGGTACCAAAGCAATTACATGGTTTTGGACATCGCTTAAGTGACAAATTACATTCAGGTAAAGCCACCTTGTTGAACTTAATTGAATCTGAGGTGCTGATGGCAAGCACACCATGGAGCCGAGAGTCGATTAATCTGCGTAACCCTTACTTGGATCCTTTACATGCGTTACAAGTGGAATTATTAGCTCGTACACGTAAAACTTCAGAAATGGATAAAGAGCTGGAATTGGCTCTGATGTTGACCATTGCGGGGGTTGCTGCTGGGATGCGTAATACAGGGTAATGAAAATACTAGATTTGGCGGCCTATCTTCTAAATGTTGTAAAATTAGGCCCGTCAATGAACTTCATTAAAGCAATGTCTCCCAGCATAACCTTATTTAGTTTTTGAAAATAAGGTTGTAATGTGATTGGAAGCTTTTGTCGATTAGGGTTAAGTTCTAATGCCTGACCCAGTTGCACTATCGCTGGTTCATATAGTTGGGAGAAACGGGCGTTGTTTGTGGCTACGACATATTCACTGCACAACAAACATAACGATTCCCTGAATTTTGGGGTCGGAAGTTTTTTTACCATCCAATTTACTTCATCTTGTGTAATACGAAGCTGAACTACTTGGTCGCACTTGAGCACCACTTTTAATATCCAGCCTGTGCCGTAATTAATAAATCTATATTCGTTAATATTTTGCTCAAAAGGGGAAGGAAGTCGTCCGTAGGCACTATCAACTTGTTTGAAATGGTTTTCAGCTTGTTGCCGTCTGTCTTCAATATAAGCTTTAGCAGCCAAGATTGGTAAATGATCCATTGCTATCGTTAATTTTCGTTCAGCAACAGCAACGGCGGATTCGCAATATTCAGGGGTTAATATAGGTCTTTCGGCCGGGAGTGTTTTTTTGTACTTTGGGACTGAAACTTGATAGTAAGCCTCTCCGTCACGAATAAATTTTAATCTGCCATAAGTATCACCCCTAACTTCCGTTTCCTCTAATTCAAGTTGATGGGCAAAACGCTCAGATTCAGGTAAGTTTTCTAGAACAATATTAAATCGAACAAGCAGTTGATGATGTGCTGATGGCAATGATTGTTTAAGTTGGTCATAGGTTTTAAGTGCGCGCCGTAAAATATATTTTTCTCGCTCAGCACGTAACATCTCTGCTGTATTACTTTTATTAATACTGTCTTCGAATACTGTGGATTGATTAGAGCTACTTTTAGGTACCGTCAGTGTCGGTGCTGTTAAGTGGGGGGATTCACCAGGCATACGTTGACGCAAAGATTTACTGCGTGTGAGAGGAGCAACTGGTAGTGATTTTTTGCTGAGTGCTTTACAGGAATTAGAACGAACCAGTTTACGATTCTTACGAAAAGCCAAAGCAGATTTTTGGGCTGTATTTGGGGATTCTTGAACCGCTTGTGTCTCTGTATCACCTGCCACACCAAGGTAATATGCCTCGAGCTGTTTTTGAAAATTGGAATGAAATTGTAAAAATAACTGTTGCTTTTCGCCATCATTTACAAGGTAATCCCATGTGGAAGCAACAAGCCCAAGTTTAGCTTCTTTTTGGTAGTCAGTACTGCCAGAAATATAGTCAGCTACTTGCTGAGGAGTCAGTAAATAGCTAATGGGGGCTTTACGGGGAGAAATCGAAGCCACTGACATAATTCCATTCCGTTACATTTAAAGCGTTACTTAAATATAGGTTTCGACTTCAGTAGTTGAGATTAGTTTCTCTTAATGTATGAAGGATAGTTAACAATAACCGCTTTATTCTCAAGATTTCGGCGTAACATATCGTAAGCCACAGCACTCGCAAGTTGGCGGATAATGGTTCGAGATCGCTTAGGAAACTGTAATAATTGGCTGTAGACACCATTGTTATGGGCTAGTGCGATAGCAACCGTGCCGATAGGTTTGTCTTCGCTGCCACCTGATGGACCTGCAATACCACTGGTGGCGAGAGCAAAATCAGAGTCTAATATTTGCCGAGCGCCTATCGCCATTTCTTCAGCCGTTTGGCAAGATACAGCGCCGAATTGCTCTAAGGTAGCAGCATTGACATTCAGTAGTGCTTGCTTCGATTCGTTACTGTAACTCACTACGGCATGCTGTAAATATTGTGAACTACCAGAGAGCGCGATCAACTGCTCTGCAATCATTCCTCCAGTGCAAGATTCAGCTAATGCTAACGTCTTTTGTTGTTGAATTAATTGCTCATGTATGGCCTGAGGTAGGCTAGGAATATTGGTGGTTACAATTAAATCAGATAAACAAGCTTTAATCTGCTTGCATACCTTGTCGAGCTGATTTATGGCAGTTTTGCCACGTGCAAACACCTTTATTTCAATGTATGGCGCCGAAGACCGATACCCTAAACTGATCCCTTCGGGCAAATTAATCTCCTGAATTTGCTCAGCAAGCCAAGATTCCCCGGCACCAATGGTGAGCATTTTAGTGACTTTAGTGGGTTCAGAGTTTCCAAATTCCTGTTCGATAAACGGCAGTAATTGATCTTTGATCATGACTTTTAGTTCAGAGGGCACGCCTGGCGTGAAAAACAGCCATGCACGATTAAGCTTTACTCTAAATCCGCACGCAGTACCGACTGGGTTATCCACCATAATCGCACTTTCTGGAAGCATGGCTTGCTTTAAATTATTGGCGGGCATAGGGCGGTTATTGTTGCTAAACCATGTTTCTAATCGTTGTCGCCACTCCGTGTTTTCAACCAGAGTTTCACCTTTGGCTTGAGCCATCGCCTCGGCCGACAAATCATCACTTGTTGGACCTAAACCGCCATTAACGATAATGACATCGGCATGATGACTACGCTCAATAAAAGCGGAGGCTAAATCATTTAGTCGATCTCCTACCGTGATGCGGTGTTGCATTTCGATGCCCTGATCCATTAGCTCATTAGCAACCCAAGCGGCATTAGTATCGATTATTTGACCAGCTAATACTTCTTCACCTGTGCAGATCATTTCCAATTTCATAGATTTTCCTTGTGATTTTGACATCGATAATCGTTAAAAGGTGTTTTATCAAAGTTAAGGAAGTGGGTCGATAACGACTTGATTGGTCACTTGCTGATCGGCTGTCATGCCACCGATACGGATGAGTTTTTGCTTGTAAACTAATAACCCTCGATGATCCATGCTTGGTTGCTTTAGCCTGATAGGCTCAAGCCATTGATGAGTGGCTAAATCAAAACGCAGCATCCATGGTGACGGTTTGCTAGGCTTGCCGTTGTAACCAATACCGTTGTAGTTGTATGGATTATCACTGCCACCAATAAAGACGATTTGCCCTTGCTTACCTGCTTGCGTAACCCCAGTTGCTGCCATGCGATACAAGGCCGTTGGTTGTGGGTGATTGGGTAGTTTGAAATGAGGTAGGTTTTGCCAATGTATGGTTAAGTGATCTTTAACGTCAATTTGCCCATAAACACACTCTGGAGATGGAGCAAATGTTCGTTTTTTATCTGCAAATGTTTGGATTTTCACACCATCACACAATACTATTTTGCCATTTACCATGCCCACAGCCTGACCAAACGTTGCTGGAATAGGCAGAGGAGTGGCCTGAGCCCAAGAATCGGTCTCGGTATCATAAACTTGCACTAAATTGACATTAGCGGTTTGATGCCAGCCGCTGAACAAATAGATATAACGGTCTTGATAACTAAACCCAGAGGTGTCATCGACGGCAACAGGCATATCTGTAATGCGAGTATAGCGACGAGTATTAATGTCAAACTGGTAATTATCACGAGTGCTGATCTCGCTATGATCTTTGCCTACGGTGTAACCGCCGAAAATATACGCTTTATTCTTAATTCCCACCGCAGTAGCGGCAAGACGTCCCGCTAATGCTTCAATATGCGGAACATCTGGAAGCGATTGCCATTTGGATTGTCCGTCAAGTGTGAGTCCCCACGCTTTGGCGTGAACGTCTAGATAACCTTTGCCATCAGCTAATCCCATAAAGCTCAATAAGTAGCTATTTTTGCCATCGGAAACTTGAGCCACAGCGTTATTGGTTACGACTTCAGGTAAAGGAGGAAGTGGTGAAGCAATAGTGATGAATGGGAGACCTAATAATAGGGAAAACAGTAAGCGATACATGTGGCCAATTTATTCAGTTAATCGATGAAAGAATGGTAACACAGGCATCAAGAATATATCCCTTGTTTATTCAAACCTACTTGTTACATAAAAACGTTGATTTACTCCCATGACAAAATTTGCGATCAAATTGAATAAAAATGCATTCTGTTGTTGACTTTAGAAACGTAAATGCGTACTAATAAAAAAGCGGTGAAAAAGCCCGCATATTGAGCGCCTTAACGAACAAAACAAGAGTTTGAACACTGTGAAAAATACCGCCATTACCACAACCACGATTATGACCACCCGTACAACAAGCGGGACGGGTTAGGTTTGGCTGTATAACACAAAAGCAAAAATCGAAACCCGTCACCATACAAGGTGCGGGTTTTTTTATATCTGCGTTTTCAGGCAGCACGGGTACAAAGGAATAGACAGATGGTAGGAAACAACAATGCGTATACTTAAATTCGGTGGCTCATCTTTGGCTGATCCTGATTGCTTTTATCGAGTCGGAGCCATTATTGAAAATACTTTCCAGCAAAGTGCGGTAGCCGTTGTGTTATCTGCTCCTGCTCAAGTGACCAATCATTTAGTGGCACTGACTCAAGCTACTTCCTCTGTACAACAGGGTGCTGAACATCTTGATCATGTGCAAATTATTTTCACTCGTTTGTTAGAAGGGTTAGCCGAAAAGCGCGCTGGATTCGATGTCGCCATGCTTGCGATGCAACTCGAAGAAAGACTTGAACAACTGGGGTGTTTGCACAAAGGCATCGTGCTTTTAGGGCAGTGCCCGAATAATATTTATGCACAAATGGTCAGCCAAGGTGAAGCTTTATCGGTAGCGATAATGCAAGCGTTATTACAAAGTGGTGAAACATCGGCAGTGGTGCTTGAGCCTAAACAATATCTATTGGCTGAGGGATGCTATCGTGAAGCCATGGTGGATATTGAAGCCTCTAAACTTAAGGTGGCGCAGTCACCATTAGACTTGAGTGCGATATCGTTATTACCCGGATTTACTGCGGTGAACGCACAAGGGGAAATCGTGGTATTAGGACGTAATGGCTCTGATTATTCAGCGGCAGTCTTGGCGGCCTGTGTTGATGCCAAATGCTGCGAAATTTGGACGGACGTCGATGGCGTTTACAATTGTGATCCAAGAGTGGTACCGGATGCTCAACTGCTGAAGCGCTTGTCATATGCTGAAGCCATGGAGTTATCTTATTTTGGTGCCGCAGTGTTACATCCAAAAACCATTTCACCGATTGCTCAATATTACATTCCTTGTTTGATCAAAAACACCTTTAACCCTCAAGCTGAAGGCACCCTTGTTGGGCCTGAAAGTTGTGATGAACAAGCGATAAAAGGGATCTCAAGTTTGTCCAACTTAACCATGGTCAATGTCTCCGGGCCAGGAATGAAAGGCATGGTGGGCATGGCATCTCGTGTGTTTTCCACCCTCTCTCGTGGTGGGATTTCCATTGTACTGATCACTCAATCTTCATCGGAATACAGCATCAGCTTTTGTATTTCCAGTGATGATCTCGATGCCGCGAACCAATTGCTGAACCAAGAGTTTGAATTGGAATTGGCCAATCACTTATTGGAAGCCATTGACTATCAGTCTGAGCTTGCGATTGTGTCTGTTGTTGGCGATGGCATGCGAACCGCCAAAGGTGTCGCGGCACGGATGTTCCATTCATTGGCTGAAGCTAACATCAATATTGTGGCGATTGCTCAAGGCTCATCTGAGCGTTCGATTTCAGCAGTAATTTCACAAGAAAAAGCGAAAGAGGCGATAAGAGCCTGTCATCAGAATCTATTTAACAGTCAGCAATTTTTAGATGTTTTCGTACTGGGGCGTGGAGGTGTTGGTGGCGAACTACTGCAACAAATCGAGCGTCAGCAGTCAGTTTTGACTCAGCAAGGAACCGTCATTCGTGTAATAGGCATTGCGAGCAGTGACAAGATGTTGCTGAATGCTGACGGTGTTGATCTCAGTTGCTGGCAAGATCAACTGGCATTAAGCCAGACGTCGTTTTCACTGTCAGCGCTGTCAAATCTTATCCAGCAACGTCATCGTATCAACCCTGTGATTGTCGACTGTACCGCTTCAGATGATATCTCTCGTCAGTATGTGGATTTTTTGGAAGCGGGTTTTCATGTGGTCACAGCCAATAAAAAGGCCAATACCGATAGCCAAGCCTACTATCGTCAGCTTCGTTTAAGTGCGGCTAAGAACCGCCGTAAGTTTTTGTATGATACTAATGTAGGTGCAGGTTTACCCGTCATTGAGAATTTACAAAACTTGTTATTTGCAGGTGACGATCTCAACCAGTTCTCTGGCATATTATCAGGTTCGCTTTCTTATATTTGTGGCATGTTAGATGAAGGTATGAGTCTGTCACAAGCAACGTTACTCGCCAAAGATAAAGGCTTTACGGAGCCCGATCCTCGTGATGACTTATCCGGTATGGATGTGGCAAGGAAACTGCTGATTTTGGCAAGAGAATGCGGCCTAGAGCTGGAACTTGACCAAGTTAAAGTTCAGCCATTATTACCTCCAGATTTTGATGCCTCAGGCTCGGTGGATGAGTTTATCGCTCGCTTGCCAGAAGCCGATGCCTATTTCAAAGAGCTGCAATCTCAAGCGGCATCCGAAGGCAAAGTGCTTAGATACATTGGACAAATTAATCAGGGACAATGCGAGGTCAAAGTCACAGCCGTTGATAGTGATGATCCTATGCATAAAATCAAAGATGGTGAAAATGCATTGGCTTTCTACACCCGCTATTACCAGCCTATTCCACTAGTGCTAAGAGGATATGGTGCAGGCGGTGCAGTAACAGCCGCTGGTGTGTTTGCTGACATTTTAAGATGTCTGCCATGGAAGCGAGAAGTATAACGATGGATGAAATGAACATGGATTCAGTGGTGGTCTATGCGCCAGCCTCTATTGGTAATGTCAGTGTCGGTTTTGATGTTTTGGGAGCGGCAGTAACACCCATTGACGGCTCGTTATTGGGGGATCGCGTTCAAGTATCGGCGACTGATACGTTTAGCTTTGACGCAGTGGGACGATTTGTTGATAAGTTGCCGTCAAACTCTGACGATAATATTGTGTATCAATGTTACCTCCGCTTTGCTCAGGCACTTGAAAGCAAAAGTGGGACAGTGAAAACATTATCCATAACCCTTGAGAAAAACATGCCAATAGGCTCTGGATTAGGCTCTTCTGCTTGCTCCATCGTAGCCGCATTGGTGGCTCTGAACGACTTTCACGGTCAGCCATTATCTGAAACTGAATTGTTAGAGTTAATGGGTGAGATGGAAGGGCAAATCTCAGGCTCAATTCATTTTGATAACGTTGCGCCTTGTTATTTAGGCGGATTGCAACTGATGCCAGAGCGCAATGGCATCATCAGTCAGTCAATCCCTTGTTTTGATGATTGGTATTGGGTGATGGCTTATCCAGGTATTGAAGTCTCGACCGCTAAAGCTCGCGCTATTTTACCTGCACAATATCGAAAGCAAGATGTGATCGCCCATGGGCGAAATCTCGCCAGTTTTATTCATGCCTGTTATAGCCAGCAACCTCAACTGGCGGCTAATTGTATTGAAGATGTGGTGGCCGAGCCTTATCGGGCGCGAATCATCAACGGGTTTCGCCAAGCTCGACAAGGTGCGATGGATGCAGGAGCGGTTGCCGCTGGCATTTCTGGCTCTGGTCCTACTCTATTTGCCATTGCCTCAAACTTACAAGATGCCCAGCGAATACACCATTGGCTTAAGCAACACTATTTACAGAATGAGCTCGGCTTTTGCCATATCTGCCGCTTAGATCCTCAAGGGGCGCGTCAAACAGGACAGCAATTATGATGCTTTATAATTTAAAAGACCCTCAAGAGCAGGTGAGCTTTACACAAGCGGTACGCCAAGGTTTGGGTCGAGAACAAGGCTTATTTTTCCCATCATCCTTACCGCATTTTGAGGATATCGACACCTTACTGGATATGCCGTTTAACCAGCGCAGCAGCGAAATCATATCAGCCGTGATTGGTGATGAGTTTTCAAAGGAGCAAGTCGATGCCTTAGTGGAACAAGCGTTTCAATTTCAGGCACCCTTGGCTAAGGTGACGGATACAATATCGGCGTTAGAACTATTCCATGGCCCAACGCTTGCGTTCAAAGACTTTGGCGGTCGCTTTATGGCGCAATGTTTAGCGGCGATCCGTGACGATGAAAAAATCACGATTCTAACCGCTACGTCAGGTGATACAGGCGCTGCCGTAGCCCACGCGTTTTACGGGCTGGAAAACATCAATGTGGTGATTTTGTATCCCAAAGGCAAGATCAGTAGCTTACAAGAAAAGTTATTTTGTACGCTCGGCGGTAACATTCATACTTTGGCTGTTGATGGTACGTTTGATGACTGCCAAGCG
Source organism: Parashewanella curva (assembly GCF_003675895.1). GTDB lineage: Bacteria > Pseudomonadota > Gammaproteobacteria > Enterobacterales > Shewanellaceae > Parashewanella > Parashewanella curva. The sequence continues at coordinate 16,942 of NZ_ML014796.1, forward strand.
TTAGTAAAACAGTCGTTTGATGATCTTGAACTTATATCCAAGTTTGGCTTGAATAGTGCCAACTCCATCAACATCAGTCGCCTGCTGGCGCAAACTTGTTATTACTTTGAAGCAGTGGCTCAACTACCTAAAGCACAACGTCAGCAAGCGGTAATTTCAGTGCCATCAGGCAACTTTGGTAATCTTACGGCAGGCCTGCTTGCTAAAGCCATGGGCTTACCTGTAAAGCGCTTTATTGCTGCCACCAATGAAAACGATACTGTGCCGCGATATTTAGAATCGGGTCAGTGGTCACCTAATGTTACTGTACCAACCTTGTCGAATGCCATGGACGTGAGCCAGCCTAATAACTGGCCTAGGGTTGAGGAGCTAATAAAAGGACAAAATTGGTCATTGGCGGATATTGGTCATGGTCGTTTAACTGATGAAGATGTGAAGCAAAGCCTGACCCGATTATGGGAAAAAGATTACTTATGCGAACCTCATGGTGCCATTGCTTATCAAGTATTAACTGAGCAATTACAAGAAGAGGAAATAGGGATCTTTTTATGTACCGCTCACCCTGCAAAGTTCAAAGACAGTGTCGATGATATTTTAGAAATGGACATTCCATTGCCTGCGCCACTAGCGAAACATGCTGAGTTACCTTTATTGTCACATGATATCAGTGCTAATCACGCTGAATTGGTGGATAAAATGCAGCACTTACTGGAAATTTGATCTTCTTATCAATTAAGTTGAGGCAAATATCATGGTTATTCGCCTCAATTTTTGAGCAGAATAATGCCATTTAGTGGGCTCAGGAAAGGTTAGAAACATTTTTAGGGCACATATAGGGTTCAAAATCAAAAAAGGCTTAACCTGTTACCGTTAAGCCTTTTTAACATCAGTATATTACTGAGTGATTCTTAGTTCATGCCGTACTTTTTAAGCTTCTTGCGAAGCGTACCACGGTTGATACCTAGCATGTTTGCTGCGCGAGTTTGGTTACCGCGAGTGTGTTGCATGATGATGTCTAGTAGTGGCGCTTCTACTTCACATAACACCATTTCATATACTTCTTCAGCATCCTGACCGTCTAACTGTTGAAAGAAGTTAGATACAGCGCGCTTTACAGCATCGCGTAATAGTTGTGGCTTGATAGCGCCGCTCGCTGTTTCGATTTTGCCTACGGTTAGTGGGTGAACTTCTGTGTTAGTTGTCTGATCAAACATTCGTATTCTGCTCTTAATCTAAATCTGTACTAGGGGGTTAGCCCTTAATCTCTAAAATAGCATTCCACCATGGAATACTGCTGCTCAGCGTCTTCAAGCTTGTTAAATTGAGCTCGAAATTCACGCTGTGAATCTTGGTCGAAATACCAGCCTATGTGCTTACGAGCAAAGCGTACGCCTTTATACTCGCCATATAACTCATAGAGTTTGGTGAGATGTTCAAGCATGACTTGACGCTTTTCAGTGCCATTGACGGGATCTAAATGTTCCCCTGTTTGTAAGTAATGCTCTATTTCTCTAAATATCCACGGTCGTCCTTGCGCGCCTCGACCAATCATAATGGCATCAGCACCGGTCTTTTCCAGTACAAAGCGTGCCTTTTCAGGCGTTGTAATATCACCATTCGCCACTACCGGAATGGATACCGATTGTTTAATGTGAGCGATGGTGTCGTACTCCGCTTCGCCTTTGTACATGCATTGTCGCGTTCGACCATGAACTGCGAGGGATGCAATACCACAGGCTTCTGCTATTTGTGCGATGTGAACCCCATTTTTATGTTCAGGATCCCATCCGGTGCGAATTTTCAGCGTCACTGGTACATCAACCGCATCAACTACGGCTGATACAATTTTTTCTACCAAGGCTGGATCTTGCATTAATGCCGAACCCGCGAGCTTCTTATTCACTTTTTTTGCAGGACAACCCATATTGATGTCAATGATGTGAGCGCCTTGTTCAACATTGAACTGGGCGGCTTGCGCCATTAACTTAGGATCGGCTCCCGCAATCTGCACAGATCGAATGCCTTCTTCACCTGAATGTGCCATCCGTTTTTTGCTTTTTTCAGAATCCCAAACTTTGGGATTTGAAGACAGCATTTCTGATACAGCAAGTGCCGCACCATGACGTAGACAAAGGTTGCGAAAGGCTTGATCGGTGACGCCTGCCATTGGCGCCACGATCAGCTGATTTTTCAGTTGATAGGGTCCAATTCTCATGCGTACTATCACCTTGTGCGTCAAAGGGGCGCTATATTAGCCCTTTTTGCACGGCTTGAAAAGGTCAATAAATAACCTAGATGCAAGTTTTTTGCTTGACATTGTATTGATGTGATACTTGTAACACTGTTGCTGAAACATGATTTTTACATTTTAAGTGAAAATACACCCTAAAGTGCATATTTATCACCAAAATGCGGGATTGGCATAAGCTCACAGCCTAAGTTTTACTTATGCCAATAAGTGATAATTTATTTACGAACCCCAGTTAAGCGGCTCCAATCTTCTTTATGGGAAGGCTCATCCATCTCAAACCACTGGCTGTAATGCTCAGCCAGTTCGATGGCTTGCTCTTTAAGCAAACCTGAAAGTGCCAGTTTTCCACCTTGTTTGACATGGCTGGCAATTTGCGGTGCCAATTCACGTAAAGGGCCAGCAAGAATGTTAGCGACTAAAACTTCGGCTTTTAAGTCAGTAGGGGTTTGCTCTGTTAAGTATAGAGACAACTGCTCAGCACAATTGTTGCGTTCTGCATTGGCTTTTGAGGCTTCAATGGCTTGATAATCGATATCGATGCCAACCACTTGCTTAGCGCCAAGCTTCAGTGCTGCTACAGCGAGAATACCTGAACCACAACCAAAGTCGATGACCTCTGATTGTGCTAAGTCCAAACCGTCTAGCCATTCTAAGCACAAAGCTGTGGTTGGATGCGTACCTGTGCCAAAGGCTAGACCGGGATCTAGGATAACGTTGATGGCGTTAGGATCGGGGATGTCGCGCCAACTTGGGCAAATCCACAGGCGTTTGCCAAATTGGATTGGGTGGAAGTTATCCATCCATTCACGCACCCAATCTTTATCTTCGATTTGTTCAATTTTGTAATTCAGTTTGCCGTTAAACTCAGGCATTGCTTGCATTTCAGCCACGATAGGGTTGAGATCCCAATCGGCTTCAAATAAGGCAATCACTATGGTGTCGTTCCATAGTGGGGTTTCTCCGAGCTTAGGCTCGAAAATAGGTTGGTCTTGCCCGTCTTCTAGTGTGATGGATAGAGAGCCTTGCTCCATTAACCAATCACCGAGCGTTTCGGCGTGTTCTTTGTCGGAATGAAAGCGTAATTGTATCCAAGCCATAATGATATTCCGTATATAAAATAGATAGAAAACAAAAAGCCAGTCAGATCATGACTGGCTTTATTGACCGATAAGGGGCGATTAAGACTTCGCGCGTTTCATCGCTTCGAAGAACTCATCGTTGGTCTTAGTCATAGCCAATTTGTCGATGAGGAATTCCATGGCGCTGACTTCATCCATTGGGTTGAGGATCTTACGTAAGATCCACATTTTTTGCAGTTCTTCAGCCGTGGTCAGTTTCTCTTCACGACGAGTACCTGAGCGGTTAAAGTCAATCGCTGGGAATACACGTTTTTCAGCGGCTTTACGAGAAAGGTGCAGTTCTTGGTTACCGGTACCTTTAAATTCTTCGTAAATGACTTCGTCCATCTTAGAACCTGTATCAACCAGCGCGGTTGCGATAATGGTTAAACTGCCACCTTGTTCAATGTTACGTGCCGCACCAAAGAAACGCTTAGGACGATGTAGAGCGTGAGCATCAACACCACCGGTAAGAACTTTACCTGATGATGGGATCACAGTGTTGTAAGCACGAGCAAGACGAGTAATCGAGTCAAGCAGGATAACTACGTCTTTTTTGTGCTCAACCAAACGCTTGGCTTTTTCGATCACCATTTCCGCTACTTGAACGTGACGGCTTGCTGGCTCATCAAAGGTCGAAGCGATGACTTCACCTTTTACAAGACGCTTCATCTCGGTGACTTCTTCAGGACGTTCGTCAATCAGCAGTACCATCAACACCACTTCAGGGTTGTTGTAGGTGATCGACTGGGCGATGTTTTGAAGCAGTAAGGTTTTCCCCGCTTTGGGTGGTGCCACGATCAGGCCACGTTGGCCTTTACCGATTGGTGAACACAAGTCCAAAATACGAGCGGTAATGTCTTCAGTAGAACCGTTACCACGTTCCATGCGGATACGTTCTTCAGCATGCAGTGGCGTCAAGTTTTCAAACAAGATCTTGTTGCGAGAATTTTCAGGTCTGTCGAAGTTAACTTCGTTGACTTTTAATAGTGCAAAGTAGCGCTCGCCTTCTTTTGGAGGACGAATTTTACCTGAAAGTGTATCACCCGTACGCATGTTAAAACGGCGGATCTGGCTCGGTGATACATAAATATCATCGGGACCTGCAAGGTAAGAACCACCCGCACTACGCAGGAAGCCAAAGCCATCTTGTAAAATTTCTAGAACGCCGCCACCGAAAATGTCTTCACCACTTTTGGCGTGGGCTTTTAAGATAGAGAAAATGATGTCTTGCTTGCGGGCGCGCGCCATATTCTCAAGGTTCATGCTCTCAGCCAGTTCAACCAGCTTCGATATGGGCATTTCTTTAAGTTCTGATAAATTCATGTTGGGGATCTTGTGTTACGCAACAAACGGCTGAATGGTTCTCAGGCGTTGTGGTTAAGGATTATGATTTAAGTATAGAAGGTGGATATTTAGAATATTTTATGCCTAATAAATTAGCACTAACTTAATCAGACGTCCAGAAATTTAGTCAAACTTAGTGTAAATTATTTAGACAGGGCACTAAGTTTGACTGGTATTTGGGGATTAAAGCTGAGCGTCAATAAACTCTTTAAGTTGAGTTTTTGAGACTGCGCCTACTTTAGTCGCCACTACTTCACCGTTTTTAAACAGTAGTAATGTAGGGATACCACGAACACCATATTTCGCTGGAGAAGTGTTGTTTTGGTCTACGTTTAATTTAGCTACAGTCACTTGACCGTCGTATTCCTCTGCGATGTCATCTAGGATTGGAGCGATCATTTTACAAGGACCACACCACTCAGCCCAAAAATCTACTAGAACAGGTTTGTCAGAATTTAATACGTCCGCTTCAAAGGCGTCATCGCTTAGGTATACAATTTTTTCGCTCATGATTTTCTCCAGTTAGGTTGCCATTTCTGGTTTGTTAATGGCTTAACCTGTATATTGGGGTTCAATTTGAAAGATTCAAGACTGAGTCGTCTATATATTAATCATACTCGATGCTTGAGTAATAACAAATGATATGGATATTAGCCCACTTATTTTCAAAGTAAAAAGTCTTGTTTTAGCAGAAGCTGAGAAAGTGCCTACTTTTTGTTAAGATAGGGATATTTCCAAATGCTTTTTATCATGTTAACAAGGTATCATTGTCACAAAGGGCATCGATAGTTATCTATATATGACCTGTTAATTGATGGTGATATTACAAATCATCAAATATTTTGTTGCAACCCAAAACTGGTATGCCGACGCTATGAGCGAAACACATTTATCAAATCAGAGGTTTGCCGATTTACCTCTGCAGCCAAACGTGCTGTCGGCATTAAATGAAACAGGATTCGAATACTGTACTCCGATCCAAGCGCTATCGTTACCGGTATTGCTGGAAAGCAAAGACATTGCAGGGCAAGCCCAAACGGGTACAGGTAAAACCATGGCGTTTTTGGTGGCGACCTTTAACCACTTATTAGCGACGCCATCTTCAAATACTCGTCAGCTAAATCAACCTCGGGCCATCATTATGGCTCCGACTCGTGAATTAGCGATTCAAATTGCGAATGATGCCAAACTACTATCAAAACACACCAAGTTAAAAGTGGGTATTGTATACGGTGGTGAGAGCTACGAAACTCAAATGAAAGTGCTTGAAAAAGGCGTCGATATTTTGATTGGTACCACTGGGCGCATCATTGATTATGTTCGTCAAGGGGTCGTGAGCTTAAGTGCTATTCAAGCCGTGGTACTTGATGAAGCGGATCGTATGTTCGATTTAGGGTTTATCAAGGACATTCGCTTTTTATTCCGCCGTATGCCAGATGCAAAAGATCGCTTAAATATGTTGTACTCGGCGACGCTTTCGATGAAAGTGCAGGAGCTGGCCTATGACCACATGAACGATCCTGTGAAAGTGGAAATTGCGCCAGAAGAGAAAACCTCGAAAAATATTAAAGAAGAGCTGTTTTATCCATCGGCTGAAGACAAAATTCCATTATTGTTGTCTCTTATTGAAGAAGATTGGCCAGATAAAGCTATCGTGTTCGCCAATACCAAGCATGTATGTGAAAAACTGTGGTCGTGGCTTGAAGGCGACGGTCATCGTGTTGGCTTATTAACGGGTGACGTACCGCAGAAGAAGCGTTTGCGCATTCTTGATCAGTTCACTAACGGTCAGTTAGATATTTTAGTGGCGACAGACGTTGCGGCTCGTGGTTTGCATATTTCTGATGTCTCGCATGTCTATAACTATGATTTACCGGATGATTGTGAAGATTACGTGCACCGCATTGGTCGTACCGGTCGTGCGGGCAAAAAAGGTGTCTCAGCCAGTTTTGCATGTGAAGAATACGCACTGAATCTGCCAACAATTGAAACCTACATTGGTCATTCGATTCCAGTAACGGGTTATGACAGAGAAGCCTTGTTGGATGATATTCCTAAACCTGCGCCTATCCATCGCCGTCATACGCCAAGATCTCCAAGAGAACGTTCTGGACAACGAAATACGGGAAATCAAAAGCGTAACTCTCGTCCAAGCCGTAATCCTAGACACCGTAGAAGCACCTAAATGAGTCGACAGATCTGCGCCATCACCTTAGGCTCCAACAGTTTTAATATGTTGGTGGCTGAGGTGAAATCTGATCATCCCGTAGTGGTGGCTAAATACAAACAAAAAGTGCGTTTGGCTGATGGAATTAATGGTGATGGTCATCTGGAGCAAGACGCCTTTGAACGTGGTATTGCTTGCCTTAAATATTTTGCTGAGCAAATAAAGCAACACCCACTTTGTGACCAAGATATTAAAATTATCGCCACAGCAACCTTGAGGCAGGTGACTAATCAGCAAGCGTTTATTGACCAAGCGTTCAAAGTGTTGCCAACCCAAATACAAGTCATTTCTGGTGATGAAGAAGCTGAGTATATCTACCAAGGTATGTGGCATACCACACAAGGCGATGACCGCCGATTGGTGATTGATATTGGTGGGGCCAGTACCGAATTTGTGGTTGGAGATACTCACAATATTCTATTTAAAGTAAGCAAACCGATAGGGTGTGTTAGCTTACATCATCCATACTTTTCTCACTTCCCTTATCGCAATAGTGATTTTGAAGCCGTTGTGAAGCAAGTCAATGTGCAGTTGGCGGACTGTTTAGTGCGATTAAAAAATTACGGTTGCCACAAAGCCGTAGGCGCTTCAGGGACAGTGCAAACCTTGATGGAATTATTAAAGCACAGAGCTCAGCATCAAAAAATCACTGCCGAATTTCTTGAACAGATCAAAGCTGAAATTCTCAATGAGTCATGCCATAAACTCAGTAATATTGCAGGGCTGTCACAAGAAAGAGCGCCAACTTTAGCTGCCGGAGTGGCAATTTTGCTAGCGCTATTTAAATTGCTTGATCTCAATGCCGTTCACCTATCAGGTGGTGCACTTCGTGAGGGTGTGTTGTACTCAATGATTTAATAGTCATTGAGTTAGAATCTCGACCAAATCTTTTTCTAACGACTGTTGTGGCTTTTCTATAATTCGCCCCAGCTCTTGCTGATCATGATGAAGGATAATGGTAGGGATACGCTCAAATTGATATTGGGCGCTGATGTTCTCTGGATCCGTTTTTTGTTTATCTACGCCAATATATTCCACAGTTATATTCTTGCCCTTGATGGCATCAATGACTTTAGCCAATCGAGGGATCTCTCGGTGACAGTCTGGGCACCATGTGCCTATGATCACTGATATGGTAATTTCTTTGTTGAAATGTAAAACTGAGGTTAGACTGTCAACGTCAACCTGATAATCAGCATCGTAATCAGGGTAGTTTTTAAGGTGCTCCAATAGATCAGGTAAAGCGAGTTGACCTAATAACATAATATATTCTCTATAAACCTGATTGATGATTAAGACTATTCTTAGCCATGAATCTCTAGGGTTGGTTAGGGGTTTATTTAAATTGAGGGATGCGTAATGGAAAAAGATTTTCCCATCGATGTCAATGCTTGGTTACTGCACCATGGTTTTAGTCAAGGATTAGCAGAAGCTTTAACTGCCATGACCATGCTTATTATCTCCATATTATTGGTATGGTTAGTCTACTTAGTGGTAAAAAGCGTGATTCTACGCTTTATTCATGCGCTGATTCATCGAACCAAAGTGCAGTGGGATGATTTATTGGTTGAGCATAAAGTGTTTGATAAAGCAGTCATTGTGCTACCGATTTTGGTGTTATCGGAGCAAATGACGTACATTTTATCTGAGCATCAAAAAATCGCTTCCGGCACCCAACGAGTTCTCAGTGCGTTAGCTGTAGTGTTTATTATTCGAGCCATATATTCGGCATTGGATGTCGGAGAAACCTTATTTGAACGCTCCTCTGTAAGTCGCCGTATTCCCTCTAAAAGCTTCGTACAGTTAACTAAATTGTTTTTATTCCTCGTGGGCGCGGTGTTAGCGATAGCGGCCATCATCGATGAATCACCGTTATTCTTCCTGAGCGGTTTAGGTGTTGCCACTGGTTTACTTGCCATTGTATTTAAGGACACCATTTTGGGTTTTGTTGCCGGCGTTCAGTTAGCAGCGAACAGAATGGTCAGTGTAGGTGACTGGATCCAAATGGATAAGTACGGCGCTGACGGTGAAGTGATCGAAGTGTCGCTTACTACGGTTAAAGTACAGAATTGGGATAAAACCTTTTCTATGATCCCAGCCTACGCGTTAGTTTCTGATGCCTTTAAAAACTGGCAAGGAATGTCAGAGTCTGGTGGCCGCCGCATCAAACGAGCTGTTTATATTGACTTATCTAGCGTACGATTTTTAAGTGAAGAAGATAAGAACGAACTGCTGCGGATTAATCATTTAAAAGAGTACATTCCAAGGATAGAATCTGAGCTGGCACAGACCAATGCTCAGGTATTAGATTTTGAAAAACGTGTGAATGGTCGCCGTTTAACTAATGTCGGTACTTTCAGAGCTTACCTTAAAGCGTATCTAGAGAATCATGAGAAGATCCATAAGGGAATGACACTATTGGTTCGCCAATTAGATCCGGGTGCTCAAGGTTTGCCAATTGAAATTTATGTATTTACCAATGACACTAATTGGGGCACATACGAAGATATTCAATCCGATATTTTTGATCATATTTTTGCTATTCTGCCAGAATTCGATTTGAAAGCATTCCAGTCACCATCAGGTGAAGATGTGCGTCAGACCCATTTAGTTATCAAGGAATCATAGTGAACATTGCTATTTACCCAGGAACTTTTGATCCCATTACCAACGGTCACTTAGATTTGATTGAACGTGGCAGCCAATTATTCGATAAAGTGATCATTGGTGTGGCGAACAGTTCGTCTAAACAGCCCATGTTTGATCTTGAAGAGCGTGTCGCTTTGGTTAAAAAAGTTACTGAAAAATTTGGTAACGTAGAAGTTCAAGGCTTTAGTGGTTTGTTAGTGGATTTTGCTAAAAACAATGGCGCTAATGTTTTATTGCGAGGTGTCAGAACCACGATTGATTTTGAATATGAATTGACGCTTGCCAATATGAACCGAGCCTTAAGTCCTGAACTAGAAAGTGTGTTATTGATGCCAAAATCCGAAAATAGCTTTATTTCATCAACACTGGTGAAAGATGTGGTCAGGCACGGTGGTGATATTAGCGCCTTTACTCATGTAGAAGTCGTTAATGCTATTGAGAAAAAATTGAAGTAAGCCATGTCATAGCAGAGTACTATCAAATTTATTTTAAGGGTACTCTGCTATAAAAAAGATAGAGATTGAGCAATAGTTCTATTGCCTACTACTTATGTAATATAGGCTGTTTCGGCCAGAAAAATACCCTAATGTTATTATGCGACCGTGATTTGTTGTTTGCTTATAAACTTTTGAATCATCCACTGCACCTTTCTCTACTTTATCTGAGGCACATTCGAGATAGCTTCTCATTTCGTCTTGAGTCATTTTAGAGATGTCATACCTAGATAAAAATTTTACGAATCTTTGCTGGTTTTCCTTGATTTTATTAATCGTGTATTTATTGTCGCTAGGTGAATACCAGATCACAGGTATTTGACTTTGGGGTCTTCTATAGGTTCTACAGTCATTCTGATCTGTATCATTGCTTTCTAAATTATCCCAGATAATATATTGCAAAATCGCATTTTGAGACATTTCTATAGTCATTATGTGCACCTCTGACAGTGAATTGAATTTAGAAATTGCTTCCTAGCCATTGGTTTTCAAAAATTTTTTAGCTTTTGCAGTATAAGGGTGTTTCAGGAGAAGATTGGGTTAATTATTAAGTCCGAATTACCATAACTTATATCGTTCACACTCATAGTAGGTGACATTGGTGCACAGAAAGTAAGCTCAACGGTATTAAACAGGCTGACAATGATCACAAAAGACGGTTGTCCTTTGGCCTAATTTAATTTCATGGAGCACAGTGCCACACTCATGACAAGCTTGCCCACCACGACCATACACATGAAGCTTCTGAGCGAAATACCCCGGCTTTCCATCGGCATTGGTAAAATCTTTTAAGGTAGTACCACCTTGTTTAATGGCATTGGTTAAGATGAGTTTGACTGTTTCAACCAATTTGGGAAGTTTATCGACATCAACTCTATTGGCTGGTATTTTGGGATGAATGCCTGCTGTAAATAAGGCTTCGTTAGCGTAAATGTTACCAACACCGACCACGATGTGATTATCCATCAAACATAACTTGATGGCTTTTTTCTTTCCTTCAAGCGCTTGTGAAAATTGCTCAACATTAAAATCATCACTTAATGGTTCTGGGCCTAATTTATTCAATAATGGGTGAGTTTCAATGGGCAGTTCATACCACAACCAGGCGCCAAAGCGGCGAGGGTCGTTAAACCTCAGCACTTTATGATTGCCTAACACCAAATCTACATGATCATGTTTTTCTACTGGGGTATTTTCATCTAGTACCCGTAAACTGCCGGACATTCCCAAATGAATGATGGTGATCCCTGCATTGGTTTCCAATAGCAAATACTTAGCTCGACGGTGAACGCTGTTGATGGTCTGACCAACAATGTTGTGAGCCACATCTGGTATCGGCCAGCGTAAGCTGTGGTTACGGATAATAAGGTTAGCAACGTCCTGTTTGATTATATGAGGGCTGATCCCTTGGCGAGTAACTTCAACTTCAGGTAATTCAGGCATAGGAATTTTATTCTTTGTTTAATTCTGTCGGTAACAAGTTATTTTGTAAGCTAGGGGGAATTTTATACCAATTGCCCGAGGCTGATTTTAGAAACCCATCTTGGGTATAAAATTGCCAGCTCATTGGCTGAGGTGATTGCTGGACGGTAATTTCTAGGTGTTTGAACTTATCATCACTCAAGCTAGGCTGAGCAATAGGGCTTATCTTGAGTTGATGCCAAGCTTGTTGCCATAATTGACACTGCTCAAGCTTAGGTTGGCAGTCCCAATTATTTTTGTTTTTTGTTAAGGTGTAACCATCGACGCTGATTTGTTTTATGGTCGCTTGTTGATCAAACAAGGGGATAGCATCATCGGGTATGTTTGCTGTTTTGTTGTGCAAAACAGTCAGGGTGCCTATCATCGCAGCACTGGCAAGAATAATAATGTTATTCCATTGTTTTCGGGTTAACGCCATTACGCTCTCATTCTATATACTCGTGATACCTGTAGATGCAGGATTTCAGCGAGAATTAACTGCCATTTAGGCAAGGCACTTATCCGCAGAAAACGAAGTAACGACAGTTTTGTATGTCGGTCATAGTCAGTCTATTTCAAGGGTAAGTAACGCAGTATAAATGGCAGTTAAACTCGCACTGTGTGGGCTTTTTAGCGTTGATTCTTCGTTGTTGTGAAAGCTTAAATTAGCCCGCTAGTTCTGCACTTTCACGCCTCGAATAATGCAACGCTAAATAAGCTCTGAAAGTTGCATCTTCAAGTATTACGAGTATAACGCTTTGATGAGTGTATCACGACAGCTCATCAATGTGGTTGCAGTTGATAAAGTGTTTGGCATCGAACTCAACGGTTTGGTATTGATGACGGCGATACCATGCCATGACTCGACGCTCTCCGGAAGCAAGATAATCATCCAGATCAGCTTTTAATTGTCGTTTGAGTAACATGATCACCGCATGCTCTTTATGACTGTCACAGGCCACGACAATATCTGTATTGTCTTGAGCTAATGCAAGTTGCATTTTTTCCAATAGATCACTCGGGAGATGAGGAGTATCACAGGGGAGCATCAGAAGCCATTCTGATTGGCAATGGTGTAATGCGGTGGATAATCCTGATAGCGGCCCTTGAAATCCTGACAATTCATCGCTGAAGACGGGGTAACCAAACGCTTGGTATGATTCGATATTGCGATTAGCCATGATCATAAGGCGATTGACTTGTGGGTGAATCGTATCAATGACGTGCTGTACCAAAGGTCGATGTTGAAACGTGACTAGGCCTTTATCTTGGTACTGCATGCGTCGACCTTGCCCTCCGGCAAGGATCACTGCTTCAACAGAAAGATCAGACATATTGCTATTTTATGAAGTGAATAATGGTATTAGCTTATCAAAAAAAAAGGCCGGACTGAGAGTCCGGCATAAGAGTGTGAGCAATGTTGTGCTTGCATACCCATCCAGAGAAACTAACCAACTTACAATCGAACTATTTTAGTTCTCAAGAATGAGTTTTGGAACGCAAATTAATGATAATCATTCTCATTTTCTTTTGCAAGCTTTATTGTTCATTTTTTTCGCAGTTTTTTATTACAACTCATCTTCCCATTTCACAACACCACCGCGTAGGCCATCAACAATACTTGTAAAACGCTGCTCTAATATGTGGCGTTTAATTTTTAGAGTTGGGGTCAATACGTCATTTTCAGTTGTCCATGGTTCACTAACAATCACGATAGCATCTAAGGTGGCGTGAGATTCCAGTGTTGGATTAAGTTGATCCAAAGTTGTTTTAAGGGCATGGCGAATGTCATTACGCGGCATAAGTGATGCGCCTTCCGCCAATTGCACTAAGGCTACAGGGTGAGGTAACCCTGCTCCAATGACACATAAGAGTTCAATATGCGTGTCTTGTGCTAATTTACGCTCGATTGGCACTGGAGCAACATATTTGCCTTTAGCGGTTTTAAAATTATCTTTGATACGTCCGGTAATTTTAATGTAGCCATCAGCATCAATCTCTGCGACATCACCTGTATGGAAGAAACCATCGGCTTCGAATACCTGCGTGGACGTTGTTTCATCCTTATAATAACCAGTCATTAATCCGGGACTGCGAACCAAAAGTTCATTTTGGTCACCTAAGCGAATGTCACAGCCATCGACAGGCACGCCAATGGTGCCGATTTTATTAGGGTTGAATGGATAGTTAATGATCGAATAAGCGCAGTTTTCGGTCATTCCCCATGCTTCACAAATTTCAATACCAATACCTGCAAACCATTGAATAATGGCTTTAGGCAATGGTGCAGAACCGGAGCCAAATAAACGGCACTGATTAAGTCCTAAGCCTTTGCGGATTTTTCTTTTGATCATGCTGTTGAGAATAGGAATACGCAATAGCGTGTTCAGCTTTTTAGCGCCGCCGGCTTTTTCAATAATGTTTTTCTGGAACAAGCTCCAGAGTCTTGGCACAGATAAAAAGAACGTAGGTTGGCAACGATTGACATCATCAATGAAGCTATCCAAGCTTTCCACAAAGGCCACTTGAGCACCGTTGTAGACGGAAGTTCCAAGAATGGCGACACGCTCCGTGATGTGGGCCAGTGGTAAATAAGAAATCAGCCTGTCAGTATCTTTAATTTGAATATGGTTGGCGGCGCAGCCACACGTCCAGCCATAGCTGGCAAAGGTTTGCATTGCCCCTTTAGGGTTACCGGTTGAGCCTGAGGTATAAATGATGGTCATTAACTCATCAATCTGAGGGTAGGGCTGGTTAGTTAATGGTTCGCCAATATTGAGAAAACTTTGCCATTGATATTGAGCGGGCATGGTGTCATATGGGAATGCGATTCGAATAATATCTCCAGCAATGGCTGGTTCTTGGTCTTGCCAGTAATCTAATTTACCAACAAAGACCGCTTTTGCATCACTGTGTTCAAGTACATAACTGATAGTATCGGCATTGGCGGTTGGGTAAATGGGCACACTGATATAGCCGCCGAGCATTAAGGCAAAGTCGGTAATGAACCACTCAGCGCAGTTTTTAGATAACACCGCAATTTTATCACCGGGTACAAATCCTAAGTGACGCAACCCTCCTGCGACTTGTTGTGACATTTTGCGAACTTGTTGCCAAGTGTAGTCTTGGTATTGGCCGCTTATCGGTTGTCTTAGATAAACTTTGTCTCCATGGGCATCAGCCCAAAAATCGAGCATTTCAACGGGTGTTTTTATGGTTGTCATTGTAATTTTCTCACCTTGTTAGTGCCGAATTCATTCAGTATGGCGGCTTTTTAAACGAGGTGCAAATCAAGCGATTGATGATAATTCTTGAGGATGTTTTAAAGGAATAATGTGGCCTTATCCCTGTCAGGTAAAGAAAGGACGATTGCCACTATAAAATTGTGCAGGTTTGCATAAGCTGCTTACAAATCGAGGGGTTAAGGCGCTCAGCAACGTTATCATGGTTAAGAGCTCGGGCAAATTGGTAGGGGGGGATACCCTCGGAGTGTACAGATAACCTCTTGTGTCTCAGCATTAGTTGCTCTGGTGGCTGAAGTAACAAGTGTTCAGTTTGTCTAAGTTGAACTAATGATTTTTGTTTAGTGGGCGTTTCTGGTAATAATGCTACGATCGTTAGTTGTAGCTGAAATCGCTTTACAAGGTACTCCCTATCTTGGGCGTTGATCATAAGCATTGGGTGAATCGATTGAATTAAGCGATAAGCACTTTTATTTTTTTCGCTACTCGATGATGATTCCTGCAGAAATAAAGTGCTATCAAACAATGCCGTTAGCTCTTGTTCAAGACGACTATTGTTGCCAAACACAATATTAGCTGTCATAAGAACCGTTTGTTTAAACTGCCCAAAGCTCACTTTTGGCCTAGTTTCAACTGGTCTTACTATCAAAGGGGCTTTCACTTGTACGAGTGAACTTTTGGTTTTTTTGTTTAAAGCGTGGGATACCCAATCTCGATTAAGAAGAACCGGCCATTGTTTTAGTTCTTGCTGAAGTGGCTTATTTAGATATTTGCTTTTTTCTGCAAATATAAAGAAACTCTCAGAATGCAATAGACCATGAATAGTTGCGGTACTTAACTGCCATTGTTGGCAAACGGCTGGATCATTTGGTAAAGACAAAAGGGTTAGCAAGGCTTTTTGAATAGGGTTTAGTCTTATATCGTCATCGATGTCTATCAAACATGAGAACAGTCGTGACCATACCACTGGCTGAGAAGCTTGATCAAATGATTCAACGTGTTTTGTGATTTGTTCTTGAAGTGGTTTAACGGATTGTTGCGGTAAACCGAGTAAGAGACTTATTAGGCTACACAGTTTGTCATTACCGATGTAGAGCCCGCATGGTGCCGCCCTAACTTTGTTTATTGCATGAGTCTTGGAAGACTCCTTTTGGCTTGTATGATTTTCGAGGATGGTGTTGAGTAAGCGGTTGTTTAATTTGATATGTGCCTAAAATGAGTTTGTTAAGTTGAAAGTTATTCGTTCAAAGTAAGATGAGAAGAAGAAACCCAACAGGTTTGGCAAGTAAAGCGTTACATCTTATTGAGAATGAACCTGAGTTATACATTAAGCTTGCACTTTCATAGGCAAGGCTGAATTTGATACCTGTATTTGAATAAGTATTCTTCTGCTCTACGACACTGTCAAAAATGTCAGTGAGCAGGCTCGAAATACCCAAAAGTGCGCGAGATACTCATTTAGGTTCTCGATTATTAATGGGTAAATCCCGGTGTGACAATGATCAATGTTATCGAAAATAATAGGTAAAAGTTTACTGCCAACCGTAACGCCAAACAGTAGAGTTTTTTAATTCTCTCCAATTTATTTGATATTGATTGTGGTTGATCACCGCCTCAATTGAGCAACCTATGATAGTGTCTTCTTCGTCCTTTAAAAGCTCAACAATAATGAAGTGCTTTTCTTTGTTAACAACCTCAGTTTTAGTCCACTTACTATTAAGGAGATGTTTGGGGTTAACTTGATTCATAACTTAGCGCAAATTTTTGCAAGCTTAGCTTCAAACTGATGAAGGTCTTCTTTGTTGGGGTATTCAAGCCGATACTTTCCGTGAAACTGAAGCGTCATTATTAGTTGGTTGTATTGCAGATAACAAGTGTAACCATCAAAATCATACCAAGCTCGAATACCGTCTAATTTATAATATAGCTAAATCAATATAAAGCTCTGAGAATGCCATTTTATATTGATTTAGCTATAAATATCGTAACTATTCAGCCCATCTGACTCAATCTGCTTAAAATAGCAACGGTTGAGTCACCATTTTACTTGATCCTCAATGATCATTTGACCGATCTTCCCAGTATGTCATGCTGACCAAATATTTAGTC
>NZ_ML014797.1 GCF_003675895.1 Parashewanella curva
AGTGAAAGTTCAAGCCCTTTTTCTGCTTTACCGATGGCACCATGAAAGAATTTGGCTAGGCCTTCGGTATGTTTGCCGCTTTTCTTCATAAAGCTAGCATCCATAGCTGCAATGCATTTTGAATGCTTTGGAAGCTGCTGAAAAATCAGGATTTCATTAAAGACAAGAAAGTCGAAAACCCTGTGATACCAGCGAGCGAATCGCTTTTCACTTGAATTACAATATCGGCTCATATTACGAAAGTTAGCCTTACCTTGAACAATAATGAGCATTGAAAGTAGCAAGGCTATAAATGATTTTTGTGGTTTTTTAAAGCTGGACATTTGGCTTAAAACCGAATTTACTAGAGCAATCATGAGCGGTGGTTTCACGAATGTTTTTGCAAACTTTATTCTCGCAAACCCTGCTCATGATTCCGAGTTATTAAGCTCGGTTCTCAAAAACTGTCTGAACTATTGATCAATACTTCGGACAGTTTTTGATTGGTCGTGCCTCAATATTTAGTAAGTCATTGAATTTTAATGAATCTGTGTTTTCAGATTCAATTTATAAAATTTTGTAAATTCAATTACTTATAAAAAGTGTCCGAACCATTGTTGATTATACTTATAAGAAATTAATTTATAGGTTGTTGTGTGACCAAGCTCACATCATTTTTCATAAAAAAATCATACCGTTTTCTCACCAACTGTATTTCCAAATACGTTTCAAGCTAATCCGTTTTACTCTTTTCTTATTATTTTCTCATGGACGAACTTACCACTGAGCGGCATAAATCGCGTTGTTGGAACTTAAATCGACCAAATTTAGAGGAGGGGACATGGGGAATGATTCAAGTGACGATAAAAAGTCTGAATTTCGGGTTTTTATCTTTCTTACCGTGTTTCTTGCACCACTGTTATCGATAGCAATTGTTGGAGGCTATGGCTTCCTAATTTGGATGAGCCAGATTATTTTCACTGGCCCGCCAACAAGTTAAAACTTCAAAAAAATAGCAATAATTCAAAAACAATAAATATTGAGTGAATAAATGAGCATAGAACTTCATGTTTGTAGTTTAGTGGTTCAAGTCAAACCAGAAAAAATGCCAGATGTAAGGCAAGCAATAATGGTGATGAAAGATACTGAGCTATCGGTGAATAATGAGATCAAATTGGTAGTGGTAATTGAAGGAGAAAGACGTAAACAAGTGATGGAGCGCGTTGATGAAATTAATGCCATTCCCGGAGTGATTTCTACCTCAGTCGTTTACCAGCAAAGTGAAGTGCTTGAAGAGGACGAGATATGAAAATGAATCGACGTGAGTTTATCAAGGCCAATGCCGTCATCGCTGCTGCTGGCGCTGCGGGGTTAGCTCTCCCAACAAAGGCAAGTAATCTCATAACAAGCTCCGAATTTACCAAACTTGAATGGAACAAAGCTCCATGCCGCTTTTGTGGTACAGGTTGTTCGGTCATGGTTGCCCGTAAAGAAGGACGCATAGTGGCAACACAAGGTGATCCTGACTGTGAAGTAAACCGAGGCTTGACCTGCATTAAAGGCTACTTCTTATCAAAAATCATGTATGGCGAAGATCGTTTGAAGACACCCATGCTTCGCATGACCAACGGCAAGTTCGATAAAAACGGTGATTTTACGCCAATATCTTGGGATAAAGCTTTCGATATTATGGCTGAGAAGTGGAAAGCCACAATTAAGAAAAAAGGTCCTACTGCGATTGGTATGTTTGGCTCAGGCCAATGGACGGTATGGGAAGGTTATGCGGCTTCCAAATTGATGAAAGCTGGTTTCGGCTCAAACAATATTGATCCTAATGCTCGACATTGTATGGCTTCAGCAGTGGGCGGGTTTATGCGTACCTTTGGTATTGATGAACCTATGGGTTGCTATAACGATATGGAAGAAGCCGACAAGTTTGTGCTGTGGGGCTCTAACATGGCGGAAATGCACCCCATTTTATGGACTAGGGTAACGGATCGGAGGTTAAGTGCTCCTCATGTTCGAGTTGCAGTATTGTCAACTTATCGGCATAGATCCTTTGATTTAGCTGACTTGCCAATCATTTTTACCCCTCAAGCCGATTTAGCCGTTCTCAATTACATTGCTAATTACATCATTCAAAATAACGCTGTTAATTGGGATTTTGTGAAAAAACACGTTAATTTCCGTAAGGGTATGACTGACATCGGTTACGGCTTGCGACCAACTCATCCGCTACAACAGCAAGCGCAAAATGCCGATAAAGCAGGCGCATCTTCTCCATCCAGTTTTGAAGAATTTAAAAAATTTGTAGCTGAATATGATATTGATAAAGCCCATGAAATCTCAGCTGTACCAAAGCATAAATTACTAGAACTCGCCAAATGGTATGCCGATCCTGAAACCAGAATCACGTCATTTTGGACAATGGGAGCCAATCAACATACTCGTGGCGTGTGGTGTAATAACCTTCTCTATAATATTCATTTGCTTACAGGGAAAATTGCGACTCCGGGCTGCAGCCCATTTTCACTCACGGGCCAGCCTTCTGCCTGTGGCACAGCAAGAGAGGTTGGTACTTTCTCTCATCGTTTACCCGCAGATATGGTGGTGGCGAATCCTAAACACCGAGCAATAACTGAAAAAATTTGGAAGATCCCAAGTGGAATCATTCCACCAAAACCGGGTTATCACGCCGTTCTGCAAAATCGGAAATTAAAAGATGGTGAACTGAATTGTTACTGGGTGCAAGTAAACAACAATATGCAAGCCGCACCGAATATGAATGAAGAAGGCTTACCCGGTTATCGCAACCCAGAAAACTTTATTGTGGTATCTGATCCTTATCCTACTGTAACGACACAAGCCGCTGACTTAGTACTCCCAACAGCAATGTGGGTAGAAAAAGAGGGGGCTTATGGTAATGCCGAGCGTCGAACCCAGTTCTGGTACCAAATGGTGCAGGCGCCCGGAGAATCTAAATCGGACTTATGGCAGTTAGTTGAGTTTTCAAAACGATTCATCACTGATGAAGTTTGGCCAAAAGAAGTGTTGGATGCCAACCCAAGCTATAAAGGTAAAACACTCTTTGACGTGTTATATAAAAACGGTCAGGTGGATAAATTCCCGTTATCTGATCGTGCTGAAGGCTATGACAATCAAGAATCTGAAGCGTTTGGTTTTTACATTCAAAAAGGGCTGTTTGAAGAATATGCCACATTCGGTCGAGGCCATGGCCATGACTTGGCACCGTTTGATGATTACCATGAAGCCCATGGTCTTCGTTGGCCTGTGGTTGATGGTAAAGAAACCTTATGGCGTTTTAAAAAAGGCTCAGATCCTTATGCAAAACGAGCAGAATGGGACTTTTATGGCAAGCCTGATGGTAAAGCGATAATTTTTGCACTGCCTTATGAGCCACCTGCGGAGTCACCTGATGCTGATTACGACTTATGGTTGTGTACAGGTCGTGTATTAGAACATTGGCACTCAGGTTCGATGACACAACGTGTACCAGAGCTCTATAAAGCCTTCCCAAATGCAGTGTGTTATATGCATCCCGTAGATGCTAAGAAGCGAGGATTAAGGCGAGGAGATGAAGTTATTGTGCAGTCTCGTCGAGGTGAAACAAAGACTCGAGTTGAAACTCGCGGTCGAAATAAACCTCCTGAAGGTTTAGTTTATGTACCTTGGTTTGACGCAAGCCAGTTGATTAACAAAGTCACACTAGATGCCACTGATCCCATATCCAAACAAACTGACTTTAAAAAATGCGCAGTTAAAGTAATTAAGGCGTGAGGAGCAAGGTCATGAAAACATCGAAAAAATCTTTTGCAAAGATTACGGCTCTTCTTATGTTGACTGGAACTGCATTTATCGCGGTTGGTGCAGTAGCCGAAAAAACCATTCGTGGTGATCATTTTGCCACATTACGTCATGCACCATTAAACACAGAACCTACTCCTCCACCTTTAACCAATGAGAAAGAGCATCATGGTAGCTTGGCGCGAAATTACCCTGCACAAGCTCCTATCATCCCGCATCAAGCACATAAGTATCAAATTAATAGAAAGGTGAATCAATGCTTAAGTTGTCATGATCGAAGCCGTGTTCATGAATCTAAAGCGCCAATGATAGCCATTTCCCACTACTTAACTCGTAATAATCACTTTTTAGCCCAAGTATCACCGCGTCGATATTTTTGTACTCAATGCCACGTATCTCAAGAAAGCTCGACTCCGTTAGTGAAAAACACATTCGTTGATGTTGATAAGTTGGTTGAAGCATCAGCCAATAAAAAACAGCATTAGGAGGTCGTATGATTGAAATACTTAAGAAGGCTTGGCGGATTTTATGCAAACCAAGTGTTCATTACAGTTTAGGCTTTCTAACAGTAGGTGGGTTTGTCGCGGGTATTATATTCTGGGGTGGTTTTAATACTGCACTAGAAGCAACCAATACAGAGAAATTTTGTATCAGCTGCCATGAGATGCGAGATAACGTTTATCAAGAGTTAAAAACCACGATTCACTTTACCAACAGAAGTGGGGTGAGGGCGACCTGCCCAGATTGTCATGTGCCCCATAAATGGACTAATAAAATTGCCCGTAAAATGCAGGCTTCAAAAGAAGTGTGGGGAAAAATTTTTGGTACCATTAATACCAGAGAAAAATTTGAAGCTCACAGAAGAGAATTGGCAGAACATGAGTGGGCGCGACTTAAAGCGAATGACTCTTTAGAATGCCGAAATTGCCATAACTTCAATTATATGGATTTCACCCGCCAGTCTCCAAGGGCGGCAAGAGCTCATTCAACAGCGCTTGCTAGCGGTGAAAAAACCTGCATTGATTGTCATAAAGGCATTGCTCATCATTTGCCAGATATGAAAGGGGTGAAAGGGTTTTAACAATTTTGATAGTAAAAAAGGCTGTTTATTAGCAGCCTTTTTATAACCATTTTATACTATTTAATTCTAATTTAATCTTTAGATTTTGAGTTGTTATATGATGAAATGATTGGTCTTAAGCTCTTAATTTAAATGGGATTAATATAAATATGGCGGTAAAAGCTCCAAGTTTAACTGTGTTACTTGATTTTAACCAAGGAACAAAGAAATTTTCAATAACAGCCGAACAATACCAGGAGCTACAAGCTAAAGTTCCTAAACAGAAAGGTGGTTCAGAAATAATTTATGTTGGTTCTGGTGGCACTTTTCAAGTAACGTTTGTTGGTTCTCGGAACAAGCAGTATGAATTTTTGGAACAAGTCCCCAAGACACAAAAAAATAACAGTGCACCTGAGTATAAATACAAAAAAACCGGTAAGTCTAATAGTTTGCAAGCTGAATTTCTTAAAGCTTTAGCAAGCCCGCCAGAGCAACCAACTCATTTGACTCTTTTAAATAAATCTAGACCTCCTTCTCTTGTCTCAAGTGCAAGTTATGGCAGTTTAGCTGATGCTGAAAAAAGTGGAACTGAAACGCCTAGCAGCCGAAAATCATCACCAATGTCTTCAGATGAAGAAACTACCCCGTTAGGGCCCAGAACTTTTACTATGATTAACGAAGCTAAAGGTCATGGCATACCTACTGCAATTAGCTTTGGACATGGAGCCTCTAAAACCGATAATGATTCTGGCATTGAGATCAGAGTATCAGATGCTGATAGTAATACTTCACTTCCTCGCGAAAGAACTGATAGTGAGAGGAAAGTGGCTAAGGGCTGGAGAAAAGCTGGAGTTGCAAATATTGACTTTTCTAAAGTTCAATTGAGAAAAACAGAAAATGGGGGCAAGAAAAGCTAGCTACAAGTTATAGAGTACTGGATTTTTAGGGGCAAACTCCCTATGATCCGCACCTCTCTATAATTCTCAGTTTGGCTGTAGTGATCATGCTCAAAACTTCATTAAATGTTAAGTCTTCTCAGCTCGTAGTTAACGTGCTTAAATTGGTTCTTGAGCAAGGTAAACCGCTAGACAGAGGCTACTCCATTAGTTTTTCTGGGGTAAAACTTAAGCCAGAAGAGCAAGCAAGAATCACTCAAGTGGTTGGTGATTTGATGCGCCGCTTAAACCTTTACTGCTACCTTGCCAATATCCAACTTCAAGATGCAGCGAAAAACGCTGAACTTCTGATTGTCCTCTGGCACGAGTTTAATGGATTGAACTCTGGTAAGTTACCTAAGGCAAGTCAATTTAAACGTTCTGAATATCAGCATTTGTTGACCAAAGCCAAAAAAGATGAAGTGTTGTGGGATGGTTGTCCAGAGTGGTTAGAAAAAATAGGCACAGAGCAGTTGGGCAAAGCATGGCAGGCTGAACGTAAAGCTTTACTGCAACCAGCGAAACGATACTTGAGAGCAAATCAGTTAAAAACGACTCGTGATGAACTTAAAAAATCCTTGAGCAAAGAAGGCATAGAAACCCGAGTGGTAAAGGGCGTCGATAGTGCGCTTGAGGTCACCTCAAACTCACCATTATTTAAAAGCAAAGCCTTTAAAGCTGGATTATTTGAACAGCAAGATGCTGGCTCACAATTGGTCGCCGGGGCGGTTGATGCCAAACCGGGAATGAGAGTGGTGGATGCATGTGCAGGCGCTGGTGGTAAAACGCTTCATCTTGCTGGACAAATGCAAGGTAAAGGGCGTTTGCTGGCAATGGACGTTGAACAATGGAAACTGGATGCGTTGAAGGACAGAGCCAAGCGTGCAGGTGCCCATAATGTCGAAACCCGTATCATTGCCAGCTCAAAAACCATTAAACGCCTTAAGCTTACTGCTGATAGAGTGTTATTAGATGTGCCTTGTTCTGGTTTAGGAGTATTAAAACGTAACCCTGATTCAAAGTGGCGTGACACGTCTGAACGCTTACCTGTATTGGTTAAACTTCAAGAAGACATTCTGCAAAGTTACAGCCGTATGGTAAAAGTAGGTGGTATGTTGGTTTACGCTACTTGTTCGATAATGCCCGAAGAAAATCGTCAGCAAGTGGATAAGTTTTTAGCTAATAACCCGCATTTTACATTTATTGAAGATGAAAACATTACACCTGCTAATACTGGGTTTGATGGGTTTTATCTAGCCAAAATGGAACGGATTTCAGAAGGGGCTTAATCATATATGAGCCAAATGAAGTTCATCTCTTGCTGAATAGGTTACGCCTTTTGTATCTTCATTCGGTAACAACTACAAAGATATCGTTTGGTTGCAGAGGGTACATAGTGATTGGGTTTAACCCCAAACCGTGATCCATCATTTGTTCTATCTGATTAAAATTGAACACTTGAGTTATTCTTGCTGCACCTTGTTGGTTGTTATGGATAACAAATGTTACTTTTTTACCTTGTGAAAGTGCGTTTAAATGCTCAATGATTGCGCTTTTTCTATGCTCCATTAACTCATCAATACAAGATAGATTGACTATTTGGGCTCGTATTGAATGCAACAGCTGAACAACGGTATCTGCATTTTTTGAGGCCGTTTTTTTGTATTGTTCTAACGCTTTGGGGATATTATTTTCAGTTTGTTGATAAAGGTGGTTGAGCTCGTGTGATATATCTATGGTTAATTCATTCTTTAATTGCTCTAAATGATTCATTTCAGTATTTGCCAGCATCAATAATTCTTGTTGGGCACTTTGTTTTTGTACTGGAAGCATAGATAGTAATTGTGATTTTGATTGTAGGTTTTCACGCAATGAAATCAGCTGAGTGTATAGTGAAGCTGCAGCCTCTAAATTAACTGGCTTACTCTTAATAAGTTGTTGAATTTGTTTTTTGAGTTCTTCCATTTTCTTTTCATAAACGGAAATTGAAAGGTCTTGTTCGAGGGATTGTTGAATCTGTTTTTCGAATATTTTTAACTTTGTTTTTAATTCCTCAATAGTATGATTTGCTCCTTTCTCGGCAAATTGCTGCACGTTTTCAGCAGAAGGTGTGGTAAAAGCATCTTTGCTATAAGGAGGCGGAGGTGTTGCTGTGACCATAAAGGGGGCAGTTGGAAAGCCTGTGAATTCTTCATTGTATGGCGGAAATAGGTCATTGATATCTGATTCAGGTGATTGAGGAACCTGTTCGGATAATTGAGCTTGTGGTGCATTAATCACTTCAGGCTTTGTTTCTTTTATCGATTTTCTTGAAAGATGAATATCATGTTGTGCTATTAGCCAAAATGCCCATGCTTGAGCTTGACGGGAATTAATTTTTACTTCGAATTGCTTTAGTTCAGAGTCTTGAAAGGCTCTGTGTGCGGAGGTTAAAACGATTGCTTTCGTTGGAAATGATGAAGGTCTAGAAAGTGTTAGTTCTAACCCCTTGAAGTGAAAGTGTGATATGTCCGCATTACCCGATGCAAATACAGCAACCAAGTATTGATGAAGAGGATCTGAGAAGGATAATTTCTTAATTTTCTGTTTTTTTTCATCGAGGGGCGTTTTATTCTCGGTGACGATTTTGGATATTGACTTTAATACAACGAACCAACTTTTTAATTGAGGTGTATTGAGGGCTGAGGCTACTTCTTGAGCCTCTTTGAGAAAAAGCTCTCCACTTTTATCATCTTTCTGTTGTTTGACAGACCATGAACGCATCCCAGGCTTTAGAGCGTAGTGAGTCTGCTTAATTTCAAGAGTAAACTCGCGAGCAGAAGGATTTCTAAGATAAGCGCCTGCAATTTCAGTTAGGCATTTTGAATACGCTAAAGAAGGTTTTTCAGGACAAGCTGCAGCCATAATGACTCCTTGAATTGAAAAGCTCAAATAACCAATTATTAGATATTTATACTCGTGATACTTGAAGATGCAGCAACTTTCAGGGCTTATTCAGCGTTGCATTATTCGAGGCGTGAAAGTGCAGAACTAGCGGGCTAATTCAAGCTTTCACAACAAAGAAGAATCAATGCTGAAAAGCCCACGTAGTGCGAGTTTAATTGCCATTTATACTGCGTTACTTTCCTTTGTAATAGAATAACTATTACTACAGGTAAGTGCCTTGCCTAAATGACAATTAATCAATTAATTCTCGCTGAAATCCTGCATCTTCAGGTATCACGAGTATATTTAAACATTAAGGAGTTAATTTTTGGGGGCAAGAATTAAAGCAAATACGATATAATATGGAGTTATTATCGGTGCTTAAGTTAAGCTTGAGGTGAAGTGTAATTATATTTTTCAGTATACACTATACATATCAAGTTCTTACATTCAGCAATTGTTATTGAGAATTATCTCATGATAAATGTTAATAAATCAGTCTATAGGTTGAAGGTGAGTTTATGCCAAAAGCATGCGCAAGACACATTTTGGTAAAAACCAAAGAAGAAGCGGAAAAAATCAAAAAAGAATTATCTAAAGGGGCTGATTTTGGCAAGTTGGCGAAAAAGTATTCTACGTGTCCATCCAAAAAACGTGGTGGTGATCTTGGTGAGTTTGGCCCGGGCCAAATGGTTAAAGCCTTTGATAATGTCGTATTTAAAAAGTCTGTATTAGAAATTCATGGACCTGTTAAGACCAAGTTTGGCTTTCATTTGATTCAAACGGTGTACCGTTCTTAAAGGGCGTGTTCCAATCATAAATTTCATCGAAACTCACTCTAGGGTGTGTTGATCTTTCGTGATTGTTTTTGCAGCGATAAATTGGTTATCTTATGCAAGGCGGAGTTTGTGACGTGTGGTTGCTCCACATAAACAAACGATAACGCAGCAGAAGTGACCAATTTACGCTGTCTTCGATGCTTTTGAGCACTTCCTGTTCTGTGTTGTGACCAGTTTAATTAGATGGCTAAGCTTCACTGCTCACGCCTTGAACAGAAAAGTGCTCAAATAGCACAAAATTTAATCCTGAAAGATCAACACGCCCTAATAGGTTATTCTAAAATCTACTAACTACAGGTCTTGGGCTTAGATTTAACATAAGCACAAATCGAATTGCCGGGTGTAGATTACCTTTAGTATTTTGTTCCAATTCCTCTTTAGTTTTTGGTTCCCATTACTGCCCAACTTCTTTAGGAAGTTCCCCTGCTTTATTGGGTATTTCAGTATTCGCACCGTGTTGTTCTAGTAACCGAATCATCTCAAAATCTTTACTTTGGTGGGCAAAATGTAATGGCGTATTTCCTATATGAATAGTGTGTGCTTGCAACTGCCTATCTTTATTATCTCGACGTAGAAATAGCTTAACAATATCATGTTGCTTATTTTGAACGGCTAGCATAAATGGTGTAATGCCAACATTATTTCTGGGTATAGAGATCACGTTACGGCTTAGGATTTTTTCAACAATATCTACAGCACCACAATATGCAGCATAGTGAAGGTATGTATATCCGTGGGTAAATCTTCTGTTCAAGTTTGGCTTAGGTTGCATCAGTTCTTGTTCAACGGCGTAAGAAACGAGGGTTTTAGCCGCAGACTCGTCAGCTACAATATCTAATGGTGTGCTACCGCTTATATCTTCAGCTGTAGCGTCTGCTCCCGCCTCTAAAAGTATTGTTAATAATTCTTTCGCGCCTTTCACCTGTTCATTGATGCATAAAACTAAATGATGTAATGCTGTATGATTGTTTCTATCACGGTAATTAATGTCAACAGTGTCTGTGTGTAATATTTCATTTGCTCTGATGAAATCACCTTGCTGTATTGCAGATAAAAGTTGTTTGTGTGGTGATGCCCCCCTCGAATGTTCTAACGTCTTTTTTATTACTTTTTCTGCTTCAGTGTTACCCGCTCGCTCACGTAATGGGTTGCAACCAAATAAAGTTTCGGCCACTTTAAACTTGAGCTTTTGAAAAACAGTAACGGGTCTATCAGTAGTTAAAAAGTTTAGTATTACTTCAGGGCCACACAATACGACATAGCGCTCACTATCTTGGCAAACAAAATATCTAGACTGACCCATTAAACCATTGTCTTTGGTTAAGTAAAAACTATTTGGAAACCTAACTCTACTCCCCCTTAATTCAATAAGCTGCTGGTGATTTTGAACGAGTTTAGAGTGTGCATCAAAATCGGTAACTGCAGTTAATGGTTTTTCTTGAACGGACATAGAGTGGGACCAGTTGAAAATTTTATATAATGATACTTTTTTAACCAAAAATAAGACAAGTAATATGAACGAAATTTCATAGAGATTGATTATCTATGTAGAAGTGTATGTTCCGGGAGAAAATGCGTTCACCAGACTTCGGTAAAAGATACCCCATAAAAACAATAACCCTAGAAAGTAAAGATAGACATCATAGGTTTGCATGGCTCTAACCTTAAGTTTCATATAATTGTATCGAAGCAATTCAACGTTATTTGATTTGAGTTGATAGATTAGTCCATCTTTATGCCAGATTGAGATTTCTAAATCTGACCTTAAAGTTCGAGCGATATTCTCACATTTGTTTTTATTTATTCCGAGAGCTAAAAAAGTGTCTTGATAAGAATTAATACGTAAATCGTAGTATGTTTGGATATAACCTTTTTCATCCTTAATTGTTTCAACTTTACATACGGCAGATTGTATTTGTGTATTATATTGATGGATATTTGATAGGCTAGAAACAGTATACTTGTTGATTACAAGACCAAGAGTAATGATGTTAATTAAGAAAAATATCCCAATAAAAAGCTTACGGTAAGCCCCTGAACCTTCTGAAGAAAATTCAATGGCAAAACCGAGCTCATACCCTTCATAGTCGGCATACTTATCCTCTTCTATTGCTTTGTGCACCGTTTTAAATTGTTCAGTCTTTTTTCTTTTTTCAATTTCATCACAAAGGGCTTGAAATCGTTCGGGGTAATTTTCTTTATCAATATTGCTATAAACATCAAAAAGTTCTTCTGTTGAATATTTTGAATAATCAATAAACACTTAGTTTCCATGTGGTTGCTCGTTTTATGGTATTTTACAATGTAAAAATTATCGCTGAGTGTCAACCTCAAAGTGCTTTTCTTTAATTAGTTCAACTTTTATATAGCCTCATGCTTATATTCTCTACTTTTAGCAAAATCACAGGCATGTTATTAATGGCAGTAGAATGTAACCCAGTAACCCGATTAGAGGCTGAACTACTAGCGTACTCCCATGGGCTTGAAGTTAATTTGGATGAAGGCTCCGTTGTGACATTACGCACATTGGTTATGCCTGCTTTATATGGACAAGCGCAGCAAGGAAATTCAATCAGTTTTAATGTACGGGTAATTCAATTGGTAGGAGAAGGTGAAGACGTTGAGAGTGAGGCTTTCGATTTTATAGCATTTTTTGAATCACCTATTACCTCACATGTTTATCCAGAACGTAAAGAGCAATATGTCGACCAACCTATGTCTCGCAGGGTACAAATATTAAATCAATGTTTATCTAAACACATTCAAGGTTTTTTACCACAACCAAGCTTGCCCCCTGAGTTAGCTTCATTTTTAAAACCTGATGGAGTAGATGTTCAGATTTCAAAGCTTAATGATTTATTTTCATTACCTTGTGGAATACAAAATACTTCAACCTCAGTAGTAGCCTTTGATGCTGATGAGGTCATTTGCACAAGAGTTTTCCAAAATGATTCAAAACGTGAATTTACATTTGTTGAACCAGAATTTCTTTCTTTTATTGCTGAATTCAAAAAGAAGTTTGATGAAGTATTTGTGATGATTTTAACACATGCAACAGTGGATGGCTTTAAGTTTAAAGTTGACTCCTTAGCATCACGAGGCTTCACAACTGACTGGTGTAACGGTGGAGTTAAAATGGATGCTTCATGGTTTCAAGACGAAAAGCGCCCAAAAGGCGAGCTGTTATTAGAGCATTTAAGAGAAAAAGCCATCATACCATCGCAACTCGTTGTTATTGACGATTTATCGGATAACTTAAGAAGCATAAAAAGTGTTTTTCCAGAAAATTCGATAATGGTTCAATATATGTCCGGTATTAGAAAAAAGGTCAATAATTTAGTTGAGCACCACCGTGCAACTCATAGAGCTGAACTGACTAAATATTTAGGCTTACCATGTTTTGTTAAGCAATATAAGCAGTTATTAGCATTTGAAGTAAATCAAAAAGTAAAGCTACAGATTGAGGAAACCTAAAACACATTTACTTAGGGCGTGTTGATCTTTTAGGATTAAATTTTGTGCTGTTTGAGCACTTTTCTGTTCAAGGCGTGAGCAGTGAAGCTTAGCCATCTAAGTGAGCTGCTCACAACAAAGAACAGGAAGTGCTCAAAAGCATCGAAGACAACGTAAATTGGTCACTTCTGCTGCGTTATCGTTTGTTTATGTGGAGCTACCACACTTCACAAACTCTGCCTTGCATAAGATAACCAATTTATCGTTGCAAAAATAAACACGAAAGATTAACACGCCCTAATATTTACACCTGAAACTTCCTGAAGAATTTGATATTTTCTAATGACTATAAAAAAACAGGAAGTCTAATAATGAAACTCTCCACTTGCTTGGCAAGTGTGTTATTAGTGCTAGGAGCCACTAGTTCTATAAACGCCGTTGCCACTAACCATAGCCAACAAGGTTATTATCGCGCTCCAACACTTCATAACAATCAACTGATTTTCACAGCCGAAGGTGACTTATGGACACATAAGCTGTCACAGAGTACGGCTAGCCGTCTCACCAGCCTTCCATCACAAGAAATCGATGCCTCTATTTCAAAAGACGGTAAATGGGTGGCTTATTTAGCTGATTATGACGGTACTCAAGAAGTGTATGTTATGCCAACGGCTGGTGGCGTTGCTAAGCGAGTAACTTTTGAAAATAGCCGAGTAAGACTGCAGGGCTGGACGGAACAAGGGGAGATATTGTATTCGACGGATAACGCACATGGTCCGTCAAATTTTTGGGTTCTAAGGTTAGTGAATCCAGAAACCTTGATGACAACGGATTTACCTTTGGCTGATGCCGTTGAAGGTAGTGTGGATGATAAAGGTCGATATGTATATTTCACCCGCTTTGGATTGCAAACAACAGGTGATAATGCCCGTGTATATCGTGGTGGAGCCATTGGTGAAATCTGGCGTTACAAAATTGGCAGTAAAAAAGAAGCTCAAAAGCTCACTAAAAAAGAGCAGGGTTCAGTAAGAGAGCCAATGTATTGGGATGGTCGTGTTTATTTCATCAGTGACAAAGATGGAACCGATAATCTTTGGTCTATGACTACCGATGGTAAAAAGGTAAAACAGCTTACACACTACAAAGATTTTCCAATAAGAGCAGCAAGTTTAGATAAAGGTCGAGTGGTCTATCAGCTAGGTGCTGATATCGTGTTGTTCGACCTTAAATCCAATAAAGCTAAAACCCTAGACATTAAATTAATTTCTGATTCACCACACCAACGTGAAAAATGGGTGAAAGAACCTGCTAAGTATCTAACAGCGTCTAATATTTCTGCCGATGGCGATAAAGCGGTGTTGACGGCTCGTGGTCATATCGGTATTGCAACTACAGATAATCGCCGCGTTATCAATGTAACTTCACCCGAACACAGCCGCAGTAGAAATGGCATTTTGAGTAATGATGGTAAATGGGTTTTTGCCATTTCAGATGCTTCGGGTGAGCAAGAAATTTGGCGCTTTGCAGCTGATGGTAGCCGTGAAAGTAAGCAAATGACGTTTGATGGCAAAACCCAAAGAATGAGTCTCATTTTGTCGCCAACAGGTCGCTACATTGCCAATGATGACTATGATGGCAACCTATGGTTATTTGATACTGAAACGGGCAAAAATAAAAAAATCCTGAGTGATGGGCAAGGTCTAGGACCATATGGAAGCATTCGTTGGTCAGCGGATGATAAGTATGTCGCTGTTTCTTACAATAAATTGGGTAAATTGCGAGCGCAGGTGACCTTATATTCGCTGAAAACGGGCAAAAAAGCAGTACTCACTTCGGATAAGTACGAATCATATTCACCAACATTCAGTGATGACGGAAAGTGGCTGTACTTTTTATCTGACCGCTCATTTAAACTTGCAAATGGCTCTCCTTGGGGGGATAGAAACCTCGGAGCACAATTTAATGATCGTACTTTAATTTATGCCATTGCTCTCGATAGCGAAGCCAAATTTCCGTTTGCAGAAAAAACGGAACTGACATCAAAAGTCTCAACTGAAGAAGATAAAAGCTCGCAAGTTGCTTGGAAAGGGTTGCGCGAAAGATTGTGGCAAGTACCTGTTAAAGCCGGTGAATATAAATATCTACAAGCAACCAGTAAGGGTTTGTACTTTCAAGATAACAATAGCTTGAAATTTGTTTCCTTTGGAGACAGTAAGCCAAAAGTTGATAACGTATCTAATAGCATCAATAGCTTTAATTTGTCTGCAGATTCAAAAAAACTCTTTATTAAAACCAAAGGTAAAAAGTTACTGATTGTTGATACGGTTACCAAGTTGCCAAGTGACCTTACCAAAAGCAAGGTTAATCTGAATAGCTGGACGTTTACCATAGATCCCAAAGATGAATGGCAGCAGATCTATAATGATGCTTGGCTTATGCATCGGGATCAATTCTTTGATAAAAATATGCGTGGCGTGAACTGGCAAAATGCCAAAGATAAATATCAATCATTAGTTGATAGAGTTACCGACCGCAGCGAGTTGAACGATGTATTTAAGCAAATGATGTCAGAGCTGAACTCGTTGCATTCTCAGGTTCGTGGTGGCGATATAGCCAGTAACACCACAAAACCTCAAGCTGCTAGCTTGGGCGCATGGCTAAAGCAAACCAAGTCAGGTGTTGTGATTGGGGATATTTATAAAAGTGATCCAGAACTGCCCAATATAGCTTCGCCTCTTGAGCGCCAAGGAGTGAATGCTAAAATCGGTGACGTTATCATCGCAATTAATCAGCATCCTGTTGCTAATATTGCAGATGTAAATCAGCTACTGCGTAACCAACAAGGTAAACAAGTATTATTGACGTTAAAGCGTGATAACAAGCAACACAAAACGGTCGTTAAGCCTGTAAGTGCTGCTACAAATACAAAAATGCGTTACCAAGATTGGGTTGAAACCAATCAAGCTAAAGTGGATAAAACCACAGATGGTAAAGTTGGTTACTTACACCTATACGCAATGGGTGGTAACGACATGGCGAATTTTGCCCGTGAGTTTTATGCAAATTACGATAAAGATGGCTTGATCATTGATGTGCGTCGAAACCGCGGTGGTAATATTGATAGCTGGATCATCGAAAAATTGCTGAGAAAAGCGTGGGCATTTTGGGGGCCAACTCACGGCGATCCAAGCACCAACATGCAGCAGACTTTCAGAGGTAAGCTTGTAGTTCTTGCTGATAAGCTAACATACTCCGATGGTGAGACCTTCACTGCCGGTGTGCGAGCGTTAAAGCTAGCGCCAGTGATAGGTAACCGAACTGCAGGTGCTGGTGTATGGCTCAGTGGTCGTAACCGTGTATCTGATAACGGCATGGCAAGGGTAGCTGAATACCCTCAATACTCTATGGATGGACGCTGGATTGTAGAAGGTTATGGTGTAGAGCCAGATATCAAAGTGAATAACCTACCTGTAGCGACGTATAAAGGTAATGATGCTCAATTAAACAAAGCAATCAGCTACTTGAAAAAAGCCATCGCAAAAGAGCCAAGAGTTGAACTAAAAGCTAAGCCAATGCCTGAAACAGGTGAAGCTGCAGATATTTTAGAAAACTAATCCATCCTACCTCTAGGTCAAAGCAGTGCTTTGACCTAGAGGTAAGTTAGCTGCAAGTTTTATAGAAAAGCGTTGGTTTTGCAGCTGCATCGGTTAATAACTATTCAGAGGTTTAACTTAAACTTTCCTCGACTTCCTGTCGAAGTTCAGGAGATAACTTGTCTAATAATTGTGGGCGGTGAGTGTCATCGAGCATACTGGCTAAGAGGGTGATTCTACCTACAGTTGCCGTGTCGTTATCAACTGCTTTTATTCCGGCAATTATTATTTCTTGTTGTAGCTTTTCACCTTGATCAGGGAAGCTCTCAAGTAAAAATTGCGATCTGTCTTCTGGTGCAATAGGCATGAGTAGCCTGACAACATGTATTAAGTATGAGTCACCATACTCCTGTTGTAGGTATGTTAAATAAGTTTGTTTTTGTTCAAGGGTTAACGCTTGTGCTACTTCAGCCCTATAAGTCGATTTCGTTGTAGAAACGTAATCATATATGAGTTCGTTGCTCATATATTCTCTTACTATTTCAGAGCGCATGTGTGCAATTCCAACAAACTTGTAAAATACCTTGGCTTTATCGGATTGGTAGACAAATAACTCCCTTAAAAGTTCTGCCGGTAACTTGGAACAAGCTTGGGCAAAATCTTCATCTGATAAGATTTGTGAAAATTCGTTTAATGCCCACCCTGTCATTTGCTTTGGAGCTGTTTGGATGAGAGCTGACACGTGTACTTGTATTTTAGCCTTTTCTTCAGCATGACTTGCTAGTATTTTAGCCTTTTCTTCAGCATGACTTGCTAGTATTTTAGCCTTTTCTTCAGCATGACTTGCTAGTATTTTAGCCTTTTCTTCAGCATGACTTGCTAGTATTTTAGCCTTTTCTTCAGAATCACTTGCTTGTATTTCAGCCTCTTCATTAGCGTCAGTTGCTTGTATTTTTGTCGCTGCTTCAGCTTCACTTACTCGTTGAAAGGCTTGTTTTAATTTTGGTGCATATTGTTCGAGTAAGCTCTGTAACGGCTGGTAACGTCCTGAACGAGCAAACAGTGATAGGACTTCTTCATCTGGTAATGTTTCTAGCAAAGGTAATTTTTGTTTTGAGGTTAATCCGGTACTTTCCTCTTCTAACGCTAGTATGGCTTGTTTTGCTTGGATTGGCAGCATCGCACAGCACTCAATAAATGTAGCACCTGCTTTAACGTTTAATGATTCTATGTATAAGATAAGCTTTACTGTATTAGTTAATACCTGTTTACGCTGTGATTCTTCAGTATTCCTTAGTGCTTGCTCAAGCCCTTTATAAACTTGCTCTGATGTGAGGCATCGCTTAATCGAGTAGACACGTTTCATCATCACATCTAATCCTTGCTGCTGATCCTGTTTTGCCGTCAACATGCCAGCTAAAAAGCCTTCCATTTCGGCAAGTTGAACCGCAAAGTTTTTCTTTCGACTAAAACCAATGATCACTCGAGGCTCTTTACTAGGTAATAGTATATCTAGTATTTTTTGTTGAGAATTAACCATTTTTTGAGCGATAAACATGCCTGCTAAAGCTTTATGCTCCTTTGGCAAGCACTGATAAGCCGCTGATATCAGCGTATGCTCAACTTCTTGAGTGTTTTGGAGCACATCTTTTAGTTCATCAGTTGTAATAGTGGGTGACCCATGAGAGGCGATAAAGTTGAGAACCAAAACTTTTACATGAGGAGCCATTGTTGGGTGTGCAAGTGTATGCATGAATAATGACGTTATTATTTGCTGTTGAATTTGGCCTGATGAAGAGTTAACTAGAGTCGATAATACAAGAATTGCCATATTTCTTGTTTTCAGGTTATCAAGATAAGGGATTAAAAATAGAGTTAATTCAGAGAGGGTACCTAATTGTTTTTGTGTAAGCAGTGGTAAAACCTCAGCTATCGTTTCCAATGGGGGTGGTCGTCTAATGCCTTTTATTACATCTTGAATTTGAACTGGCGATGATTCAAACGAAGGTATAAACATTCCAGTTGTTCTTGGCCTAGCTTTTGATTCAGCATCATCTAATGCTTGCATACATTGTTTGAGTTCTTTTTTAGCTTTATCTTGTCTGTCAATTACCATTTTTTGAGCTGAAGATGACTTGTACCATGCACTTTGTCTGTCGTCTTGCTGTGATTTTGTCAATTCAGGTTCGGTAATTATTGCTCCGACCTGGTTCAGTACTTTTACTAGGGTTGAGCAGTCAACTACTCCCATTCTGTGTTCCGCTAGTACTCGAATAAGGACGCAGCCTTTACGTAAGTCAGTTTTAAGCAATGTTTCTATATAAGAGTTCAATGCCGGATCATTTTTTATTGCAGCCCACACCACTGGTGAGAATTCGTCATGTGAATATTGAAGAGAATCTGTATTCGCCATACCTGATACAGCAGTATAAAATAAGGATTGTACCAACCTTTCATCTGCTCCAGCAGGTATATGTTCTAGGAAACGCCACAAAACGGCTTGGTGAGCTGGAGTTGTTGCTTCTAGCAAAGGGTTTAAAGAGCCTTTATTGAATAATAAATACTTTACTGCTTTTTTTCCCATTAGTTTAATTAGACTGCTAAGTTGAGGTTCACTGTTTAATTTGTTAAAGGCTGGTATAAACTTATCACTGGTAATATGAGCACAAATTCTAGAATAAGCCATTTCACGAAGGGGTTTAGGAAACTGCTCTACAATAAGAACCATCTTTTGCGGATCATCAAGGGCAATAGACACGGCTTGTTCACTTTTCAAAAACTCTTTGTATGATGAAAGATCATTAAGTACATGAAGCTCAACCGATGAGTGTTCAGCGTTGGGTTGTTCTGAGAATGTGAAAAATTCCTTTGATAGCCTAGCTGCTCGAAAAGGATTTAGCTCAGTTACGATGGTATAAAACACTTCTGTTTTAGACTTTAGTGTTTGATGTTTAAGGATAAATAGTTTTTTGTCGTTTCTGTCATCTATGTTAGTTAGTACGTGGCGTAATACAACAGAGCAGTTTTCATTTTCTGACTGTTTTGAAGCATGCCAAGAGCCCACTTTTTCTACTACTTGAATACCTTCACCATTGGATACATTACCCGAGATCTGAAAAGTATGCCTTTTCCCGCCTGTTGATTGGCAGGTAAGGGTAGTTGTTCCTTTGTTTGCCAACTCTTGCTGATGCTCTGTATTCCAATCAAGGGTTTCTATGTTTAACTTTGTATTTGAAGCTGCAGCCATGGTGTCTCTCTTAGTTCATCTAAGCTTAAAAATCACTAAGTTAAGTCTTGTCAACAAGAGAGATATTAGCAATAAGAGTAAATTAAAATTAATTATGAGAAGATGTTGGGGTAACAATATTTAATGAGTTAAATATTGTTAAAGCCACAGCCAAGCTATTACATTCTCTGCTTTATCAAAACTTACTGTAACACTTTT
This sequence comes from Parashewanella curva, assembly GCF_003675895.1. Classification (GTDB taxonomy): domain Bacteria; phylum Pseudomonadota; class Gammaproteobacteria; order Enterobacterales; family Shewanellaceae; genus Parashewanella; species Parashewanella curva. Next base: position 20,055 of record NZ_ML014797.1, read on the forward strand.
TTCTGAAATCTCACTAATGCTCAATAGTTCTTTACTAGATATTGTTGGTGCATGTTGATGAAATGTCGAAAAAGACGCATCATAACTTTGAACGTATGTATTGGTGACGTTTTGTTTGGAAACTTTCCAATAACCAATTACATCTCTAGAGGGAACGACATCGGATGCTACAGATAGCCCAGAAATTTCATGACTTTTAATGTACATAAGTTTATTTGGGGAGTTAGGCCCTTCAATTTCTTTAATTGTTTCGTGAAGCGGAACGGCTCTAGCTGCTCTAAATGCATATACGTTTGTTGATTCATCCCATTTTGGAAAAAAAGAGGCAGCAGCGACACTCATACTGGCGCATACCGCTGTTGTGGGAAGTGCTTCACAATGGAGTTGAGTAATTTGAGATGTTTGGAATAACTCTTTGAGTTTTAGATGGAAGGTATCGGTTTGTGAAAGCTCTCTTATAGTAAAGCCATGTTCGAAGATTTCATCACTAGGGCGACTGTCTCCTCTGAATACAAGTCCGCAATCCTTAATTGTATTTTCCTTCGCTGTATATTGGGAACCAATGAAATTCCATGAGGATAATTGTGATTCAGGTGGTATACAATAAGATGAAAAAGATACGGGGTTAGTCGCAGACATATATAACCTCAAACAATAAGTTGATTTACAGGCTTATCTATTTGCATTCGTAACAAACTACATAAAGGCACGAATAACAGGTTGTGTGCAATTATATTTGAAATGCCAGTTATCTTTTGTACCAACACAAAGCCCACCACCTTTAGCCACTCTAGCTGTTAATTGGTAGTTTTTGGGCAGGAACATTGAATCGATATTATTTCTTGGCGTATATTTAAACTCTACTGGAATACATGTTTCCGTTTGACTAATAGTTACTCTCGTTGCGTCAGAGGCTATTAATTTGTATTCATCCTGATTTTTTGTTGCCCCCCACTTGATTGAAACGGTAACGCTGTTTGGAGCAAGCAAGGAAGCAGTCATATCATACAACCCTATACTGAGTTTGTTTGAGTAGTGACTTTACTCAATGCACACTGTATCTGTGCTGACTACTGGAACTGCTGATGCTCTTTTACCTTATCGCTGCAAAAATAAGCTCGAAAGATCAACATGCCTTAATTATTTGATGTATAGATGAATTTAATCCCGTCAAATGAGTTGAATAATGACTCATGTGCTGATTTTGAAAAAGTATCTGTGCGGTTTTCATATTCTTTTATCCAATCAATCAGCATGTTCAGGTTATTATCTTGTGCTTCTTTGCTTGGGTATTTGTGTGGTTCCCATGGACGTCTTTTCGCATTACTTATACAGGCTTCAATTGGTAAATTTAGAAAGATGATTTCAGTGGTGTGTTTCAGGGCTATTTCTAGTAGATCAGAATAACAGCCTTCGATTACCCACCCTTGATGTGCATTGATGAACTTGTTTATTTCGACCTCTGACTCAGCAATAGGCTTTCTTTCTGGGATTTCCGATTGTTGCCATGCTATAGAGTCTAAATCTAAATGAGCTAAGTTATTATTAGCGCATAATTTTTGAGCTAAAGTGGACTTTCCAGAACCTGAATTTCCGAAGATAGCGATTTTTTTCAAATTTATTTTCTTTATCTGTAGTTTTTTCAGATAATTACCCCAAAAAATATTTGAGGTAATTCGTAATACACAAGTGAAGTAATTATTGTCTAGCTGTTTCTTTCTCAATAATTCCTACCAAAAACTCACCAAAGTCTTCACCGTGATTTTGCAGCATTTTGGGGAACATAGAGATTGGCGTCATTCCGGGGAAGGTGTTGATCTCATTGAGTAATATTTCATTTTTATCTGATAAAAAGAAATCGATTCTGGCTAAGTGTCTTAGTTTCATCCCCTCAAACGCTTTAATGGCGTATTGGCGAATTAGTTCAGCGACTTCATTAGGAATTTTCGCAGCGATTTCAGTCTTGGCTTTGCTGTTTTCAGCGTACTTTTCGTTGAAATCGTAGAAGTGCTCTGAATCGGTAATGATTTCACCGGGTAGGGTGGCGATGATTTCATTATTATATTCATATACCGCAACTTCTAGTTCTCTTGCGTTAATGGTCTTCTCAACTAAAACAAAAGGAGAGTATTCAAAAGCTTTTGCCACGGTAGATTCAACGTTATTAATATTATCGACTTGGTAGCAACCAACTGAGGAGCCTTGCGAGGCGGCTTTAATAAATACTGAGCCCCACTTTTTTAGAGCGGATTTAACTTGTTCAACGCTTTGAGAGGTATTTTCTGATAAGAACAAGTATGAAGTATTCGGGATACCTAATGCACTGAACCATTGTTTAGCGGTTATCTTATTGAAGCATTGTATGCTGGCTTCTGAATCTGAACCTAAAAAGGGCAGATTTGATAAGGTCAACATAGATTGAATATCTCCTGTTTCACCTGGAAAGCCGTGAAAGCATGGGATCACAAAATCGATTTTAAAATTTGATTGAGTGTTGCCGTACTCTACCAAGTATCCATCTTGACTGAGGTTATAGCGTTTAGCATCTTCTCCAAGATATTGACCACTTCTAGTCAATTCGACACGAACCAAATTGATGGATTCTTGTGTTGATAAGCAAGATTGAATATATCCTGCTGAGATTAGTGATATGTCGTGTTCATCACTACCACCACCGCAAAGTAATACAACATTGATTGACGACATGCCTGTCCTTTATTACGTCTTGATATATGCTCTCATCATAGACATTATAGGCGTTTAATAACAAGAGCATTTTCATACATTCTGAATGATTGCTTAAGAAATAGCGCTATTTTTTTGTATGCTTTTTTATCGAATTACTAATAGCTCTTACTTGCTGTTCACATTCTTGGCGGGCTTTACCTGACTTTTGTTCACAGCTTGAGTAATTTTGAGCAATGGCTCCCGCTATTGCCACTGCTGTATTTATTGCGGCATCAAATTCAGAGCAACCATGTGCTTTCTCGTGTGGAGAGCGGGTATCAACAGGTATATTACCGTCACGATCTGGTTCTGGCGCGGTTCTACAGGATTGAGCAGGAAATTTATTGTTCGAGTTGCAGCCTACTAGTTGAATACTGGCAAGTAAGATGAGTGTTAATGTGATATTTTTCATTGAAAGTCCATTTAATGTTAATTGCTTGAAGTATGAGTAAAAATAATTCAGCAAGTTCACATGAAAAATTTAAAAACGATTTTCACCAAAACTATATGCAACGATTTGACTTATTTCGGTTAAGTTACGCCCTGATTCTTGATGCCATTTTGCAAATGCGGCATCGGCTGCTTTTAATGCGCGCTTGGTATTTCTACCTGAGTCTATAATTTTGGTATTTCTTAAATAAGCCTCAACATCTGAGGATAATATGAAAGTATCAACGCCACATTGCCTCAGGGCATATGGACCTGTGTTACCACCAAGACGATTACCATGCTTTTTTAAATACTCCCATAAGCCAGTGACGTTATCTTTTGGCCAGTTGGCCACCATCTTACTGAATGAGTCATGTTCATAACTGGCATCTACCAACATTTGAGCGTTAGCAGGAATAGACATGACTTTGGTCAGGTGGCGGATGATTTTCGGGTTTCTGGCTTTTTCTTCCCATTGCTCATCTGAGAGCATAAGCAAGAGTTCTGGATCGAAATCAAAAAACACCTCTTCAAACCCTTGCCATTTGTTGCGAACTACTTGCCATGAAATACCACATTGGAACACTTTCATAGTGAAGTGAGCCAGCCACTGATTATTTGTGATCTTTACAATTTCTTCGCTGCTCAATGGCTGATGCAGCCTAGCTTCTAAACTGCTTTCTCCACCTTTACGTTCAGCTGCTCGCTGATAGATGGTATCGAATTTTTCTTGTGTCATTAAGTACCTGACCATCAGTTTCTTAAGATTTTCTAGTGCTCAGTCTCAGCACTCTACGGCGTTGCAATTTCGGTTACATAGCTACGGCTATGCGCCCTACATTACGCCTTGTATTGTACTAAACCTGAACACAAATATAATAACGACAGTTTTGTGTGTCGGTAATAATTCTCAAAGAACTTATCGACAGGTACTTATATAGCGCTTAAATTTATTGTTTTAAGTCATTTTCCAAAGGCGATCAGCTAATCCCGAAGCTCTTTCTGTCGCATGATTAACGCAATGTTCAAAGGTGTTTCTCGAACCTAAACAAACAAAATGGCTTTTGGCACGAGTGATTGCTGTGTAAAGAAGTTCTTTGGTTAATAGTTGCCATTGTGACTGTGTCGGTTGTGGCGGCATCACCATAGCGACTCGATCAAACTCACTCCCTTGGCTTTTATGCACTGTCATAGCATAGCAAGTTTCATGGGTTGGTAGTCGAGCTGGGAGTACTTTTAAAATACTTCCATCAGCCTTTATAAAGTGAGCCATTAATCTATCAGGCTGCTCACTGTCTTGAAGTACTATCCCTATGTCACCATTAAACAAGCCTAAGTTGTAATCATTAGATTGTATGATGATAGGTCTGCCTAAATAGAACTCTTGGTTAACGTTTATATGATGGTGTTTATTTAATAGATCAGCCATTTGTTGGTTTATGCCGTCGACACCATAATCGCCAGATCTCATAGGGCAAAGTAGGCGATAATCATTAAACTTATTGATCACTTCTATCGCCGCTTCATCACCTTTATTGATACCAGATTTATAACTTTCCTGTAGATTTTTAATCAGTTGTAAATAAGGGCGGTAATGTTTTTCTGATTGGTTAAGTAAAGTTACTAAACCAATATTTTGCTGAAGGTTGGCAGATATTTCCCCATGCCCTAACCAGCTTATTTCATCATATCCTTGCTGCCACACATTAAGCACATTGCCAATATCACCATTATTAACAGCTTTTGCTAATTGACCGATGCCTGCTTCCCCTGCAAATCTATGGCTGTATTGGAGCATACATAAACTATCACCAAAGTGGCCATTGGTATCTAAAAATTCACTTAAATCTGTATTGGTGAGGCTAGACAACGTCTGTAATTGATTTTGCGAGTAACGCATTTTCCATGAGTTACCTGATTGACCTTTTAATTTGATACCGTGGCAAATATCCGCTAGAACGGCTCCAGCTTCTACTGAAGCGAGTTGATCTTGATCTCCTAATAAAATTAGACGTGCATTTTCAGGTAATGCGGATAACAGCTTATCCATCATCGGCAGATCTACCATTGACGCCTCATCGACGATTAATAAGTCTAATCGTAATGGATTGTCTTTATTGTGTCGGTAACGATGAGAATTAGGCACAACGCCTAATAACCTATGAATGGTTGAAGCTTCTTCTGGAATTTTATCAATGGCATTCAGATCGATTTGATCTTTATGTTGCTCTAAATCCGAAGCTAACCTTGCTTTCGAGGCTTTGATTGACTCAGTTAAGCGAGCTGCTGCTTTACCCGTTGGTGCCACCAATTTGATATTAAGCTCTTGGTTAAGCTGCAATAAAAATAACATCTTGGTGACAGTAGTCGTTTTGCCTGTGCCGGGGCCACCCGTTATTACCGCAAGCTGTCTAGTTAAGGCTGTTGCTGCTGCAATTTTTTGCCAATCAATATCCTGATTTTGAGGTTGAGGAAATACCAAAGATAGCTGCTTAGTTAAGTTAGGGATGTCAACTTCAATTGGGTTAGAGGCTAAGCGATTTAATGTAGAAGCAACAGTAAGTTCAAATTGATGATATTTTTGAAGATATAAGCGATTGCCATCCAAAATAATTGGTGTGGCACAGGGTTGTCCTTCTTGATATTGGCTGATCCCTGGGAAGCTTAATAATGCGGCTTTAAAATCCTCAATCTCAAAATTTAAACTGCACAATCGAGGAGACTCGAACATGGGGTTAGCTTGGTTGATTTGCTCTAGCACCACGCAACCATGCTGATTAGAAAGTTGTTTGCTTAAATAGGCACAAATAAAGAGATACAGCGGCTCGCCACATTGATGCATTTTGGCCATTTCTATAGCGAAGTGGCGGTCAAGAGGCGTGAGGAGACCTTGCAACTCCCAATATTTGAGTAATTCTGGCATAGGTTTGTTGTTATAAATCATGACTGCGCCTCTTGATTAATGAAGTCGTTTCCTGAAAACAAGTTGTCCAAGCGTTCGATTAATGCAAGAGGTGGTAGATCGTAATACACGCCTTTGCTTGGCTCATTGGCTGACATGCCCCTTAAAAATAGATAGTAACTTCCACCCATGTGAGTGTCGTATTGATAATCTGGCAGTCTTTGTTTCAAATAACGATGAAGTGCAACGGTATATAAAATAAACTGCAAATCATAGCGATGATCTGTCATGGCTTGATACATTTGACGAATTTCGTAGCATATGAAGTCATCACCCAGATGGTTAGACTTATAATCGGCAATATAAAATTTGCCTTCGAATTCAAAAATTAAATCAACAAAGCCTTTTAACATGCCTTTCAAATCATCAAAAGCAAGTCTATCGCTGTAACCAAAATCCTGTAATGCTTTGTTAAGTTTAGTCGCTTTCAGTTTGGTGATAGGGAGGTAAAATTCCATTTCAACTAATCGCTTATGATTTGGAATTTTATAGAGGGATAAGCCCTCTTGGTTCATCGGAGCACCTAGCAAATCTAAAAACCACTCCATAAGCATTTCATGCCATTGAGCTTCAATTCCATATCGCTCCATCAAAGTGGGCAAATGCTCTTCTAGATCATGTTTTGCGTTTGTGAAATCAATGTTTTCAAGCACATTATGCAAAAAGCTGCCAGCGTTCGCGCCCTTTTCAAAGTTGAAACGGTTTAGTCTGGTCATTGGGCTGATAACGTCAAGTTTAATTGGCGTACTATTGAAACCTTCAACGATATCTGTGCCTTCATCGTCTGCACCGGGAAACAGTTGTTCATGAGCCGAGTGTTTTACTAAACCGGAGTAACTGCCTACTTTCCAAGGTGTAGTGATGATTCTATTTAGGGGTTTAGCCTTGTATGTTTTATTTGTGCCAGATTCAAGGTTCACTTCTTCTTGTTTAATATCAACAGGGTCGATTGTTGTTACGCTAATTGCATCGCTTTTGAGTTTATTCGCTTGCTGTTCAATCAATGTAATATCGGTATTGGCTTCTGTAATGTTGAGCAAATAACCGATGGCAGTTTCACATAATTGACTGGTTTGCCCTTTAGATTTAGTTACCTTACAATGATTCGCAATGCTTAAATAGCAACGATATACAGGGCGGGTTAGGGCAACATAAAGTAAGCGTAAATCTTCGGCGAGTGTTTCTTTTCTCTGCTGTTCCCAGCCTTCGTCTGTTTGTTCTATGTCCCAAACCAATTTTTCATCATTGTGATAAACCATTGGGTTCGGTTTTCGATTGAGTCGCGCCAAACTGATGAATGGAATAAAACAAATGGGATATTCAAGTCCTTTACTTTTGTGAATAGTGACGATTTGAACGAGATTTCGTTCACTTTCTAATCTCAGTTGTTGTTCTTCGCCTTCTGAGTGGCTGATCAAATGCTGTTCGTACCAAGCAACTAAAGCGCTGCTACCATCTAATTCTGTGGCTTTTTGTTGTAAAAGTTCACACAAGTGACGGAAATCAGTCAGTTTTCGCTCTCCACCTTTTACCAAAAGTAAGCGCTGAATAAGCTGAGTATGCTGTGCTAGCTGCATTAATGCAGGCATGATCCCACGTTTTATCCAAGTTTGCTGAAGATCATAAAACATCTCTAATAGGTTTTGTCTGTGGGTTTCATCATGATTGAACTGATGGATCTGTTCCGCACTATATCCTAACAGGTAGGTTGCGAGAGCATTACGAAGCAGTTTTTCATCTTTTGGCGCTTGAAGGCTACGTAAAATGATGGCTAATTCTCTGGCCTCTATACAGTCGAACACGCTATCTCGGCTTAAGAATACTGCACCCACACCTCTATCCGTTAAAGCTTGTTTAATCACTGCTGCTTCATTTCTGTCTCTTACCAGTACCGCGATATCTTTAGCTTGAAGTGGTTTATCGCCAAGCAGAGCTTTTTTATTAAGAAGTCTAACAATTTCGGCTGCAGCATCATTGGCTAAATGCTTACGAGCTGTTTCTTTATTGAGTCCTTTTAGGCTGTCTTCAGGTAATAAGCGTATTTGAAGTGCTTTAGCATCACCTTCAACATGGACGGTTTTGTTTTTCGCTGAGCTAGGTGTATTGACAAGCTCGAATGGGATTGAATCATTTGTAAAAGGTTTTTTATTATTGCTGAATAGTTGATTGACACCATTGACCATCTGTTCCGCAGAGCGATAGTTAGTTGCCAACGAGTAATGATTTTCTGTCTGATTTTTAGCATTAAGATAAGTAAAAATATCAGCACCACGAAAAGCATAAATCGCTTGCTTTGGATCGCCAATCATCAATAACCCTGAACCTTGGTTTTCAGGATAAATTGAAGAAAAGATTTGAAACTGTAATGGGTCGGTATCCTGAAATTCATCAATCAAGGCAATTGGGAATCGCTCTTTAATCGCTTGCGGCAAACTTTGAGAGTTCGCAGTGATGGCATTGGAGAGTGAAGAAAGTAAGTCGTCTGGTGTTAGTACATTTTTTTGTTGTTTTTGTTTGGTAAAACGACTGCGAACATCTTGTAATGCTTGATACAAAAATGCTGGCTTAATGTTTTGTATTAAATCTAAAATTGAATCAACTTCAGCTAGAAGTGGCGCTTCTGAATCAGTTGGGGCTTGACCACCTTTGTTAAGTCGTAAATCGGAAAGCTTAATTTTTTCCATATCACCAGCTGGTGGTAAACCGTTACCGTGTTTGGCCCATTGACTGATGTTTTCAAACATAGCTTGAAGCTTTGGAAAGTCATCCGCTTTTTTACCGAAGCGAGTACCATTAAGTGGTAATGCCATTAAAAGCTTCAAGGTTGTAGTAGATTGCGAGTTCCAATCTTGCCTAAATACGGTTAATTGTTGGCTGAGTTTGCTGGTGACCTCATCGAATGAGCCTGGATCAGTTAATGGCTGGCTGTCTACGCTACCGAGCAGTGATCTGAGTTGCTTGAGAAGTTGCTCTGGTTCTTTAAATTCTTTAGCGATGATTTGAGCCAAGGTTGGGGCAAGTGGGTAACAAGCTTGGCGCCAATAGTCACGGACGGCATGATGTAAATAATCAGAGTCATCCAAGGTAAATTCACTTTCAAACAGCAAGGCAGATTCAAAAGCCATATCGGTGAGCACACGCTGGCAAAAGCCATGAATGGTGAAAATTGAGGCTTCATCCATAGACTTTAACGCTAAATCTAATCGCCTTAAGCTGATTTTGCGCTGGCTTGGCTCGGTTTCATTATAGAGCTTATTAATAAACTCATCGTTACACTCCAGCCCAAGGAAAGCATGGTAGGCAAGGCGAATTCTATTTCGAACACGATCTCTCAGTTCTTGAGTGGCAGCATTAGTAAAGGTTACCACGAGTATTTGTTCACAAGTCAAGGGTGTTACTCCACCATGACCCAGCAGTAATCTGAGGTATAAGCCTGAAATTGTATAGGTTTTACCTGTACCAGCACTGGCTTCGATTAATCTTCTACCTTGTAAAGGGAGTGTATGTGGTTCTAGCTTTTGAACTTGTTGCATATCACTTATCTCCCTTTGATTGGCTTTCTACATAAGGTTGTAATCCATCTAACTTGTCTGTGTAGTAAATATCGATTAGTGGATCAAACACGGTTTTACTGAGCTGAATAAAGTTATCGTCAAAATCATCGGGAAAAGTAAACAGTCTTTGATAATGAGGATCTTCACCTTCTCCAAATTCGCCAGACCAAGCTTTTTCTGCTTCCGCCATTTTTTCATCATGTTCGTCATCGGTAGAAACATAAGCCATAGCTGTTTTGGGTGGAAGCAATAAAGGCTTCTCTAAGCCTGAGAAATACAGTTCAATTAATTTTGCTAACGTGTTGTGAGCTTGGCTGGCTTCAATAGGCTCAAAGGTATGAAAATGGCTTACATCGATGAGAAAGCTTGGCTTATGAATCCCCATTGCGTTAATGGCAAGGTGACGTAGATAAACTCTAAGCAAGTCTCTGCCGTGGGATTTACCCGGGCGTAGGTTAATGAGGCCTTTGCCGCTAATATCATCGACTCGACCCACTAAGGTAATCCCAGAAAATAGTTGTGGAAACTCAAGCTTGATTTCAGCACTGATGCTTTGTCCATCACCTTTTAAATAAATGGCCCGACCTGCCGTAGCGCTGATATCACTTTGATATTGTTTTATTAATAAATCATCGAAAGGAGTTACAGGTAATTGTCCATTCGCTTTTAGGTGCTCAATGAGAGAATCATCTATGTATTCAGCTTGAGTTTCTACAGTATGATTTAAAAGCAAACTCTGAACTTGATAACGTTCAAGAGCATTTAACACAAAAGGTTCATCGTTTTCATCTTGCTCTATTTGCAATCCTAAATCCAAATTTAGAGTGCGGTTAAAAAAATATTGAGCTGGATTTCGGAAAAAACGAATTAAAGACGATAGCTCTAAGATATCTTGTGTTTCGTCGTCATCTGAACTTAACGCTGAATTGATAAATGCGGCTGGTGGTTGTTTCGTGCTGGGAGGACACCATTGTTTATCATAGCTTCGCGCATGTGGCGCTTCATCATCATACAAGGCAGTATCAAAGGCTTGTAAAGGCTGCTGATTAATTAATCGATCTGTGATCTTATTTCCACCATCAGGCAGCTGGTAACATAATTGACAATAATCGAGTAACTCAGAAACCAACATAGATGGAATACGTTCAGAGTTATCCCTTTCACTTAGCCCTACAAAGCTGATATAAAGATGCTGTCTAGCAGACAGCAGGGCTTCTAAAAATAGATATCTATCATCTAAGCGACGTGAGCGATCCCCTTTACGTGACGCGAAGTGTGACATCAAATCAAAACTGATTGGGTATTGGTTTCTTGGGTAGACTCCATCGTTCATTCCCAGTAAACAAACCACTTTAAATGGAATAGATCGCATCGGCATTAAGGTGCAAAAATTTACATTACCCGCAAGGTAACGTTGTCCGACTCTTGATTGATTTAATTCGCTATTAAACCAAGAAAATAAGGTCATAGGCGCTAATTCTTCATCAAACTTAGCTTGTGTGATTTCTTGTTTTAACTTACTTATAGCATCGCGAATATCTTGAATCTGAGAACGCTCGTCATTATCGATGAGGTAGAAAGACTCAACTAAAGCTTCCAGCTGCTCAATACGCTGAGTGCATGTTACGGGTTGGTTGAGGGTGTAGTACCAGTTATCTATCGCCTCGATAAAGTTAAGCAATTTGCCTAAGGCTTGTGCTGACATACCTTCAACACCTTCAGTTTTGAGACTGCCTTGGTATAAGTCGGCATCATCACCTAGTGAATAGCCTAGAATTAATCGTTTAAGACCAAATGCCCATGAGTTTTGCTCAAATGAAGGAACATTAAATTCATGGCGATTGTCTTTATTTCTTCCCCAACGCACACCAGCTTCATTGAGCCAATGCTTTATTATCACCAAGTCATCATCGTCGATATTAAAGCGACGCATAACGGCGGAAACTTCAAGAATGCTGGTAATTTCAGACAGCGAAAAGCGGCTTAAATTTAAAGTAAGCAGACTTAAAAAGCTATTTACCAAAGGTGATTCTTGGGCTGCACCTCTATCTGCAATGGCGTAAGGAATGTAATGACTTCCTTGTTTTGCAGAAAAAACGGCATCAATGTATGGTGCATAGGAGGCTACATCAGGCAGCATAATCACAATGTCTTTAGGCTGAAGCTTTGGATCTGCTTCTAAAAGTGATAATAAATGATCATGAAGGGTTTCAACTTCCCTTAGCGGGCTATGGCAGCTGTTAACAAGTAGTGAATGGTCATTATCATCCAAAATTCGACGCTTGTTAGGGTTATTGTATATATCAGAGTCTGGGCCTAATGGTTCTCCAAGGGTTTCCATTTCTAAAATGTCATGTTGAAGTTCGTGGAGAAGGCTAGGGTGCTGTGGATTGAGTGGATCTTGATAGTGTTCAAAACCAAGTTCAACATTATCTTCAGGCAGTTCAAGAACCAGATCTAACAGTTCACGCCCCATTTTACCGTTGTTGGCCAATAACGGGTTACCAACTTGCAAACTATCTTCCCATTGTTCAGGCAGTAATTGTTTGTTTTCGAATTGGATAGCCATTTTTGCTCTGAGCTTGGGATCAACAATATCTCCCCAATAATGCTGACAAGGACTCAGGTTAAACATGAAAACATCAATACGCTGAGCTAGCTTGTGTAAAATCTCTAATAACTGAGGTGGCATAGATGATATGCCAAATACAAACAGCTGCGATGGAATGTCAGTGAGCTTTGTCTCAGGATCTTCAATGGCATCCAGTAAAGCTTGATGTAAGTTAGCTCTGTGATAAGGATTTTGCTGCAATTGCTGGTGGTTAAATTCAATCAAACCACGCCATAAAATCGGTTGCCATTGTTGGTTTTCAGCTAGCTCGATTGGCTGTTCACCCTGCTCCCAACCATCAATCCAATCGGGGCGATAAACGAGGTATTGGTCAAAGGTATCCGCTATACGGTTACATAGCTGATAATACTTAAGTTGCAGTTGTTCTGAGTTGCTATCTTGTTGTGAGGCTAAGTAATCTTTTAGAGGAGTAAACTCGTCATTATCAATAAGAGAAGGCAACAACGACATTAGCTTCCATGTCATCATTGGCTTGGTAAAGGCGTTTTCTTCAGGAACATCAGTTAATAAATTATGGTATAGCTGCCAAGTAAAACTGGATGGAAGTGGGAAATCAATAGCCGCCGCAATATTGTTATGCTTAGCAATTTCCAGTCGTAGCCAAGTCGACATCCCTGGACTTTGTACCAGTATTTGTTGAGGCTGCAATACAGATGAAATTTCGGTTGGTCTTTTTAATAAATCAGCCAGTTGCTGGCTAAGGGATTCCATACGATTCGATTGGATAAGGTAGAACATATACTCTGACTCTTATTGGTGATAGCTCATTCTAAGTAGGGACGTTAAAAGATTCAACATAGCGTCTGCTTTATGAAGAATAATTTTTATTAGTTACTTATATGTGAATAAGAATAGATGCAAATTACTGAGTTTGAGACTTATTTTTCACTCATTTTGATTGAATTAAGGCGGAAATATCACCTCAATATCGCTAAAAAGTCGTAGTTGACTGCAGCTGTCTGAGGATTCAAAAATAAAGCTGGTCGACAACATTGGTATTAATGCTTAGTTGCCTCGGAAGAGAAAATAAAAAGGGAAGTGCTAACTTCCCTTTTATATGAGGATGCGCCGAGCATGGCGTTGTTCTAGGAGGTGAAAGTCCTCTACGGGCTCAGTCGAGAGGGAACCGTTAGCCTATGCAAGGGTGTTCATCGTGAGGTGAAATCTGAAGGAAGCAAATGGCAAAACGTAGCTGTGACGAACAGAAACCTGATAGTAGGCTGTTATGACTTGGATAACC
>NZ_ML014798.1 GCF_003675895.1 Parashewanella curva
AATTAAAAGCCAATCGTTTGCATGTCTGAAATCAGTCTTACCTAAGTAAGTTTGATTTCTATCTATGCGGACTCTTCATTGATAGAATTTTTGTTAGCATCCGAAGATGATAACTGGATGTTTCTATTTCTGCGAGTGTCCACACAGATTTGCTTGATACTTATTTTTAAAGAACATTGTGCTTTTATCAGCACACCGTTGAAGCATTCTCTTCAGCGGTTCAGGGCTGCGTATTCTACGCATTTCCCTGTGGTCGTCAACAACTTTTTTTAAAGTTTTTTTCGACCGTTTAAAAAGTGACTTAATCGCTTTCACTTTCTACCTTGAAGCTCAAGGCTGTCCTGACTCAGTAGCTGCTGTAACAGTGTTTGTTTTGCCGCTGTGCCGTGTCAGTGGTGGCGAATTATAGGGAGCTTAGAATTTTGCGCAACCCTTTTTTGAAGGTTTTTTGCATTTATTTTTTACTACCAAATTAAGCACATTTAACGCACCTTTAACTCACAGAGTTATCCACATTTATTGCTTTTAAAGTCATATTTCCACTGTACTACCATTCTTTATATTTGAAGTAGTCTTCGAACTGACTTCTACTATTCAATATAACTCGGTGTGCAAACATAAAAAAAGCGCTTCATATTAGAAGCGCTTTTTTAGGTTCACTTATATAAGTAGATGTTTAGTTCAAGCGGCCATGGCATTGTTTGTACTTTTTACCAGAGCCACATGGGCATGGATCATTTCGACCAATCTTCTCACCTTCTCTGACGATTGGAGTGTGATTAGCCATTTCCGCTGTCATTTCATCACCCGTTGCCATCGATTCTGCTTGCGCATGTTGATATTCACGGTGGAGGCGCGCTTCTTCTTCACGGCGACGCTGTTCCATTTCTTCAACTTCAGATTGTGCTTGCACCTGAACTTTAGAAAGAATGCTGATCACATCGTACTTTAGAGATTCCAACATTTCTTGGAATAGCTCAAACGACTCACGCTTGTATTCTTGCTTTGGATTTTTTTGCGCATAACCACGTAGGTGAATACCTTGTCTTAGGTGATCCATTGCCGCTAAGTGTTCTTTCCACAATGTATCGAGCGTTTGTAGCATTACTGACTTTTCAAATTGACGTAATACTTCAGGACCGACCATTTCTTGCTTTTGTGCGTATTCTGTTGCCCAAGTTTCAACAATACGTTCACGAAGCGTTTCTTCATGAAGATCATCTTCTTTATCTAACCACTCTTGAACGGGCAATTTCAGACCAAATTCTTGCTGAAGGCGGGTTTCTAAACCTGGTATATCCCAAAGCTCTTCAATTGACTGTGGCGGAATGTACTGATCGATCATGGCATTAAGTACATCATCTTTAATGCTGGCGATGGTTTCTTCGATATGCTCAGCATCCATCAGATCATTACGTTGCGAGTACACCACTTGGCGTTGGTCGTTCGCTACATCATCAAACTCTAACAATTGCTTACGGATATCGAAGTTACGCGCTTCTACTTTACGTTGTGCATTTTCAATGGCACGTGATACCCACGGATGCTCAATAGCTTCGCCTTCTTCCATACCCAGTTTTTTCATCATGCCCGATACACGGTCTGAAGCGAAGATACGCATTAGGCTGTCTTCCATAGATAGGTAGAAGCGAGAAGAACCCGCATCACCCTGACGGCCTGAACGACCACGAAGCTGGTTATCGATACGACGAGATTCGTGACGTTCTGTTCCTAGGATGTGCAAACCACCTGCTGCTACGACTTCGTCATGACGAACTTGCCAGTCAGATTTGATTTTTGCAATTTGCTCATCCGTTGGATTATCTAGTTCTGCAACTTCTACATTCCAGTTACCACCTAGTACGATATCTGTACCACGACCCGCCATGTTTGTTGCCACGGTTACCGAACCTGACCGACCAGCCTGAGCAACAATTTCTGCTTCTTTTTCGTGGAATTTTGCGTTCAGTACGTGGTGTGGAATTTTCTCTTGCTTCATTAAGCGAGATAATAATTCAGATTGCTCAATCGAAACGGTACCCACCAAGACTGGCTGGCCACGCTCACGACAATCGCGAATATCATCCAAAATAGCGTTGTATTTTTCACGAGCTGTTAGATAAACCAAGTCAGCACGATCATCACGGATCATCGGTTTGTTGGTTGGAACAACAACCGTGTCTAGACCATAGATGTGTTGGAATTCAAACGCTTCGGTATCCGCAGTACCTGTCATACCCGCTAATTTTTCGTATAGACGGAAGTAGTTTTGGAAAGTAATGGATGCCAACGTTTGGTTTTCGTTTTGAATATCCACGCCTTCTTTGGCTTCTACCGCTTGGTGTAGACCTTCAGACCAACGGCGCCCCGGCATGGTACGACCGGTATGTTCATCAACAATTACCACTTCACCGTCAGCAACGATATAGTCAACATCTTTTTCAAATAAGGTATGAGCACGCAGACCGGCATTTACATGGTGAAGTAATGAAATGTTCGCAGCTGAATAGAGTGAGTCGCCTTCTTGAAGTAAACCCGTTTCAATAAGCAAGTTCTCGATCTTTTCTTGACCACGCTCAGTCATATGAACTTGCTTCGACTTTTCATCAACGCTGTAGTCACCGTCACCAGTGAACTCTTCACTGTCTTCTTTCTCTTGTGAAACTAAGTTTGGGATCAGCTTATTAACTTTAATGTAAAGTTCAGAACTGTCTTCTGCAGCACCAGAAATAATAAGTGGAGTACGAGCTTCATCAATAAGAATCGAGTCAACTTCGTCAATCAGTGCATAGTGAAGTGGACGTTGCACGCGCTCTTGTGGTGAAAACGCCATATTGTCACGAAGATAGTCGAAACCAAATTCGTTGTTGGTACCGTAAGTAATGTCAGCCGCGTAAGCTTGCTTTTTCTCTTCTGGTGCAAGCCCCGCTACGTTGATACCAACAGTCAAACCCAAGAACTCAAACAATGGGCGATTTAACTCGGCATCACGACCCGCAAGGTAATCATTCACGGTAATGATATGTACGCCTTTGCCCGTTAATGCGTTTAGGTATGCAGGCAAAGTTGCAGTTAACGTTTTACCTTCACCGGTACGCATTTCCGCGATGCGGTTACTGTCCAGTACCATGCCACCTAATAGTTGAACGTCAAAATGACGCATATCAAAAACACGCTTAGAAGCTTCACGCACGACAGCAAACGCTTCAGGAGTGATGCTATCTAAGGTTTCACCATCTTCAATACGCTTGCGAAACTCATTGGTTTTCTGTGCAAGTTCGTTGTCTGAAAGCTTCTCAAAATCCACTTCCATTGCGTTAATCTGGGTGACAACTTTTCCTAAACTTTTCAGGGTGCGTTCGTTACGGCTACCAAATATTTTTGTTAGTAATTTTCCAAACATCTGAATCACTTTTTCTGCTAGAGGCTAAAATCTGTCTAAAGTTAACGACCAAGGGTGATCATCTTGGTTTACGGTAGACGTACTTTTGCGGATTGACTTGTTGTCCTGCCCGCAACACTTCGTAATGCACATGAGGCCCGGTTGAACGCCCTGTACTTCCCATAGTGGCAATTTTTTGTCCCTTGGCAACGACATCACCAAGGTGAACGCTAATGCTTGCGTTGTGTCCATAACGAGTACGTAACCCGTTACCATGATCAATTTCGACTAAATTTCCATATCCGAAGATACTCCCCGCCCAAGTCACAACTCCTGAACCTGTAGCCACAACATTCTCTCCCTCAGTTCCAGCAAAATCAATGCCCTTATGCATTGCTCTTCGGCCTGAGAAAGGATCATTGCGTAATCCATAAGGAGAAGATAGCCAGCCTTTATTAATGGGACGACCGGAAATGTATCGTTCGATATCTATATGGTGATTAGTTACAACAGTTTCAAGTACTTTGAGTTGTTGTTGACGATTTTCGATACGGTTTGCAAGATCATCCATATCTTTAAGAAGCTGATCTAGCTGGACACTCTCACCTATTTCACTGACACCACCAACACCAACTTCGGTTGAGAAGTTAAATTGATCGTCCAAATGATTCTTTTTGGCAACTTGCTGACCTAGAGCTTCAACACGAGTAAGATTGGCTTGCATTCGAGCAATATGAGAAACGAGCAGTGCAATTTGAGCTTGAGTTTGTTGTTTGAGTTCTATGACTTGCTCTTTTTGAGCCTGTCTTTGATGCTTAGCAGTGTTAATGCTAACTTGCTGATCAACAAATCGCTGATTATTATAGTGGTATGCACTCACAAGGATCGCTATGAGCGTCACAGGCAATAATAGCCAGCGCTTTCCTAATTCAATGCGTTTTGCACCTTGTTTACCTTGTATAAATAAAGTGACACTCATAAACCATTAGCCAATATTATTAATATGAAAAAGCTTCCTCAACAACTCAATCAATTGCTTAATAACTCAGGCTCACTGCCTGAACTAAAAGAGAAAGCCGAACTAATTTTACGTTTGAACCAATTGCTAAAGCAGCATTTACGTGGTCCGATAGCTGAGCAAGTGCATGTAGTTAACTTACGTCAAAATACATTAATCCTTGAAACGCCCTCTGCGGTTTGGGCTACTCGATTAAATGCACAAAAGTCTCAAATATTACTTACAATTCAAAATGAAGCATTGCCAATGCTCACTGGTATTGACGTCAAAGTCAACCCAAGGTTATCGACCTATGACGCAAATCCTCCCATTAAGCACGCAAAACTCAGTCAAACTTCAGCTTCTCACATTGAAGCACTGGCAGAGAGTGTTGAAGGAGAGTTAGGCCAGAAACTAAAACGGCTGGCTGCATTAGCCAGCCGTAATAGGCAATCTTAGAAATATTAGGCCATGGCAGCCGCGTTGCTGGTGCTAATGAATTGCACAGGAACATCGGCTTCTTGTTCGTAACTTACTAATTCCCATGCTTCTTGATGGTTGAGTAATGCACGAACCAGTTTATTGTTGAGAGCATGACCTGTTTTATAAGCACAGAATTCACCAATCAACGCGTGACCTGCGACATACAAGTCCCCAAATGCATCAAGGATTTTATGCTTTAAAAATTCATCGTCATAACGCAGCCCATCAGGATTCAATACTCGATATTCATCAAGCACTACCGCATTTTCCATGCTGCCGCCTAGTGCAAGGTTGTTGGCTCTTAGATATTCGATATCTCTCATAAAACCAAAGGTACGAGCGCGACTGATATCTTTAACAAAGCCTGACGTTGAGAAATCCATCACCATGTGTTGTTGACTACGCGCGATTTCTGGATGTTCGAAATCAATTTTAAAGTCAACTTTAAAACCAGAGTAAGGTTTAATTTCAGCCCATTTTTCTCCGTCTTCAACACGGATAGTCTCTTTGATTCTAATATACTTTTTAGGTGATGATTGTTGAGCAATTCCTGCCGATTGTAATAAGAATACGAATGGGCTTGCGCTGCCGTCCATGATCGGGATTTCTTCAGCATCAACATCAATATAAGCATTGTCGATACCTAACCCTGCCAAAGCGGCAAATAAATGCTCGATGGTCTGGATTTTCACACCGTCGTCATTAACCAATACAGTACAAAGCATAGTTTCACGAACTTGATCCGCTTTTGCAGGGATTGCAACCGCCGGTTCCATATCCGTGCGCATAAATACAATACCTGTATTTACCGGAGCTGGACGAATGGCAAGTGTGACTTTACGGCCGGAATGTAAGCCAACGCCAGTCGTTTTCACCATTTTCTTTACGGTTCTTTGAAAAATCATGCAGTTACCTGTATTTGTCTTTTGTATCTATCGGTCAGTAAAACACCCACTTAAACCGCAGGCTGGTTCAAGCGGGTCGAATATACTAACACATTTTGTTGACGACACAAAAATTCACCTCATTTGAGGCAAAACCTATGTCGCTCAAGCCCTATATCGTGGGCTTAAGCTAACCAATTATCAGTCAGCTTGTTTACGTAAAAACGCAGGAATGTCTAAGTAGTCTAGCTTACTTTCCGGCGTTGGGGCTGTTTGTTGCGCAGGAACGACATTTCCTGTTGGCGTAGCAACCCCCACTTTTGTATCATCGATTGCCAAATTTTCAGCCACACTGACTGTAACTGGCTCAACTTCTACTCGAGGTGAAGATACTGGCGTATTGGGCTTATTTACCAATGTGATGTCAGGTTTTTTCTCAGCACCAATACCCGTTGCAACTACCGTTACTCTTAACTCATCGCTCATTTCTGTATCAATAACTGCACCAACAACAACCGTAGCATTATCAGAAGCATAAGCTTTAACGTGGTTGCCCACAGTTTCAAATTCTTCAATGCTCATATCCATGCCAGCAGTGATATTGACTAATACACCACGAGCACCAGCAAGATCGATATCTTCTAACAATGGACTGGCTACCGCTGATTCTGCCGCTTCTTCAGCACGATCTTCACCACTGGCAATCCCTGTACCCATCATGGCGTTACCCATTTCTGACATTACTGTTTTCACGTCTGCAAAGTCAACGTTAATCAAACCAGGACGAGTTATAAGCTCTGCAATACCTTGGACAGCTCCAAGCAGTACGTTGTTAGCGGCTGCAAACGCATCCAATAATGAGGTACCACGACCTAACACTTTTAACAGTTTTTCATTTGGGATGGTAATAAGTGAATCAACATGCTTACCAAGCTCAACGATACCTTCATCAGCAAACGTCATGCGCTTTTTACCTTCAAATGGAAATGGCTTGGTCACAACTGCGACCGTTAGGATCCCTTCCTCTTTGGCAATCTGTGCAACAACTGGCGCTGCACCAGTGCCTGTTCCACCGCCCATACCGGCTGCGATAAAAATCATGTCACAACCTTTAATTGCAGCACGAATGTTATCTTTGTCTTCTTCAGCTGCTAAACGACCTACTTCAGGGTTCGCACCAGCACCTAAACCTTTAGTAATATCTCGACCGAGCTGAATCGTTGAACCCGCCGATGACTTGCGCAAGGCTTGCGCATCGGTATTGGTAGCAACAAATTCCACCCCTTCGATATTGTGTTTAACCATGTGCTCGACAGCATTACCACCGCCGCCACCGACTCCGATGACCTTGATCACCGCTTCGTCTGAATGAGTGTCCATGATCTCAAACATAATCAGAACTCCATATTGCCTGCATTAAAATTAAAACTCACCTTTAAACCAACTTTTCACTGTACCGATAAAGCTTGTTACGCCTAGGCGCTCAGAACGATCGTTTTCACGATTCATCAATTGACGAGCGCCATAGTGTAATAATCCTAATCCCGTTGAATAAATTGGTTGTTTAATGTATTCGTAAAGCCCCTTTACTGCCAATGGGTTTGCAACCCTCACCGGCATACCAAACGTTGCTTCTGCTACATCTACTGCGCCATCTATCGAAGCTGTTCCACCTGTTAATACGATCCCAGCTGCTATTTGATCTTCAAAACCACTATCACGTAATTCTTGCAGTATCAGTTCAAACATTTCCTGATATCTTGGTTCCACCACTTCGGCCAAAGTATGACGTGACATCGAACGTGATGGTCGTCCTCCTACTGACGGGACTTCTATATTTTCTTCTCGGCTAACCGCTGCACTTCTAGCGTTAGCAAACTGAACTTTAATTTGTTCAGCATGAGTCAATGGGGTCCGGAATATCTTCGCAATATCGCTACTTACTTGATTTCCAGCAACAGGAACCACAGCACAGTGACGAAGTGCACCATTGGTATACACCGCGATGTCTGTTGTACCGCCACCAATATCGACTAAGCATACCCCTAAGTCTTTTTCATCATTTGTCAAAGTGGCATCGGCTGAAGCTATACCTGAGAACACTAGATCATCCACTTTTAAGCCACACCGCTCAACACTTTTTGTGATATTTTTCGCCATATCATTGGCACAGGTCACAATATGCACTTTTGCTTCCATCCGCATTCCTGACATTCCAATTGGACTTTTTATCCCATCTTGAACATCAATGGCATACTCTTGTGGTAGTACATGCAAAATTCTACGCTCAGTAGGTATTTTAACCGAACGAGCGGTATGAATCACATTATCTACGTCTTCTTGAGTCACTTCTTCATCATTAATAGACACCATGCCATTTTCATTTTGGCAAGAAATATGTTTACCAGAAATACTGAGATAAACGGAGGTCACTTGACAGTCAGCCATCAATTCAGCTTGATCGAGTGAACGCTGAACACTTCGGATGATTGAGTCTAAGTCATTGACGCCGCCTTTATCCATTCCTCTTGAGGGATGATTACCGACACCCACTACAGTAATTTCGCCATCGGGTAATACTTCCCCAATGATCACTGCCACCTTTGAGGTTCCTATGTCCAACCCAACAATTAAATTTCTTTCTTGGTTTTTGGTCATGAGTTATCGATTCTCACTTTGTCTTTTTTTCCAGCCGATAGCTAATCCAGTATCATACCGTAAATCTACATGGTCTATTGGCTTGTTTTCTTTTTTTAAGATTGGATACACATCTATAAATCGCTGCACACGACGCATTTTGTCTTCTCGCCCAAGGTGAAGCTCTATACCATTTGCTAATATCACTTGCCAAGCACGCCTTGGCGTTAGCGTTAGCCGCTCTACATGAAATCCATTTATGGCTAATAACTTTTTTAGCTGTTGGTAGCTTTTGAGCATGTCCTTTGCCTCTCCATTTGGCCCATATAGGTAAGGTAAGGGCCCCATTTCTATGTGTTTAGGTACAACCGCTTGAAACACATCACCTTGTTGATTGATCCATTGATTACCATTCCAATGAGCCAGTACCTGTTGCTCCTGTATGTAAACCTTCAATTTTGAAGGCCATTCACGTTTAACCGAAGCGCGGTACACCCACGGTAACGCCTCTAACGCTTTTTGTACTTGAGTCACATTGGCACTAAAAAAACTACGACTTAGCAAACTTTTAAGCGCCATTTGTATTTCACTATCAGTCAGATAGTGTCGTTCTCCTTTCACAACAACAGCGTCAATCGGTACTTGCTGTGCATCATTGACTAGCTTAGTTAGCTTCCATCCTGTCAACGAAAATCCGAAGATCACAAGCACTAGAAAAAAAAGACCGCCAACAAAATACCAATTAACATCCGTCAGCCTTTCTTTATAACGCTGGTAGTTTTCTCTCCATTTCAAGCCTGAGTCACTCCACACCACATGCTAGTTTCACTCTTAAATTAGCGCTGTTAGAGCATGGTATATCTGCCGATTAAACGCCATATTATGAAGATTATTCACCCTTAATCAACGAAAATCCCAGCTCTGATCTTACTAACTCTTTCGACAATGCTCCAATGTTTCCAGCCCCTTGGGTTAACACGAGATCGTTGTCTTGTAATACATCAGGCAAAAGCGTAGCTAATTGCTCAGTAGAATTAACAAATATTGGATCCACTTTGCCACGCTGACGAATCGCTCGGCATAGAGTACGGCCATCAGCCCCTGGAATTGGCTCCTCTCCAGCGGCATAGACTTCCAATAACAGTAAACTATCGACTTGAGATAACACATCTACAAAGTCTTCAAATAAATCCCGAGTACGAGTATAGCGGTGTGGCTGATAGGCCATCACCAAACGCTTATCAGGATAGGCCTGTCTAGCCGCCTCTATTGTTGCAGCAACCTCACTGGGGTGGTGACCGTAATCATCCACTAAAAGAACTTGCCCTTTAGGAGTACTGAAGTCTCCCAACTTTTGAAAACGACGCCCAATGCCTTGAAATTCTACTAAGGCTTTTTCAATAGGTAACTCTGTAATGTCATCTTCTTCTGCCACGGCAATAGAAGCTAGCGCATTAAGAACATTATGCTTTCCTGGCATATTTAGCTTAACTTTTAAGTCTTCTTTTCCTGCGCGGCGAACTGTAAACGCACTGATAGCCCCATGTTGCTCAAAATTTACGGCCTTATAGTCAGCATCATCACTAAAGCCATATGTCACAACCTTACGACCAATTCGAGGCACTAACTCTCGAACCACAGGATCATCTATACATACAACTGCTAGCCCATAGAATGGCAAATTATGTAAAAACTCAATAAAGGCCGATTTTAGTTTTTCAAAATCACCTTCATAAGTTCCCATATGATCGGCTTCAATATTGGTTACAACCGCAATCATTGGCTGTAGATGCAAAAAACTAGCGTCACTTTCATCCGCTTCTGCAATTAAATATCGGCTACTGCCTAAACGAGCATTGGTTCCAGCACTATTGAGCAAGCCACCGATAACAAATGTTGGATCTTTTTTCGCTTCTGCATAAATACTGGCAATCAAACTGGTTGTGGTGGTTTTTCCATGAGTTCCCGCAATGGCAATACCGTGTCTAAATCTCATCAACTCTGCTAACATTTCAGCACGCTGAACAAGTGGAATCCTCAACGCTTGCGCGGAGATCAACTCAGGATTATCATTTTGAATAGCTGTTGATACCACGACAACATCAGCCTGTTTGATGTTATCTTCATGATGCCCAATATTAATTTCAGCCCCTAGTTGCGCCAACCTGTCAGTCACTCTATTTCTGGCAATATCTGAGCCACTGATCGCATAACCTTCATTTAAAAGCACTTCTGCAATCCCGCCCATGCCTGCACCACCAATGCCAACAAAGTGAATGCGTTTAATACGACGCATTTCTGGAATTTGACTGCGTAATTGCGCGTGTTTTTCTGCATTTGTCATGCGACTTCTTTCTCCGTTAGTGCTTTACACACCGCAGCAACTTGCTCTGTGGCGTTAATCGTGGCTACTTGCTTCGCTTGTTTGCCCATCGCAGCTAATTCTGCTCGGTTTTCAGCTAACAGGCTCAATTTTTCAACAAACAACTCAACTGATGCAATCGGTTGAGGTAACAAAAACGCACCGCCTGCATTAACCAAAACATTGGCATTTAAGGTTTGGTGATCATCTACGGCATGCGGGTAAGGAACTAAAATACTCGGCTTTCCAACCATAGCCAATTCAGATACTGTTAAAGCCCCTGCACGACAAATTACCACATCAGCCCATTGATAGGCAGCTTGCATGTCATCAATAAACTCAGTAACTTGAACTGAATCTTGTTGTTGTTGTTTTTGGTAAGCCTTAGTAACGGCCTGTAAATTCCCCTTACCCACTTGGTGCCACAATGTCAATGAATGAATACGGCTTAATTCAGCCGCAATTAACGGCATCCAGTCATTAAAAATACCTGCTCCTAAACTGCCACCGACAATCAATACTTTTAAGGCCTTATCGTCTATTGACCAAGTCTCGCCCCTCAAGCTTTCTAATTCAGCCCTGATCGGATTACCAACAACTTTTGCATTCACCGATGGTTCAAAAGTACCTTCAAATGCACATAATACCTTGGTGGCGATTTTTGAAAGCAACTTATTTGTCATCCCAGGGATCGCATTTTGCTCATGCAATACCAAAGGAATGCCACATAACTTAGCCGCTATACCACCTGGCCCACTGGCAAAGCCCCCCATGCCTATAACAACATCGGGTTGAAACGCTTTGATCACAAACCTCGCTTGAGCGATGGCCTTGATTATTTTTATTGGTGCCATCAATTTTCTAATGATACCGTTGCCGCGAACGCCTTTGATATCAATAAACTCAATATTAAATCCATGCTGCGGCACTAATTTAGCTTCCATTCTTTCAGCCGTACCTAACCAAAGTACTTCCCACCCTTCATTAGCCAATTTTTTTGCTACCGCTAAAGCTGGAAAAACATGGCCACCAGTCCCACCAGCCATGACTAAAATTCGTTTCTTCACTGTTTTTTTATTTGTTTTGCATAATGTTGTCATGTACTTCCTCGCCGCTGGATAGCTTGTGTTTGATCCAAACGTACTTCATGATCAATCCGTAATAACATCATGGCAGCCGCCGTCATGATCCATAAGCTACTCCCACCAAAACTAATAAAAGGTAAAGTAAGCCCTTTGGTAGGTAGCATACCTATGCTTGCACCAACATTAACGATAGTTTGAAAACAAATCCAAATACCAATGGCATAAGCTAAAAAACCTTCAAACGGCTTGCTCGATTCTAAACATTTACTGCCAAGCCGTATCGCCCTTAACGTCACAAACAGTAGTATTGAAAGCGCAAGAATGATCCCAACAAAACCAAGTTCTTCACCAACGACTGCAAAAATAAAATCTGTATGCGCTTCAGGAAGGTATTCTAGTTTTTGAATGCTATTACCCAATCCTTGTCCTAACCAGCCTCCACGACCATAAGCCATCAATGACTGAGTCAACTGATACCCGGCTCCAAAAGGGTCATCCCAAGGATTCATAAAAGATGTCACACGTCGCATTCGATACGGCGCTGTTACCACCAACACAACAAATAAGGCAACGCCTAACATCATCAGCAAGAAGAAGTCTTGTAATCTTGCCCCAGCTAACCACAACAAACCTACGGTTATGACAAACAACACAACCACTGACCCTAAATCTGGCTGCAGTAGTATTAACCCGGCATAAGCAACAAGTACGAGTATTGGCTTAATAAAACCAAACATACGCTGGCGTACTTCATTATTTTTTCTAACTAAATATCCAGCCAAATAGACACTAAATGCCAACTTTGCTACTTCGGCCACTTGGATACGAATTGGCCCCAACTTTAGCCATCGAGTCGCTCCATTGACGTTATGCCCTATCAGCAATACCGTAACTAAACCAAGCAGCACTGCAATTAACAACCAAGGACTCAGCTTTTGCCAGAAACTCATATCCACACTGAGCACAACGATGGAAATGGCTAAACAGCCTCCAAGGTACAATAAATGGCGCCCAACAAACTGATAAGGATTTCCGGTTAACGTTTCAGCCTCTGGCATTGAGGCTGACATCACCATCACAAACCCAAAGCCAAATAAACAAATGATAGAGAATAATAATCCCCTATCATAGAGCTGATGACCCGGACGGCGATCACCCAATAATCGCTTCGGCCAAGACCAAGAAACTTCAGATCCGAATAAATTAAGCTGTTTTTCAGTGCTCGCCATAATGTTCAAGCACCTTTTGTTTAAAGTCGTTACCACGCTCAACAAAATTGTGATACATATCTGTACTGGCACAGGCAGGAGATAACAAAACGATATCTTTATCCTCAGCTTGCTCTATGGCGTAAGTTACCGCTTGCTTCATGTTCTCAACAACTTTATGGTTCTTTGTCAACTCAGCCAACGCCTCGGCATCTTGGCCGAATAGAATGGTAACTTTGACTCGTTCAAGTGGTGCTCTTAAAGGGTATAAATCGGCTTTTTTAGCATCACCACCTGCAATAAGTATGATATTGCCATCATCATTATGTAGTCCATCTATGGCCGCTACGACAGCACCAACATTAGTCGCCTTAGAGTCATCTATAAATGTTATTCCATCATGCTTGGCAATGTTTTCGCAGCGATGAGACAATCCAACAAATTGACTAGCGGCTTCTATCATTGCAGTTTTTTTAACGCCAGCAATTTGAGCTAATGCCATCGAAGCAAGGATATTTGCTTGGTTATGGCGACCTAAAGCTGCGGCTTCATTGGTGGGCATAATGCTTTCATCACCATGACAAAACTGACCGTCGACAACTCCCCATTGCTGTGATTCAGGTTTATCTAAACCAAAGCTAATTACGCTCGTTAGGTTTAGGGGATGCGCTTGAAAATCGTGTCTATTAATCACCTGATATTGAGTTTGATCAAATAGCTTCAACTTAGTCTTGCGATAGCTATCAAATGTCAGGTATCTATCCATATGATCATGAGAAATATTTAAACATGTTGCCGCAAGGCAATTTAGGCTTGTAGTGGTTTCCAGTTGAAAGCTACTTAGCTCCAATACATACAGAGCGGCTTCTTGCTCAAGCAAATCCAATGCAGGGGTTCCTATATTGCCACCTACTGCTACCTTTATGCCACTTCGCTTAGCCATATCCCCCACCAAAGTGGTTACGGTAGACTTACCATTCGATCCTGTAATGCCAATGACATCGGCCTGAGTTGAGCAAATTGCTCGAGCAAATAACTCAATATCACCAACCACTTCTACGCCGAGATTTTTAGCGGTTTTCACTTCAGGTGTTGATATCGATACCCCTGGACTGATAATAATCTGCCTTGCTTCCAACAACATATCTTGATCAAACTTGCCAACAACCACGCCCACGGTAGGGAATTCTTTCATTAAAGATTCCAGTCCAGGTGGCAAAGCGCGATTATCCATAACGCAAGGGGTAATACCTTGTTTAAGCAAAAAACGCACGATGGAAAGCCCGGTGGCTCCCATTCCAAGTACTATGTGCGTGTATGGCTGTTTCATTCTATTACCCTAACTTATTATCTGAGTTTTAATGTGGCTAAACCAAGCATGACCAAAAACAACGATATAATCCAAAAACGAACAATCACTCTAGGCTCTGGCCAACCCTTTAATTCATAATGATGATGAATTGGCGCCATTCTAAAAATTCGCTGCCCTCGCAACTTGTACGAACCGACTTGTAAAATCACAGATAGAGTTTCCATCACAAATACCCCTCCCATGATCACTAGCAAAATTTCTTGCCTTACCAATACAGCAATAACACCTAGTGCCGCCCCTAGAGACAATGAACCTACATCCCCCATGAAAACTTGAGCAGGGTATGTGTTAAACCACAAAAAACCCAATCCAGCTCCGACGATGGCGGTACACACTATCACCAGCTCACCCGCACCAGGCAAATAAGGAATGTGCAGGTAATGTGCAAAGCCCGTATGTCCTGATAAATAAGCAATCAAGGCAAACGCTGCTGCAACCATAACCGTTGGCATGATAGCTAAGCCATCTAGGCCATCGGTAAGGTTGACTGCATTACTGGAGCCAACAATGGTAAAATAGGCCAAAACGATGAACAAACCACCCAATTGCGGCATAATGTCTTTAAAAAACGGCACAACTAATTGAGTTTCACCTGATGACGAAGCATTAAAATACAAATACCCCGCAACCAACAAAGCAGCAATGGATTGAAAAATATACTTCCACCTTGCAATCAAGCCTTTAGGATCCTTTCTAACCACTTTGCGATAATCATCCAAAAAGCCAATCGCACCAAAGCTCGCCAATACAAACAGAGTGACTAACACATAGTGATTGTCTAGGTCTCCCCACAGTAACGCACTGGCAAAAATACCAAATAAAATCAGTAAACCTCCCATAGTAGGAGTGCCACGCTTGCTAAAATGCGATTCTGGACCGTCATTGCGAACGACTTGGCCAATTTGCATTAACTGCAAGCGCTCAATTAACTTTGGGCCTAGCCACAAACTAAATAATAGTGCAGTCAATAGTCCTAAAATTGCTCTCAATGTCAAATAAGAAAAGACATGAAACCCTGAGTAAAACTGGGCTAAATACTCCGCTAGATAAACCAGCATTTACTTCCACTCCCCACGCTCATAAGCGCTTTTTATTGCATTCACCACTCGCTCCATTGCAGCGCTGCGTGAACCCTTAACTAAAATCGTCATTGCTGTTTGTTGTTGATTTATTTTTGCTTGTATAGCATCCACTAAAGCCTGCAATTGCGTGAAGTGCTTTCCACCAAATTGTTCAGAAGTTGCTTGGCTTTTATCACCTAAGGTCATGACCTCGCTTATATTGTTTATCTTGGCGTATTCTCCAATCTCTCGATGCAGTTTCTCAGTATTCATTCCTAACTCAGAAAAATCACCTAGCACTAACATTTGTTCGCCTTGCTGCAGTCGTAACCAATCAATAGCTACTCGTACAGAAGAAGGGTTGGCATTATAGCTATCATCAATAAGCTGTACATGTTCAATTTGATGAGGCTGCATACGACCAGACACTGTACTAACTTGATGTAAACCAGAGACAATATCTGCCAATGAGAGCCCTAGGGCGATTGCCATTGAAGCTGCTGCCAATGCATTATAAACATGGTGTTTACCGTTTAGAGGCAATAGCACCTGCTCTCGCTGCTCTTGATAACACAAAGTAAACTGATATTGACCAAGCTTATTTGCAGATATATCAGTGGCTTTAACATCAGCGTCATTCTTAATGCCAAAACAAAGTTGCTTGTGCTTTTGTGCCACAGCTTTGAAATGCTCAGCATAAGCATCATCGGCGTTGATGATGGCAATGCCATTATCTGTCAGGTGTTGATATATTTCTGACTTAGCAATTGCAACATCATCGATTGAGCCAAATCCCTCGATGTGCGCTTCTCCCACATTATTAACCAATGCCACATGAGGCTTGACTAACGCTGATGTATAATCAATTTCACCTTTATGGTTCGCTCCCAATTCAAACACACCGTATTGGTCATTTTCTGACAGACGGAGCAATGTTAATGGGGCTCCAATATCATTATTGAAATTACCTGCAGTATACAGAACTTGGTGTGACTGCTTGAGGATGGTAGCCAACATCTCTTTTACGCTGGTTTTACCATTGGAACCTGTAATGGCCACTGTGATGACCTTGAGTTTTGCACGTACATAAGCACCAAGTCGCCCAAGTGCTATTCGAGTATCTTCAACAATCAATTGCGGTAGAGTGATATCCAATGGCTGGGAGACCAATACCGCTTTGGCACCATTGCTAATGGCTGAGTCAATAAAATCATGAGCATCAAAACGCTCCCCTCTAAGGGCTATAAAAAGGCATTCTGACTGGATTTTACGCGTATCCGTGCTGACGGCAGAAACGGATACGTCATCACCGACTAAACGAGCGTTTAGCGCTTCAGCTATTTCTTTTAACGTAAGCGTGATCATGCCAGAGCCCCTACTAATGCCCCAACTAAAGCACGTTCATCGTAACTGTGCTTTATTCCTTGGATCTCTTGATACGTTTCGTGCCCTTTTCCTGCGAGCATTACAATATCTCCAGCTTGAGCCTGAGATAGTGCATACTTAATAGCAGTTTGTCTGTCTGTTTCAATATGAGCTAATTGCGGCTGCCTAAGTCCAGTGACTATATCCTCAATGATGGACATGGGTTTTTCTGTTCGAGGATTGTCACTTGTGATCACAACTCTCTGAGCATGTTGTTCGGCGGCGGCCGCCATTTGTACGCGTTTTCCCTTGTCTCTATCACCACCACAACCAAACACACACCATAGTTGTTCCTGACAATGATTAGACAGAGCCTTTAATGCTTGTTCTAATGCATCTGGTGTATGGGCATAATCCACCACCACAGTAATACCCTGATGATAAAAGCACTCCATTCGCCCTTTGGCCGCTTCGAGTTTTGGAACTTGAGCTAATAAAGGCTCAAAGGGATAGCCTTCTTCAAGCAAGACCGCTAATGCTGCAAGCACATTGGATAAATTAAATTCAGCTAGCAACGGAGAGTTGAGCGTCCCTTGTCCATGTGGGCACATCAACTTAGCTGTCACGCCAGTATTGTGATATTCAGCATCACTTACTTGATAACTGGCACTGACGGATGGATGAATGCTAAAACCAACACTTTTACTGAATTCATGCTCAGTATGCCATTTAAGCGCCACCTTATCATCGAGATTCATTAAGCGATGTTCAAGTTCTGGAAACTGAAACAATCTACGTTTCGCGGCCGCATAATTGATCATATCCCCATGATAATCTAGATGATCCCGACTTAAATTATTCATCAAGGCACTGCTAAACGGCACAGCATCGATTCGATGTTGTGCTAAACCATGGCTGGAGACTTCCATGGCGCAGATCTCTACGCCTTGCAGTTGAAATTCATGCAATTGTTTAAGGGTAGTAATGGCATCAGAAGTGGTATTTTCACTTTCTTTTAATTGTCCCCAAACGCCATTACCCACTGTACCCATTACAGCGGCCTTCCCACCTAAATTAACCACCAATTGAGCAATGAGCTGCGTAACAGTTGTTTTACCATTGGTTCCTGTGACGCCTATCACTTTCATTTTAGTTTTATCAACTGGGTAACGTTGAAACGCCAAGGCCGATAATTGGCCTGATAGGTGAGAAAAATAAATGATAGGCCCTGCTGGAGTCATAGTTTGAACTCCATGTTCCTCAGGTTTATCAGTATGAGCAATAACAGCAATTGCCCCTTGAGAAAAGGCACGTTGAATAAAATCTCGGCCATCTACTTGATGTCCCGGTATAGCAACAAAAACATCTCCAGCCGTTATCTGACGGCTGTCTACCGTCAGTTCGTTGAATTTTTCATCGCCGGAATAATGGAACCAAGGAGCAAGCAGATCTTTAATAAGCATTAGCGTACTCCACGTGTATATGCTGCCAATCGAGATTGTTCTTGTGGACTGATGGGTTCGACATTCAGCATTTGTAAAGAAGCAGACATCACTTTTGCAAAAACAGGCGCCGCAACATCACCACCATAGTAGTGATCACTTTTTGGATCGTTTATCACCACCGAAATGGCTAACCTTGGATTGTTTGCGGGTGCGATACCAGCAAAAAGAGCAACATAATCATCTCCATAGCCACCAGCAACCGCTTTACGGCTAGTTCCTGTTTTACCGGCTACAGGATATCCATCTATATGAGCCAGTAAAGCCGTGCCACCTTTTTCTGTCACCCCCACCAACATTTTAATCAATTCATGTGCGATTTTTTCATCTAATACTCGCTCACCTTTCGGTGCTTTTCTCAGTTTTAATATTGAAGCTGGATAAGATATGCCACCACTGCCCAAAGTGGCGTACATTTTGGCTAATTGAAGTGGTGTTGCTGTCAAACCGTACCCAAAAGAAAGCGTTGCTCGCTCGAAATCCGACCAACGATGTTGCTCTCGAATGATACCAGCACTTTCCCCAACTAAATCGATTCCAGTGTAATTACCAAGCCCCATAGAGTTATACGTGCCAATTAATTGTTCTATAGGCATACGTAATGATAATTTGCTCACCCCCATATTGCTGGATTTTTGTAAAATCCGAGCCAAGCTCATGTCACCAAAATTTCGAGCATCACGAACTTGCCTTCCTCCAATTCTCATCCAGCCCGGAGAAGTAGGGATGATCTCATCTAATTTTACCACCCCAGCTTCTAATGCTGCTGCTACCACGAAAGGTTTAATCGTAGAACCAGGCTCATAGGTATCAGTAACAGCGCGATTACGCATTCGAAAGCTTTGTAGTTCATCTCTGGAATTGGGGTTATAGGACGGAGTGTTAACCATAGCGAGAACTTCGCCGGTATGGACATCCAGTACTACAATGGAACCTGAAGTGGCTTGATTGTATTCTGTGGCTTTTTTTAGTTCTCGATAGGCCAAAGCTTGAATTCGTTGATCGATACTTAAGACCAAATCATTTGGCTTTTCGCCTTCTTGAATTACCCCCAAGCGCTCAACAACGTGGCCATCACGGGATTTTCTCACCTTTTGTTTGGATGGCGTTCCCGTTAACCAAGAATTATAAGCTTGTTCAATGCCTTCAATCCCAACGTCATCAATATTAGTAATTCCCACCAATTGAGCAATGGTTTCTCCCGCTGGGTAATAACGACGCGATTCTGCTTTTAAGTAAACACCTTTTAAACGTAACTTTTTAATATAATCAGCAACAATAGGGGTCACTTGACGCTTTAAATACACAAAGCGACGTTTAGGGTTGGCTGTAACTCGATCGAGTAATTTATCTTCTTGAACCTGCAACACATCGGCTAACGCTTGCCAGCGACGTCGATCATCAACACTTTTATTATCATGGATAACTTTGGGATCAGCCCAAACCGCTCGAACAGGCACACTGACCGCCAACATTTCACCATTTCGATCAGTGATCAGACCACGCTGCACTTCAGTGCTTGTGGTTCGTAGCGTTCTCATATCACTTTCATGGCGTAATCTTTCAGGCTCAACCACTTGAATGTAGGCAGCACGAGTAATTAAACTTACAAAAAGCAGGCACACAACCCCAAGCACCACATGTAAACGCCAGTGGATCAGTTCAGGTTGCTGTTTCTGTTTTGCGGCTCTTGTCATGGTAATTTTACTACCACCTCTTCATTGGGTAATGGTCTTTTCATATGCAACTGTTTAGTTGCTATTCTAATAATGCGGCTATGCTCTGTCTGTGACTGCTCTTCTAATAATAAGTTTCGCCACTCCACATCTAACTGATCTCGTTGCTGTAAGAGCCTATCCCATTCACTGATAAGCTTACGGCTTGCATAGCTGTAGTAAACTACTGCCACGGCATTTAACAGCACAAATAACATCAAAAGTAGAACCCATTTATGATTCCAAAGATCTTGAAGTACAATTTTGGGTAAACTTAGCTGTCCTTTAGCCATCCTTCCTCCTAATAAGAGAGGCGTTCAGCCACACGCAATACCGAACTTCTTGCACGCGGATTGAGTTCTAGCTCAGCTGCTGACGGCTTCATTGCTTTACCAACCGCTTTAAGCTTACGATTTTTATTCAATTCTTCTTCAGATACCGGTAATCCGTATGGCACTTCAGCCGCTTGGCTATGTCTTCGAATAAAACGCTTCACCATTCTGTCTTCTAGAGAATGAAAGCTAATTACCGACAATCGGCCTTCGGGGGCTAGGATCGTTAACGCCCCCTCTAGAGCTTGATCGATTTGCTCCAATTCACTGTTAATGTATATCCGTATCGCCTGAAATACTCGTGTTGCCGGATGCTTGTTTTTCTCTTTTTTCTTAGTGATCCGATAAATTAAATCCGCGAGTTCTTTCGTACGTGTAAATGGCGTCTTTTCCCGATCGGCCGCAATGCATCGAGCAATATGTCGCGCATTTTTTTCTTCGCCATAAGTCTTAAACACCCAGGCCATATCTTCTATTTCAGCTCTTGCTAACCACTGTGCTGCCGTTTCACCTTGGCTATTGTCCATACGCATATCCAATGGGCCATCACGTAAAAAGCTGAACCCTCTTTCTGCGTCATCGAGCTGTGGAGAAGACACACCAAGATCTAATAACACACCGTCTACTTTTCCAACTAATCCTTTGGCTTCGATATAATCGGCTAACTGCCCAAAACCACCATGAACAATTTCAAATCTTGGATCATCGTGGTATTTTTCAGCCGCTTTAATTGCCTGCGGATCACGGTCAATCGCAATCAGTCTTCCATTTTTCCCTAATGCTGAAAGCACTAATCCAGAGTGCCCACCTCGACCAAAAGTACCATCGATATAAATCCCGTCAGGCTTAATGCTCAAGCCATCAACGGTCTCTTGTAACAACACCGATACATGGGCAAATACTTCTGTCATATTGTTCTCTTTATTTACAATGAAAAATCCGACAATCTTTCGCTGCTGGCTAAGTTTTCATTGGTTATCGCTTGTTTGCTTTCATCGATAAGTTGCTGCCAAGCTGACTCATCCCATAGCTCAAATTTATTCAATTGCCCCACCAACATGGCGTGTTTTTCTAAACCTGCGTATTTTCTTAGTGTTTGGGGCAATAACAAACGCCCGTTGCCGTCCATTTCGCATTCATGCGCATGGCCCAGTAACAGGCGTTTTAGTGCTCGTTCTGTTTGCTGAGTGTCTGACAACAGCAATAATTTGGCTTCAATTTTGTGCCACTCGTGGATGGGATACAACAACAAACAGGTCGATTGAATGTCTACAGTGATAACAAATTTACCTTCAGATTCAACGCGTAATAGCTCTCGGTATCGCGTTGGCATTGCGATCCGTCCTTTGCTATCTAAGTTGACACTGCTGGCTCCTGAAAACACTCTTTCCCATCCTTGTCCACAAATATCCACAATTTCCCACCAAAGCTAAGTTTAGGGATAGATGGCAAGAATTGTCAAGAAGTCTTCACACCTCATATTCCATTCTCAACTAGCTTTAGACCAAGCTATGACGTGCAATACGGCACACTTTGAAATGGAGGAAACGGCAAATAAAAGAAGGAATAATTTGGGGCTAGAAGAGAAGCTTCAACCATGTTCGGCATAGTTTACCTACTTGAACCTGAATAATAGCAAAATCAACTTACTTTGATAGCCTCACGAAAGTGAGGCTATGGTTAAAGGATTATAATGTGTAGTTTAACTGAATCCCTGCCAACCAAACATTGCCTTTGGCAGCTCCATCAAAATTAATAGCCACTTGCCCCAAAGAGGTTTTTAAAGGGATACTTTCATTAATCGATGCTTTACCATGAGCTGTAATATAAATAACACCAATATCAAGACTGAGCTGTTCATTCGCTTTATAGACAGTACCTAATGAATACCATAGGCGGTCTGAATCAGGAATTGTAGTTGTGCGATACTCATCGTGCACAGCGGTTTTATCTAATGCAACCCCTGCTTTTAATTGCCAAAATGAGCTAAGTGCATAACTGCTTCCGATAGCAAAACGCCAATTATCTTTAAAGTTTTCTTCTTTTAAGAGTTCGCTCCTAGCTCTTTAAACACACTCCATTGTGTCCAGTTGATACTAGTATGAATTTTTAGATGTTCAGATATTTGATGCAGAGTTGAAAACTCAGCAAATGCTGGCAAATCTATAGGTAGTTGTCCATCAAAGCGTTTGCCAGTTCCTCGATTATATAAGAAGCCATCCGCTTTACCCTTTAACTTCAAATCGACTTGACTGTGATACGCCAAGCCAACTTGGTGCTCGGAAGATGCAGCCCAAGTTACCCCTAAATTCCAACCAAAGGCAATGTCATCCCCCTCCAGAGCTTTAAGGCTTGTACCAGCCAGCGGTAATGGTAGAGGCTTGGGTAAAGTCAAACTTGACACCCACTTTGGTACGCTTGAGTTTAGCTCCCCTTCTGCATATACAACTCTTACACCAGCACCTAGTGCGATAGCGTCATTAAGTTGATAAGCAACATTAGGGTTAAATTCTACAGATTTAATTGAAGTTTTTTGACCAAATAAAGCAGAGGCATGATCCGAATCCACTTCTGTGGCTAGACCATATTTGGAATTCATTCCAATGCCCCAGCTCCACTGTTCATTAAGCTGCCCGCTGTAATAAAAGTTTGGCACTATGGCGTTGTCAGCAACATTTTTTGCGCTGGCATCAAAATGCCCTAAAGGCATTGTCTTTCCATCTGCTGTCGTCACCATCAACGAAACATCACCAGGAACATCAATATTCGTTTTGACGTAAATCGCACCCGTGGATACATTTCTCCCTTTCAGGGCAGCCAATAATGCTGGGTTTCTTCCTTGGGATGATGCGTTATCAGCAATAATCGCCTCTCCGGCGAAAGCTCGACCTAATCCGGTCGCAGAGTATTCCGCAAGCTGAAAACCCGCAGCGTATGTTTGAATACTCGATAAAGCAACAGCTGAACAAATAGCAGTAGAAAGATCGCTCTTTTTAACTATTTTCAAAATCATATCTCTAATAAATTATGTGCTTACCCAAATTCCTCGATTAAAGACAACCTTATAGAGTAAACACTCAACGGCGCGCAATCATACTACTGATGTTTCAGTTGGCAACTGTTATTCCCAAGCAACTTGATTCTCCCCCTTAGAGTCGTTTATTTATTCTCCTATTTAAGCTGATAAAGCTTGCATAATTGAGCAAAAACAATTCAATTATCTTCATCAGATTGCTACAATTGCTGTCCAAAAAATAAAACATTAAATTGCGCTTTATAAAAAATGCCAGATTGGGGTAGTAAATGGATTTTCGAGTAATGGTTTTCGGACTGCTTTTTTGGCTCCCAACCGCTTTTGGCAACCCAATGAAGCAAATGGATGAGTTGGTGTTATTAATAAACCAATATCCCAAACAAGCCCAAGATCAAATTAACAAGATTGAGTCGACCCAAACGACTGCAACCCCTGTATACGAGCAATTAAGACTTCAGCTCCTGAAATGTAAAACCTTAGCAGCATTGGGAGACAACCAAGCCGCAATTAATCTTGCCAAACTATATGAAGCTAAATCAAAACAAGTAAACGTTAACG
Source organism: Parashewanella curva (assembly GCF_003675895.1). Taxonomy (GTDB): domain Bacteria; phylum Pseudomonadota; class Gammaproteobacteria; order Enterobacterales; family Shewanellaceae; genus Parashewanella; species Parashewanella curva. Next base: position 23,978 of record NZ_ML014798.1, read on the forward strand.
ATGTTCGTCCTTATTTTTTACTCTGTATGGCTGAATCTTATTTGCAGCTAGGCAATATAAATGAGGCACTTCCTCTTTTTGACACCGTAATTAATATGGCTAAAGAAAAAGAACAATTTCAAGCGTTATCATCTGCATTAAGAATGAGAGGTGATTTTGAAATTTCTGCCGGTAATTATGCTTCAGCTTTGGAAGACCTTAGATTTGCAATTGATGTCCTTTCTTTAAATTTTACACAAAACAATAACTGGGTTTGGGAGCCTGAAACATTCTTTTATATTTCTTTGTCACACTTATTCAATATGACAGGCGATCTTGATAAAAGCATTTCCTATATACATAAAGCCCTTGCGACAGATGAATTAGAAGGAAAGATTCATTATTTGGCTCTAATTGGAGCTGCTAGAAAGTATTTTGATAACAATCAACTGGAGCTAAGCCAAAGTTACGTTGAAGAAGCAAAAAAAATAGTGCCTGAGCTAGAAGGTGAACTGGATATAGCTTGGAGCTACGCAACTCTAGGAGGAATGGAATTTAATTTAGGGAATCTGCATGAAGCCCAAAAACGACTAAAGTTAGCGTTAATGTATTTCGAAAGAGGTTATCAACTCGGCTACACGCTTCGAGTTAAAAGACTTTTAGCCCAAGTACACTTTGGGTTAAATGAAGCCCATAAAGCCATCCCAATGATGAAAGAAATCATCAGCCAAGCTAAAGAACTAAAGTTACACCACGATTTACTTGAATTTTATGAAATATTGGCCAAGCACTACGCCAGTACAGGCGATTATGAATCTGCTTATAATTATAAGGTTAAAAGCTATGCTGCTACAGCCAAATACAATGAGCAAACCAGCAATGCTCGATTTATTCAATACAAAGCCAGATTAGATAGACAAGCATCGATACACAACCAACCCAACACCCAAATAGTTACTCATTCACAGAGATTATTAACAACTAACCAAACCATCACCATCATTCTGTTTGTTTTAGGTGTTGTAGGATTACTGATTGGATTAGTATTTTATTTTCAGAAAAAACAACTCAGGTCGATCGAAAATCAGAATGTAAACTCGGTTGATTCAGTCGAGTTAAGAGCAACAAATATGCTTTTAAAAGCGAAACAGTATAACTATTCTGTTACTGCTTTAGTCACTAAGTTAAATTCGTTATCAGATACTGAAAAAACTCAAGTTTTAGAAGCCATTCATGATGTACTTCGAGAAGGCGATCTATTGCTTCAACACGACTCTGATGAGTGGGTTGTTCTGTTACCGAAAGTCAATAATGTCGCTGGTTATAAAATTATCCGCCAAATCACACACAGCCTACCATCAACGCTGATGAAACAGACTTTTGGACTGAGTACCTTTAAATCGTTCGATAATTTAGATTCGTTGGTCAAGAGAGCTTATTTAGAGCGACTCTCTCAAATCAAACGTCGTGAGGTTAAGGACGACAGTAATCATCCTATCGCTATGTAACGCTTTGAGTTAGAAACGATTGGATCTCATCAATAAAGTCAGTACCAAATCGTTCTAGCTTTCTGGCCCCGACACCATTAATGGCTAAAAATTGCTGCTCAGTTGTCGGCATATTGGCTGCCATTTCAGCTAAGCTGGCATCACTGAATACTAAATAAGGTGGAATTTCTAACTCATCTGCCAGTCTACGTCGTAACAATTTTAATTTAGCAAACAGCTGCCTATCATAATGTTGAGGGGCGCGACTTGCTGTTTTCGACTTACGTGTAACAGGTTTGACTTGCATTCGAGGAACCGCAAGTTGTAACGCTTGCTCACCTTTTAATACCGCTCTTGCACTAGGATTAAGTATAACTGCTGAACCACGTGTAATATCTTGGGTTACCAAGCCTAGATGGATCAGTTGGCGAGTAATACTCAGCCAATGCTCATGGCTTTTGTCTTTACCAATCCCCCATGTGCTTAGGGAGTTATGGCCACGCTCAATTACTAACTGAGATTGTGAGCCTCTAAGTACATCTATCAGATAATTGACACCATAACGCTGTTTGATCCGATATATACAAGATAAGACTTTTTGAGCATCTTCTGTTCCATTATATTGCTTTGGTGGATCTAGACACACATCACAGTTACCGCATGGCTCATTCGCTTGCTCTCCAAAGTAGTGTAGCAACACTTGTCTACGACAAGTTTGGGCTTCGGCAAAGGCCGCCATCGAATGTAGCTTATGCCTATCGACCTGTTGTTGACTTGGAGAAGGCGACTGCTCAATTAAGTGATGAACTCGTCCTATATCGGCAGGGTCAAACAACATAAAGGCTTCGGCCTCCAAGCCATCACGCCCTGCCCTTCCCGTTTCTTGATAATAAGATTCAATACTCTTGGGAATATCGTAATGGACAACGAATCGTACATTCGATTTATTGATCCCCATTCCAAAAGCGACAGTGGCGACAACGACATCAACATGATCTTTAAGGAATGCCTCCTGCACTTCAGCGCGCTCTTGAGTCGTCATTCCTGCATGGTAGGCTTTCGCTTTGATCCCTTGCAGGGTTAGCCTATCTGCCACTTCATCAACTCTCCGGCGGGATGAGCAATAAACAATGCCACTGTTGCCTTGCTGAGTACTGATAAACTGACGCAGTTGCTGAGAGGCATTCAATTTCTCAACAACTGTATAACGGATATTGGGACGATCAAAACTGGAAAGCCACTCAAAAGGCTGTATGTTCAAACGTTCGCAAATACTTTGCCGTGTCGCTTTATCAGCCGTCGCTGTAAGCGCCATCAATGGAATATGGGGAAAACGCTGCTTTAACTGTCCTAATTCGGCATATTCGGGTCTAAAATCATGCCCCCACTGGCTGATGCAATGAGCTTCATCAATGGCAAATAAACTGATGGTGAGGTTTGAAAGATGCGCTAATAAATCACCATTCATTAACCGCTCTGGTGAGACGTATAGTAGTTTAATTTCACCTTGATTTAAGCGCCTGAAAATATCACTGATCTGCTCACGTTCAAGCGACGAATTCAAGTACGCTGCTGCAACTCCTGTTTGCAATAAACTGTCTACTTGGTCTTTCATTAATGAAATTAGAGGAGAAACCACAATGGTCAGCCCTGGAAGCAATAAAGCTGGTACTTGATAACATAAACTCTTACCGCCTCCTGTTGGCATAATCGCCATCACATCCTTTCCTTGCAGAACGTGTTCAATGACCGATTGTTGTCCTTCTCGGAAGGAACGATAGCCAAAAACTTGAGACAGGCAAGAGTGAAGTGGGCAGGCAGTTTCCAATTGTTCGGCTGTTTCCATGTATGCTGACTAAAAGTGCAAAAATCATATTCTAATCAACTACCACTATCTTGTCTTGAGAAATTATTTTTCATCGACTTTGATCTCAGTCACACATACAATTCACGTTCTTTTCCACCATTACTATCATTCATGACTCATAACGAACATCAAAAAGGGATCGCGTTGGCGATTTGTGCCTATGTTTTATGGGGTATTGCCCCTATGTACTTCAAGTTAATAGAAACGGTTCCCGCAACTGAAATCCTTTTACATAGAGTCCTGTGGTCATTTGTATTTATGGTGTTGTTGATGTCATTTATGGGTGGATTTAACCATTTTAGGCAACTATTCCGCACTCCTAAAAAATTGCTAGTATTGAGCTGCACATCAGTCTTAATCGCTTTCAACTGGCTATTGTTTATCTGGGCCGTTAATAATGAACATATGCTCGATGCCAGTCTGGGCTACTTTATCAACCCGCTGTTTAATGTTGTGCTTGGAATGATGTTTCTTGGTGAGCGATTACGAAAGCTACAATGGCTGGCTGTTGCTCTCGCCGTAATAGGAGTGGTGATCCAGCTGATTTCATTCGGCTCTATCCCCATTGTTTCAATTGCATTAGCCAGCTCGTTTGCAATTTATGGCCTTGTGCGCAAAAAAACTAATGTAGATGCAAAAACAGGGCTACTGGTTGAAACCGCCCTATTATTGCCTATCGTACTTCTGTATATCAGCTATCAATTTATCGTTGAGGGCGTCGTATTTATGGATCACCCTCTGCAAACCAACATCATTTTACTCATGGCAGGCATAGTCACTTCAATCCCTTTATTATGCTTTGCGGGTGCTGCAATTCGGATTCCCTTATCCATGCTGGGCTTTTTTCAATATATAGGTCCTAGTTTAATGTTTATTTTGGCGACCTTTTTGTATCACGAACCCTTTACCCCAGAAAAAGCCACTACCTTTGGCTTTATTTGGCTTGCGCTGATCATTTTTGTATCAGATCTGCTTCTCGTCCGTAAACGGCGACAACAGAAGTAATGCTTGCTGAGGGTGCTTAAGGCTTACCATTACCACTAGATTATCAGTCGGTAAAACCAATACATGACGCGGTTCTGTGATCGCTAGCAAAGCTGTGGTTTTACCGTCAAAATCTTGCTTTAAGCGAAAGTAACCCAATTTAAATTCTGGTAACCCCACGCCATTCTCACGATGACTAATTGCTAATTCTGAAGATTGGGTTAGATCAACCAATTGTACCTTCGACCAATTCACTTCACTTATCGACCATGAGTGGCTATAAAAAGGCACAGACAGAGTAAGTTGCTGTTCTTCGATTTTAAGCTCTGAACTCCAAGTATTTACAAAGGTATAACCTAATGCACTTATCAGCGCGACGATTGGCAGTACCCATAAATACTTAAAAAAGCCGTCTGCAGAAGACGTTTTTATTAATACATACCAGAGAAGAACAAATAGGCCTACGAACCAAATAATGCCCATAGTACTCAAAGGAGCGAGAGAAAGTGAGATTGGATCCATGGCATAAGTCCTTTTTGTGCCTAGCAGATATATTCACCTTACCAAAATTTTAGACAAAAAAAAGCCTCGAACAATGTCGAGGCTTTTGAACAATTCCAAAAAAACAAATTACTTAATTTTTGCTTCTTTGTAGATAACGTGCTTGCGAACTACTGGATCAAACTTTTTGATTTCCATTTTCTCAGGCATGTTACGCTTGTTCTTTTCAGTCGTGTAGAAATGACCAGTTTTAGCGCTTGAAACTAACTTGATCTTCTCACGATTACCTTTAGCTTTAGCCATTTTTTATTACACCTTCTCGCCACGGTTACGAAGCTCAGCAACAACAACTTCGATACCTTTCTTATCGATGATGCGCATACCTTTAGTAGATACACGTAATTTTACAAAACGCTTTTCTGATTCTAACCAGAAACGGTGGCTTTGTAGGTTCGGCAAAAAGCGGCGACGAGTCGCGTTTTTTGCGTGCGAGCGATTGTTACCAACCATCGGACGCTTGCCAGTTACTTGGCATACTCTTGACATGTCAATCTTCTCCAAAAAACAATTCTAACGCTCGAGCATTTATGTGCCTCGTATGGCCGTCGCCCGAGGCACAAAGAGGGCGCATTTTATACACGATTCATAGGGTGAGATCAAGAAATTTTCACTTTCTTGCTCATTTTCACCGCATTCGTCTTAATTTCATACCATTACCCGTTTTTTATAAGTAATGGCATTAGAGCCATCCACGTTCAGCAAACGATACGATATCTCTATCGCCTACGACCAAGTGATCCAGCAAGGATACGTCTATGGTAGATAAGGCTGAATGAATGCGCTCAGTGATCCGTTTATCGGCCTGACTTGGCTCCGCCACCCCAGAGGGATGATTATGACAAACAATCACTGCTGCTGCGTTTTTTTCAAGCACCAATCCTATGATTTCCCTAGGATACACTGATGCCGCATTTATTGTGCCGCGGAATAATTCAACAAATTGAATGACTCGGTGCTGGCTATCCAACAACAGCACGGCAAAAACTTCATAATTCCGATCCGATAACTGACGTATTAAATAATCACGAGTGATGTCGGGACTGGATAATACTGGACCTCGATGCAAACTTTGTTGCGCTAAACGCGTTGACAGTTCAGCCACAGTTTGCAACTGCGCGTATTTTACAGGTCCCACACCCGGAAGTCGACACATCTGTTTGAATGAAGCGGAGAATAATTGCCTTAAGCCACCAAATTCTTGAATAAGATGCCGCGCCAACTCCACCGCATCCATATTTTTATTTCCATTACGTAAAATAATGGCCAATAATTCAGCATCGGATAATCGAGTCGCTCCCGATTCTAGAAGTTTTTCTCTCGGCCCTTCTCCTTCTGGCCAGTGGTTAATCCCCATATTCATCCTTGATAATAGGTAATAAGTTAAACCATTATGTCAAAAATCATCTAATAAACAACACAATAGGAAGCAACCCTATTATTCAAAAATCATAATGGCTATAACCTCAACTTTGTTACTTAAGGGAATTTCAATACTTTGAGGGCATTTTGAGTCTATGATATGGTTATCCATATTCTTTTGTTAGTGAACACTTACATGAAGCTGAGCCATAAAAAAATACTCGTTGGGATCTGCGGTGGAATCGCCGCTTATAAAAGCGCTGATTTAGTAAGAAAGCTTAAAGAGCAAGGTGCTGATGTTCGCGTAGTCATGAGCCAAAGTGCAAAAGAGTTTATTACTCCTTTAACATTACAAGCATTATCTGGCTACCCTGTTTCTGACAGTTTATTAGACCCTTCAGCAGAAGCGGCAATGGGACACATTGAATTGGCTCGCTGGGCAGATTTGATCATCATTGCGCCTGCTACAGCCAATTTTATTGCAAGGCTCACAGCTGGCATGGCTGATGAACTCATCACCACATTATGTATCGCTACTGAGTCACCCGTAGCTATTTGCCCAGCAATGAATCAACAAATGTACCGTCATGTTGCGACTCAAGAAAATTTAACCACCTTGAAGACACGACACGTCAACATTTGGGGCCCCGCATCTGGCAGCCAAGCCTGTGGTGAAGTTGGCCCCGGTCGAATGTTAGAGCCTTTAGAGATCACGGCTTTAGCCCAAAATTTTTTCAATGACTCACAACCACAGCCATTGCAAGGCAAAAAAATCATGATCACCGCGGGACCTACTCGCGAAGCTATCGATCCTGTTCGTTATTTGTCTAACCACAGCTCAGGAAAAATGGGATATGCCATTGCTCATGCCGCTCAAGCATTAGGGGCTAATGTTACATTAGTCTCAGGCCCTGTATCCTTATCCACACCCGACAAAGTCAAACGAGTCGATGTAAACAGTGCTGAGGATATGCTGAATGCGGTTATGTCTGACATCGATCATCAAGATATTTTTATTGGTTGCGCTGCGGTTGCTGACTATAAAGTTGAACAAGTGGCCACCGATAAAATAAAAAAATCGGCAGAACACATGCAGCTAAGGCTCGCTCGAAATCCTGACATCTTAGCTACGGTTGCTAGTCTTGATAATAAGCCATTTACCGTAGGCTTTGCGGCTGAAACCAGTAATGTAATTGAATACGCCCAAGGCAAACTGGAACGCAAAAATCTTGATATGATTGCGGCCAATGATGTCGCTATTCAAGGACAAGGCTTTAATGCCGATAACAATGCACTGCATGTATTATGGTCAGGCGGTCAACACAATTTACCCACAGCCACTAAAACAGAATTAGCTCGACAGTTGCTACAACTTATCATTGAAAGAATGGACAACGATGAAAACTCCAATTGAATTAAAAGTTCTCGACTCACGTATCGGCTCTGAATATCCTCTACCAAACTATGCCACCGTTGGCAGTGCTGGTATGGACTTACGTGCCATGATAGATACCGACATGGTGATTGAGCCAGGCCAAACAGAATTGATCCCAACCGGAATCGCTATCCATGTCGCCGATCCTAGCTTAGCAGCCGTTATTCTCCCTCGTTCTGGTCTTGGCCATAAAAAAGGCATTGTTTTAGGCAATCTAGTCGGCTTGATTGATTCCGATTATCAAGGTCAATTAATGGTGTCGTGTTGGAATCGCTCAAATGAGCCATTTACCTTGCAAATCGGTGAACGTTTAGCGCAATTGGTGTTTGTACCTGTGGTTCAAGCTCAATTTAAACTCGTGGATGAGTTTGAAAGCTCACAACGTGGTGAAGGTGGCTTTGGTCACTCAGGGACTCAGTAACCAGAATAGTGGTTAATTAACAATCTTAGGTGCAGTAGGAATAAAAGATGGCAGAACCAAAGAAAAAAAGCCGCAAGCAGCATATTCTTGAATGTTTAGCTCACATGCTGGAAACCAACCCAGGACAAAGGATCACCACCGCAAAATTGGCCGCCGAAGTGGGCGTTTCAGAAGCCGCGCTATACCGTCATTTTCCAAGTAAAGCCAGAATGTACGAAGGCTTGATTGAGTTTATGGAAGAGTCTCTTCTGACTCGTATAAACCTCATTATGGATGAAGAAAAAGACACCATGAGACGCTGCCAATTATTATTACAGCTCGTGTTAATGTTTGCAGAGCGTAATCCGGGTATTTCTCGTCTACTCAATGGTGATGCTTTATTGGGTGAAAATGAACGCCTGCGTGATCGTATTAATGCGCTTTTTTCTAAAATCGAAACTCATTTAAAACAAATTTTACGTGAAAAGACTTTACGTGAAGGACAAGGGTTTCAAATTGAAGAGGCCACCTTAGCGAATCTATTATTGGCTATTGCAGAAGGTAGAATAGCTCAATTTGTACGTAGTGATTTTAAACAGAAACCAACAACTCAATTCCCTGAGCAATGGCAATTTGTAGAAAAGCAGTTGTTACAGAGTTAGTAGCTAATTCCGATTAATGCAAATAAAAGTAATAGTGTGGTTAGACAATAGTCCGTGACAGGATGTCACGGTCGTAAGCACATGGTCGTGTGCTTCTGTTGTCGTCCACACTATTATTCCTTAGCGAGCTAGCAAATATCCAGCTCAATACATATCCAAATCAGCGGCCGATACCACTTTACCTGTATAACCATATTGGCGAATTTCTTTAATTAAATCCGCATCAGTCGTTCCCCAATATAACTGATGGTAAAGCACCAATAACCTACATTTCGCATGGTGATTTAAGTATCCGTACATTTTCAACCATTAACAAAAAACAACATAGATCTTGTAGTGTTCTCATACGGTTTACCAAATTTTAAGCATGCCAAAAGGCTTCTGTCGTGAAGCGAAACTTTTCTTGCCTTAACATTATGCAATGTTGTAAATACGACTCACCTCACTACCAAACAGGGTTAAAATTTTTCTCTTTTCTGGAGTAATACCCGATATCGCTGAACCTTGTTCTCTAATTGTAACGACGTGAACAGCGCTCATAACTTGAA
>NZ_ML014799.1 GCF_003675895.1 Parashewanella curva
TAGGAAGTCGAGCATCAATGCGCTCAACCAGTTTGAGTTTATCAATCAATCCAGCGGCAATACCAAGATGGTCTATGTTCTGAATCGTTAACTGATCTTCATCCAGCATTTCAAAGGGAGATTAGGTCAGGAATTAGGACATTCTGCTTAAAAATTGAAAGTTTGTCTGTGATCTTTTAGCTATGGCTCAGTGATCTATTTGCCATAATTGTAGTGATCTTTGTGTCTTGATTAGCCGTGAGTGATTATTGTTAAGTGTTAGGAAATATCAGTGCGAAATGACGGAATAACTTAGGTTGGGTTTCCTTTGCAATCTCAGCTAACTCTTTGGTCGAAGTATGGAAAGATGAGTGATACTTTTGCCAAACGGGTGGACGAGTCTTAAACCCTTCGGTTGAATATACTTCATGTACCAGTACATCCACACCTTTGGCGGCTTTAATCAACTCTGGACTTGGACGAGCATCACCAGAAATCACGATACTTCGCTTACCATCTTCAAATTTATATCCAAAAGAATGTTGCCAAGAACCATGAAGTACTGGAATGGCTGTAACTTTAAAATCGCCTTTCACCAACAAAGGCTTACTGCCTTTAAACTCAGTCACATCAACTTGATAACCTTTATCGTTGGCAGGCTCCAACCCATTCAAACGAATATCGATATCCTGCTGGTAAGCGTTTTGAAGGTGCTTCATCATCTTTCCAGTACCTTCAGGGCCATAAACAGCTAAGGGTACAGGTCGTTCTAACGTCCAAGAGGTAAACAGTAAGTCAGGCAAACCAACGGTATGATCGGTATGCAAATGGGTCAAAAATGCCGTTTGAAGTTGGCTTGCCGCTAAAGCTGGAATGTTATGCTTTTGTCTAGCAGACTCTGCTCTACGCACCACTCCGGGACCGGCATCAATTAAATAAGATTGATCATCTTTGATCACAGCAAGTGCAGGGCCTGAGCGCTCCGGATCAGGGTTGGGAGTTCCAGTTCCCAAGATCACCACTTTCATTTGTGAAGCTTGAGCACTAGCGGCAATAAGTGTGCATAGCGCAAGGCATCGTACCAATTTTTTCATTGTTATTCTCCTTTGTTTGAACCCCAATTAAATCATATAAATAATAAATTTGAATAATCAATAAGCGAATTTTTTGAAATTCGATACCGAATAAAGACTGCTTTGAATATCTGATCTAGAGGAGAATTTATTAACATTTCAGTATTTATTGTTAAAAAATACATTTACTTACAAACCCAAAAAAACACAGTAACGCATTGATACACATAAGGTTAATCGTTTAACCTTTAAAAAAATGACTTTTTACTTAAAAATAAAGCTCATTTAGCATATTTATTATAATTATACGATATGTTATAAATTTGTAGATTCAGGTCATTAAAGGTCGTGTAGCCTATATTTGCGGCAGTACCCTATGCATTTATAGCCACCGTAAGCTTTATACCGAATGGTATGTCTCTCGGCTTTGAGAAGTAAAACGTTAACCCTTGATCTGATAAAAACAATAAAAGGAGAAATATTTTGACATCAAACCGCAAGCTGCTCATAGGGGCAACACTGATTGGTTTAGGCTTTACACCGTCATTGATCGCGCAGGAAGTGAGTAACACAATCGCCGAACAAGCTGAAGAAAGCCAAAAAAAAGCCAGCAAAAAACACAATGATGTAGAGCGTATTCAAGTTTCAGGCATTAAATCGGCATTAGAATCAGGCTTACGTGATAAACGTGAAGCGAACCAAGTGGTTGATGTCATTGTTGCAGAAGATATTGGTAAGTTCTCAGATTCCAACATTGCAGAAACGCTACAGCGTCTACCAGGTGTTCAAATCGGTCGCAGCCAAACCGGTGAAGGTAGTGAAATTTCGATTCGTGGTCTAGGTCGAAGCATTACTACCATGAATGGCCGCACCATGTTTACCGGTATTGGCCGTAACATCAATGTAAAAGACATTCCATCTGAAAGTTTGTCAGGTATTAAGGTTTACAAATCACCTCAAGCTAACCAAATCGAAGGTGGTATTGCTGGTACACTGGATTTACAACGTGTAAAAACCACTAACTTTAATAAGTCAAAAGGCTCGATCAACATTCAAGCTCAATACGCTGACCTTTCAGAAAAGTGGGCACCAAAAATTTCAGGCATGGTTGGCGATTCGTTTGACACTGAATACGGCGAATTTGGTGCACTGCTGGCATTTAACCATCAAACTCGTAATACCCGCTTTGACCGTCAACGTACTTTGTCCTTCGGACGAGAACTAGCTAATCCAAATAACCCAGATGCTAAGGGTTCAACTGGTGGTGGTTTTGTTTATGGTACGGAAGAAACCAAGCGTAACAACATTGTTGCCCGTTTTGACTGGGATCCTAACGAAAATTCTCACTATTTCTTAGATATGGGTTACATCGACTTCAGTGAAGATACTCGTCGGAACGCTTTAAATTACAGAACATCTAAGATAGCCAAGAAAAAAGAAACTATCAAAATCAAAGAAGCGGATTATTCTAATCCAAACTTAGACGTTACCAAAGTCACTTACATTAACCCAATCTTGCAATCATTATCTCAAGTAGAAACACGAGACACCAAAACTTACGATATTGCTTTGGGTGCTGAATACTTTATTGAAGATGTTACGCTAAACCTACAAGCTAGCTATGTAAGCAGTGAAAGCGATAATACTTTCAAAAATATTCGCCTCGGTGATACTGCAAAAAAAGATGAGATCACCCTAGATTATTCGAACGCCAAGAACTCAGCACCTCAAGTAACCACTACGCTTGATTTTAGTGATCCAAGTAACTTTGTGATCAACCAGTTCCGTGATCAGATCACCAACACCAAAAGTGATGAAGTAGGCCTACGTGCAGATCTAACATACGATATTAATGGCGATTTTTTCCAATCTATCGAGACTGGTCTTCGCTACACTAGCCGTGATGCTGATCGTTCAGGGTTTGATCTTAACCCTAAAGGTGTAAAAGTCGCTACATCTGAGTTAGCTGATTATTTTTTATTATCTGATTCTGACTTTTATGATGGCGAAGCAGGTTTAGGCTCTGGATTTGTGATTGCTGACATGGATGCCATTGTGGGTAATGACGCTGAAGTACGTGATATATTAGGCGTTAAAGAGACTTCAACAGCACCAGCCAATAACCTGCAATTTAATATCACTGAGAAAAATCTAGCGGGTTATGTACAAGCTAATTTTGAAAGTGAAATCGGTAACATTCCTGTTTCAGGTAACTTTGGTGTACGTATCGTTGATACTCAGCGTGATTCTGAAAGTCTTGCTATTCAAGGTAAGAATAATGAACCAACACAAGTTAGTACTGATGAAACCAACACCTTACCATCCTTGAATGTTAAATTTGAAGTTAGCGACAGTGTTCTAGTTCGTGCTGCTGCATCGCGAGTGATGTCGCTACCGAATTTTGCTGCTTTAGCGCCAAGTGTTCATTTAACAAGTAATAATGGCAATGACTTAGTAATCGTCGGAAACCCAGAACTTAAAGCGTTCACTTCTGACAACTTTGATATTGGTGTTGAATGGTATGTTAATGACTCAACAGCTCTAACTGGTGTCTTCTTCTACAAAGAAGTAGATGGCTTTACCATTAAGAGCACCAATAAAGAAATCCACTTTGGTCAAGAGTATGATACTCAAAGAACCATTAATGGTGAAAAAGGGAAACTCAAAGGTTTTGCGGCTTCATATCAGCAGTTTTTCGACTTCCTACCTGGTATTTGGGCAAACTTTGGTGTGAAAGCCAATGCAACTTATATCGACTCTGAAGCACCATCTCCAGTAGATGGTCTTGATTTACCACTACAAGATTTGTCTAAAACCAGTTACAACCTTGTGGGTATCTATGAGGATGATAAGTTCTCAGCTCGTTTAACTTGGAACTGGCGTGACAAGTACTTCGACCAACTGTTCAGAAACAAACCTGTATTTAACTCAGGTGGTGGTGTGCTAGATGCTTCATTTAACTACAAATTCTCTAAGAAATTTAAGGTTAAATTAAGTCTGAAGAACATCAACAACAAAGAAGTACATTCTTATTATCAAGATGAATATCGTCCTCGTGATTTCGCGATTAACGATAGACGTGCCGTCCTTGGTGCCACTTACAAGTTTTAATTTGTAAGCATCACAGAGCCTAATGCCTTGCATTAGGCTCTTTTCCTTTCACTTACTAGCAAATTATCACCATGCCATTACTCAAAAAACTAAAAAAAATAAATATTCGGTGGCAAATGATTGCTGTAGCCGCCAGCTTATTAGTGCCACAAGCTTACGCTCATACCATTAACAAGGATCCTTATCCAAGCACTTATTCTCCTGAGTCTTCACAACTCATTGCCATCACCAATGCGACCGTATTAACGGGCGCTGGTGAGCAAATTGATAATGCCAGTATCTTAATGAATAAAGGTAAAATCATTGGCTTAGGTAACAATATTCAAATTCCCAGCAATGCAAAACGCATTGATGGAACAGGCAAATGGCTGACTCCCGGCATTATTGATGCCCACTCTCATTTGGGTTTGTTCTCATCGCCGAACCATAAATCACAAAAAGAAGGCAATGAGTGGACGAAACCAGTTACCCCAGAAGTATGGGCAGAGCATTCTATTTGGCCCCAAGCACCTGAATTTTCGCGCGCTTTAGAAGGCGGCATCACCACCATGTTGGTACTTCCAGGCTCCGCCAACCTCTTTGGTGGTCGTGGAGTTACCATTAAAAATGTCCCGAGTATCAGCCGTGAAGGCATGAAATTCCCTAACGCTCCCTACAGCATCAAAATGGCCTGTGGTGAAAACCCAAAACGTACATATGGCAACAAAGGCGGCCCAAAAACCAGCATGGGCAATATGGCGGGTTATCGCAAAGCATGGCAAGACGCCAAAGCGTATCAACAGAAATGGCAAAACTACGAACAAGCCCTAAAGGCAGGAAAAAAAGCGACACCACCTGCCCGCAATGTTGCACTCGATACACTTGTTGGTGTGCTCGACAATGAAATACTAGTGCATATTCACTGTTATCGAGCTGATGAAATGAACTCAATGATCAATCTTAGTAAAGAGTTCGACTACAAAATCACTGCCTTTCATCATGCAGTTGAAAGCTACAAAATTGCGAACACCCTTGCTAAAGAAAACATTTGCTCAGCGATGTGGGCCGATTGGTGGGGATTCAAAATGGAATCCTTTGATGCCATTGATGAAAACGTGCCCATGGTAGCCAGTCAAGGTGCTTGCGCAGTCGTACATTCTGACTCCGCCGCTCAAGTTCAAAAGCTTAACCAAGAAGCGGCTAAAGCATGGGCAGATGGTAATAAAGTCGGGCTTAATATCTCTAAAGCACAAGCCTTTAGTTGGTTGACATTAAACGCAGCCAAAATCTTAGGTATTGATAAGGTAACGGGCTCTTTAGAAAAAGGTAAAAACGCCGATGTGGTGCTTTGGAGTGGCGATCCCTTCAGTAGCTATTCATTGACTGAACAAGTCTACATTGATGGCAACCTCATGTTCGACAGAAAATCCAATTTCAACATAATTCAAAGCGATTTTGAATTAGGCATTAACGAGTAACATGGGAGCTGTAAAGATGAAATTTAACAAACCATTACTGCTTATTCTTTCTGTGTTATTCACCAGTATGTATAGCCAGCAAAGCCTATCCGAAACGCTGGCGGTGACAGGTGCAACCATCCATACCTCATCCAGTAAAGGTGTGGTCACCAACGGCACCTTGCTGATTGAAAATGGAAAAATCAAAGCCCTTGGTCAAAGCATCCGTATTCCTAGTAAAGCAGAACGCATTGATGCTACAGGTAAGCACATTACTGCTGGAATTATTTATCCAGCCAGCCAAATCGGTTTATTTGATTTACCGGGTAACCCCACCGCCGATGTTCAAAGTGCAAAAGGCAGTGATTTAAACGCCGCTTATCGCATTGATTATGCCTTTAATCATAATGCGATAGCCATTGCAGAAAACCGTCGCCACGGTGTCACTCGTGCTATCACGGTTCCAACCAGCTCAGGTAAGCTCTTTCATGGTTCAGGTGTCGTCATCAAACTCAGTGGCGATTACAATACCATACTCGAACAAGGGCCGATGAAAGCCAGTTTAAAAGGCATTGGCAATCGTAATATTGCTTGGGAACGCCTTTATCGCATCATGGGTGAAGTGAAGTATTTTGAAGAAAATCAATCTGCAGTAAAGAAAGGTAAAGATACTACATCATTCACCCTCAGCGATCGTAATATGCGTGCTTTATTTCCTATCATTCAGGGAGATAAACCACTGCTTCTAGAAGTCAATAATGCGATTGAACTGATGCAAGCCATCAAGTTTAAACAGCAATATGACATTAAGCTGGTGATCACAGGTGCTGCCGAAGCATGGAAGGTAGCAAGCGAACTCGCTAAAGCTAACATTCCAGTACTGATCAACCCACAAGAAAACCGTCCTGTGGATTTTGATAAACTCGGTGCCCGTTACGACAACGCAGCACTGTTGGATAAAGCCGGAGTATTGTTTGCCTTTACTTATGAAAACGGTAATCAGCGTGCTTTCTTAGTAAGACAATCCGCTGGAATTGCCGTTGCCCATGGGTTACCTCATGAAAGTGCGCTTAAAGCCATCACGACCAATCCTGCCAAAATTTTCAACTTAAGCAAGGTTGGAGAATTAAGCAAAAACAAAGTAGCAGATTTCGTGATTTGGGATGGCGATCCATTAGAAGTGACCACCAACGCTGATGCAGTATTTATTGAGGGACAAGCTTATAAGCTTGAATCTCGCAGAACAAAGTTACGCGATAAATATTTATCCTCTTACGAAAAGAAGAGCAAATAAGCATGAAGCTAAATACAAAAAATCTTGCGCTTTCATTAGGTAGTTTCATTCTGTCGTGCAGCCTCTTCCCCAGCGTTGCGGCAACCAAAGCACCTACATCCTTTGAAAAAAAACCGAATATCATCTTCATTCTGGCTGATGATCAAGGCTGGAAAGACGTTGGCTTTAATGGTGCTGACTTTTACGAAACGCCCAATATTAACCGTCTTGCCAATGAAGGAATGACCTTCACCGATGCTTATAGCGCTGGCCCGAATTGTGCACCAACTCGCGCGTCATTTATTTCAGGAAGTTATACACCTAGACATAAAATTTATACACCAGGTGCGGCTTCTAAAGGCGATCCTCGTTTAATGAAGCTTAAAGTGGTACTGGATGATCAACGCCTTAAGTCTTTCGGCTTTAAATCAGGCCCTCGTCCATTTGAAGTATTAAATGATTTAACGCCAAGCACCACCAGTGTGGCTGAAGTACTCAAGCAGGCGGGTTATACCAGTGCTCGTTTTGGTAAGTGGCATGTCGGTGATGATACTCAGGGCTTTGATATCAGCAGCAGTGACGGCGTCGCTGGCCCCAAAGGCAAGTACTACAACGATGCCGATGCGTCTGTTCGCATTACCGATGCCAGTGTAAATTTCATCAAAGAAAATAAGAATAAACCCTTCTTCTTGTTCATGTCTTATTGGGATGTTCATATTCCATTAGTGGCCGATCCTAAAGTGGTCAAAAAGTACAAAAACAAGTTTAAAGATCACCCGCTTCACAGCAGCGGTCGTAAATACAATCCAACCTATGCGGCCATGGTGGAAGCGGTTGATACTGGCGTTGGGCGAGTATTGAAAACACTGGATCACTATCAACTTGATGAAAACACCCTTGTTATTTATACCTCTGATAATGGCGGTCTAAATAATATCTCGATTAATGCTCCACTACGTGGTGGCAAGGGCTCGCTGTATGAGGGCGGTATTCGCGTCCCATTTGCCGCTCGTTGGACAGGTACCATCAAGCCAAACACCAAGTCAGCAACCCCAATCAATACCGTTGATATGCTGCCTACCTTTGCTGATATTGCCAAAACGTCATTATTAAAAGTTCAGCAGCCGTTAGATGGTGTCAGCATACTGCCGGCACTAAAAGGCCAAGACATTGAATCACGCTCACTATTTTGGCACTACCCACTTTATCTATCTGGTAAAGGCTTACAAAACTATACGCCGGAACCGTTAAGCAAAAATGCCAATACCGGTTGGAGAGGCAAGCCAGCCAGTGCCATTCGCTCAGGGGATTGGAAACTCATTGAATATTTCGATGATGGTCACCTTGAACTTTACAACGTTAAGCAAGACATTAGCGAAAGCCAAAACCTTGCCAGTAAATACCCTAACGTCGCTAAGAAACTGCATGATGAATTGATCCAATGGCGTAAAGATACCCAAGCCGTCGTGCCTGAAAAAGGCCGTCCTGATTACAGAAAAAGATAATGAAGGTACTTAAAATGAAAACTAAATTCAGCACAATTGCTATCGGCTGCTGTTCATTGTTAGTCAGTCACATTGGCTTAGCTTCCGAGCAGGAACAAACGAAAAACGACAGCTTGATCCACATGGTGATGTTTACGCCAAAAGGACAAGCTGCTCCACAAAAAACCGATCAACGTCTGAACGAAGTCGCTGATATCAGTGAGAAGTTTTTTAACCACTGGATGCAATATTGGGGCTACCCAGTAGCACAGCCTTTTAAACTCAATCGTAATCCAAACGGTGATGTAAAAATCAACTATGTAGAAGGCCGCTATACCCACGCCAGTAAAAAATACGAAAATTATGGCTTTTATAAAAAATCGGTGATTGCTCAAACCTCAACGCAATACGGTTTACCAAAAGATCATCAATTCTGGTGGGCATTTTATTACCCGAAAAAAATCAAAAAAGGCGCTTATGTTGGCGGTGGTGATTTTCAAGGGGGCTTCTCTCGTGCTGGGTTTAAAGATGTGAAAGGCGATATTGATGTCAATGGCTCTTTAGCTGCAAAAGGTACAGCGGATGCTTTCTTACTGAAAGCGGTAGTCCATGAAATGGGACACGCATTAGGCTTACCTCACAATGGTCCACATCAAAAAGATGGCTTAGGTAACTCGTTAATGGGACCAGTGAACAAAGTCTATAAGCGCAAAACCAAGGGCGATGAGCGTGTCTATTTATCCAAAGCCTCTGCTGCCATGCTATGGAAACACCCAGTGTTTACGGGCACAGACACAGACATAGATAAAAAGATCAATTTTTCACTGAATGACTACCAAGCGCATTTTGACAAAAGTAACAACCAAATTATTGTCAACGGTCAATTAAAGACCGACTATCCAGCCCACAGCGTTGTGATTGCGGATACGCCGAACTCACTAAAAAGTGCTTATTGGCAAAAAATGTACGTTTGCGACATTAAAGATGGTGGCAAGTTTACTTGTGTGATCAACGAGCCTGAACAATCCAGCGGTAAATTGCAAATGGTATTTTGCTTTGAAAATGGAGCCGTAATGGGGATCCCGAAATCTGAGCGCACGCGAAGTAAAGAAAGGTTGGTGTGGAATAAAGCGCTACGTAAGAAATACAGCTTTAAAAAAGGTGAGTACCAGTTTGAACAGTAACTCGCTTTAGGTAACAGTTACCCTGTTGAGGCTCATATAAATACTCGTGATACCTGACGATGCAACTTTCAGGGCTTGTTCAGCGTTGCATTATTCGAGGCGTGAAAGTGCAGAACTAGTGGGCTAATTTAAGCTTTCACAACAAAGAAGAATCAATGCTGAAAAGCCCAAGAAGTGCGAGTTTAATTGCCATTTATTCTGCGTTACTTAACCTTGAAATAGAATAACTATTCCTACGGATAAGTACCTTGCCTAAATGGCAATTAATTCTCGCTGAAATCCTGCATCTTCAGGTATCACGAGTATATATTCTCCCACAGATATTTGAGCCTCTTTTTTCTGGACAACGCAATCTAAAGGTTTGAATTAATCAGCTCTATTGCTTCATCCAAAATTTCTTTCACACATTGGCGTGCTGTATCAGGCTCACCTGATTTTATCGCATTTAAAATCTGAGTATGCGCTTCAATATCACCAGTCGCACCTTTTGTTGCATTGGTATAACGAATACTGACTTTAAGTGCAGTGCTAATAAAATCCGTTAATTGAATGATAAACGGGTTACCGCTGGCTTTTAGTAAACCTGTATGAAAGGCGATATCGGAATCTAAAGGATCATCTAAGCCTGTTTCTGCAGCTTTCATACGTTCAAGCGCGTGCTCAATTTCAGCGAGATCTTCTTCTGATGCATTGACGGCTGCTAATGCCGCAGCACTGGGCTCAATGGCAGCACGGACTTCAGTGAAAGATTTCAGCACCTTCAAAGATGGGTTGCTGCTTAATATCCAACCAAGAACATCAGTATCAAACATATTCCAGCTTTCTTCTGGTAATACTGTGATCCCTTTTTTCGGTCTTGAAGTAATTAATCCTTTCGCAGAGAGCATTTTTACCGCTTCTCGTGTTGCACTGCGACTGACATCATACTCCACAGACAGTTCTGCCTCTGTAGGCAAACTTTCATTGACCTTATAAGTCCCAGTTACAATTGCTTTACCTAAATCATGCGTCAATTGATAGGTTAAGTTATGCTTTATATTTGTAGCCATATCCAGCTCTTATTTGATGCTTTGTTATTAATTATTCAATTACCTGACAAAATTACACAGGACTTAAAAAAATCTGATTTACCGTAACTCAATCAAGAAAATATCTTACGTTAATTTCTTACTTAACTGTAGTGTTAATCTCTGGTACAACCACAAACTTACAGTTAAATCCCCTAATTTAGAACCCATATATCATTGATACTAAAAATAAAGGTTGGCCATTGTACGCTAACATCAGCACAAACATTAACAAAAAATCAACAGTATTTGAGCTTGCTCACTATACCTCAATCTAAAATATTGTCTATGTGAACACCATGCTGTTTGATTTGTGACTAATTTTACAGCAATACAGCCATTATTTTCTGTACCCTACTTGCAAAGCCGTTAGCCCATAGAGTAAAAAAGTAATATTAATACGAAAATTTAGTGAATGGGTAAGTAGTGGTAACAACAACTCAATATCATTGTTTAAACAACAAGACTGTTTTTATTACCGGAGGTGCATCTGGGATCGGTGCTGCAGTCATTCGTACTTTTTTACAACAAGGTGCAAAGATCGCTTTTGTCGATATAAATCTTAAAGCCTCGGTTGATCTGCTTGAAGCCTTCTCTGATAAAAAACAGAATATTTGGTTTCGACAGTTAGACATAACCCATTCAGAAGGTCTTAAACAAGCCATCACTGATGCGTATCACCATTTCAATGGGTTAGATGTACTAATCAACTGTGCTGCAGATGATACACGTTTTAATACCTCCGACATTGCCATGTCTGATTGGCATGACAGTATTGACATCAATCTAACCCCTGCTTTTGCGGCCGCACAATCCGCTTATCAACTAATGCAAAAGCATCAAAGCGGCAGCATCATTAATTTTGGTTCCATTAATGCTTTGATTGGCATGGAGAATATGGCGCCCTATATTACCGCTAAAGCCGGATTAATGGGGATGACTAAAGCACTTGCTAAAGATTTTGGCAAAGACAATATTCGCGTTAATGCGATTCTTCCGGGCTGGGTCGCCACGCAAAAACAGCTTGATTCATGGCTCACCGATGAACAAGAACAGAAGTGGATGAAGCATTTAGCCATAAAAAAACGTATTCAACCCGAAGATGTTGCGAACTTAGCGCTGTTTTTAGCGTCCAATCAAAGTACGTTAATTACTGGGCAATGTATTTCAGTTGATGCGGGGAGGACTTAACGCTCTCTTCAACAAGCCACTTGCTCAACCACAAAAAGGATTTGTATGAAAAACTGGCTACTTAAAAGTTTCAAAGATAATAAAGGCTTGATCATTTTTCTTCTTCTAATGAGTGTGTTTCGTAGTGCGGTAGCCGATTGGTATACCGTACCAACAGGCTCAATGAAGCCCACAATTCTTGAAGGTGACAGAATTCTAGCCAATAAAATGGCTTATGATGTTCGCATACCTTTTACTCATACTTCGCTTTACAAAATGTCTGATCCACAGCGTGGTGACATTATCATTTTTGAATCAAAAGTCGCTGATGAAAGGCTAATTAAACGGGTGATTGGTGTTCCCGGAGATGTGATTGAATTAAATAAAAATAAACTTAGTATCAATGGCAAGTCATTGTCTTATCAAAGTATTTCAAGCAACGGCTTAGTCGATGATAAGCAAGAAAATTTGTTAGGAATAAAGCATAAAATTAGAACAGATAAAACAAATTCAGATTATGCGAGTTTTGATACCGTTACCGTTCCAAATGGGCACTATCTCGTCCTTGGGGATAACCGAGACCACAGTGCTGATTCCAGAATGATTGGCTTTGTTCCAAGAAATGAAATTATCGGCAGAAGCAAGCAAGTGATTATGTCGCTAAATTACGATAACCATTACTTGCCACGTTCTAATCGTTTTTTTCAGGATCTATAGAAAATCACTATTTGATGTCATGCCCAATGCAAAGAGCTGGGCATGACATAGTCGAGCAAATTAATAGCCGTTTTGCTTAATATCTTGGATTTTTTGCTGTAACTGCTTCACCAACTCTGGATGTTCAGCAGCGATATTGTTTTGCTCACCTGCATCATTTGATAAATCAAACAGCTGAGGCTTATCGCTAAATCCTACGTCCATTTTTTTATCTGCAATCCAATCTGGAATTTTGCTGGCTTTCTCAATCAGCTTCCAGTTTTTGTAACGCAATGATGTGGTGCCTACAGACTCTTCAATCAGATATTCACGTGCAGTATGAGACTTACCCATGAATACATCTAAGAAATCATTGCTGTCTTGAGCCTCACCTTCTGCAAGAGGTGCATTGATCAGCTTGGCAAAAGAGGCGTATAGATCCATTTGTGAAATTAAAGCATCTGATTCAGTTGGTTGAATTTTGCCTTTCCAGTAAACGATGGTTGGAACACGCGTTGCGCCTTCATAAGCACCGTATTTACCACCACGATATACACCACCGGGTTTGTGATCGCCAACCAGTTCTTTAGCTTGGTCAAAATAGCCATCATGCAATACAGGGCCATTATCACTGGTGAAGACAATCATAGTGTTGTCGTCAATCCCTAAGCGCTCCAGCTCTTTAACGATTTCACCAGAGATCCAATCCATCTGAACAATGGCATCCCCTCTTGGCCCCATTGAACTTTTACCTTTAAAACGTTCATGCGGCATTCTTGGAACGTGGATATCATGGTAAGAGTGGAATAAAAAGAATGGCTGATTCTTATTGGCACGAATAAAGTTAACCGCTTTTTCGGTAAAGATGTCAGCAAACTCTTCGTCTTTCCATAGCGCTTTTTCACCGCCCGTCATGCTGCCCATACGGCTGATACCATTGACGATGGTTTCACTGTGCTCAAGATCTGCTGGGTATTTTAGTAACTCAGGATGCGTTAACCCTGTTGGCTTGTTGCCTACTTTTTCATGGTAACTTACGGTGATTGGATCGTTTTTATCTAAATTCACCACGTTATGATTTTCAAGATAAACCGTAGGAACACGGTCACCGGTTGCAGGTAGTAAAAAGCTGTAGTCAAACCCTATTTCAAGTGGCCCTGGTTTTACGTCAGTGTTCCAATCGACACTGCCGTTACCGAGTCCTAAGTGCCATTTCCCCACAACCGCAGTCGCATAACCTTGTTGTTTTAATAAAGACGGTAAGGTTTTCTTACCCGGACGAATGAGCAGTGGTGCATCACCTGGTAAAATTGCGGCATCATTTCTAAAGCCGTGCTCACCCGTCAGTAATGAGTAACGTGATGGCGTACAAGTCGCTGATGATGAGTGCGCGTCAGTGAACATCACACCGCCCGCCGCCAGCTTATCAATGTTTGGAGTTTCAACGCCTTTGGCGCCATAAGCGCCAACATCGCCATAACCAAGATCATCGACATAAAGCACAATCAGGTTTGGCTTTTGCTGTGTCTTAGCAGCTACCATTTCTGTCGAGGATTCGGGGGTACTTTGTTTGCTACAGCCAGTTGATAACAACACTAACGCTGTCGCTACGGCTGTGGTTAACTTTTTTGCCATTGTTCTTGCTTCCAGATTTACTGTGTCTTATTGTTTTATTAAGGGTTTTAGAGAAAACTGTGAATGAGGACTACGAGCACCGTCCATCATCTTGGTGATTTTTTTCACTGTTTCTGGGTATTTCGCCGCCACATCATTCTTTTCACCTACGTCAGTAGATAAATCATAGAGTTCAGCCGGTTTTTCATAGAATCGAACCAGTTTCCAATTTTGATGACGCACCGCCTGAATCGGCCCTTGGCGCTCATTAAATTCCCAATAGAGAAAATCGTGCTGCTCTTGCTTACGGTTATCTAATAATGTTGGAAGCAGTGACACACCGTCTGTCTTAGGGCAATCCGCCCCCGACAATTCACAGAAAGTTGGCATCATGTCCCACATAGCTGAGATATGATCAGACTCTGTATTAGGCTTGATTTTATTGGCCCACTTGGCAATGAATGGCACTCGAATTCCACCTTCATATAAATCACGCTTTTTACCACGGAATGGGCCGTTTGAATCGAAGAAACCGTTGTCGTAGTGATGGCCATTGTCTGATGCAAAAATCACTAAGGTGTTTTCATCAAGGCCTTGCTGTTTTAACAGTTTCAGCAAAGCACCAATGTCTCGGTCCATGCGTGAAACCATACCTGCATAAGTCACATTGCCTTCTTTATCGTTACGGTAATGACCTTGGGTATTCATCTTGCGCTTGGGCCAGCCTAAGTCTTTGTATTGAGCTTTAGAATCTTCAGGTACTGTCATCGGCAGGTGCGGAATGGTATAAGCCAGATACAGGAAGAATGGTTTGGTTTTATCACTCTGCTTAATGTAATCAATGGCTTTATTGGAGAACAAGTCATGGGTATAAATCCCTTTATTGTTCATGTAATCATTTTCTTTTAACCAATAAGGAGAATTGTTTTCCCAAAGCTTATCCCAGTAGTAGTAATGGGCATCATGGTGATACTTAAAACCAAAGAAGTAATCAAAGCCTTGCTGATTTGGCATACTCGGGTTGATTTTATCTTCTGGGAAGCTTCTGTCTTCGGTCATGCCCCATTTGCCGATTACTGCGGTCTGATAACCCGCCGTTTTCAGCATTTCACCTAAGGTGATGTCTGAGTCTTGTAAATCGTATGGCTTACGATTATCTGTCCACGTTGGATTACCACGAACCGGGCTATTACCTGAATGTAACCCCGTTAACAAGCTGGCACGAGAAGGACCACAAACCGTAGAACCAGCATAATGCTGAGTAAAACGGATCCCTTCTGACGCCATCTGATCAAGATTTGGGGTTTTGATTTTTGTCTGACCGTATGAGCCTAAATCTCCATAACCCATATCATCCGCCAAAATATAGATAATATTGGGCTTTTGGATTTCTGCGGTTTTTTCTGCCTGTTGTTCCGAAACCGTCGCACACGAAGTGGTACTGAGCGCTAAAGCAGCCATAAGGCTAATTGATGAGCCTACTTTTAGATTCATGATGCAAATGCCTTTACGATACGTTGAAGTTTTTGTTCGAGTATTGAGCGTGGACAACTCAGGTTTAAGCGAATAAACCCTTGCCCTGCTTCGCCAAAATTTTCACCAGAATTCACCAGCAGTTTTTGCTCTTGAACCAACTTTTCCATCAGCTGTTGCTGAGGTAATCCTAATTCACGGCAATCTAACCAGACTAAATAGCTGGCTTCTGGTTTTTGGAATTTGATTTTTGGTAAGTGAGTACTCAAATAATCAGCCGCGCAATCCATATTGGCTTCGAGGTAGCTCAGCATCTCATCAAGCCATGCTTCACCTTGTTCAAAGGCCGCAATACTGGCTTGAACACTCAAACAGCTAAATACGTCCATGCCATAAGCGGATAATTTACGTTTAAGTTGCTCTGACAGTTGCTGATTTTTGATAATGGTATTGGCCAACCTTAACGCCGTTAGGCCAAAGGTCTTGGTTGGTGAGGTGCACACGGCAAGTTGCTGATGCCAATCAGGGTTAGTTGCCAAACAACTATTAAAGCTTTTGCCATATAAGTTGTAGTCTGCCCATACTTCATCACTGATCAGCATCACTTGATACCGATGACAAAGCTCTACGACTCTTGACACTTCATCTTTCGTCCATAAGCGCCCGACAGGGTTATGAGGATTACAAAAGATCATCGCTTTCACGCCCGAGCTTAATTGCTCCTCTAGTAAGTCAAAATCAATGCGATAATAGCCATCATCGTTGATAAGTTGATTGTTCACTAAAGTGCGGTCTAGATTATTCACCACTCGCGAAATGCCGTGATAAATCGGTGTTTGCACCACTACTGCGTCTTGTTCTTGAGTAGTTAACTCAACCAACATAGCAACCGCAGGTAAAATCCCTTCAGTGGTATGAAGCCACTCTTTCTCAAGGGTTAAGTTATGACGCTTTTGGTACCAATTAATGGCCGATTGATAATAACGCTCACTGCGCTCTGAATAGCCCAAAATTGGATGTTCAAGGCGCTTGGTCACGGCGTCGATTATCGGTGCATAAATCGCGAAATCAGAATCTGAAACACCACTGGCAAGCACTTGCTCTGCATCAGCTTTCAAGCTCTCATCAAGAAAGTCCCACTTTAAGCAATCAGTACCACGTCGCTGCCAAATATGATCAAAATTGGTCGTCATGGTTACACCTACCCGTTCACTACTTGCTGTTCATTGCTCTTAGCACGAACGGTAGAGATACCAATACCAGTTGCCGCCAAAATCAAGGCAAAAATGACACCGCTATGGCACTGGATCGCCCAAGGTAGATAATCCAAGGTAGGAACGTTTAGGGTTGATGCCATGAACACACCCGCAGCTGTCCAAGGCATTAATGGCTCAATCACCGTTCCCGCATCTTCAATGGTACGAGATAGGTTGGTGTAGCTTAGTTTGAAATCTTTATACATGTCTTTAAACAGCTCTGCAGGCACAATTAACGCCAGCTTGCCATCAGCGGTTGTTCCAACCACAAGTAAGGTAGTAGCAATGGTGGCACCAATTAAGCTAAAGACATTGGTGATCCCTTTAGCAAAGTGCTTAACAATCACTTGTAGACCACCGGAAACCGATAACGCTCCCGCAAACGAAAAGGCACAAATCACCAATAACAACACATCCAGCATTGATGCCACGCCACCGCGGTTAATGATTTTGGCAACATCGGGATTAATAAAGGTATCAGCAGGGAACATGCCGCCATAAAAGCCATTTAAAAAAGCTTGGAAGATGACTTCTAAACTGAAACCTTGGAAATAGAACGCATTGAAACAACCTAAACCACAAGCCGCCAACATGACTGGAATAGTTGGGTATTTTTTAATAGCACCAAACAAGACTAATACGGGAGGTAACAGCAATAGCAAGTTCAAATCATAAAGCTGTTGAATATTGGCCAGAATCGCCGCCACTTCTTGTGACGAAACCATCGGCTGCTCGCTATCCACTTGCAAAGCAAAAGTAAACACGATGCAACTTAAAATAAAACCAGGAATGGTCGTCCACAACATATGTCTGATATGGCTATACAAGTCTGTACCCGCAACGGTTGGGGCGAGGTTTGTGGTATCTGAAAGTGGGGAAAGCTTATCACCAAAGTAGGCACCTGAAACCACAGCACCAGCAACAATTGCTACTGGCGCATTGAGACTGACGGCAACGCCCATTAATGCCACACCAATGGTACCTGCTGATCCCCATGATGTACCTATGCATAACGAGACAAATGCCGTTACCAGAAATGCGGTAATTGCTAAATATTCAGGAGTGATAATGGCTAAGCCGTAATACACCAAAAGTGGAATTGTGCCACCGATCACCCACGAGCCAATCAAACCACCTACCAGTAATAGGATCAGTAATGATGGCATGGCATCTGAGAGCTTCTTTACAATCGCATTTTGGATATTTAACCAAGTGTAACCGTGGTAAACCGCTATCCCCGCGGCAAATACCGCAGAGATGATCAGTAATGGTTCAATTGCGAGATCAAATTGACCATAGCCAATCACTAGCAACAAGAAGGTCACTAAGATTGGCAGTGACGCCATTAATAGACTCAGCTGTCGTGGTTCAGTTGTAGGTTCAGAGGCCAACTCAGGCACTTCTACACTCTTATTTTGTTCCATGGTGTTTTACGGCCTTGCTGTTATTGCTTTACTGGTAAATGTGAAAATTCAACGTCAGATTCTGCAGCCATATAGATAACCGCCGACCAAGCTGCGACATTTTGCTGCATCTGCTTAGGGTCTAGTTTGTCTAACGTATCGTTTGGCGTGTGGTGGTAGTCGAAATAATCGATACCATTTTGACGTAGCGAGAATACAGGCACGCCTTTCATTCTAAATGGCCAGCTGTCCGGTCCACCACCTGCAGTGTTGTTGCCTTTTTCAATACCCAATGGCGCTAATACTTTCATGACGTTATCGACAAAATGTAGATCACTTGATGCAAAGTTACTGTCGAATCGGAAGATATTACTGCCACCAAAATCAGATTCTGATACTAGCTTGATATTTTTCAGATCAGCCATATGCTCACGAACATATTGCTTAGAACCAACCAAGCCAATTTCTTCAGCCGCCCATAGAACAAGGCGAATGGTACGACGTGGCTTTTGTGGCATAGCCGCGATTAATCTTGCCGCTTCGCTAACAATACCAACACCTGCACCATCATCTAATGCGCCAGTACCTAAATCCCAAGAATCAAGGTGAGCACCAAGAATGATCACTTCTTCAGACTTTTCACGGCCTTTAATTTCGGCAATCACATTAGCTGATTTACCTGCAGGTAAGATTTCAGTTGCAAGGGTCATACTTAGCTTAACGTGACCCGCTTTCTTAATCATGGTCGCGAGAAGATTGGCATCAGGTGAAGACAGTGCACCGATTGGAATTTTTTTGCTGCCTTTGGCATAACTCATTTGACCGGTATGAGCAAAACGATCATTGGTGGTACCAATAGAGCGAATAACGACACCAATCGCACCTTTATCCGCCGCAATGCTAGCGCTGGTACGACGAATGACAGAGTTTTTACCGTAGCCGTTGCCTTCTCTGTGTTTTGGGGTTAACTCATCAACAAAGGCAATTTTGCCTTTCAAGCTGCCCTTTTTCGCTTTCTTAAGCGTATCAAAAGAACCAAAGCGAACCACTGAAGCGGTAATGCCATCTTTAGGAGTTGGTACGCTGCCACCCAGCGCAGTGATGACTAGCTTTTGTGGGTATGGAAATACGATTTCAGCTTTCTCGATACCACGATGCCAAACAGGGATATCAACGTCTTCGGTGTATACCTTGTCAAAGCCGAAAGACTTAAGTTTTTTTTACTGCCCACTCAACCGCTAGCTCATCGTTTTTAGTGCCTGGTAAACGATGTCCGACTTCAACAGTCAGTGACTCGACAATACCGTATGGATCAGAATGATTGAGAGCTTGTTCTCGTAACTGAACAGCTTTGTCCGTTATAGAATCATGATTATGAGCAGCGACGTGCCCACTAAGTAATGCAACAACTAATGGAAGAAATTTTTTGTAGCTCATTTCCCTACCTATTATTTTTTGTTATCTGCAATCCTAAAAACAGCAGTTGAATGCTTTTTAAGAAAGTAACGGTGTAAATTTGCATAAACTATTGAACCAGCTTTTCTGCTAATTAAATTGCTATACGAGTTCAAACTGACTAAAAATCTCGCTAACTGCGTTAAAACTCTCTGTCAGTAGAATGGCTACTGACAGAGAGTCTCGCCTTGTTATCCAAATTTTTTTCTGCGTTTGAAAACGTATCCAACTACCGTTTTAGGATTATGGGCATTTTGCCCACAAGATAACATACATAAATGGTATTTATCATATTTAATTGACATTTTATTTACTTTGAGGTTAATTGTTGTCAATAAAAAATCACTTATAAATACCGCCAAAATGAAATTACGCCTTTTGTATCAATGCGCTATTGTCACCTCCCTAGCCATAACCTCTGCACTCACTTTTGCGCAAGAAGTTAAACGTCCTAATTTTGTTTGGATCATTTCTGAAGATAATTCTTCACATTATCTAAAACACTTTTCTGAAAACGGAATAAATACCCCGAATATTTCAGCGTTAGCAGAATCAGGATTAACCTTTGATAACGCTTATTCAAACAGCCCTGTTTGTTCGGTTGCTCGAACAACATTAGCTACGGGTGTTTATGCCCCAAGTATTGGCACTCAATTCCACCGTGCGGATGCCAAACTTCCTCAAACTGATAATATAAAACTGTTTCAAAGCTACCTAAGTCAAAACGGCTACTATACGACGAATAATGCCAAAACCGATTACAACGTTGTAGCGGATGAGCAACAAGGCTGGCATCAATCTTCTAAGCAGGCTTCATGGCGTGATCGCAATAATGCAAATCAGCCTTTTTTTCATGTAGAAACTCACCATGATAGCCACGAAGGAAGATTGCATTTCAAAAACGAACAATATCAACAAGAAGTCAAACCTGAAACTTTAGCAGACATTAACGTACCGGATTACTTACCTGATACCCAACTGTCCCGATTTACTTATCAAAAGTATCTGCAAAAGATGGTGAGTATTGACGGTAAGGTCGGTACTACCGTTGAAAAGCTTCGTAATGATGGATTACTAGAGGACACCTTTATCTTCTACTTTGGTGATCATGGTGGTGTATTACCACGCAGTAAAGGCTACCTATTTGACGCAGGTCTTCGCGTTCCACTGGTTGTTCATGTACCAAAGAACTTTAAACACCTAGTGAACGCAGAAGCAGCAACACGAGTACAAGGTACAGTTGAATTTGTCGACTTTGCACCAACTCTGTTAACACTTGCAGGCATCGAATTGCCAACCCATATAGATGGTAAAGCTTTCTTAGGTGAAAACGTATCACTAGATGAGGTAAACAGCCGAGATGAATCTATCGCTTACGCCGATCGATTTGATGAAAAGTATGACTTAGTACGTTCAATTAAAAAAGGCAACTTTCGCTACGTTCGTAACTATCAAAGTTACTTACCTAACGGCCTACAGAACAACTATCGCAACCGTATGCTAGCGTATCAAGAATGGCGAAAACTTCATAAACAAGGCAAGCTGAATGCTGTTCAATCACAGTTCTTTAATCCGAAACCTGTAGAACAACTGTTTGATACCAGCAAGGATCCCCACGAAGTGAATAACCTAGCGGCTGATCCCAAATACAAACAATTGCTAACCAATTTACGTGAACGTCTACATACACGTTTATTAGACTTGCCTGATCTTGGGATTTATCCAGAAAGCTATTTGATCCGTTATGGTATGCCGAACATTCAGGAGTTTGCGCAAAAAAATAAAGCCCATATTAACAAGCTATTTGCGATTGCTGACTTAAGCTTGCTGCCTTTTGAACAAGCTAAACCAAAATTGAAAAAAGCACTGCAATCAAGTGATCCAATGCAACGCTACTGGGCGGTGACGACTGCTATTAATTTTGGTAAAAAAGCTAACACCTTGTTATCAAGTATTAAAACACTTGCGAATGATCCTGAAGTCACAGTAAGAATTCGAGTTGCTGAATATTTCGGTGTTATTGGGCATGGAGAACCACAACAAATTCTAACGGATATTGTGAATTCGACCTTGTACCCAACGGTGGCCGCAGAAGCGTTCAACGCCATCGTCTTTTTACATGACTTTTCAGAAGGCAAATACCCTGCTGATGTTAAAAACTTAAAACCAAAAATTAAAGGCCGAGGCATCAACTAGCGTATGATGTATTTGAACTCACTTTAGTTTAGGAAGCGTTCCCAATTAAAGACTTTCCCAATCACAAGGATGTAGTTGGGGTTTTGAATATCAAAATCATGAATAGTACACATTTTCTTTTTAATACCGTTGCTCGATGCTCCCCACATTTTCGGATATTTCGCTGGATTTTTATTCAACTTAAGGTATCCTTTGCGCCTTTTCTGAGTAACTAACTCAGATATTCAGTTTGCAGTCTGTTAAACTGACTATATATTCAATAGAGAACCAAAGTTAAGTGCGAGAACGACATGACCATACAAGCAGTGACTATTAATACCCCTACATTGAGTGACGCTGCCAGTAAAGTACAACAGGCGCTGATTGAGCGTGGCCTTGAGACGCCTATGCGCGACAATACTCTGTCTCCAGAGCAGCAAAAAGACAAAATTGAGCATCACATGCGTGAAATCCTCAATACACTTGCCCTCGACTTAACTGATGACAGTCTCGCCGATACCCCTAAACGTATCGCAAAGATGTATGTTAACGAGGTGTTTTCAGGCCTAGATTACAGTAACTTTCCTAAAATCACCGTCATCGAAAACAAAATGAATGTTGATGAAATGATCAAGGTGAAAGATATCAGCTTAACCAGTACCTGTGAGCATCACTTAGTGACGATAGATGGCGTTGCAACGGTCGCCTATTTGCCACGTAAAAAGATCATTGGTCTTTCAAAAATCAATCGTATTGTGCGCTTTTTTGCCCAGCGCCCACAGGTACAAGAACGTCTGACTCAGCAAGTGTTAGTGGCGCTGCAAACATTGCTTGATACAGACAATGTCGCAGTAAAAATAGATGCGGTACATTACTGCGTTAAGGCCCGCGGAGTAATGGATGCGACAAGTGAAACAAGCACTTCAGCATTAGGCGGAATTTTCAAATCAGATCCTTCTACTCGCTCTGAGTTTTTAAGCCGATAGCTTCAGCGAAGTTCAAGCACCTGCAATCGCGCAGGTGCTGAGCAAATACTAAATACCGTATTGCTCACGATAGGCTTTTACTGCAGCTAACTCAGTTTCCATTCCATCTTGGCCTTCAAGGTAAGTTAGCAAATCAGCCAAAGTCACAATTGATACAACCTGGCAACCAAAGTCACGCTCAACTTCTTGAATAGCCGATAATTCTGCTTTGCCCTTTTCTTGGCGATCTAACGCAATCAATACCCCAGCTAATTCAGCGTCATTGGCTTTAATGATCTCCATTGATTCGCGAATAGCGGTACCTGCGGTGATCACATCGTCCACCAGCATAACTTTGCCTTTTAACTCGCTGCCAACTAATGAGCCACCCTCTCCGTGATCTTTTTTCTCTTTACGGTTAAAGCAATAAGGCGCATCAATATCATGGTGTTCAGCTAATGCAACCGTTGTAGTTGTTGCAATTGGAATGCCTTTATAAGCTGGACCAAACACTAAGTCGTAATCAATACCTGAATCTACTAAAGCAGCCGCATAAAAGCGTCCTAATCGAGCTAAATCTTTACCTGTATTGAATAACCCTGCATTAAAAAAATATGGGCTAGTACGACCTGATTTAAGGGTAAACTCACCAAAACGTAATACCTGACGTTCTAGAGCAAATTCAATAAATTCTTTTTGATAGGCTTTCATGGTTAACTCTTATATTTTATCGGTAGGATACAAAAACGCCTCGAAGAACGAGGCGTTGAAATTTTAATTTAATGCGGTTTTCTGAACATCTACAATTTCACGAATACTGTTTTTTGCTAGCTCTAGCATTTCTAACAATTCTTCATGGCTGAAAGGCTCACCTTCAGCAGTACCTTGAACTTCAATCATTTTACCGGTTTCGGTCATGATCACATTCATGTCGGTTCCAGCTTCGCTGTCTTCAAGGTATTCAAGATCAGAAATCGCTTCACCTTTATAAATGCCAACACTTACTGCAGCAATCAAGAACTTAAGCGGGTTGGTTTTAATGATGCCTTTGCTACGAGCAAAATTAAGCGCATCAACTAATGCCACACAAGCCCCTGTGATAGATGCGGTACGAGTGCCACCGTCAGCTTGAATAACATCACAATCGATTACAATCGTATTTTCACCTAATGCTTTCATATCCACACAAGCACGCAAACTGCGACCGATTAAACGTTGGATCTCCTGAGTACGCCCAGATTGTTTGCCACGCGCAGCTTCTCTATCCATACGACTGTGAGTAGAGCGAGGTAACATGCCGTATTCTGCTGTAACCCAACCTTGGCCTTGTCCCTTAAGGAAACGCGGGACTCCTTCAGTAAAGCTAGCAGTACACAGAACTTTAGTTTCACCAAATTCCACTAATACTGAACCTTCAGCATGACCAGTAAAATTGCGGGTAATGGTAATTGGGCGAGTTTGTGCAGCAGTACGATTGCTTGGACGCATGAGTATTCCCTTGAAAAAGGCTTAGAAAAGTTGCTCAGTATTATAATGATTTGTCTAACCAGTTACTATGTTTACAAAGAAAAAGTCCTATTTTCTAAGTGTTAGAAATAAAGGCTGGATTTACAATTGCATTTACCTTCAATCACCCAAAAGCAACTCAAACATAAACAGTCTCTTTTTTGTTATACTCGCTGCCAGCTAATGAAATTTCAAAGGTTTACTTATGATCCAAAGCATGACTGCTTATGCTCGAATTGAGCACAAAGCCGACTGGGGTAATGCCTCATGGGAAATCCGCTCGGTTAATCAGCGTTACTTAGAAACCTATCTTCGACTACCCGATCATTTCCGTAGCTTAGAGCCAGTGCTACGTGACAAGCTTCGTAAACGCCTTAATCGCGGTAAAGTTGAAGTTAACTTACGTAATGAATTTGCCGATGCTAGCTCTAATGAAATCAAATTAAACCAAGCGTTAGCCAGTCAATTGCTCGACGTTGCCAATGAGCTCAAAAACCAAGCTGGACAAGGGGAACTCAACCTTGTTGAGTTGATGAAATGGCCAGGATTACTTTCTAGTGATGAGCAAGATATTGAGGCCATTGGTAAAGAACTATTGAGCGCTTTTGATAGTGCAATCGATCAATTCATTGAAGCCCGAAGCCGTGAAGGCGATGCCATTAAAACCATGCTTGAAACTCGTTTACAAGGCATCGAAGCTCAAGTTGCGATTGTGCGTGAACACATGCCACAAGTGATGCAATGGCAGCGCGAAAAACTGCAAACTCGCCTTGATGAAATTCAAGGTGAACTCGATCCAGCCCGTATCGAACAAGAAATGGTGCTATTGGCTCAAAAACAAGATGTCGCCGAAGAAATGGATAGGCTTGATGCTCATGTCGCTGAAACTCGTCGTATACTAAAAAAAGGCGGCGCTCAAGGTCGACGTTTAGACTTTATGATGCAAGAGTTTAATCGTGAATCGAATACCTTAGCTTCAAAATCCATCAGCACTGAAGTGACTGCTGCTGCGGTTGAACTTAAAGTTTTGATTGAGCAGATGAGGGAGCAGATCCAAAACGTCGAATAATGTTTCTAAGCTTTTCTTAATGTTCGATTAACCTCTGAAAGCTGCTATTTTAGCGGCTTTCTTGTTTCTAGCTGTATCTCATTTTTGCTGCTTGTTTCAAAATAGTGGTGACAGAAATGGTGACAGAATTAATTTGAAGCTTCATAAAATGCCAGATAAAGTAAATCTGTCACCACTTATTGAGGTTTCTATCATGCCACTTAAACTCAATGACAAACAAATCAAAGCCTTAAATAAACTACCCCGCAGCAAGCTGTCTCACCTTCGGATCGACTTCGCTTCGCGAAGCGCGGTATTTATCTCAGAACAACGTTAATTGGTGGTCTTTATGTAGCGCTTTGTACTTATCACCTTTTCCTTGGTTTTTGACATAATTAGCTATCATCGATTCATCACCATGTTTTCCGACCGTACTTGCAAAATAACCATCACTCCAAAACTCACCGCCCCACAACATCTTTTTGACTTGAGGGCATCTCTTAAAGACTTCTCTGGCTGTAATACTTTTCAACATCTGGACGATACTTTTCACACTATAAGTCGGGACTGACTGAACTAGGAAGTGAACATGATCTTTGTCTGTTCCTATCTCTAAGAACTTCAATTCATATCTTAGCTCTATCTCTAGACAGACTTGCTTCAGTTCTTCATCAACTGATTCATCAAAAACTGCCCTTCTGTATTTCGCTGGAAAAACTAGGTGATATAACAAAACAGTTACGTTATGGCTCTTATGTATAAACTCACTCGTTCACCTATTTTCGCAGCAAGCTGCTGGGAATAAAACCCTCAGAGATTTAAACAGTTTCCATATTTACGAAAGAAGCCTTATTGGGGCAATCGTTTTTGGGCTAAAGGCTATTGTGTTGATACTGTAGGTATCGATGCAGAGATGATCAGGAAATATGTCAAATATCAGGAAAAGCTTGAAAAGCGACAAGGAGGTTTTGATTTTTAATTTGTAAATTATCAGAGACAACAGCTTGCCATCTACGAGGGCAAGCACCAGCCCCTTTATAGGGTGCAAAAGGAAAGCCACCTTCTAAGAAGGTGAATTCTTTAGCTCTGCAGCTTTTAACTCCAAAAGCCCAAGATTGTCCTCGGAATCAGTAACGATAAATCCTAACTCCTTACTTAAAAAAGAAGTTAATTTAGTTTTTAATGTATTGCCTGAACGATAACCCGTAACGACTGCCTTTATTTGGTTTCGGTCTTGTTGGTAATGATGTAAAAACAATGCCTTAGCTAGCTCAAACGGAACGCCTCTCCCTTTTTCTTCATTTAAAACATTTTTAAAAATCTGTTCAACATGCAAATTAAGCTTACTTCCTGTAAGTCCCATATTCTCATAGCATATGGCTAGAGCTTGAATTCTTTCAATATTTTTACTGAAAGCATTTTTATTGACCACAAGCCATAGAGAATAAATGCTGCTTCTACAAACAATCTTCCACTCATCAATATAACTTTTTTGCCTCTCCTCCCCAAAGACTAAACAATCAGCTTTATCAAACTCTCCTGTTTCTGCGTAGACCATCAGAAACTGGGTACAGGTAACATCATTAGGAAGGAGAGCCTTGTTGGGGCTACGGCTTCGAACGTTGTTTTTAATGATGTCTAATACTTGTTGAGCAGCCTTACCATTACCCGTTTTTGCACACACACCGAGATAGGCATTATAAATTATGATACTTATAGGAATTTGCCATTCATCCAAATAGCTTTCTTTACCGTCAGTACCAAACAGTAAGCGCTGGGCTTTATCCATTTCCCCTGTTTCTGCGTAGACACTCAGAAGCTGGACGCAGGTAATCGCATCAGGAAGGATAGCCTTATTGGGACTTCGGCTTCGAACATTGCCTTTAATTATATCTAATACTTGTTGAGCAGCCTTACCATTACCTGTTTTTGCGCACACACCGAGATAGGCATTATAAATTATGGAGTCTATAATGACTTCCCATTCGTCCTGATAGCTTTTCTTGCCATTAGCTCCAAACAGTAAGCATTGGGCTTTGTCCATTTCCCCTGTTTCGGCATAGACCTTCAGAAACTGGACGCAGGAAATAGCATTAGGAAGGATAGCTTTATTGGAGCTTTGGCTTCGAAAATTGCCTTTAATTATCTCTAATACCTGTTGAGCAGCCTTACCATTACCCGTTTTTGCGCACACACCGAGATAGGTATTATAAATTATGACATCTATAGGAATTTGCCATTCGTCCAAATAGCTTTCCTTACCTTCAGCACTTATCAGCAAGCGCTGGGCTTTATCCATTTCCCCTGTTTCTGCGTAGACAGTCAGAAGCTGGACGCAGGTAATCGCATCAGGAAGGATAGCCTTATTATGACTACGGCTTCGAACATTGCCTTTAATTATATCTAATACTTGTTGAGCAGCCTTGCCATTACCTGTTTTAGCGCACACACCGAGATAGGCACAGAAAATTTTGTTGCTCAAAGGGATATGCCATTCGTCCAAATAGCTTTCCTTACCGTCAATGCCAAACAGTATGCGCTGGGCTTTATTCATCTCCCCTGTTTCTGCGTAGACACTCAGAAACTGGACACAGGTAACGTCATTAGGACGGATAGCGTTGAAGGAGGAGGAATGGCTACGCACATTGCCTTTAATTATATCTAATACTTGTTGAGCAGCCTTACCATTACCTGTTTTTGCACACACACCGAGGTAAGCGCAGAAGATTTTGGTGTTCAAAGGAACTTGCCATTCTTTCAAATAGCTTTCTTTATCACCAGTACCAAACAG
This sequence comes from Parashewanella curva, assembly GCF_003675895.1. GTDB lineage: Bacteria > Pseudomonadota > Gammaproteobacteria > Enterobacterales > Shewanellaceae > Parashewanella > Parashewanella curva. The sequence goes on from NZ_ML014799.1 coordinate 28,160, forward strand.
TAAACGCTGGGCTTTATCAAAGTCGCCAGTTTTTGCATAGATAGCAAGAAGTTGGACACAGGTAATAGTACTAGGAAGGATAGCCTTGTTAGGAGTGCGGCTGCGCACATTGCCTTTAATTATGTCTAATACTTGTTGAGCAGCCTTACCATTTCCTGTCTTTGCGCACACACCGAGATAAGCACAGAAAATTTTGTTACTCAAAGGGATATGCCATTCGTCCAAATAGCTTTCTTTACCGTCAATGCCAAACAATAATCGCTCGGCTTTATTCATCTCCCCTGTTTCTGTGTAGACACTCAAAAGCTGGACGCAGGTAATGACATTAGGACGGATAGCGTTGCAAAAGGAGTTAAGGCTGCGCACATTGCCTTTAATTATGTCTAATACTTGTTGAGCAGCCCTACCACTTCCTGTTTTTGCGCACACACCGAGATAAGCACAGAAGATTTTGTTACTCAAAGGGATATGCCATTCGTCCAAATAGCTTTCTTTACCGTCAATGCCAAACAGTAAGCGCAGGGCTTTATTCATCTCCCCTGTTTCTGCGTAGACACTCAGAAACTGGACACAGGTAACTTCATTAGGACGGACAGCGTTGCAGGAGTGGGGATGGCTGCGCACATTGCCTTTAATTATATCTAATACTTGTTGAGCAGCCTTACCATTACCTGTTTTTACGCACACACCGAGATAAGCGCAGAAGATTTTGGAGTTCAAAGGAACTTGCCATTCTTCCAAATAGCTTTCCTTACCGTCAGTATCAAACAGTAAGCGCTGGGCTTTATCCATCTCCCCTGTTTCGGCATAGACCTTGAGAAACTGGACGCAGGTAATAGTATTAGGAAGAATAGCCTTACTGGGAGTACCGCTACGCACATTGCCTTTAATTATATCTAATACTTGTTGAGCAGCCTTACCATTACCTGTTTTTGCGCACACACCGAGATAGGCGCAGAAGATTTTGATGTTCAAAGGAACCTGCCATTCTTCCAAATAGCTTTCCTTACCGTCAGTATCAAACAGTAAGCGCTGGGCTTTATCCATCTCCCCTGTTTCTGTGTAGACACTCAAAAGCTGGACGCAGGTAATGGCATTAGGACGGATAGTCCTGTTGGGACTGCAACTTCGAACATTGTTTTTAATTCTGTCTAATACTTGTTGAGCAGCCTTACCATTACCTGTTTTGGCGCACACACCGAGATAGGCATTATAAATTATGATATTTGCAGGAATTTGCCATTCGTCCAGATAGCTTTCCTTACCGTCAGCGCTAAACAGTATGCGCTGAGCTTTATCAAACTCTCCCGTTTCTGCGTAGACCGTCAGAAACTGGACGCAGGTAATAGCATTAGGAAGGATAGCTTTATTGGAGCTTTGGCTTCGAAAATTGCCTTTAATTATCTCTAATACCTGTTGAGCAGCCTTACCATTACCCGTTTTTGCGCACACACCGAGATAGGTATTATAAATTATGACATCTATAGGAATTTGCCATTCGTCCAAATAGCTTTCCTTACCTTCAGCACTTATCAGCAAGCGCTGGGCTTTATCCATTTCCCCTGTTTCTGCGTAGACAGTCAGCAGCTGGACGCAGGTAATCGCATCAGGAAGGATAGCCTTGTTGGGGCTACGGCTTCGAACGTTGCCTTTAATTATCTCTAATACCTGCTGAGCAGCCTTACCATTACCTGTTTTTGCGCACACACCGAGATAAGCGCAGTAAATTTTGTTATTTGCAGCGAGTTGCCATTCGTCTAAATGGCTTTTATGGCGATGACGGCCAAAGAGTATATGTTTCGCATTATCAAGCTCATTGGTTTTTGCGTAAATCGATAATAAAATCGTACAAGTAGCTTGACTTGGCCTAGCTTTCTTTTTAACTATGAGTTTGATTAAATCTTGCGTCTTGCTGGCAAGTCGAACTCCTGAATTCCTATTGCGTAATTGAATTAATCTATTATTAAAAGCACGTGTGGAGAAATATTCACCTTTACTATTATCATTTTTACCTGTCTGCTTTGCTGAATGAAACCGATTAAAATACTGACGCGTATGAAGGCCTTTAGAGCTAATTTGCCCTCCAGTTTTCTGTATGGCAATTGAACTGCATTGTTTTTGCAAGAAAAATTTATCGGAGACTAAATTCGTTCTTCTTTTAGGTGATATTTCGAATTCAGATAGCCTTGCAGGTCGCTTGTGAGCATGCCTTTTCTCAGATATTGCACCTGAAAGATTACTGACTGAGGAAGGTTGTAACAAGCTGTCTAGGGTATAGGAAATAAAGCTTCTCGATTAGATTAAATGGGAGTTCGTTACAACTAAATGTAAACGCAGTGGAATAATACGTAAACACTTTTAGCATTAAAATGATTCACCTATTCAGTTGTTGTACAACTAGAGGCCATCATTCCCAATTAAAGATTTTTTTGATTTGTTACTGCCTAAAATTTGCAAAATCAAGGCACGAAGAATGAAGTTTTGTGGGCTAAATGAAAGATAAGTAACGAAGAGTTTGCAAATTTTAGGCGTAACCCGAAGGGCTGCGTTTCTTTTTTGTTTAAACTGCATTGTCAAATGTTCGTGTAGAAACGAAGTAACGACAGATGTGTATGTCGGTAATAACTACACTTCACATTTTCCGTCTTGTTTAACCTAAAAAATTAACAGCAACAAATCAAAAATCTAATTGAGAACGGCCTTTAGATTCTTTTATTAAAATTGTCGCTTATTCGCCAGAGGTGTGTTTTTTGTATCTAAATTATTTAGATTTCAACTGGCAATTTTTACAAGCCCTGTAACCAGAACAGCTAAGACATCTAGGTGACCTAGTGCAAATTGAGATAAGATTTAAACAGGAACACCATTGAGTTAATGAGTTCCATAGCTATAAGGATCGTTTTCGTACAACATCCTATGATAAAGCATTTTCATCAACTCACTTTTTTTCGTGTACAGTGAACTGCGACACAAAATTTCTCGCCCTCGTTAATAATGGAAATGGCGTATCAGACAATATCTTCTGGTTTTATTTTATTTGTCCCTGATTGAAGTTGCTAGAAGTGCCTAACATGAATTGCATTGCATCATGACCACCAGTTAACGAATAGTGATTTACTGAATTTGGATCATCATCAAAAGAGATTTCAAACCATTGGTAAGGATGGGGGGTAAAGGTGAACATCCATTTTAAATGGTTAATTACCGTAACGTCTGAATCAATCCAGCCTAGTCCCGTAGAATCGCAAATCATAGATAAATGAAATCCCAAAACAGCTTGATCGTTTTGTGCTTTAATGGTGGCCGCTCTTGTCGCGTTAGGTGCGCAACGTGGTGTGTCCAGATAATTGATGGTGCATTGAGCAGAATTAAGACAAGCAAAAGCAAAAACCCTAGGGGTTACTGGATCAGAGGTAGAAGTTAACACTTTGGAATTTCCAGAATTAAGAACGTGCCAATATCCAAAAGTCCTTACGGGTGAATCTGCCATTACGGGTGCTGATAGTGCTGCAATTAATAGTAAAGTTTTCATTTTGATTACTCCATGCATCTTATTTGATTTCTTAAATATCGTTTTCAGCTTCAAGCTCAATGATTAGGTTTTCAGCCTTATCTAATCGTTGTTCAAGCTGGTTAATGATAAATCTATGTTTTGTAGCTCTCTTTCCGTTTGAAATACTGTCTGCTCGTCCTTTTGAATGAACATAATCTATGCATTGATGATTTACCTACACATCTGTTTTAGGTGTTTCAGCTCGCTTGTTTTCATCTTCAATGATTACGGCTATAATTTCTGTGCTCTATGGGTTACCGAGGCTTCCACCAACTACCTTTCTTTTGATTCCCAATAAAACCTTCAGAGATTTAAAAGTTGAACAATAGCATCATCTCCTCTCGCAATAGCTAACTGCAATGGTGTTTTTCCTTGTGTTTCTATATCTATATTGACGTTCTCTTTTATCAATCTCTCTACCACTTGGGATTGAGAACGAAGTATTGCAAAATAGAGCGGTGTGAAGCCTAGCTCTGTGACGGCATTAACATTGGCTCCCCGTGAAATTAAATAATCAATAATCTCTACATGCCCTTGCACACAAGCAACATGCAATAAAGTGACTTTTTCTTGTAAACTGCTAAATTGCAAAGGCTGATTTACATCAAATGTTGGAGGTAATTGTTCTTTTAGCTTTGAAGTATCACCTTTCTGGCAGGCATTCAGCAAACGAGAATTCAAGTCAGTTTCAGACTCAACATTTTTATTTGCTACAGAAGTCGATTGCGATTCTAGTTCTAGGTCTGGTTTTAACTTATTCCTTATTTCAGGGCTTGGCTGTGGCCTAGGTGCAGGGCTAGGTAGCGCTCTTGCTGACAGAGCCTCTCTATGTCGGGATGGCAAGTCACCTCCGATCATTTCAAGGATAACAACGTCGTCTTTTTTTTCTAAAATAGGCTTTTTTGTATCCCCATTAGATGCTACAGGAGATATTGACGTCGACGTTGTTTGTTGCCTAGATACACTTAAGGTTGGTGACTCGTTTAAGGCAGCAATTGAATTCCTTTCTTCTTCTAAGCTTCTTTGCTCAAGCTCTCTAAAGCTAACCACAGTACTTGGTTGGATTTTAGAAGCATCATGCTGAGCGTTACTATTTGCGACATGATATTGTGCATTTGATTTTACTTTCAAATCTTGAGCAGCTTGTTGCATTACCCCTGTTATACCTTCACTCCCTTGCTGTATAGCGCCTTCAGTAATTTTACAGGCTTCATCGAGC
>NZ_ML014800.1 GCF_003675895.1 Parashewanella curva
AATAAGCGTAATATTGATGCTGCAATTGGTAACTTTTTAGCTGACGTGGCTTTTGCTGTTATCGTCATTTTAAGCTTTATTACGGCTCTTTCTAATCTCGGGGTACAAACTTCAACGTTTCTAACCGTAATAGGTGCATCTGGTTTAGCCATTGCATTAGCTCTTAAGAACTCGTTAGCAAATCTTGCATCTGGAGTTCTGATTTCTGTTTTGAGGCCTTTTCGAGCAGGTCATTACATTGAGACCGCTGGACAGGCGGGAACAATAAAGAAAATTGAGCTTTTTTATACCGTGATAAATACCCCTGATAACAAAGTTGTGCTTATTCCTAATTCTCAAATTTGGAACTCTCCTATCGTAAATTACTCCCAACAGCAAACCAGAAGAGTTGATTTGGTTTTTGGTATTGGTTACGAAAGTGACCTTTTACAGGCGAAGCAAATATTGGCACGAATCATCACCGAGGACTCTCGAATTTTAAAAGAACCTGAGTGCAATATTGCGGTTTCGGATCTTGCCGATTCTTCGGTCAACTTTATGGTTCGGCCATGGGTGAACTCATCGGATTATTGGGCAGTTCGAGCAGATTTATTAGAAACGGTGAAGTTAGAATTCGATAAAGCTGGTATTTCGATTCCTTATCCTCAGATGGATGTACATTATACTAAAACAAGTAGTTAGATTTGGTTAATAGTTAGTAAGAAGTTGGGACTTAACGAATACTGAACAATCGATAACTTATACCCAATGTTAGAGTATAATTGTTACTATTTGTTTATTCGTGCCTTTATTTAGAACGTATTGGATGAGTCAGTCTGTTGAATCTGTAACATCAAATAGCTATGAGCTACAGGAGTTAACTCAAAATCATACCGTTTCAACGGTTTCTGAACTTGCTTTTCAAGATTCAGCGTTTACGGTTACGTCTCAGCCGCCTGCAAAAAATATTTCTAAATTTTATGTACAAGGTTCATGCGTTTATTTAAAGCACTTGAGGACAAATACTTGGGAGCAAACAATTAGTCCGAATTATATTGTGTGTTTATCTAATATCTCGTCTACAGTATTTATCGCTTCCTCAATTTGCAGTGGAATAGGCAGTTGTTTGCTTTGTACCTGTATTGCATCTTCAAACCCTTTAGCTAGTACTGCAGTATTTTTTGTATTTGGAAGTATTACCATTGGCTCTGTTGCGGGAACCAATTCCATAGCGTTACAGATTAAGAAAAAGTGGGGAAGGGATTTTTATGAGTTTGATAGCTTTAAAGATTTAGATGGATATTTAAATGAACTAGATCAAAATTTATGGCAATTGGTTGAACAATTTGAGCTTGATGACAATGAAATATCAGCGGAAACCCATGATGTTGATTATAGAATACTATGTGATCTGATCGACTTGTATCTTAGTTCCGCGTCAAAGACTCATTTTTTACGTGATCCTATCTTCATCAAAGACTGGACATCACCGATATCTGCTAGAGAAGTAGAAAAAATTGCTGAAACAGGATTTCGTTTGCCAAATGGCAAGTCATTCAATGTGCAGGAAGTTATTCCTATAGCTAAATATACGGAAACACAGATGCAATATCTAAAGTTAATGAGTCAATGTTTTTATGCGTTAGAAAAGAAAGATTTTAGAAAAGCACTTCTCCTTTTGAAAAAGCTTGAAGCTGCCAATGGTCATTTGAGAGCGAAAAGAGAGGCTGGGATTTCCAGATACTTTAATTTGTCTAAATTATGTTTTAGTTGATTGTTTCGCGAACAAACAGAATATAAAACTAAAATTTTAGTTTACAACGTTAACTCTCATGAGTATCTTTGTCGGCGTTCGGAGGGGTGGCAGAGTGGTCGAATGCACCGGTCTTGAAAACCGGCAACGGTTTATCCCGTTCCAGGGTTCAAATCCCTGCTCCTCCGCCATATTCAGAAAAGCCGCTCAGTTGAGCGGCTTTTTGCTTTTTTAGCTTCAGGTTTCTGTTAGCTAGCAGTTTCATGCCAATTTTTAACCAATTCATAATATTCAATCAATCCTCAAGATTTGCTGATGGAGTCTCTACTCTTTGTTTATAGGCAAGAATTGAGTGAAATTGCTCTGTGGTTTCGAATGCTTTGAAAACTTAGTGCTGGTTTTGTAGTCAAATAGTCAAAATTATGAAATTTATCGTTTACAAAAGCAATTGAGATAGGTATCTTTGTCGGCGTTCGGAGGGGTGGCAGAGTGGTCGAATGCACCGGTCTTGAAAACCGGCAACGGTTTATCCCGTTCCAGGGTTCAAATCCCTGCTCCTCCGCCATTATTCAGAAAAGCCGCTCAATCGAGCGGCTTTTTGCTATCTAAAGTATGACTATTTTATATCTCAACCTGATAGTAGACTACTTCTCTATTAAAAAGGGAACAGAATAGTGTTCTGTTTAATCATGTTTCATGCTTAGCTTTCTCATCACTAAAATAAAAGGGAACTCATTTAGTAATGATTCCCTATTAATACCAATCCGCATTCAAATGTGATCGACTCAGAGCTTTATCAGCGGTCAAAATACAAGCGTAATTGGTGAAGGCATAGTTGCTCTACGTCAAGCCAATTAGGGGTAGTAGTTTGACAGCTGATAAGCTCCCAAAGGGCAAGGCTAAAGGCTTTCATTACTGTGTTGCAACTTCTTGAATTATCCCGATAGTACTGCGAATTTGCGCCTTGTACTGAAAGCCTTTAGCACTTGCTGAGCTATCACTATTGAGAGCGGATTGGTATTAGATAATTCTTACAATTAGATTAAACGGATTCCATCAGTATCAATGCTGATCAGTTTTTGCTTAAATAAACCGCCTAAGGATTTTTTAAAGACTTTTTTACTGACACCGAAAGACTCATAAATTACAGCAGCATCGGTTTTATCATGAAACGGTAAAAAACCGTCTGCTTGCTTAAGCTTGAACAGCAATGTCGTTGAGAACTTATCCATCTCTTGTTTATTGCCTTGTTGAAGTACAAGATCAATTTTTCCATCTCGACGGACTTGCTTAATAAAGCCTTTAATTTTTTGACCGACTTTTAGTGCTTGAAAAACATCACTGTTATGCAGCAAACCCCAGTGCTCATTATTGATAATTGCTTTATAACCTAGGTCGGTTTTACCAGCAACAATTAGCTTAACTTCTTCACCGCTTTTATAATGAGCAGGAGTTTTATCTAGATAGCGATCGATTTTCGTGCTGGCGACAATGCGCTCGTCAGCATGGTTTACATGCACATAAACTAGGTATGAACGTCCTTCTTCTGCAGGGCGTTTTTGTTCAGCAAACGGAAGCAGTAGATCTTTATCTAGTCCCCAATCTAAAAATGCACCAACACGGCTGGTGGCAATTGCTTTAAGATAAGCAAATTCACCTACTTGCGCGCGCGGTCTTTGTGTCGTTGCGATAAGCATGTCTTTAGAATCTAGATACAAAAAGACTTTTACTTTGTCGCCAACCTCGCAATCTTTAGGTTGATATTTCTTAGGTAAAAGAACTTGCCCAAAATCTTTTGCGTCAAGATATACTCCGAAATCCACAATTTTTACGATTTCTAGAGTGGAATGTTTTCCAAGTTGTGCCATGTAATGCTCTGAATTTAACTTTAAATTAGCTGGGATTATACCTTGAATTGGGTGGTTGTTGCTTGGGGTTTTTAGCTTTGATGATATCGCTGATATTATGGCGATGAATATAATGTTTAAACAATTGATAGTGAGCTTATTAAATCTTGCTTGCATTAGCATAATAAGCAGGGTTTAATTGCGCGATTTTAAATGATTTTATACCGATAATTGAAAAGTTATCTTAGGTCTGTTTTGGTTGTTCTTTATAATAGGAATAACCACTTTGCTAGGCATTAAATAAATGAAAAATTGGTCGATTGATAGCGCGCGAGACAGTTACAACGTAGCGTATTGGAGTCAAGGTTTTTACGGTGTGTCAGATGAAGGAGAAGTGACAGTTTCTCCAGATCCAACACGACCTGAATATACGATTGGCTTAAATCAATTAGCAAAAGATATGGTTAAAGCAGGGGTTTCTTTACCTTTGTTAGTTCGTTTTCCGCAAATTCTGCATCATCGCGTTCACAGTTTATGTAACGCGTTTAACCAAGCAATCCAAAAGTATGAATATGAAAATGATTACTTGCTTGTGTATCCAATTAAAGTAAACCAGCAGAAGACGGTAGTAGAAGAAATTCTCGCCAGCCAGCAACAAAAAGAAGTTCCACAACTTGGTTTAGAGGCGGGAAGTAAGCCAGAGCTAATGGCTGTGTTGGCGATGGCGCAAAAAGCCAGCTCTGTAATTGTATGTAATGGATACAAAGACAACGAGTATATTCGTTTAGCGCTGATCGGCGAAAAGCTTGGGCATAAGGTGTATATCGTTCTTGAAAAAATGTCTGAGCTTAAGATGGTGCTTGAAGAGGCGGAACGCCTTGGTGTCACTCCTCGCTTGGGTATTCGCGCGCGTTTAGCTTTTCAAGGTAAAGGCAAGTGGGAAGCCAGTGGTGGTGAGAAATCTAAGTTTGGCTTATCTGCTGCTCAGGTTTTGCGTGTTGTCGATGAACTCAAGCAAGCCGACTGTTTAGAATCACTACAATTATTGCATTTTCATTTAGGCTCGCAAATTGCCAACATTCGTGATATTCGTCAAGGTGTAAGTGAAGCGGCACGTTTCTATTGTGAGTTAAGATTACTTGGAGCTTCAATCGATTGTTTTGATGTTGGTGGTGGTTTAGCTGTTGATTACGATGGTACACGTAGCCAAAGCAATAACTCAATGAATTACGGACTGACAGAATACGCCAATAATATTGTGCATGTTCTGACGGATATCTGCCGTGAATATCAACAGCCGATGCCTCGTATCATTTCAGAATCCGGGCGACACTTAACGGCACACCACGCGGTTTTACTTACAGATGTCATCGGTACAGAAGCTTATCAAGCTGAAGAAATTGAACCGCCAGCGGATGATGCGCCTCAGTTATTACATAATATGTGGCTATCGTGGAACGAAATCAGCGGTCGAACTAATAGTCGAGCGTTAATTGAAATCTACAACGATACCCAAAGTGACTTGGCAGAAGCACATACACTGTTTGCGTTAGGTCAGCTTAGCCTTGCCGATCGTGCTTGGGCTGAACAAGCTAACTTACGTGTTTGCCATGAAATCAAGGGATTGTTAGACAGCAAATATCGTTATCATCGACCAATTATTGATGAGTTAAATGAGAAGTTAGCGGATAAGTTCTTTGTAAACTTTTCGCTATTTCAGTCGCTGCCAGATGCTTGGGGCATTGACCAAGTGTTCCCAGTATTACCTTTATCGGGCTTGGATAAACCAGCTCAACGTCGAGCTGTAATGTTAGATATTACCTGTGATTCAGACGGTATTGTTGATCAATATGTAGATGGTCAAGGTGTCGAGACTACGTTACCTGTGCCAGCATGGTCAGCCGATAGCCCATATCTGATCGGTTTCTTCTTAGTTGGGGCTTACCAAGAAATCTTAGGTGACATGCATAATTTGTTTGGCGATAGCCATTCAGCTGTAGTTAAAATGGACGATGAAGGAAACCCCGTCATTGAGTCTGTATTGACAGGTGATACGGTTGCAGATGTTCTTGCTTATGTAAATCTTGATGCGCTTGGGTTTATGCAAACCTATGAGGATTTGGTGAACAAGCACATAGATGAACATGAAAGGGAAAGCATTCTTGAAGAGCTGCAAGTAGGTCTAGAAGGCTACACATACCTTGAGGACTTTAGGTAAAGCAATGTTTTTTGAAGGCTCAGAAAAAAAGGTTGAGGTTGTGATGACCTCAAGCTCCGATTCCCTTAGAAGCTTGGATAAAGTTTTTTGGGAGAAGCTGGTGAGCCTTTCAAATGCTGAAATACTCTCAAGCGTACATAATGAGCAATGTGATGCTTATTTATTAAGTGAGTCTAGCCTGTTTGTTTGGCATGACCGATTTCTGATGATGACTTGTGGTAACTCCACACTAGTAAATTCTTTATTGAGTTTTATAGAAAAGGTGGGAGTGGTAAACATCCAATCCATAAAATATCAACGCAATAAAGAGTATTTAGGGTATTTGCAAACCAGTTCGTTTACTGAAGATATTGAGCAATTAAAACAAATTGTTGACGGAAAAGCGTATCGTATCGGTCACTTGGATATGCATCATCATCATGTGTTTTATTATGGTAATGGTTTGGTTGAAGATTCAATCAGTTCTGAATTGTTGATGTATCATATTTCGGGAAATGCAGCAGCGTATTTAAGAAGTGATTCGCAAAAAAAAGCTGACATTAGAACGCTTTTACAACTTGATACTTTATTTCCAGATTTTGCAATTGATGACCATTTATTTGAACCTTTGGGTTACTCAATCAATGGGCTTAAAAAAGATAAATACTTTACGATTCACATTACCCCGCAAGAATCGAGTTCTTATGTGAGCCTTGAAACAAATTTAGATATAAATGCTTATCAATCAGGGCTATTCATTAGATTATTAGACATCTTAAAACCTGGCTCATGGGATACGATTTCTATGAATACGCAGGTTGAAAAGCAAGCCCTCGTTGACAGTTATTGTATCGGGAGCTGTGAATTATTTTTAAACCAAGGCAAAGAAATAGCAGTAAAACAATACCAACAGCCTTGGCATAAGCACCTATTTGCTGAGCAAATTTAAATTAATTTTGGAGTGTGTATGACCACTTTAGCGGATAAACCAGACTACTCACTGTATTCCAATGCCTTTGGTTACTTACGTCAGCCATTGGATTTTAAACCAGTGGAAAGCGATGCCGATCTTGTTGTTTTAGGATTACCATTTGATATGGCGGTTACAGGTCGTTCAGGTGGCAGAATGGGACCAGGAGCGATACGCAGTGCTTCAACGAACTTAGCTTGGGAAGCAAAACGCTGGCCTTGGAATTTTAACCTAAGTAAACACATCTCAATGGTTGATGCTGGCGATTTAGTATACGACTGTGGCGATGCAGCTGACTTCACTCAACGGGTAGAAGATTTTGCAACAAAAATTGTAAATTCAGGTAAAGGCTTATTGAGCTTTGGTGGAGATCACTTTGTCACCTTGCCGCTGTTAAGAGCCCATTTCAAAAAACATGGAAAAATGGCGTTGATTCACTTTGATGCTCACACTGATACTTATAGTGAAGGCAGTAAATATGATCATGGCACTATGTTTTATCATGCACCGAAAGAAGGCATCATTGATCCAGAGCATTCAGTGCAGATTGGTATTCGTACTGAATACAGCAAGAAGAATCACAAATTCAAAGTCATAGATGCGGCGACTGCAAATGATTTAACGGCTACAGATATTGTTGAGCAAATTAAAGAAAGAGTAGGAGATATGCCTGTCTATCTGACATTCGATATCGATTGTTTAGACCCTGCATTTGCACCAGGTACTGGAACACCTGTATGTGGTGGCTTAACCAGTGACAAAGCCTTAAAAATCGTTCGTGGATTAGAAGGCTTAAATATTGTTGGTATGGATGTTGTTGAAGTTGCTCCTGCTTATGATTCGGCAGAAATCACCGCATTGGCCGGTGCAACGTTAGGCCTAGATATGATTCATGTTTGGGCTAAAGGCCAAGGGTTGATTAAGGAGTAACCTTTATGTCAATGGATTTAAGCGATTTAAGAAGAGAATATACCAAAGGCGGTTTACGGAGGGCTGATTTACCTGAGCAGCCAATGGAATTATTTGAATCTTGGATGCAACAGGCTAAAGATTCTGGGATTGTTGATCCTACTGCGATGGTTGTTGCAACCGTTGATGAAAATGGGCAGCCTTTCCAGCGTATCGTACTTCTTAAACGATTCGATGATCATGGCTTTGTATTTTTTACAAACCTAGAAAGCCGTAAGGCTCAGCATATTAAACAGAATGCTAAAGTCAGCTTATTATTTCCATGGCATCCGTTGGAGCGGCAAGTGGCAATTACGGGTGCTGCTGAACCTTTGTCTACAACAGAAGTAATGAAGTATTTTCTTACTCGTCCTAAAGACAGTCAAATTGCTGCTTGGGTTTCTGCTCAATCTAGTAAACTTTCTGCTCGTCAGGCATTAGAGGCCAAGTTTAACGAGATGAAAGCCAAATTCTCAAAAGGCGAAGTTCCATTACCTAAGTTCTGGGGCGGATATAGAATCTCGCCAGAAAGCATTGAGTTTTGGCAAGGTGGGGAAAAGCGTTTACATGATCGTTTCTTGTATTCTCGAATTTCAGATGGTTGGGAGATTGATCGTTTAGCTCCCTAGCATTCCTGAGATTCCTGAATTTCCTGAAAGCACTAGTTTGTAACGGTGCTTTTTTATTTTTTATCAGAGCAGCCTAATTTAAAGATATAACTAAAATGACAAAACCAACCATTTGGATTGATGCAGATGCCTGTCCTGTTCCTGTAAAAGAAATGATTTATCGAGCAGCTGATAGACGTCAAATCAAAGCTATTTTTGTTGCTAATCAGCTATTGCGTGTACCACCATCTCCTTATCTGCAAAGTATTAGAGTCTCGTCAGGATTTGATGAAGCGGATAATTATATTGTTGAGCAGTTAGAAACAAATGATCTGGTAATTACTGCCGATATTCCTCTAGCCGCTGATGCTATCAAAAAAGGAGCGTTCGTGGTGACACCAAGAGGGCTGGTCTATAACACGGGTAATATTGGACAAGCTCTGTCGATGCGAAACTTTATGGATGAACTGCGTGGTTCAGGTGTTCAGGCGGGGGGACCAGCAAGTTTCAATCAGGCGGACAAGCATAAATTTGCTCAAGAGTTTGATCGTTGGCTGGCGAAACTTTAAACTGTTATCCCCTTCATAGATTGAGTAAATACAATGAAACATTGGGTACTCTTTATCTTGCTCTGTTTGACAGCCCCATCTAGTTTTGCAGCCAATTGGCAACTTGATTCATCTAATTCGAATCTTAATTTTTTTAGTATAAAAAAATCCACCATTGGCGAAAACCTTAGTTTTAGTCGTTTTGAAGGTAATTTAAACGATAAAGGAGAGTTTGAACTCTCTATTTCGCTTACTAGTGTCAAAACGGGTATTAGTATTCGTGACGAACGAATGAAGAAGCTTTTGTTTGACGTCACGAATTTTCCTAAGGCTATAATCACGGCAAAAGTTCAGCAGAGTCATATAAACAATTTATCTATTGGAATGCATGAAAAGTTATCTGTTCCAATGAAACTTCAGCTTCATGGTCACGTAAGCACACTTACCGCTAACGTAACGGTTGCTAAGCTTTCAGATAAGACCTTTTTACTTACTTCTGTTCAGCCCATAATCGTCAATGCTCAAGATTTTAAATTAGACGCAGGGATAGAGAAACTGATGAAAATTGCTGGGTTACCAAGTATTGGTGAAGCTGTGCCAGTTTCTTTTACTTTGCTATTTAAGAAAAAGTGAATTTGCATCAATAGCTTGATTTTAAAACAATAAATCTACAGCATATAGCAGTTACTCGTTTTATTTTAGGGCGTGTTGAACTTTCGTGTTTATTTTTGCAGCGACAAATTGGTTATTTTATGCAAGGCGGAGTTTGTGAGGTGTAGTTACTCTACATAAACAAACGATAACGCAGCAGAAATGACCAATTTACGCTGTCTTCGATGCTTTTGAGCACTTCATGTTCGGTGTTGTGATCTGCTTACTTAGATGGCTAAGCTTCACAGCTCACGCCTTGAACAGAAAAGTGCTCAAATAGCACAAAATTTAATCCTGAAAGATCAACACGCCCTAGGCAGGAGGCCATGATGAGAGTAAGTGTTTTGATTATTTTGTTACTGGTAGCAGGCTGCACAAGTTACCATGAGCCTGCACCCAAAAGCTATGTAGGTAAGGTTTCGGTAATTAAGAGCAGTGTCGGTAACAAAAAATCAACGTCTGCAGATTTATTCTATTTATCTGAAATTAATGGCCAAAAGGTTTATAGCTCTAAACAGGCTACAGCAGAAAAAGATAATGGCTTCTTTTTGAATGTTAAACATATTGATATTAACGTACCTGACAAAATGACGACTTTTACCATAGTAGGGGAAAGGATCAACGGGGCGTTGATTCAATCGATTTTCACTAAAAGTTACTATGTCAAAGGCAAAATAACATTTTCTCCAGAACCACAAGAAACTTATGTGGTGAAAGGTGAGCTTGGTAAAACCTCCAAAGTGTGGTTAGAGGCACAATCAACTGGAAAACCTATAATGGGACAGGTTTTTATCAAAACTGAGGAGGATTAGCCCGATATAGCATAATTAATTGGAGCAATTGGTTTTATAGAGGTTTGACGTTATGGCTTATGACACTTCATATGTTGGACAAGTAACAATTACTCGGAAAGTTTTTAGTCAGTTAGATAAATACCTAGAAAAAAATCCTCAATTGGCTGTTGCGAAAACACGGCTTAATAACGAAAGTTGGGACGTAAAAGATGATAAAGCGGAAAAGTCTATGCAGGCATCTTTTTTTAAGTGCTCTGGTATGGATGTTCAAAGTATTCGCCCTTCTTGTTTAGGCCTAGCAGTTGCACCAACTCATCCTAAAACAACAGAAGAATGGTTAAGTTGCTTCCAAAAGCCCGTAAGTAGAACGAATCCTCCTCTGACATTACTTTTAGACATAGATAAAACAGTGATGATTTCAGGGATGGAACCAGTGGGTCGTTTTAAAAATAAAATTGAGTTGGATTTACTATTTTATGACTGTCATTGGCAAACGGATACATTCTATTATGATCGAAAAGCTATATTGGCTGCTACTCAAGGGCAGGTTAAAGGCCATAACGTTGTAATTCTAACTTGGGGTACATATGAATTAAAAGAATTGCTACCTCTTTTTAAGCTCCACTTGTTAACAGTTGATAAGCGTTCCTTTTATAATAATGAGTCAATGTTTGGCTATGATACTAAGAAAGGGTTTATTGAGTGTCACCGCGAAGAATTTGATAAGTCTTGCCTTTTGATCGATGATGATGAGTCTAATCAAGCATCTAATATCCACTTTTTACATTGTACAGATCATAGTTTCCCTTTGTATTAAGCAAATAAAAACCGCTATAGAAAAATAGCGGTTTTCGTCATTAGTTTGAAATCTTAAACACGCTTTTTAAACTCATCTGTACGTGAGTCAATTTCAATCATGTCGCCAGTTTTAACAAACTCAGCTACTGTGATAACGCCGCCACCTGTAATGGTTGCTGGTTTCATAACTTTGCCAGAAGTATCGCCACGTGCTGCAGGCTCAGTATAAATCACTTCACGTACGATTGTGTTTGGAAGTTCAACCGCAATAGCTTTGCCTTCGTAGAAAGTCACTTGGCAAACTTCTTCCATACCGTCAACGATGTATTTTGCAGCATCACCTAGGTTTTCCGCTTCTACGTCGTACTGGTTGAACTCTTCGTCCATGAATACATACATAGGATCAGCAAAATAAGAGTACGTACAATCAAGACGATCAAGAATGATATCTTCAATTTTATCTTCAGCTTTTACCGCCGTTTCAGTTGAAGTACCTTGAAGTAGGCTTTTCAATTTCATTTTAACGACTGCAGCACTACGGCCTGATTTATGGTAATCAGTTTTTAGAACTACCATTGGGTTGCCGTCAAGCATTATCACGTTGCCAGTACGAATTTCCTGAGCAGTTTTCATTATTTCTGTTCCTGTATTGCGGACATCGCAAAAAAGTTTGATGCCTATTTTTCTTTTCAATAGCCAGATTTTATCGGTTTTTAACAAACTCCACCAGTCGAGAAGCTAAATCTGAGCCATTAAGTGCATTTTGAGGCCAGATTCGGCCGAAATTGTGGATTTCTTCCATGACGTTTTGCAGGTTTTGCCACTTTTTATCAATATCATTTTGAAGATCTTGATTAAAGGCTAGGCTGACGTCTTGATAGGCTTTTGAAGCCTCAGCACTTAAATTTTTAGTATACAGATTATTAAAAGCGGAAAGCTTTTCGATATGCGTATTTTCTTCTTGTGGGTATATATGCCATAAAAAAGGTTTTTGAGCCCATTGAGCACGTAAAAATGAATCTTCTCCACGGACGATATTAAAGTCACAGCAAGCCAGTAATTTGTCGTAACCTTCTTGATTGGTCATAGCTAATATATGCATGTGCAAGTTACCAGCTTTGAAGCTGTCGCCTTCATTTACAGTATTAAGCTGTGTATTGAATATAGGTAATAGACTGTTTAGACTTCGCCCAAAGGGAA
Source organism: Parashewanella curva (assembly GCF_003675895.1). Classification (GTDB taxonomy): domain Bacteria; phylum Pseudomonadota; class Gammaproteobacteria; order Enterobacterales; family Shewanellaceae; genus Parashewanella; species Parashewanella curva. The sequence continues at coordinate 12,294 of NZ_ML014800.1, forward strand.
CCAGTAAATGAGTCTCTTGATCCTGCTTTATCCAGTATTGACATAAGTCGGTTAGAACTGCAGATTCATAACTGAACACACTAATCACTTTAGTTTTATTTTCGGTCAGTTCGATGTTGAATTGCTTTAAAAATTCTTGGCGATTGTTATGCTGATTGATAGACCTCTGGAGTTGATGATTTTCACAAATCAAGCCGCCACTTTTTTCCGAAAATCCGGGGAAGTAGAAATATTTTCGCGCACCAGAGTGATGCATTGAAATTAACCCATGACAGTCATCAATCCAATTTTCAGCGCTAAGATATTCTAGATTTATCCAAACTGGTGCTTCAGTTTTCGCTGCTGAAAGTTGTTGAATAATCGTTGGAGGCAATTCGCAAGCAAATGCTTCTATCAGCGTTTCACCTGCTCGCCAATGTTGAGGTGTGTAATCATTCCAATGAATGATTGTAATGTCATTTATCGTTTGTTGCTCAAGGGTAGGGTCTAGGTTGGGGAGTATATGTTTAAAACTGTTAAGATCATCTACCCATAATTTAACACTGATACCATGCTCGTCTGCTAATTGTTTTGCTAAACGCCATGTCACACCTATGTCGCCATAGTTGTCGACAACACAGCAAAAAATATCCCAATGTTTTGATGATGTCATAAAGGCCTTACTTTACAAACAAAAAGCGGTGCATATAGCACCGCTTTAGTGGATAATTAGAGTGAATTAATCGGCAAATTCAGCCATGCACATTTCTTCGTAAATCTGCTTAACCCACTTATCTACACGCTCTTCGGTTAGTTCTGGCTGTCGATCTTCATCAATACCCAGACCTATGAAGTGGTTTTCATCAGCAAGGCCTTTTGACTCTTCAAAATCATAACCTTCAGTTGGCCAGTGACCAACAATGATACCACCACGCTCAGATACGATATCACCTACCATACCCATTGCATCAAGGAAATATTCCGCATAATCTTCTTGGTCACCACAACCAAAAATAGCAACTAATTTGTCCGTGAAATCAATTTGCTCTAGCTCTGGGAAGAAGTCATCCCAGTCACATTGTGCTTCACCATAATACCAAGTAGGAATACCAAAAAGGAGTAGATCAAACTCAGCAATTTCTTCTTTGGTACTTTTGGCGATATCTTTCACACCTACCATTTGCTTACCAAGTTTCTTTTGGATCATTTTGGCTACGGCTTCAGTATTACCTGTATCACTGCCGAAAAATAGACCTACAGTTGCCATTGTTTTTCCTTGTATATCTTGAACTTAAATCAAAAATGCCTGATGTACTTTCGTTGAGTCAATTTAAATCACTTAGTTGTGCGGTCAACATAGACTCAATGAGTTGACTCCGGCTGATGTTATTTTCTTCTGCGAGTTGATTAAGTGCATCAAATAATTCTTGAGATACTTTTAACTCGATACGCTTTAGGCCTTTAGCCTTATCTCTGAGGACTTGATTCCTCTTGTTAACCTTTAATTGCTGCGATCTTGTCAGTGGATTACTTCTTGGTCTACCACGGCGTTTTTCGGTTGCAAAAAGGTCAATCGTTGTTCTATCAGATTGTTCTTTTGCCATGTTACCCAATCCCAGAGGATTCCCAGTAGAATTGGATTATACCTTTTGCAATAAATCCAGCACAGCCCATAAATAAAACCAACCAAACCATATAACGTCCAAATTTCGGCACTTGACCTTGTTTTAAAACGTCATGGATAGCCATGCCTATGAAGAAAAAGATTGCAGCGAAGAAAAAATTAAGACCTACAGCTTCAAGCTGCTCAATATACTGCGTTAACATTTTCTCTCGCTTTACTTTTGTTTCACCGTAGTTAAACGGTTTCAATGTTGGCGGAATATACCATATTGCCCACCATTGTAAAAATGGATATTCAGATTAATTATTGGTTTTGACTGTCAATAAATTCTTTCACAATCCTGTTAAATACCATAGGTTTTTCAGCATGAAGCCAATGTCCTGTTTCATGGATTGTTTTTGCTTGGACTTTTGGAAATTGACTTAGAATGTCTTGACGGTGCTCTTGAGTAATGTAATCGGAATTTCCACCGCGAATAAACAAACATGGCCCTGTGTATTGTATTCTTTGATAAGGCCAGTCAATTAAAGTTTCATAACTATTTAATAGACCTTGTAAATTCATCTTCCATGTAAAACCTGTGTCGTTTCGTTGGAGGTTTTTTAGCAAAAATTGAGCGGTAGGCGTTTCAATACCTGATGATACTAGGTGTTGTAGAGCCGCTTTGCGATCAGAGCCTTGATTTAAAGGTAAACTGGTGAGAGCATTAAACACGCTATCATGACGTCTGGGGTATTTAGCTGGAGCTATGTCAGCGGCAATAACACTTAAGCATTTATTCGAATTGTTTAGCGCAAATGCCATCGCGGCTTTTCCACCAAGTGAGTGACCAACAAAATGAGCTTTTTCAATATGCAGTTCATTAAACACTGTCAATAATTGTTGACTGATGATGTCGAAGTTCAAATTATCAATATGCGGGCTTGCACCATGGTTGGGCAAATCAATTCTTATAACTTGATAATCAGTTTCTAGATGTTGAGCTAGGTTTTTAAGGTTGTCTAGATTACCAAAAAGGCCATGAATTAAAATTATACTAGGGCCTTGCCCTGAAACCACATAGTTCATATTGTTTTGTTGGTGTAAATGCAATTTAATCCATTGTCCTAAATTTTAATGTTTTGTAAAAGTTCATTTTAGTCTGATTTTTAACCAATCAAACTATTACCTTTTTAACTGCTGTATTTTTTCATCAAATATCAATTTCAAACGGGTGACGATTGATAGAAAAATCGGTATCTTTTATCTATTGGGATCTATAGACGTTCAAAATTAAATTGGAATGCAAATTCATGATCCAAAGTCATAACTGAAAAGGAATAAGATCATATGAAATATATTGAGGTAGATGAGGAACTCTATCGTTTCATCGCGGGAAAAACTGAACGTATTGGTGAGAGTGCTTCTGATATTCTTCGTCGTCTTATTGGCTTAGATGTAAAATCAGTGGAGTCAGTGAAACCTCAGCAAATTGCAGAGCCAAGTTTAGAAAATGAAACGAAAGCAACTCCAGAAGATGTTAGCTCTACAATCGATTTCACTTCTTTATTTATTACCGATGAAATAAGTAGCCAAAAAGGGGCTGTTGGTCGCTTCATTTATGTTTTAGAGCAATTACATTCAGCATTACCCAATAAGTTTAATGAAGTTCTACAAATTCAAGGCCGTGGCCGTTTGTACTTTGCTACTTCTAAGAAAGATTTACTTAAAGCCAGTAAATCATCAAACCCTAAGCAGATTGGACAAAGCAGTTATTGGGTAACGACTAATAACAATACGGCTAAAAAACAAGCCATCTTTTCAGAAGTTTTGGTTCGTTTAGGCTGTTCGCCTGAAAAGGCACAAGAATTAGTACACCATATTTAACGGAGCAGGTTGTGGCGATACATGAAAGGGCTGGGCAACTGGCTCAACAGCAGGATTTAATTAATATCCCAAAACTTATGAGTCAGTATTATAGACTGATCCCTGATGCTACTAATCCTGAACAACAGGTTAGCTTTGGCACCTCTGGACACAGAGGAAGTTCACTGAAAATTAGTTTTAATCAAAATCATATCTGGGCAATCGTTCAAGCTGTAGTCGATTATCGAAAGCAACAGAATATTAACGGGCCTTTGTTTCTTGGAATGGATACCCATGCTTTGTCCCATGCTGCATTTATGTCGGCGGTAGAAGTATTGGTTGCAAATGACATTCAAGTTATTGCTCAAGTTGATGAAGGCTATACACCAACTCCAGTTGTATCTCATGCCATCATTACCGCTAATGCAAAATCTGAGCAATTGCATGATGGCTTGATTATTACCCCGTCACATAATCCTCCTCAAGATGGTGGCATTAAATACAACCCTCCTCATGGCGGGCCTGCAGAAGGTGAAATTACTACTTGGATTCAAAATCGAGCTAATGGTTATTTGCTTAATCAATTAGATGGCGTAAAAACCTTAAATTATGGGGTTGCATCAAAGCTTGAGCTCGTGAACTGGAGTGATTTAATTACTCCATATGTTGATGATTTAGCATCCGTCATAAATTTTGAAGCGATCAGAGAAGCAAAGGTTCGTATTGGTGTCGATCCACTTGGTGGTTCTGGTATTCATTATTGGAAACCTATTGCTGAAAAGTACGGTATTGATATCACATTGGTTAATGAGGCGATCGATCCTAGCTTTAGTTTTATGACTTTGGATAAAGATGGAAAAATCCGTATGGATTGTTCATCGCCTTATGCTATGAAAGGGTTATTAGCTCATCAAAATGATTTCGATGTTTGCCTAGGGAATGACCCTGATTATGACCGCCATGGTATTGTCTGTCCTGGTACTGGGTTGATGAACCCTAATCATTATCTAGCCGTTGCCATTGATTATTTGGTTACTCACAGACCTGAATGGAGTCAGTCTCTAGGAATAGGTAAGACCCTTGTTTCAAGTGCGATGATAGATAAAGTCTGCGCTAAACATGAGCGTAAATTGATTGAAGTGCCTGTTGGTTTTAAGTGGTTCGTTGGTGGGTTAGCTCATGCTGACTTAGCCTTCGGTGGTGAAGAAAGTGCAGGTGCAGCGTTTTTAAGAAAAGATGGCACGACGTGGTGTACGGATAAAGATGGTTTTATTTTAGCTTTACTAGCGGCAGAAATTTATGCCGTTACTGGTAAAACGCCTGCTCAACGCTATCAAGAACTTGAGCAAGAGTTTGGAAAAAGCTTTTATCAGCGAATAGATAGCCCGATTAATGCTAAGAAAAAAGCCAAGTTTGCTCAACTGTCTTCTGACTCATTAACGGCGAAAACTTTAGCCGGTGGAGAGATAATAGCTGTTTTATCTCATGCTCCTGGTAATAACGCTGCTATTGGTGGTATCAAAGTTAAGACTAAAGATGCTTGGTTTGCAGCACGTCCATCGGGTACAGAACCACTCTTTAAGCTCTATGCTGAAAGTTTTGTTTCAGAACAACACTTACAGCAAGTTTTAGAAGAAGCGCAATCATTAATTTCTGAAGCGTTAGCTAGTTTCTAATTGCTTCATTAGAGCTAAGAGAAGTTCAATTCGAGCTTCTCTTTTTGGATTTTAGTTTGTTTATGTTAATGATATCCTTAAGTTCGAACGGGTGAGCGAGTATTACATTTAGCCTTTTATTTATCGCTTGACGGCTCTCATTTACCACAAGTATCTCAAAGATTTGATTTGCCGATATTTTCGACTTTTCCAAAAGCATGCTCGCCAAGTCATCTTGAAATAACCCTTTATAAATTCCAATATTCTGACTGAAAAAATTAGGATCTGAATAGATGTAATTCACTAATGAAGATGAGTGATTGAAAGCACTTAATGCTGGAACATTGTATTCTTGGCCTGTAAAAACGAGCAGTGCCCACTTCGCCTTTATAATGTTTAGTTGTTGTTGATAAGTTTGAGCTATTTGTTCTCTAGAACCTTTCGATGCAGTTGTTATTTTTAATTGTTGTTGTAGCCACTTTGTCAACCAAATTGCCCCAAGTTCGCGGCTATCAGAAAAATCCATTGTATTACTTGATAAATAAAACTCTGGTGAATCAGCCATTATCGTAACGGTTCGCGCTAACTGAGATATAAATTGTTTTACTTTTCTATTGCTCGTTAAGATTTTTGGAGCAGTAAGAGTGATATCTGCAAATTGATGGCCGATCACGGGATATCGGACAACCCGACTTCCACTTTTGGTTTGAGATGCATCTAGGTATAAATGGCCGAGTAAGCGTTTATTCAACCATATTCTATATAGATTTGGTGTGAGCTGTTGTGTTGATATTCCAAGCTTAGACAACTGAATAAAGCTCTTTGCTAGGAGAGTTTCGAGTTGTAATTTAGCAAAAGAAGTTCGAGGAGCGTTTTTTAAGATCTGTCCAATATTCCATGGTTCAATTGCGGTAGTGCTGCTTTTAGATTGAAGGTAATTTAGTATGCTTTGTGGCTTATTTAATATGTTATAAAACTGCTGTTGTTCTATGAAGGTTCGATATCCTGAGTACTGCGCAATAGTATTTTTTTGTTCGATCCAGTCTTGAACAATAGTCGTTGACTGTTTATAAAATTGTGTCCAAATTTGTTTTCGGCAACTTTCTTGGGGTTGGTTTAATAGATAAAAGTGGAGGATTGAATTATCTATAATATTTTCCTGATTTGGAATAAGGCATAACTTTGAAGGTATTACTGGTGTTTTTTTCTTTGCCCATTGAGCGATTTCTGCTTCAAGTATCCGCAATCTTGCTAGTTGATTCTGCGTAGCTTGAGAATTTCTAGCTTGGCTCAATCTGAAGCCAAGCTCTCGAAATTTTGCATTGTGACTATTAGTTAACTGTTGAATGAGATTTTCTACTTGCGGTTGATAAAGTAAATTTCTCCAAGTGTCGCTTAATTTTATTTGGCAGTTAATAATCTCTCTGGTAAATAATCGGCTTTCAGGTAAGTTGACAAAATTGCTAAGAGCATCACTTAAATTATTAATTTTTAGACTTTGTTTTTCAAATTCGCCAAGTAAATATTCGAACTTTTGCTTTTTGGAAAGGGGGACAACGGAAAAAGCTTTACATTGCTCATTGAGCAGTTGAAGTGAAGCTAAAACAGTAGCATCAAATTTTTTATGTTGAAAATCTTTATGTGGTGAGCTAGCGGCGTCTGTTGAGACCGCTACTAGCAAAAATATTGACAATATATAGTTATTCATCCTTGAACACTCGTTTACACCAAATCGTGATTAGGTTCGTTTTTAATGGCGATGATGGTAGCACGTTTGGGAGCAGGGTATCCCTCTACAGTTTTAGTGATGTCATTAGGATCGAGATAATCTACAAGAGACTCGTTTCTCATCCATGAAGTCCTGCGCTGCTCTGCTAATGAAGTTAGATCTTCATCAACGCATCGAACATCAATAAAATCGCATTTTTCTAGCCATTTGACTAACGCTTTCACAGAAGGCAAGAACCAGACGTTATTCATTTTTCCATAACGGTCATCTGGAACCAGTACAGTATTTTCATCTCCGTCCACCACTAAGGTTTCTAAAACCAATTCGCCACCTGTTCTTAATTGATCACGCAATTGCAGTAAATGGTCGATTGGAGAGCGTCTATGATATAGCACTCCCATTGAAAATACCGTATCAAAGGCATCTAACGGAGGGAGTTCTTGAATGCCCAAGGGGAGAAGGTGAATGGGTAAATCTGGATCGGTTAGGCGTTTAATCGCTTCGAATTGACATAAAAAAAGCGTTGACGGGTCAATACCGACTACACGTTTCGCTCCAGCACCAAGCATGCGCCACATATGGTAGCCACTACCACAGCCAACATCCAATACTGTTCGGTTCTTAAGAGGTGAAATGTGTGGACTAACGCGATCCCACTTCCAATCACTGCGCCATTCCGTATCAATGTGGATCCCGTGAATATGAAATGGACCTTTACGCCATGGATGTAACAGCTGTAATAAATTTTCTAACTTTTCTTTTTCTCCATTTGATAACTGGTTTCCCGTTCCAATAGTTACATTATTTTGTAAATCTAAGTGATCTGGTGCTGGATAATTTAGTTTATTGAGAATTTTTTCCCATTTAGGTAAATTGCCGTGTTTGTGTGCGCGTTGCCAGTCACCAAGTAAAGCTGGAATAGTTTCTAACCAGTATTGTAAATTAGAATCGGAAATCTGTTGATAAAAAGAACTGAAGTTGATCACTTAATTGCCACCATAGATGCAAAGTTAAAACACTGAAACCAAATGTTGAAATGTTGAAAACCAGCGTCTTGAACACGCTTTCTATGGGTATCCAAGGTATCGGTACGCATAACGTTTTCTAAAGCTGTACGTTTTTGACTGATTTCTAGCTCACTGTAGCCATTAGCGCGTTTAAAATCTAAATGCTCATTATCAATAAATTCTTGTATTACTTCATCTTCGAAATAAAGTTTTTCAGATAACACCAAGACACCACCTGAATTAAGCCCATTAAATATTTTCTTTAACAAGGCCAGTCGTTGCTCTGGAGCTAAGAATTGTAATGTGAAGTTGAGAACGACCATTGAAGCATTTGCTATTTCAATATCACATATATCCGCACAAATTAGTTCAACATCTGTTTGGCTCTTGTAGGCACTGATATTTTCATTGCAGCGTTCAATCATAGATGGACTGTTGTCGACGGAAATAATCTTACAGCCACTGTTTGTAATATTTCGTCTGATACTAATGGTTGCAGCACCCAAAGAGCAACCTAGATCATAAATATTAGAATTGGATGTGATGTATTTAGCCGCAATATCGCCAATGGTTGAAATGATTTGGCTGTAACCAGGTACAGAGCGGCGGATCATATCATCAAAAACGCCTGCAACTTTATTGTCAAATCGAAATTCTTCTATGCGATTTGAAGGTGTCGCATAGATTTTGTCTTCATCGTAAATCATTTGAGCTATTAAGGTTTGGAGATAACAGGTTATTTTACAGAAATCTAACTGGTAATTTGAAGAAAAATTTTGTCTAATAAAGAAGTTAACAACAAATAAACATATAGCTAACAAGATAAGGATTAGTCTTGAATAATCAAATAAGAATATGTTTTATATTGCTGTCTTACCTAAGCTCATTTATTGTTAATGCGGCTGAAAAACCTGTATCAATAGCTATTGCTAAAGATGCTTACCCTTATTTTTTTGAAAATGGGCAAGGTAATGCAGAGGGTTATTTTGTTGATTTGTGGAAAGCATGGTCGAAGGTAGTTGAGCAACCAGTTCAGTTTGTTTCAACAGATCAATCAGAGGCCATAAAGGGACTAAGATATGGCAATGTAGATATTCATGCTGGGTTAACAAAAACAGTTCGACACCAAAATGTATTTCAGTACTCTCAACAGATCGGTAGTCTTGATACTTATCTTTATAATCATAAAAATATCAGCGTTGATTCAAACTTAAAGCAAATAACTCCTTATTCGATTGGAATTGTTCGCGGTTCTTTGCTCCCTAAAATATTTAAGCAACATGAAACTACATTCACTTACAAACGTTTTCCGAGCCAACCTAAACTTATTGATGCTGCGCTAAACGAAGACGTGTTAGTTCTTGCATCCACTCAGATTTATTTCCAAGACTCATCAGTACAAAAGCTATTTGATAGCAGTTTTCCAGTAGAAAAACGCTTAAAATTAGACAGCATGCCAATATTTGCTGCGGTTCGTAAGGGGGACACTAAGCTACTTGCACAAATTGAAGAAGGGCTTGGTTTAATCAGTAATGAAGAAAAGCAAAGGATACGCAATAAGTGGTTTGGGGAAAACAAGCACAGAATTGAATTAAAGGTTGCTCTGTCAGGTAACAAAAATCCATTTTCGACGCTTGGCGATGATAGTTTACCACATGGGATGTACGTCGATATGTGGCGAGAATGGTCGAAGCAAACAAATTCACCAGTTACCTTTCAATTTATGGATAAGCAACAAGGTTTATCTGCTTTAAAAGAAGGGGTTGTTGATGTTGCATTGTATGAAGCTAATGGTAGTGAAGAGGTAACGGATGCATGGCGTCTCTATGAGGTGAAACATAGATTATTTATTTTTCAAAAAAAGCCATCTTCTTTGGCAAGCATTAATAAATCTACAATCGGAGTAATTGGACAAATAAAGTTTAGTGATGCTTTAAAGAGAAAATTACCGAATGCTAAGATTATAAAATTCAACGATATTGAGGAAGTTGTAGAAGCCGCAAAGCAGCAAAAAATTTCGGGTTTTATCTCTTCAGCGTCTTGGACACAGCAGTACCTCCTAAAAAATAAACTCTGGGCGGAATTTGTTCAAGAACCTAGTATTGAGTTTGTCACTCCTGTCTATGCGTTAGTGGATAAAAATAATATAGGTTTAGCCAGTAAAATTAGCCGTGGTTTTAATAGAATCAGTTACCAAGAGTTAGCCGATATTGAGCAGAAATGGATTTTAAATCCAGCGGACCATTTTTTTATTGCAGAGGGCCGAACTCTCAACATTTCCTATGAACAAAAGAAGTATTTAGCAGCCATTAGTGGTTTGAAATTTGGCTATTTAAAAAGCTGGGCTCCAATGGAATTCATGGATAAAGAAGGGCAGTTCAAAGGTATTAATGCTGATGTAGTGTCGCTGATCAGGCACCAATTAAATGTTCCAATTGAGCCTGTAGCCTTTGATGATTGGGCATCATTATACGAAGCGTTACAAGCTAAAAAAATAGATTTTGCCGGTAGTATGGCAGCAAGAAAAAAAGGAGAAACTCGTTTACATTTTTCAAATGATTATTGGCCTTCTCCTTGGGCAATTACCACTAAGTCTGAACATTCAGGCTTACTTAATATTGAACAGCTCCAAGGGGCTAAAGTAGCGATAGTTGAAGGTTATGCATTGAGTTCTCAATTAATCTCAAATAGGCCAGATCTAAAATTAGTATTAGTCGCTGATAGTGAGAAAGGAATAGAGCTTGTCGAGCAGGATAAAGCAGACTATTTTATTGATAAATTAATTAGCCTTTCTTCATTAATAACGGAAAAAAAATATTACGATTTAAAGGTTTTTTTAATTCCAGGGCTCGAAGTCCAAAGAAGCCATTTTGGATTCTCTGAAGATTTCCAGCAATTGGTTCCATTAATTAATATGGCTATCGCTCAGATGGATCAAGCTACAAAAAATACGATCTATAAGCGCTGGGTACCGGATGCCAATTTATCTAATGCTCAGTTGTATCGACGTTGGGTGATCGCACTTTCTATAATTTCAGTTTTGTTGTCTGCCTCCTTTTTGATTTACTGGCTTGCTAATAAGCGTATTCAAGTTGAAGTTGGTCGTCGTGAGAAAATAGAGAAGAAAATTCATTTTCTGAATAATCATGACAACTTGACTGGGTTAGTTAACCGAAGGCTGTTAGATGATAGGTTGAGTAGTGCTGTATTAACAAACAGTCGAGAGCAGACCCGTTTTGCTGTCATGTTTATCGGTATTGGCAATTTTAGAATGGTTAATGATGCACTTGGTTATAGTGCTGGTGACAATTTGCTCGTCGGGCTTGCGAATGCATTATCAGGTACAATAAGACGTTCAGATACGCTAGCTCGTTTTAGTAGTGATGAGTTTGTGATTATTTTAAATCGAGCTCAAGAGTTTGAAGCTGTTTGTCAAGTAGCTGAAAATATTTTAGCTGCAGCAGGGAGAGTGACTGCTTCACAGGTTCCAGATTTGCCCCTTACTGTCAACATCGGAATCGCTTTTTATCCTAATGATTCAGACAACCCAATTGAGCTGCTTAAGAAGGCTGATCGGTTAATGACTTTAGCTAAAGAAAGCAATGAAAGTAGTTATATGACAAGCTAAGTGCAAAATTGAAGAAATCTTAAACAACCAAAGTGATAATTGCTTTGGTTGTTTCGTTTTATTCCCTATAATGGCTGACATTTCATAGTATTCATCATAGAAACTATTCGTTTTTAAAAGGATAAAAATTCAATGCGCAGTCATTATTGTGGAGACGTGAATAAAGCTCACGTTGGGGAAGAAGTAACCTTAGTTGGTTGGGTTAACCGTAGTCGCGATCTTGGTGGCGTTGTGTTTTTAGACTTGCGTGACCGTGAAGGTTTAATCCAAGTAGTTTACGACCCTGATTTGCCTGAAGTATTTGAGGTTGCTAGTTCACTTCGTGCAGAGTTCTGTGTTCAAGTTAAAGGTCTAGTTCGTGCACGCCCTGATAGCCAAATCAACAGCGACATGAAAACCGGTGAAATTGAGGTTCTAGGTAAAGAGCTTACCATCATCAACCGTGCCGCTCCATTGCCTTTAAGCATGGATAATCATCAGAATAACAGTGAAGAAGCACGTTTAAAATATCGTTACTTAGACCTACGTCGTCCAGAAATGACGGATCGTTTGATCTTCCGTTCTAAAGTAACCAGTGCAGTGCGTCGTTTTCTAGATGACAATGGTTTCTTAGACATTGAAACGCCAATTTTGACCAAAGCGACACCGGAAGGTGCTCGTGACTATTTAGTGCCTAGCCGCACTTACAAAGGTCAATTCTTTGCCTTACCTCAGTCACCACAAATCTTTAAGCAATTATTGATGATGTCTGGTTTCGACCGTTATTATCAAATCGTAAAATGTTTCCGTGATGAAGATTTACGTGCTGATCGTCAGCCTGAATTTACTCAAATCGATATCGAAACTTCATTTATGACGTCTGAGCAAGTAATGCAGAAGACGGAAGAAATGGTTCGTAAGCTTTTCAACGATCTATTAAACGTAGATTTGGGTGAATTCCCACGTATGAGCTATGACGAAGCGATGACTCGTTACGGTTCAGATAAGCCTGATTTACGAAACCCTCTTGAACTTGTTGATGTTGCAGATATCGTTAAAGATGTTGAGTTTGCAGTATTTAAAGGCCCAGCAAATGATGAAGAAGGGCGTGTAACGGCGCTTCGCATTCCTCAAGGAGCTAAGCTTTCTCGTAAGAACATCGATGAATACACCAAGTACGTTGGCATTTACGGTGCGAAAGGTCTAGCTTGGATGAAGATCAACGATCTTGATGCAGGCATGGAAGGCATTCAATCTCCAGTATTGAAGTTCCTCAACGAAGATATTGTTAAGCAAATTATTGGCCGTACCCAAGCGGGTACTGGTGACATCATTTTATTTGGTGCTGACAAAGCTAACGTTGTGGCAGAATCAATGGGCGCACTTCGTTTGAAAGCGGGTGAAGATTTTGATTTATTAGAAGGCGAGTGGCGTCCGCTATGGGTTGTTGACTTTCCAATGTTTGAGAAGCACAACGGTAGCCTACACGCTGTTCACCACCCATTTACTGCTCCTCGTGGTATCACTCCTGAACAATTAGAAGCTGACCCAGCTAACCAAGTATCAGATGCCTACGATATGGTATTGAACGGTTGTGAACTAGGCGGTGGTTCAGTGCGTATCCATGATGCTAAGATGCAAGCGGCAGTATTCCGTATCCTTGGTATCTCTGATGAAGAAGCTGAAGAGAAGTTTGGATTCTTACTTGAAGCACTACGCTATGGTACTCCACCACATGCTGGTCTAGCGTTTGGTTTAGATCGCATCATTATGTTGATGACAGGTGCACAATCAATTCGTGATGTTATGGCATTCCCTAAGACGACGACAGCGGCATGCCCATTAACTAATGCACCAGGTTTTGCGAACCCTGAGCAGTTAAAAGAACTTGGTGTAGCGGTGGTTGCTAAAGAAGAAACCACTGAAGAAGCTTAACCATCAAGTAGGTTAATAAATTTCAATTACCGAGGCTTTATGCCTCGGTAATTATTTAAAGACAGAATGTTTGAATTTGTTGAAACATATTTTTACTAATACCTTTCAAATTAATTAACTCTGCAAATTCGTACATTTTGTTGTCACACATAAAATTAAGGAGACAACATGGCTGGACACAGTAAATGGGCCAATATCAGACACAGAAAAGCGGCCCAAGATGCCAAACGTGGGAAAATCTTTACTAAGCTTATTCGTGAGCTTACTGTAGCGGCCCGTGAAGGTGGTTCGGATGCTGACTCGAATCCACGTTTACGTTCCGCAATGGATAAAGCGCTTGGTGCGAACATGACGCGTGACACCATGGAGCGTGCCATTAAGCGTGGAGCGGGGGAATTAGAAGGTCAGCAACTTGAAGTGATCATTTACGAAGGTTATGGTCCGGGCGGTACTGCGGTAATGGTTGAAACCATGACGGATAATCGAAACCGTACTGTGACTGGTGTGCGTCATGCCTTCAACAAATCAGGTGGTAACTTAGGTACTGACGGCTCAGTTTCGTACTTGTTTACTAAACAGGGCATTATGTCATTTACTTCAGAAGTAGATGAAGATGCGTTGATGGAAGCGGCTTTAGAAGCTGGCGCTGATGATGTTGTAACTCATGAAGATGGTTCAATTGATGTGATCACTGAACCTTCTGAGTTTTATCGTATTGTTGAAGAAGTAAAAGCTGCGGGCTTTGAACCTGATCACGATGAAGTCGCATTAACGGCTTCAACAAAGTCAGAATTAGATGCAGATACAGCAGCGAAGTTTATGCGTTTGATTGATATGCTTGAAGAGCACGATGATGTGCAAGAAGTGTATCACAATGCTGAAATCTCAGATGAGATAATGGAACAGCTACATTAAGAATACGTAGCTATACTTATGAGGTGTTGCTAAGGAGCAATAGCTTGAACGCCAACAGAAGCGCACATCCGTGTGCTCACGACCGTGACATCCTGTCACGGACGGTTGTCTTATCAATCTATTACTCCAACCAGAATTAACTCAATACTTGAGAAGTAACTTCTCAATTTGCAATGTGATTTCATCACTGTTGGAAAGTGAAAATAAGGCGGGATATGCCAATTATATTAGGAGTCGATCCCGGCTCCCGAATTACTGGATATGGTGTAATTCAAATCCAAGGTCGACAGCATCAATATATTGCCAGCGGCTGTATTCGTACCAGTGGCGATGATCTATCTATGAGACTCAAGCAACTCTTTGATGGTTTGCAAGAAATCATTCGTCAATACAAACCTGATGAGTTCGCCATTGAGCGCGTATTTATGGCAAAAAATGCTGACTCTGCGCTGAAGCTAGGTCAAGCCAGAGGTGCTGCGATAGTGGCTGCCACAGCAGCGGACTTATCCGTGGCTGAATACTCGGCGACTCAGATAAAAAGCGCTGTTGTAGGAACAGGCCGAGCTAAAAAAGAGCAAGTTCAGCATATGGTTCAACATTTATTACAACTGCCCGCTGCACCGCAAGCCGATGCCGCAGATGCACTTGGCGTAGCTTTATGTCATTATCATACAATGCAAAGTTTGGTCGCTATGGCTGGTCAAGCAAAATCAAGAACATACGGAAGATATAAATGATAGGTAGAATTGCCGGAGTATTAATCGAAAAACAAGCACCAGAAATTTTAATCGATGTACAAGGTGTAGGTTACGAGCTTCAAGTACCATTAACTTGTTTTTATGAATTACCAGAGCTGGAACAAGCTGTCAGTTTATACACTCACTTTGTTGTTCGTGAAGATGCACAACTACTTTATGGTTTCACTACCAAGCAAGAACGTGCTTTATTCCGCTTACTGATTAAAACCAATGGTGTTGGGCCCAAGCTAGCGTTAACCATTCTATCTGGTATGTCTGCTGCTGAATTTGTCGCTTGTGTTGAACGTGATGATATTGCGACTTTAGTTAAACTTCCGGGCGTGGGTAAGAAAACGGCGGAACGCTTATTAGTAGAAATGAGAGATAAGCTTAAGAGCCTGATGGAAGCTTCTGCTGGTGGCGAGCGTGAGTTTGTTCTGAAATCTGATTACACGCCTAAACCAGAAGAGAATGATGCTGAAAAAGATGCGATAGCCGCATTAGTTGCTTTAGGTTACAAACCTACTCAAGCAAGTAAAGCAGTTTCTACAGTGTTCCAAGAAGGCTTGGATTCAGAATCACTCATTAAAGCTGCATTGAAGTCGATGCTTTAATCTTGATTTAGGAAAAACAAAATGATTGAAGCAGATCGACTGATAGAACCAAAGGGAAGCCCGCAAGAAGAAGCTATTGATCGTGCTATGCGTCCAAAGCTACTTGACGAATATACTGGTCAAAAAGAAAGCTGTGAGCAACTCAAAGTATTTATCGAAGCTGCAAAAGGGCGCAATGAACCTTTAGACCATATGCTAATTTATGGCCCTCCGGGTTTAGGTAAAACCACATTAGCCATGATTGTGGCCAATGAGATGGATGTAAATATTAAAACCACATCTGGACCAGTATTAGAGAAAGCAGGGGACTTAGCAGCATTACTTACCAACCTTGAAGAAGGTGATGTGCTATTCATCGATGAAATTCATCGTTTGAGCCCCGTAATTGAAGAGATTCTTTATCCAGCGATGGAAGATTATCAACTTGATATTATGATTGGTGAAGGACCTGCGGCACGCTCAATCAAGTTGGATTTACCGCCTTTTACACTGATTGGTGCAACCACCAGAGCAGGGGCATTGACTTCACCACTCCGTGCACGTTTCGGAATCCCTCTTCGGTTAGAATTTTATAACAATCAAGACTTAGCAAAAATTGTTGCCCGATCAGCAAAAGTGATGGAGCTAGGTATTGATGATGCAGGTTCATTAGAAATAGCTCGTCGCTCTCGTGGTACACCTAGAATCGCCAACCGCTTATTACGTCGCGTGCGAGATTATGCTGAGGTCAAGCATGATGGCTCAGTGTCCCAAGATATCGCAGGGCAAGCACTAGATTTATTAGATGTTGACAGTGAAGGCTTTGATTATATGGATAGAAAGCTTCTATTTGCAATCATTGATAAATTCGCTGGTGGTCCAGTTGGGTTGGATAATTTAGCCGCTGCAATTGGTGAAGAGCGTGAGACTATTGAGGATGTGCTAGAGCCGTTTTTAATTCAGCAAGGGTTTATTCAGAGAACTCCTAGAGGCCGTATTGCTTCTCCAAGGGCTTACCATCATTTTAATATGGATTTACCTGAGAGTTAAATTTTATAGTATTCTGGAAGTATAACATTGGCTGTCTGTTGATTTGGTCGTTGCTATGAACATATAAACCACCAATAGACAGCGTTAAACAAACCTTATAAGCTGCTGAAACTGTCCTATTCAAGTCAGAAATTATAAAGCCAAAATCGTGACATATTCTCAATAAGAGATCCCCTTGTGGACATGAAAAAAAGACCTGCATCTTTTGCTCTACAGGTAAATTAATCGGTAATTTTTCAAGCCAAACAGCTAGGGCCTGTTGATCTTTCAGGCTTAAATTATGTGCTATTTGAGCATTTTTCTGGTCAAGGCGTGAGCAGTGAAGCTTAGCCATCTAAGTAAGCTGGTCACAACACAGAACAGGAAGTGCTCAAAAGCATCGAAGACAGCGTAAATTGGTCACTTCTGCTTTGTTATCGTTTGTTTATGTAGCAACGAAGTAACGACAGTTTTGTATGTCGGTAATAACTACACAGCACAAACTCCGCCTTGCATAAGATAACCAATTTATCGCTGCAAAAATAAGCACGAAAGATCAACAGGCCCTAACATATCGTCATTAAAGCCACTTGTTGTTATTGTTTTGGTACATCTGAATTTAAATCATGTTCTTCCCCTTTGCTAGCCGCTTTTGCATAGGCAAATCGAAATAGGTCAGTGATTGAATAAAGAAGTTGCTCTGGAGATGTTGCGCTGGCCTGAATTCTATTTATCGTCCATTTATCTTTACCAAACAGCGCAACTACACATCTTGTGTTTGGCATTGAATTGGGTCCCGACATGCATATTCTCTAATATGAAGAGTAACTGACCATGTAGAAACTTATTCCAGTTCCATCGTCATCATCGTCAATATATTTTACTTCTGAGGATAACCTATCTTTATCATTAACTCATGTTACGCACCAGCCTCAGATTAGTGCATAATCTGAGGCATGAACGAAGCATTAGTAGAACTGTATAGCGATTACCTACTTTCTAGCTTTGGACAAGCAACAGCCACAGGGATGTCAGAAATGCTGGATGGTGCTTACAGTCATGATCAGGTAACAAGACTCCTCTCCACGAATGACTTTACCAGTAAGACATTGTGGGGAATGGTGAAATCTACAGTTAGACAAATTGAGTCAGAAGATGCGGTATTGATTTTCGATGACACAATTGAAGAAAAACCTTATACAGATGAAGATGCCTTAGTTACTTGGCATTATGAGCACACAAAAGGGCGAACAGTTAAAGGCATAAACTTACTTAACTGCCTTTATCACACGCAAGGCGTATCTATTCCTGTTTCTTACAAGCTTATTGAAAAACCGATTCAATATTGTGATTTTAAAACAAAGAAACTACTTAGAGCTTCTGAAACAACGAAAAATGAAGATTTTAGAGAAATTTTACATGTGCATATTCCCGCCTAACGTGATCAAGAATTCCTGCCCATCGTGATCACTATTTCTTGCCTAACTGTGATCAAGTATTCTTGTTTTGTCGTGAACGATTTTTAGCCACTTCAGGAATTACCTTTATCACACGCAAGGCGTATCTATTCCTGTTTCTTACAAGCTTATTGAAAAACCGATTCAATATTGTGATTTTAAAACAAAGAAACTACTTAGAGCTTCTGAAACAACGAAAAATGAAGATTTTAGAGAAATTTTACATGTGCATATTCCCGCCTAACGTGATCAAGAATTCCTGCCCATCGTGATCACTATTTCTTGCCTAACTGTGATCAAGTATTCTTGTTTTGTCGTGAACGATTTTTAGCCACTTCAGGAATTACCGATCACGATGCAAGAATCGGTGATCACGACTCACAAGAATAACTTCAGAGCACTGTTTTTTAACTACTACCATTTTCTATTTAAACCAAATGGATGATGGTAATGGCAACGAAGAGATTAACAGTGCGAAATATACGAGAAATTCTACGTCTTGGCCTTGGAGCTAAATTAACGTTACGCCAAATACACAGCAGCACAAAATCCAGCGTGGGTGCAGTACAGAAGGTTCTTGCCAAGGCAAAAGCAATACAACTGAGATGGCCTTTACCAGCAGAACTCGATGACTCTGCACTGGAAAAGCTTTTTTATCCAAAGAACGAATCACCTCAAAATATTAAGTGCCCATCAACTAATTGGGCTGAAATCCATTTAGAGCTAAAGAAAAAAGGGATCACTAAACAGCTGTTATGGGAAGAGCATGTACAGCAGAATCAAGATTGCTACTACAGCTACTCTCGATTTTGTCATCACTACTCCGTTTGGAAGAAAAAACAGCAGCGTTCAATGAGGCAAGTTCACAAGGCTGGAGAAAAGCTGTTTGTTGACTACGCAGGACAAACCATACCTATCGTTTGCGCTTCAACGGGGGAAGTGAGAACAGCTCAAATCTTTGTTGCTGTACTGGGTGCGTCCAACTACACCTATGTTGAAGCAACGCATACTCAGTCACTTCCAGACTGGTT
>NZ_ML014801.1 GCF_003675895.1 Parashewanella curva
ACGAAGAAGTAACCAAGTTTTTTAATCAAGTCATGCAAATGGATACTTTTACATTACGCCAAGAGGCTATTTCAACTGAAAAGTTCCCATGATTTTAGCTAAAAATGAACTCCGAAACTTGAGTTATTAAGTAATAGGTGGTTGATAAAAGACATTTCTAAAGAGCAATTCTAGGAAGGATTTACTTCATCAACGGTCGATTGTGTTATAAAAAAAATGTTATTAGATGAAATGCCAAATGAAGAAAGGTTAAAGCATCTTCAAATGCATGAGGCCATGGGTGAGTTTATTTATGCAAGGCATCATTGTTTTAAAAGTATAGAAAGGACTGTAGATCTACTCCCGTCACTATCGATAAAAGATCAAGCAACTCAGATTGAAACTTGGTTTAGAATGGCAATGAATTCACAAAGCCATGAAGCCTATACCGCTATGTTACGTGGCCTATTTGAAAGAACGACCCCAAAACATCTCGCTCAAATTTTTCCACAGTTGCCAAGCTTCTGTTTTGTTACCTTGTTTAAGACAAAAACATGGGCTTACAGCTCAATTAGGTCGGAAAATGCAGCACGAAAAAAATGAATTGCGCTTGAAAGCTATCAAAGACGAATACGGAACTTTGTTTGATTTATTGAAGTAACTTTTGGGCTTTTGATGTTATGAGAGCTACTATTAGTTGCCTCTTCAAGTATCACGAGTATATATGAATATCATATTGTGAATTGTTCCTAGTCACGTCTAAATAATATGATACAACTTCCGATTTACCACATTAACTTCACAAAATAAACAGGTTTTGTATTTAAAATTCATGACTTAATCCCTATCGAAAAAAATCAAGGTATCTCATTAGCCTGACTGTTCTTACACCAGTAATAAGGAGGACATAGTGAGCCTTTTTCTTCATGAGCCAAGTCAATCTATTAGGGAGCAAATTGCAAATAATTACTGGTCACAGAATGAAACTGTAATTCCTAATGAAGCCACTTTTGGTCAATTTTCTTACCGCTGGATACCTACCTCAAATAATAAGTGGAAAGTTGAGGTTATCGGTACAACTAGTAGGTTTTTCTGTTGTTGTCAGCGAAAATTCCCTCTTGCATATAGATTTGGAAAAATCCCTTTTACGATAAAATCTGAAATAAAATCAGCGCTAAAAGAAGAGTGCATTTATCCGGTAAAAGACTTATATAATGAAGGTGATTCAGCTTCTGAATATGGTGATGAATCACTATTAGGATACACAACCAATGTTCAATTATTTTTGAGTACTGCTACTGGAAGAAAAGCTTCGAAGGTTATTGATTTGGCTGCTAAAGTTCCAGTTGCACCAAAAGAGACTAATACTTTAACTCTTAATGGTGATTTAGGTTTTGCTATTTCATCTTATGTTTGCCCGTTCACAAACAGAGAGTTGACGCCACAAAATGCCATTCAAGTTAATTTGAAAGGGGTGACTTTCGAGGGAAACCAAATCGATTGGCTAACAATTTCTCGCACAGGGTTAAGATTGGTTTTACTAAGAGCTGATAATTTTACAGGTACAAATTTAGAACCATTGATTGTAGCGATACAAAATCTAGAAGAGTCAGATATTAGAGTTGCCTCAGAGCTTTACTTGAAAAGAGATACATTAAGAACTCGGGAGTTTGATATTCATTCAATTTCACCTAGTACATAACGTGTTGATTAAAAATGATTATAAGCATTTTTATGCTTTGTTTCGGTAGAACATTAGATTCGAATCCCAAAAAAAGGGACAAACTAAGTTTGTCCCTTTTTAGAATACCTTTGTCCCAAATTTAAATACCCTAGGACAGCAGAATGTTGTTACTCATACGCTTCCATTGGCACACAAGCACAGAACAAGTTGCGGTCGCCGAACACATCATCAATGCGGTTTACCGTTGGCCAGAACTTGTTTGCTTTAACGGCATCTGTTGGGAAAACCGCTAATTCACGACTATATGGGCGTGAGTCGAACTCTGCATCCATGATGTCTTCTAGTGTGTGTGGTGCATTGAACAGAGGGTTGTTGTCTGCTGGGAATTCACCTGCTTCAACTTGTGCAATCTCTTTGCGAATATTGATCATTGCTTCGATAAATCGGTCAAGTTCAACTTTTGATTCAGACTCTGTTGGCTCAACCATTAGCGTACCCGCAACAGGGAAGCTCATGGTTGGCGCGTGGAAGCCATAATCGTTAAGGCGCTTAGCGATATCCATTTCTGTAACACCAGAGCTTTCTTTGATTGGGCGTAGGTCGATAATACATTCGTGGGCAACACGGTCGTTACGTCCAGTGTAAAGCACTGGGTAATGGTCAGACAGCTTCTTAGTTACGTAGTTAGCGTTCAAAATAGCAACTTGAGTTGACTGTTTTAAACCTTTGCTACCCAATAAACGAATGTACATATACGAAATAGGTAGAATGCTGGCACTGCCATAAGGAGCTGCTGATACTGCGCCATTGTTATCGCTTTCACGACCAGGCTTAACCAGTGTATGACCAGCGACAAATGGAGCTAAGTGAGCTTTAACACCGATAGGTCCCATACCTGGACCACCGCCACCGTGTGGAATTGCAAAAGTCTTGTGTAGGTTAAGGTGAGAAACGTCAGCACCGATGAAGCCCGGTGAAGTAATACCAACCTGAGCATTCATGTTTGCGCCGTCTAGGTATACTTGACCGCCATGCTGGTGGATGATCTCACAGATCTCTTTAACCGTTTCTTCGTATACACCGTGAGTAGAAGGGTAGGTGATCATAATGCAAGATAAGCTATCAGCTAGCTCTTCTGCTTTAGCGCGAAGATCATCTAAGTCTACGTTACCATCTTTATCACAAGCCGTGACCACAACTTTCATGCCAGCAAGTTGTGCTGAGGCAGGATTTGTTCCGTGTGCTGATTGTGGGATCAAACATACATTACGATGACCTTCACCACGAGATTCATGGTATTTTTGAATCGCTAGCAAGCCAGCGTATTCCCCTTGAGCACCAGAATTTGGCTGCATACATACTGCATCATAACCCGTGATATCGACTAACCAATCCGATAGTTCATTGATAAGCTGAGTATAACCTTGCGCTTGCTCTAGTGGGCTGAATGGATGCATGTTAGCAAATTCAGGCCAGCTTACAGGCAGCATTTCAGCTACAGCGTTTAGCTTCATGGTACAAGAACCAAGAGAAATCATTGAATGGTTCAAAGCTAAATCTTTATTCTCAAGGCGTTTGATATAACGCATCATTTCCGTTTCGCTGTGGTAACGGTTGAATGTTGGGTGCGTTAGGATTTCAGTATCACGCTCAAGGCTAGCAGGAATTGACGCTGTAGCTGTTACTTGTGCATCTAGATTATCAACATCCAAACCATGACCTTCACCTAAAATGATGTCAAACAGTTGAACGATATCATCACGAGTGGTGGTTTCATCTAAGCTGATACCAAACTGAGTGTCAGAGTCATAACGTAAGTTCGTTTGCGCTGCTAATGCACGAGCTTTGATGGCTTCAAGATCTGTTGATTCAAAGCTGACGGTATCAAACCAAGTGTCGTTTAGGCTGTTAATGCCTTTTGATTTAAGGCCAGCAGCCAGAATATCGGTTAAACGATTGATACGACTGGCAATGGTTTTTAGACCTTGTGGACCGTGGAATACCGCGTAGAACGATGCCATATTGGCTAACAATACTTGTGCAGTACATATGTTCGAGTTGGCTTTTTCGCGGCGGATATGTTGCTCACGAGTTTGCATTGCCATACGCAGGGCACGGTTGCCACGAGTATCTTGAGAAACACCAATGATACGACCAGGCATAGAGCGTTTGTAAGCATCACGAGTTGCGAAGAATGCAGCGTGAGGACCGCCATAACCCATTGGTACACCAAAACGTTGTGCGCTACCAAATACCACATCAGCGCCTAAAGCAGCTGGTGATTTAAGTAACACTAGAGACATAATGTCTGCGGCTAGAGTTACAATGGCTTTTTTCGCTTTTAGCTCGGCGAATAGCTCTGAGTGATCGTTAATTTGACCAAGTTTATTGGTGTATTGGAATAATGCGCCAAATAGCTCGTGGTTAACGGCTTCATGTGCAGGGCCAACGATAACGTCAAAACCAAAGCATTCTGCACGAGTTTTTACTACGTCGATAGTTTGTGGGAACACATCATCAGCAACAAAAAAGATATTCGCTTTTTTCGCTTTAGAAACACGCTTTGCTAATGCCATTGCTTCTGCCGCTGCCGTTGCTTCATCAAGCAATGAAGCCGATGCTAAATCTAACCCTGTGAGATCCATAGAAAGGTGCTGGAAGTTAAGAATAGCTTCTAGACGACCTTGAGCAATCTCTGGCTGGTAAGGAGTATAAGCTGTGTACCAACCCGGATTTTCAAAAACGTTACGCAAAATAACATTGGGTACTGTAGTTGGGTAGTAACCCATACCAATGTAGCTTTTATATACTTGATTTTTATTAGCTACTTGGCGAATGTATGCGAGACCTTCCGCTTCATCATTTGAACGGCCTACGTTAAGTTCGCGACCAAGACGAATGTTTTCAGGAACAATTTGCTCCATTAAGTCATTGAGTGACTCAGCGCCCACTTCATTGAGCATTTGCTGTTGCTGCTCGGCATCAGGGCCAATGTGGCGAGTCAGAAATAATTCGTGTTGTTCTAGTTGGGTAAGAGTTTGTTTGCTCATTTTCGGCTCTGTTTATTGTTGCAGGTCAGAGATATATACGAATAAAGCCCCAAAAAGGGGCTTTGATTTTGCAAATATTATTATTCTTCGTCGATGACTGCTTGGTAGCCGTCAGCGTCTAATAGGTTATCAAGTTCAGCTTCGTCAGAAGCTTTAACGCGGAATAACCAACCTTCTGTGAATGCACCGCTGTTTACAAGTTCAGGTGAGTCTTCTAATTCTTCGTTAATCGCTACGATTTCACCTGAGATTGGTGAGTAGATGTCAGAGGCTGCTTTTACAGATTCCGCAACTGCACAGTCTTCACCTGCTGATACCGTATCACCGACTTCTGGTAACTCAACGAAAACCATGTCACCTAAAAGCTCTTGTGCGTGCTCAGTAATACCAACAGTAAAAGTACCATCGCTTTCTTTACGCGCCCATTCATGAGACTTTGCGTATTTTAGTTCAGTAGGTAGGTTGCTCATCGTTATTTTCCTTTTGGTATAGCTTAACTCTAAATTCTTGATTCTTAAAATGCTTGTTTACCGTTGCGTACAAAGCATGGCTTCACAACTTTAACTGGGACGCGCTTTTTACGCATTTCTACTTCAGCAGTGTCGCTAATGCCTTTAGGTACACGAGCCATTGCGATTGAATGGCCTAAAGTTGGAGAGAATGTACCGCTGGTGATCACACCTTGTTGCTCGTTTCCGTCTGCATCGATAAAGAAGATATTCATGCCATGGCGTAGTACACCCTTCGCTTCCATGACTAGGCCAACCATTTTCTCTGTGCCAGCTGCTTTTAATGCCAGTAGCGCTTCACGACCGATAAAGTTACGGTCTTCTGGTTCCCAAGCAATTGTCCATCCCATATTGGCAGCTAGTGGGTTTACGGTTTCATCCATGTCTTGGCCGTATAAATTCATACCAGCTTCTAGGCGTAAGGTATCGCGAGCGCCTAGGCCACATGGACGAACGCCTGCGTTGAGTAGAGCCTGCCATAGTTCAGCTGCGTCTTCTTGTGGAAGAATGATTTCGTAACCAGATTCGCCAGTGTAACCGGTTGTAGCGATAAAGAGTGAGCCTGATTGAACACTGAAGAATGGCTTCATGCCTTCAACTGCTTGTTGTTGCTCAGCTGAAAATACGGTTGCTGCCTTGGCTTTAGCCTTAGGACCTTGAACAGCGATAACAGCGAGTTCAGGACGCTCAGCGATGGATACGTCAAATGCTTCCGCTTGAGTGTTAATCCAAGCTAAATCTTTTTCGCGAGTTGCTGAGTTAACCACTAAGCGGTAGTGAGTTTCTGTTAAGAAATAAGTGATCAAATCGTCGATTAGACCACCTTCATGGTTTAGCATGCCGCCGTAGAGTGCTTTACCTGCAACAGTAAGCTTTTCGACATCGTTAGCAAGTAGGGTACGAAGGAAAGGTTTTGCTTGTTCGCCTGTAATATCGACCACTGTCATGTGTGATACATCGAACATTCCTGCGTCTTGACGGACTGCATGATGTTCTTCAATTTGAGAGCCGTAATTAATTGGCATTTCCCAACCGAAGAAGTCCACCATCTTGGCATTTGATTCCAAGTGCTTATCAAAGAGTACCGTTTTATTTGCCATTATCATCCCTTTTGGATAGTAAATTGCTCAAACATTACTAGTTATTGTTTGAAGTTTTGAACAAAAACAAAGTTGCGAAATTATACCTCTTAAAGCCAAGTTGTATACAAAAGATTTTTTATGGGTAAGAGGGGCTTGGCAGTGTCGTTTGAAGGCTTGGAACTACTGATTTATTATGAAATAAACACCTGAAATAAAGGTGAGAAAATGTAATGCTTTTGATTAGTTTTGCTAATGAATGATCGGCTTTGTTAAAAGTTTATTAAAATCATGTGGTTATTGTGCTTAGCTTTTTTAAAGCCAGAGTTTGTTCTCAGTCGATGCGATAAATATGTGCAGAAATTGCCATTTCAAGAAAATAAAACGGCCAAGCGAATGACCGTTTAAACTTCATTTGCAGAGCCTAGGGAGTTTTACTTTTTGCCCCAAGGCTTGTTTAGCGAATACAGTTTTCAAAATACCAAACTGGTCTACTAAATTTAGCCCTAAATCACGAATGGCTTTTTTGATAGGGTTATCACCAGCAAACAATCGTTTTAACGCTTCCATGGCCGTGATCATTTCAACAGCTTCAGCTTTTCGCCAACGCTCTAACGCTCTTAAGTGACGGTATTCGCCTAAATCTAAGTCTTGTTGTTTTAATTCATCCAATGTTTCGATAATGCTTGCCGCATCTAAAAAGCCAAGGTTTACCCCTTGTCCTGCTAAGGGGTGTATGGTGTGAGCGGCGTCTCCTGCGAGTATTAATCGTTGTTTGGCAAAGTGTCGGGCATATCGCATCCTTAATGGAAATGCCAAACGTTCACTATCGAGATGGCATAGTCCCAACTTTCCATCAAATGCAGCGGTCAATGATTTCTCAAATTCTTGTGGTGGCATCGCCATTAACTGCTTAGATTTAGCAGGGGGCACAGACCAAACAATAGAACATTGATGGCCATCATTTAAGGGTAAAAATGCTAATGGACCTTCAGGTGAAAAGACCTGTCGAGCACAATGATTATGTGGCTCTGCAGTTTTGATCGTGGCAACAATAGCATGATGATCATAATCCCAAAAGCTGAGGGGAATACTACTTTGCTGACGAACCCATGAATTCGCTCCATCGGCCGCAATAACTAAGGAAGTTGTTAGACTAGTGCCGTCACTCAATGTTAGCCAACATTCTCTTTCACCAAAGGCAATGTTGTTAACTTTTTGGTTTTGAATATGGGTAAGGGCATGGCACTCTTGAGCTCTCTTGGCGAGCGCTTGAGTAATATTGTCATTCTCTATGATCGAACCCAGTTTTGATTCCATTTCCGATTCGGCATCGAAGTGTATTGAGCCTAAACCATCTTTTGTCCACACTTCCATTTGGTCGTAGTCGCCAACTCTTGAATTATCAAGATATTGCCAAGCACCAAGGTTTGACAATAAATTTTGGCTGGCTTTGTTGATGGCGCTGACACGTAAACGAGGCTCACCATCAACGGGCTCAATAGAACCAGCATCAATCACAATCGTATTAATATTGGATTGGGCAAGGCCAATTGCGGTAGCAAGGCCAACCATACCACCGCCAATGATGGCGACATCGTAACTTTGTGTGTTTAACATGTTATTCCAAAAATTCTAGGGCGTACCCTATTAAGCTGTTGTATATCCCATGGCTGCTTTCGCTATCGGAGCCTTTAATGGTGGTAGGTAACTTAATAACCTTAGACTTAAATTACGAGTAATCGCCATCGGCCATAAATCGTTAGAAAAACCTCTAACCAAGAACTCTATACGATTAATAGTATTGCTCCTGTCTTGCTCTCGGAGTTTTAAGTATCCATGAGTAACGCTAGAGCTGCCAACGTCAGCACCATTTGACTGTCGGGAAATCACTTTTATTAAGGCTAATATATCTCGCATGCCTAAGTTAAACCCTTGCCCTGCAATTGGATGCAATGTCTGGGCAGCATTTCCAACAAAAACACAACGATGGTGAATGGGTCTTGGCATATAGCTTAACTTGAGTGGATAACTGAATCGTTCACCCAGATCAATAAATTGTCCTGCTCTGAATCCAAATGCGTGTTGTAGCTTAGATAAAAATTCAGATTTTGGTAGCGACATCCATTCATTGGTCGTTTCGGGTGATAAGGCCCAAACTAGCGATAAGCGGTTTTGTTGATTTTCAGGGCGCATTGGTAACAGAGCCAATGGCCCAGTGTTTGTGAATCGCTCCCAAGCTCTGTTTTGATGTTCCTGCTCGCAAGCAATATTAGCGATAATAGCAGATTGGTTAAAATCAATGACTTGTTGTTCTAGCTTTAATTGCTGGCGCACAACTGAATTTACACCATCTGCTGCAACCACTAATTTAGCCGTGATTTGTTGCCCTGAATTTAGTGTTAACTTGTGATGTTCTGGAGTTGCAGTTAGCTCGGTAATGCTATTAGGGCAAAACAAATTGACTGCTGACTGCTGTAATGCTTTGTATAGCTGCTGTCCGACTTGTGCCAGTTCCACCACTTGCCCCATATAGTCGACATTAAGTTCACCAGCATTCAATTGGGTCATGCCGAAGTTACCACGGTCAGAAATATGAATATGGTTGATAGGTGTGCCCAGATTCTCAATATTCGACCATACGCCGATTTCTTTTAATGACTTAATGGTATGGTGAGCTAAAGCGATAGAGCGAGCGTCAAAGCCTGGGTGCTCATCTGAGGGGGCAACGGCTTCAATTAATGCAATTTTTAACTTGCGCTCTGTGAGTTGAACTAGGCCAAGTGCTAAAACACTGCCTACCATGGCTCCGCCAATGATGGCTATGTCGTAATCAGTCGTCGCATTATCTTGTTGTGATGAAGACATACAAAATCCGTTAATTCGAAGTGCTTGGAAGTGGCTACCAATCAGTTAGTGTAAAGTGTCAGGTTGCTCTTGATTGCTTGATGGTAACTCGGGAGCAAATTCGGAATAACACAAAATCGCAGATACTCGGACAAACTCTTCTAATTCAATAAAAGCTGCTTCTGATTCATTGTCATCAGAAACGTCTAATTCAACTTGAGCTATTTCGGTTAAGTCTTCAATGACCTCTTTCACTTCAGCGGACGCTTGTTTGAGTTTAGGTTGAATAATAGCAATTGCGGCCAAATAGCTTTGCACCCATAAAGACAGAGCTTCAACTCTTACATTTAGAGACTCTTCTTCTTCCGGTAAAAGTATGGTGAAGCCAAATTCAAATTCTTCAAGTCGTTCTAACGTGTCTTTGTAAAGGTCTTCAATCAGGTTATGAAGCTCAGCAGGGAATGGTTGACCGTCACTTATCAAATCTTGCATTGGTGTGACCCAAGCTTTTGATTTATGTTCAACACCACCACAAATTAGCCCGACTAATGTGCCGTGAACTTCGGCTGGGTGTTGTGCGAGTTCTGCGGCTTTTAGGGCTTGAGATAATTTTTCAATGCGTAGTGACGGTGTAGTAACCATTTGAGAATTCCAAGTAAATCAATATCGGTAGGTATAGTAACAGATGCCTACAGTGGAGTGTAGCAAGCATTACTGCTGTAGCTATACACTTCTGATTTATTCATAAAATTAACGAACAGGAGTGGAACTGTGTGATTCATGTTGCGCATTTATCAAATCAGGCAAAAAGAATTTTTGAGCATTCAGTTGTTCAATCCATGTTTGTGCGTCTTGAACAAAGTTTAAAAAGAATTCAATGAAGCTATTTGGGATAAAATTGTCAGTTGAAAGTATCACAGAAAGAACAAGTTCCTGCTTTTCAGGGTCTAAGCTGTATTGGTAAGTGAACCTTGAACATGAAGTTACATTCTGCTCTAAGAGCAATTTCATCAAAATTATTTCATCGTTGGACTCACATAATTTGCCAATAGGGCAAACAAGCTTGATGATATTAGGATACCAATTGATAATAACCTGTGATTGTTCATCAACTTGTATTATACAACAGCTTGAGTCTTCAATATCGTTTTTAGGCATGCCAGCATATTCAAATAAGGCAGAAACAAGCGATTTGGAGTCATAGTTTATTTTCGTCTTTGGTGGAGTTATGCTGGTCATTCTTGTGCTCCTGTTTCTGTCCATTGTTTAACTAATACACGCAAACCTAATAATGTTGCATCAACATCAGCTGAAGACAATTGTTGTACTTGGGGGTGTAGCAGGCGTAGATCTGAAAATACACTTATTGAATGTGCGGTTTCTAAAAACATTAGAACATTTTGGATTTCAGCAGGCTCTAACTTTGCAGCTTCTGTATCAAAGTGCTTGTTCAAATAAACGGCAAACTCGTGTTCGCTAAGGTCTAGTTTTTGTTTTAACACTGTATGGTCGCTATCATCGCTTTGAACTCCGTCTCTTAACCATTTATGCTTATCGCAAAAGTCACTCGCCTTTATGTGATTCTCAGAGTCGATAATTACGCGGGCCTCGGCTAATTCTTTGAGAGACAAGCCGTTTGAATTAGCAACGTAGGTTTGAAATTTTTGAAGAGATAGGTTCTTGTTATGGAATGCCCATAAAATAGCATGCTCACGTTTTGTTAATTTAGACCACTGTGCTAAACATTCCGATTGAGCTTTTGAGGCACTATCATATCTACTTAGGTGAGCTCTTTTTTCAGCTTCACTTAGTTGTAAGTCTTCCTTGTCGAGTTCAACTTTTGATAGTGGCTTGCCTATAGCATTGCTAAATGAGATACCTGATGGATGTTGTGTGTCCTCATTGGCTTCAGGCAAGGTCATTTGGGGTTTGAAACGAATTGCTCTTGCCGCTTTTTGCTTTAATTGGTCGCATTGCTTGAGTGCAGCTGCTTTTTCTTCTGGTGTTATATATTGTTCGGAGTCGATATCGACAGAGGGGAGTTGCTTATCATCTGATAAGTTCGCCATTTGTTCTAACCATGATAGTTGGTGAGTTTTCACTTGCGCTTTTTGAGTTACATCTTGCTCATTTCTTTCAATTGGGGAGGGGGACATCAAAAAAGGGCTGATGCGTGGGTCACTGTCGGTTTGAGTGAACGTAAACTTTGGATTAGTATTTTCATTGGTCGTTGTTTGAGTCTCATCACTGCTGCTGGCTTCATCAAAAGTTAGATCATCAAGGTCGCCGTCATCCCCAATATCCAATGTTGGCGCAGAGCTTTTATTCGATAACATTTGTTGAGAAATGTTTTTTGGTTGCCTGTATTTACTTGTCTTTGTCCCATCTTGGTGCTTTAAAGCTTCTTTGAGGGCGACATCGTCGCCAGAAGATATAGGCTGTATGTCTTCATCTGTGACGATTTCGGCAAATGATTCATGTGAGTTTAGTGATTCTGATGAGCTAGAAGGAGTGTTTAATAATGAACTTGAAGGTAAATTGCCATTTTCTATTTGCTCTCCCTTGAGAGATGCACGATACGTCGCAATTTTTTCTTCGCCTATAATTGCGACGAATACCTTTCCTATGAACTTCGCCTCAGTCCATCCATACTTTATCAATATATCGAATATTTTACTTCCGGTAGTTGGTTTGGATTGTAAGGGTTGTTGTGATGTTGCTTGTATGCCATTACCATTTCCTGGTCCTTGCACATTCATTATGACGCTTCCTTGTAATTTGATTACTACTAAGAATAGATGCTATTGATGATTTTAGTGAGTCTCTAATGAGTAGATTGTTAAATATTCAACAGTTAGCTTAGATATAAGGTTTTTCCGTTGCACTTTTGTTTTAGTAATCTTATAGTCCCGTCACACATCTAATATGAAAGATGTAATCTTGATGTGATTCGATTATGCTTGATAGATAGATGAACTTTAAGATGAGGATACGAAACTAAAATGAGTAACAAAGCCGTTAATATAATGCTATTAGGCCGTACCTACTCGATATCGTGTCCTGCTCAGCAAGAGGTGATACTAGTCGATATCGCTGCAAGATTAGAAAAGCAATTAGAAAAGTTAAACGACAAAAGCCCTAACTTTAGTCGTGAAGAAATTGTGATAATGGCAGCATTAAATCTTGGTCACGAGCTGTATACTGAACAACAAAAGAATAAAGAGTATCAATTGGAAATGAGCAAGCGCATCAGTTTGCTTCAAAATACTCTTGAAAAAGCGCTTTTAGAAAAAGCGAAAGTTGAAAAATAACCAGATTTGTTAAAGCGATATTTTAGTCGACTTAACACACCCGTTATGCTCCTCGGGATACATGCCAGCTGGTAATGTCCCTGTGCCGATGCTTACAACTTAAGGGTGAAGGTTTTACTGACATTGAGCAAGCTCGGCTTGACCGAGAAGCCTTAGGAGGTATAGCTTTACCCGCCTTGAACTTACGGTTCAAGGGCTTACACCGGCAGCGGTATCCTGGGGAGCAGCCTAATGATTTTTGTATTTTACTTTCCTTCAAATTTCTAAAAATTATCCACTAAGAATAATTTTGTAAGATAAAACTTCAATCCTTCTTTTTATAAGAGTTAAGCGCTATTTGAGTTTGATACCGATCGAAGATGTTGCATTTAGGTATGTCTTTTTAGATAATGATAATGATTATTATTAATGTTAATTCTAAATGGAACAACAATGAAGAAACAATTATTTCTTGCGTTAGCGTTATTAGGTGGCTCATCATCTGCATTCGCGGCAGATTGTGAGTTAAATATCAATGTACAAGATGCAATGACTTTTGATAAGCCAAGCTTAGAAATCTCATTAGCTAAATGTGACAATGTGACTCTAAAGTTAAAGCACGAAGGCAAAATGCCGAAGACTGCAATGGGTCATAACTGGGTACTAACCACAACAGCTGATCAAGTACCTGTTGCCTCTGCTGGTGTTACAGCTGGTGCAGCAAATAACTATACTCCTGTGGATGACAAACGTGTGATTGCTGGCACTGAGATCATTGGTGGTGGTGAAGAAACAAGTATTACTTTTTCAACTAAGGGGCTAAAAGTTGGTGGTGACTACACTTATTTTTGCTCATTCCCTGGTCACTCCTTCTTAATGAAAGGTAAGTTCATCGTTAAGTAAACCATTATTTTTGCTGGTTAGCTTTTTTCAACTAACCAGCATGCTTTTTATGCTAAATAACCTCAGCTCTGCATAAGCCAACCTCTACAGCACAGCTACTTATGCGCATTTCTGTGTTAGAACAGCCCATAATAGGCCGGCTATTACGAACTGTTCTGCCTTGAACTACACAAAATTAGCCGCACTGTAGATAAAACTTTAAGGTTTGTACTGTAAATCATAATGTTATTGATTTCGTTATACAGAGCTGAGGTTAAATACTATTTTCTTCAAAATAGTTCAACATTCCTATGGCGGCTTTACGTCCCTCATCAATTGCAGTTACCACTAAATCGGCTCCACGAACCATATCTCCGCCAGCAAAGATTTTTGGATGAGAAGTTTGATAATCGTGTTCTCGACGGTTAACCACTACTCGATTACGAATATCGAGTTCAATATCATATTTGGCTAACCAATCAGCTGGGTTTGGCTGAAATCCAAAAGCAATGATTACTGCATCGGCTTCAATAACGCTGTTTGAGCCTTCAACTAACTCAAAACTTGGTCGAGAATCAAACGCTGATTGTGTGACTTTAGTTTGCAAACATTCAACGCCGATAACTTTGCTATCTTCAACTTTTATTTCAATTGGTTGGTGGTTAAAAGTGAAATTAACACCTTCTTCTTTGGCATTGGCGACTTCGTTGGCAGAGCCGGGCATGCTGGTTTCGTCTCGGCGATAAATTAAGGTAACTTTTTCTGCACCTTGACGAATTGCGGTTCGGACACAGTCCATGGAAGTATCACCACCACCAAGCACCACAACATTTCGGCCTTGGAGGTTGATATAAGGAAACTCTGACGTTTCTTGTTCAAGAATGTGCTGTGTATTGCCAATCAAATAGGGGAGGGCTTGGTAAACGCCTTGGGTTTCTTCGTTTGGAATGTTAGCTTTTAACGCTTTATAAGTTCCCAACCCTAAAAATATCGAATCATGAGAGTTAATCAGTTCATCAAAAGAAATATCAACGCCAACATGAGTGTTTAAGGTAAACTTAACCCCCATTCCTTCGAGGATATTACGGCGGTTTTTAATAATAGACTTTTCGAGTTTAAACGCTGGAATCCCGTATGTTAGTAAGCCGCCTATTTCAGGATATTTATCATAAACAGTGGCTTTTATCCCATTTCGAGCTAAAACATCTGCGCAGGCTAATCCGGCAGGTCCGGCACCTATAATTGCTACTTTTTCTGTACGTGTACTCACATCTGATAAGTCAGGTTTCCAGCCCTGTTTTATAGCGGTGTCAGTGATGTATCGTTCTATATTGCCAATGGTAACAGCGCCAAAGTCGTCATTTAAGGTACAGGAACCCTCACATAAACGGTCTTGTGGGCAAACTCTTCCACATACTTCTGGCAAGCTGTTGGTTTGATGGACTAAGTCTGCCGCTTCCATTAATCGGTTTTCAGAGATCAATTTTAACCAATTTGGAATGTAATTGTGCAATGGGCATTTCCATTCACAATAAGGGTTACCGCAATCTAGACAACGTGAAGCCTGAGAGTGGATCTCTTGTGGTTGATTAGGACGATAAATTTCAATAAACTCTGAACGACGAAGATTGATTGGCTGTTTTTCAGCTAAGTGGCGCTGTGTGTCTATAAATTGAAAATCATTGCTCATAGTGCCACCTTTTCAACTTGGTCATTGTTCCAATAGTTAATGATTATTACTCCAGTCATGGAATTATCCTTGTTGCTTTAGTGGGATGTTGAGCTCCGTTCGACCCTCACCAATCAGTAAGTCGTCAATATCAACATTCTTTGGTTTCACCAGTTTGAAGCAGTGCTGCCAATGTTCAAATTCTTCAAGAATGTGTTGGCCGTGCTCACTGCCTGTTTCTAAAACATGGCGTTGTATGAGCTGTTTAAGTCGATCTTGGTGCCCTTGGTGTTCAATGTTAATTGATTCAATAAACTCGGTATTTAGGCGTTTAGCGAATTTGCCATAGCGATCAAATACATAAGCGCATCCGCCCGTCATCCCTGCACCAAAGTTGACACCTGTGCGTCCTAATATGACGACAGTTCCTCCTGTCATATATTCACACGCATTATCACCAACCCCTTCTACAATGGTTGTCGCGCCAGAGTTTCTTACCGCAAATCGTTCTCCCGTTTGCCCAGCAGCATATAGCTCGCCTCCTGTTGCACCGTATAAACAAGTGTTTCCAATAATGGTGGCAGATTCACTAGCGAAGCGACTATTTTCAGGCGGCCTTATTGTGATCTTTCCACCAGACATTCCTTTGCCCACATAATCATTGCTATCACCACAAAGTGTGAGATTGACATTGGGAGCGTTCCATACACCAAAGCTTTGTCCCGCACTGCCATTGAAATTAAGGTTAAGTTGGGCTTGGTTTATGTTTGAGTCGGGTTGTTGGGCAAGGTAGCCCGAAATGCTTGCACCCACTGCGCGGTCAGTATTGCTGATATCATAATGGCCAATGAATCCAGAGTTTTGCTCTATGGCAGGTTTGCATGCTTGAAGCAATGTCTGATTCATTTCCCCTATGTCTTGAGGGCTGTTTAACTCAGTCCATTTGGTTGGGTTATCGTGTACTGATGTTTCTTTTGCTAATACTCTACTTAAATCAATATGTTTATGGTGTTCTAACTTACCTGCAATTTGGCTTAAAAGTTCACTATGGCCAATGATATCCTCGATTGAACTTACCCCAAGCATTGCCAGTTGCTCACGTAAATCTTGGGCAAGAAATTTAAAATATTGCATCACACTTTCAGGTTTACCGTGGTAATGCTTTTCACGTAAGCGTTTGTCTTGGGTTGCAACACCAGTAGCACAGTTGTTTAAGTGACAAATTCGTAAATACTTACAGCCCAAGGCTATCATTGGAACGGTACCGAAACCGAAACTTTCAGCACCTAATAAAGCCGCTTTAATGATGTCGGTAGAGGATTTTAATCCACCGTCCACTTGCAAACGGATTTTATGGCGAAGCCCATTCTTGACTAAAGATTGATGAACTTCAGCTAAACCTAATTCCCAAGGGCTACCCGCATATTTCACCGAAGTGAGTGGGCTAGCGCCTGTACCGCCATCGTAACCAGAGACGGTGATCATATCGGCATAAGCTTTAGCTACACCTGTGGCAATTGTGCCAATTCCTGGTGCAGATACTAGTTTTACAGAAATTAAGGCTTTGGGGTTAACTTGCTTTAAATCGAAGATTAGCTGGGCTAAATCTTCAATTGAATAAATATCATGATGCGGTGGTGGTGAAATTAAAGATACCCCGGGTTTGGCATATCTTAGGTTAGCAATTTCAACACTGACTTTATGGCCGGGAAGTTGTCCACCTTCTCCTGGCTTTGCGCCTTGGGCAATCTTAATTTGCAGAACGTCGGCATTAACTAAATATTTTGCAGTTACGCCAAAACGGCCTGAGGCTATTTGTTTAATAGATGAATTACGCTCAGAGTGATATCGACGAGCATCTTCTCCGCCTTCGCCTGAATTAGAGCGCCCGCCAAGTCTGTTCATTGCAATTGCCAATGCTTCATGGGCTTCGGTGCTCAGGGCTCCGATACTCATTGCAGCGGTATCAAAACGAGGGTACAAA
Organism: Parashewanella curva; assembly: GCF_003675895.1. GTDB lineage: Bacteria > Pseudomonadota > Gammaproteobacteria > Enterobacterales > Shewanellaceae > Parashewanella > Parashewanella curva. The sequence goes on from NZ_ML014801.1 coordinate 16,974, forward strand.
GCCTCATCCGGCTCGACTTTATCAATGGTTAATGGTGTTTTAGACCATTTGATTTGTAATAAATCGCGTAATGTTGCGATTGGGCGCTGATCAACTAGCTCGCTGAATTCTTTATAAAGGGAATAGTCTTGAGTGTTCAGAGCCGATTGAAGCTTGGTGACCACATCAGGATTAAAGCAATGATATTCACCACCATTGACGTATTTTAGTTGTCCACCTTGGTTAAGTGGTAAAAACGATTTCTTAGCTTGCTTATGCAGTAATATTTGCGAATTCGAAATCTCATCGAAGCCTATCCCTTCAATGCGGCTTACGGCACCTTTAAAGCAAAGTTCTACAATGGCTTTATTGAAGCCGATAATTTCAAATTGCTGGCTACAACGATATGAGCCAATGGTGCTGATCCCCATTTTTGACATGATTTTACGCAAACCTTTCTCAACGCCTGAACGATAATTGAGGTTGAGTTTGGTGAAATCTTGCTGCTGAGTTTGTGCCATTGAAGCAATAGATTCATACACTAAATATGGATAAATAGCTGTAGCACCAAAACCGAGTAATACCGCAAAATGATGAGGATCTTTGGTGGTTCCGGTTTCAACAATTATGTTGGTATCGCAGCGGAGATCATTATCAACAAGAGTTCGGTGAACTAAGCCTACCGCAAGAACAGCTGGAACAAGTGGTTGAGTATTGCTATCAACTCGGTCTGACAGTATCAGTAAGGTTGTGCCATTTTTTGCAAGTACTTTCGCTTCTCTAGCTATTCGATTCAGAGCTTCTTCAAGGCCTTCATCTTCATTGTAACTAAGTTGAATCGTATCGTGTCGATAATAGTCAGGGTTTAGATTCTTTAATTGAGAAAAATCACTATAAAGCAGTATCGGTGACTGGAACATTACCCGATAAGCATGACCTGTTGTTTCATTAAACAAATTCTGCTCACGCCCAGCGCAAGTGGCCAATGACATCACATGCTTTTCCCGCAGGGGATCGATTGGCGGATTGGTGACTTGAGCGAACTTTTGTCTAAAAAAGTCATACAAAGAGCGTTGCTTGCCAGATAAAACGGCGATTGGAGTATCATCTCCCATGGAGCCGATAGCTTCTTGGCCGTTGCTGGCCATAGGCCAAATAATTTGTTCTAGTTCTTCTTTGGTATAACCAAATACTTTTTGGTAAGCCAAAAGCGTTGACTTACTCATTTCTAGGTGGCCATGCTTTGACTCGGGTAGTTCTTCAGCTGGGATTAATATCGTGCTGTGTTCTTTCATCCATGCTTTATATGGGTGACGGACTTTTAAGTCGTTATCTATTTCGAATGATTGAAATAACTGACCTTTGAGAGTATCTAATACTAATAGTTCACCGGGACCAACACGTCCTTTAGCAATCACATCAGAATCTTTGTAATCCCAAATGCCGACTTCTGACGATACCGTTAAAATGCGGTCGGAAGTGATGATATAACGAGAGGGACGTAGGCCGTTTCTGTCTACCGAGCAAGCGGCAAAACGACCATTAGTCATTACCACTCCAGCAGGGCCATCCCATGGCTCCATATGCATGGAGTTAAAGTCATAGAAAGCTTTTAGATCATCATCCATATCGGGATTACTTTGCCATGCAGGTGGAATAAGCAAACGCATGGCACGATATAAATCCATACCACCACAAAGTAGCATGTCTAGCATATTGTCTAATGAAGATGAGTCAGAGCCTGTTTCATTAACAAAAGGTCTCGCTTGTTGTAAATCTGGTAGTAAGGGGGTGTGAAACTTATAAGAGCGGGCTTTCGCCCATTGTCTATTACCGGTGATGGTATTAATTTCACCATTATGAGCAAGATAACGAAAAGGCTGCGCTAATGGCCATCTCGGGTGGGTATTAGTAGAAAATCGTTGATGAAATAAACAAATCGAGCTTTTGAAGTTTGGGTGCTGCAAATCAGGATAATACTTATCCAAATCACTCGGCATCATCAAGCCTTTATATACAACAACCTGACCAGAAAGACTCGCGACATAAAAGTCAGGATCATCATGAATGCTTTGCTCAAGGCGACGGCGAGCCATATAAAGACGTCTTTCAAGGTCTTTTACACGCCAACCCATAGGGCTGTTTATTAATACTTGTAGTATTTGCGGTTCTGATTCTGCGGCAATCTCGCCTAAAACATTGCTATTCGTTGGAACAGTGCGCCAACCCGCAATGCTCAGTGTTTCTTTTAAAAGCTCTTCTTCTAGTTGCAGTTTTACGCGTTCTGACTTTTGAGGATCTTTACTTACAAAAAGCACTCCAACAGCAAACTTTTTATTGAGGTGCCAATCGTTTTCTTTGGCTATCTCAACGAAAAAGTCATTTGGGGTTTGCATTAGAATTCCACAGCCATCTCCAGTTTTACCGTCGGCAGCGACTCCACCTCGGTGTTTGAGTCTATCTAAGCTGTGTATCGCACGCTGCACAATTTCATGGCAAGCTTCACCATCCATCTGCGCTATCAAGCCGAATCCGCAATTGTCTTTTTCGAAGCTAGGGTGATACAAGCTCATTTATTACTCCACTTTATATGATTATGCTTTACATAAATATGCAGCAAGATTGATTAAAGTATAATTATTTAAGAGGGAGGTCAAATGCTGGTGGTGAAATTTTGCGTTTATTTGTTACTTTTTTGTAAATTGTTTTCTTTTTTTGCGTAAATTATCTTTAGTTTATCAAGAGAGAATGTTGTGATGCAGAAATAAAAGTAGCTTTGTATAAACGAATGAAATTTTAATGAGTTATGTTGAGTAGCCTCATGATTCAAAATAAGTAGAAAGGTTTGGTATGTATTTATTATTTTTGAGTTTTTATTGGTGTGTTGTCGAGGTAAAACCTATAAAAAATTAAAGTGAAAAGAGTAGGTTGCAGACCGACATAACTATTTCTGTAGTGTAACAATTTGTTTTTAAGGCTTTTTGTTTTAGCGTTTGGGGCTGTTGCAAGTCTAAGAGATATAACGGCTGAACTTTTTGGGCGAATTAGTATATTTAACTCTTGTTGCAATTTTAACTATTCATTAACTTTTTGTTGTGATATTGATATTGCCTGTTGGACAAGACATTTATAAACACAGAGGTGAAGCTGTACTCTGATCAAACAAAAGGGACGTGAATGATTAAGCTCAAAAAACTAGTTGTGGCAACGTCAATATTTTCAGTTGCTACTCCAATTTTCGCTGCAGATACTGAAACTGAAGCAGTTGAAAGAATTGAAGTGACAGGTTCTCACATTAAAAGAACTGATATGGAAGGCCCTACGCCAATCACAACTCTAACTGCAAAGGATTTAGAAGATAGTGGTGCCACTGATCTGATTGGTGCTTTGGCAAAACTACCTATTGCTGGTACAGGAACATTTTCTACCCAAGGTAATAGTAGTGATGATACTTCTAATGGTGGTTCAAGTGTTTCTCTAAGAGGACTAGGTGCAGATTCGACACTTATTTTGGTTAACGGTCGTCGAGTATCGGTTAGTCCATTTGCTAAAGGCATTGATACCGCATTCGTTGATTTAAATAATATCCCAATTGCAGCAATTAAGCGTGTTGATATTCAAAAAGATGGCGCAAGTGCTATTTATGGTTCAGATGCAATCGCCGGCGTAATCAATGTGATTTTAAAAGATGACCTTGATGGCGCTGAAATCAACGCTAAATATGGCGAAACACCTAAAGGTGGTGAAGAGCAGAATCTAAGCTTAGTTTGGGGTAACCAAGCTGAGAACAGCAGGCATACTTTTGTGTTGGATTACTTTAATCGTGAAGAGGTTCTTTACGGTGATCGTAGTTATTCGGCAACAGCGAATCAAAAGGCCAGAACTGGTGACCCAAAAGCCACTGATTTTAGAAGTTCATCAGGTTTCCCTGGTACGATTGCTTTAAAATCAGACCCTAGCAACCGTATGCCAGATACTTTTGGTAAGGATAAATGCCCAGCAGATCAAATTGTGGGTAATTTATGTCGTTATGACTATGCGCCTCATATGTCAATGATCCCTAAGACTGAACGTTTTAGCTTCAACTATATGGGTAAGTACGATATTAATGATAACGTTCGTGGCTTTGCTGAATTAAATGGTCAAAACTCTCGAACTGTTGTTAAAGGAGCCGGTAGTCCAAGTTTTAATGAATTGACTATGGCCGGCGATAATCCAAACCATCCATTTGCTGACCAACCAAATCATGAATTTCATGGCAAAGATTTAACTATGCGTCGTCGTATGGTGGACATTGGTAACCGTCTTAAGCGTGTAGATTCAAATTACTACCGAGCGATTATAGGTCTTGAAGGTGAAATTAATGAATGGTCGTGGGAAGTAGCATACAACTTCATCAAGTCTCAATCTGTCGAACGTGGTGTGGATGGTTTTCCAAACAAACGACGTGTGCAAGAAGCTATTGATAATGGTTCATTTGATCCATTTGAGCCATCATCAAACTCTCAACAGACCTTAGATTACATTGAAACGACGACTAATCGTGTTGGTAAGTCAACAATGAAGTCTGTGGATGCCACTATTTCTGGTCCTTTACTGGAAATGGCACATGGCGACTTGATGCTTGCTGTTGGTGCCGAGTATCGTAAAGAATCGATTTCTGATAATCCAGATGATCAATATATTCGTGGAGAAATTTTTGGTACTGAAGCGACTCAAGCTCAAGGAAGTCGTGATAACACCGCTATTTATGCAGAAGTAGCCATACCTGTATTGGATACTTTGGAAGTACAGATTGCTGTACGCCATGAAGATTATAGTGATTTTGGCGCCACTACTGATCCTAAAGTTTCCTTCTTATGGAATCCGATGGATAACTTATCATTGCGCGGTTCATACGGTACTGCTTTCAGAGCACCTTCTTTACATCAACTCGGTCTTGGACGTACTGACGAATCCCCAACACTGATTGATAAACTACGTTGTGATGCTATTGGTGAGCAGTCTTCTGTTAACCCATGTAAAGGGTTTGAGTACACGGCTGTATTCCAAGGTAACCCTGATTTAGGCCCTGAAGAGTCTAAAAACTATAACTTAGGTGTAATTTATAATCTGACGGACAAGCTTGATTTCTCTTTAGATTATTATAATTATGCAATTGAGAACATCATCGATTCAGACACCCAATACCTGCTTAATACTCAAGGGCTTGATCCTAAAGTAGTGAAGCGTATTCCGACATCAATTCCAAATGATCCGGGTGAAATTGTTTCAATAAACGATAGTTTCCAAAATATCGGTGATCTTGATACTTCAGGATTAGATTTTGCGGCTAACTATGGCTTTGAAACAGGTCTAGGTGACTTTAAAGTTTCATACACCATGAACTATGTACTTGAGTATGAAGAGCGTCGCCCTGGTTCTAATGGCGGGTCTCGTGTCAATAAAGAGGCGGGTGACTTTGAATTGCCTAAAGTGCGTTCTCGTTTAAATACAGATTGGAGTCATAATGACTTAAAAGCTAATCTAGCGATTAATTATATTGGTTCGTTTAAGCAAAAAAATAGTGACGAGCTACCAGACGTTAAAGCCATGATAACTGTCGATACTGCAGTAAGTTATTTTGGTATAGACAATACAGTATTGACTCTAGGGGCGACTAACTTGTTTAACAAGAAACCACCATTTGTATATAACGAGTTTATGGGGTTCTCGACGAATACTCATAGTGGACAAGGGCGTTTCTGGTATTTGAATGCGTCTTATAAGTTCTAATTATTAATAGAGCTGCATAGATTAAAGGCTCTAAAGCTTATTTTAGAGCCTTTATTTTTGGCTAGCCTACAACATTAAAGGTGTTTTTATTCTCGAACCACTTTGCGACGGTTCGATTGATAGTTACCCAGACCTGAAAAGCACAAAATACAGCCCAAACTCCTAAAATGGTGTATTCAGTCGTAGTTGAAATCGATAGATTAAATTCCAATAACTTAAAAATAGACTCGTTGGCTTGAGATGCTGCATACGGCAAAAAGCTAATGGCGAGAACTTGAAGGCCGGTAAACACACGTAGCATTAATAGCGCTGCTTTTTGTTTACCGATAATTGCAATAACTAATACGATAAGCACAAGGCAAAAAATAACGGCCGTTTTAGTCAGCAAACCTGCTGAAACTATAGCTAGATAGCACAAGAGTAGTGCAATAAGAGATTTAGGCATAAGTGATAATGTCACGGTTAATTTGCTGGGTACATTGCCCCTAAAATTGCAGTTCTTGAAGCGCCTGTCACATCAGGTAAATTACCTGATAGTCCTTGAGTATAACGATAAGCTAACCAAGCAAACGCAACGGCTTCCACCCACTTAGGATCTAGCCCTAATTCGCTTGTGGTTGTAACCCGATAATTAGGCTGTAGAGCTTTCAATCGCTTCATCATTTCAGAATTTAACGCACCACCACCGCAGACAAACAATTCGCCAGTAGGTGATAGCTTGCTGATCTGGTCACTGATACTCATACAAGTTAAATCTAGCAATGTAGACTGAATATCTTCATCTGGAAGATGAATAAACTCACTGAGTTGTTGGGTTAACCAAGCTTGGCTAAATAACTCTTTTCCTGTGCTTTTGGGAAAAGGTTGTGAAAAATAGGTGTGCGATAACAAGTGATTCAATAATGTTGGGTCAGTTGTTCCACTTGCCGCCCACTCACCGTTATTGTCATACGCTTGCTCTAAGCGTTGCTGGATCCAAGAATCCATTAAGGCATTCCCAGGTCCGGTATCAAACCCAACAACAGATGAACCGTCAACCGGAAGGTAGGTGATATTAGCGATTCCACCTATGTTAAGAATGATTCTTTGTATTTTTTTTGAAGCAAATATTTGCTGATGAAAGGCTGGAACTAGTGGTGCTCCTTGACCGCCTAACGCTATATCCTTACGGCGGAAATCGGCGATAACATCAATGCCTGTTTTAACCGCAATGGTATTTGGATCTCCGATTTGAATACTGAAGCTGTTTTCTAAATTTGGCATGTGCCTAATGGTTTGCCCATGGCTACCGATAGCAACTACCTGAGAACTATCAATTTGGTTTTGTTCAAGTAAACCGTTCACTGCTTCAGCAAATACATCGGCTACTTGCCTGTCTAATCTTCCAAGACGATTTACTTCATCACTGCCCGGTTGGCTAAGTCGCTGTAAACCTTTAAACAGATGCTTTGGAAAGGGCTGGGTATAAGTGGCGACAACTTGATATTGCTCTTGGGTAAAATCCACCAGAACCGCATCAACTCCATCGATACTGGTCCCAGACATTAATCCAATAAAATAAGAAGGCATATGGCGTTCACATTAATTAGTTATTAGCAGTTTCAGAAGAAAGGGAGGGGGCTCTCGCGATGTGTAACTGCTTATTATGCTCAAGTTGAGCCATAAGTACCCTACTAACTTTAAGAAAATCAGCTTTTTGTTTTCTATGGATAGAATCAGATTTTGGTAACTTAACGGTTCTAGGGTTACGATGCACCCCGTTCACAATAAATTCATAGTGCAAATGAGCACCCGTCACACGACCTGTTGAACCCAAAGTACCGATGATTTGACCTTGTTTGATGCTTTGGCCTTTGCGAACTTTACGCCTTTTAAGGTGTAAATACTTAGTGGTGTAAGTGTCATTGTGTTTAATAAATACGTAATTACCATTGTATTTATTGTATGAAGAAGCAATTACTTTACCTCGGCCTGTAGCTTTAATTGGGGTACCGACAGGAGCAACGTAATCAACACCATTATGGGGACGAACTCGGCCAGTAACTGGGTGTAGACGCCTTGGGTTAAAGTTAGAGCTAACACGAGTGAAATCTACAGGTGAACGGATAAACGCTTTCTTCATACTACGCCCAGTTTCGCTATAGTATTGTCCATTACTATAGCGAACAGCTGTGTAGCGATCGCCTTGGTTGATAAATTCCGCAGCAAGAATGTTACCATTTTCTAAAAAGTCACCATCCGCGTATTTTTGTTCAAAGATAAGCGCAAAGCTGTCGCCCTCTCTGATGTCTAATGCAAAGTCAACATCCCAAGTAAAAAGCCCTGCTAGCTGCATAATTTGGTTTGGAGTAAGGCCTGCATCAACAGCAGCATTCCAAAAATTGGTTTTAATTTCAGATGTTGCAAATTTAGTGCGAGTTTCAATCTGTTTTTTATCAAGCTTCTGTGTATATTTATCGTCTTCCTTGCTGATAACTAACGTATTTATTGGGTCGATGATATATCTAAGTTTGGCAAAACGATTGTCTAAATCTTTAAATATTTCAATGTCTTCGCCAGGTAGAATTTTTAGCAGGTTCTTTTTAGCTAAAGACAATTGAGTGATTTCGTAGACTTCTCTCGATGTTAAGCCGCTACGCTTAAATAAACGAGCTAAAGTATCACCAGAGCGAACTTTAAAAAGCTCGCCTTGTTGTAATTGTGGTGTTTTCGCTTCTGGCTCAACTAATTGAACTTTTTGATCTACTTCTTTTGAGCTTAGCGACTCCTTTTGAGGAGGTTCAGGAGTTCTAAAAGCAAGGGGTACCGAATACAAGGTATTGGGTTGGAGTTGACTTTCAGCTGTTTGAAGTTGGCTTTCAGGTGTTTGACGTGATGCTTGAGCTTCTTCTGATGGAAGCAAAATGATGATCAACGAAATACTCAATAATAGAGCTAAGACAATTTTATGAATTGTTGGTAGTAAATTTACTAATTTAAAAATCCGCAACATCAACCCGATTATCCACTATCTATAAAACATGAATCGTGCTTGCTATTTAGCGCACAGTTTGCAATGAATTATCCTATTCTTTGCAATTTGTATTTATCAGCTTCTTAGCCTTATTTCCACTATATCCCCTTTTTTTTATTGCTTTTATTCTTATGGGGTTGAAAAATTACGGCCTAATTCAAGCTTATATAATGGCTTTGAGTATACACACTTTCATTTGTTCTGGCTAACAAGTAACATTACAGTCTTTTATTTTGAGACGAAACTCCAAGAGGTCGTGGTCGCAATGGCTGATTTAAACAAAGCATTGGCAGAAATTAAACGTGGGACAGATGAAATCCTACTTGAAGCAGATTTAATTGAAAAATTGAAACTTGGGCGACCATTAAAAATTAAATTAGGGGCAGATCCAACTGCGCCTGATATTCATCTTGGTCATACCGTAATCCTTAATAAACTAAGAACTTTTCAAGAGCTTGGACACGAGGTGATTTTCTTAATCGGTGACTTTACTGGCATGGTTGGTGATCCAACTGGAAAAAACAGCACTCGTCCTCCTCTAACCAAAAAGCAAGTTTTGCACAATGCGGAAACTTATAAAGAGCAAGTGTTCAAAATTCTTGATCCAGCCAAAACTCGAATTGAATTTAACTCAAGTTGGTTAGAAGAACTCGGTGCAGCGGGCATGATCCGCTTAGCTTCACAGTTAACCGTAGCTCGTATGCTAGAACGTGATGACTTCAAAAAGCGTTACGGTTCAGGTCAGCCTATTGCTATCCATGAATTCATGTACCCTCTACTACAGGGTTATGACTCAGTGGCACTTGAGTCTGATGTTGAGCTAGGTGGTACGGACCAAAAGTTTAATCTACTTATGGGGCGTGAGCTGCAAAAAGCGGAAGGGCAGTCTCCTCAAACCGTGATCATGATGCCATTACTTGAAGGCTTGGATGGCGTTAAGAAGATGTCAAAGTCTGCAAATAACTATATTGGTATTAGTGAGCCAGCTAGTGAAATGTTCGGTAAAATCATGTCGATTTCAGATGAGTTGATGTGGCGTTACTTTGAGCTATTATCATTCCGTCCATTAGAAGAAATTGAAAGTTTCAAACAGCAAATTGAAGCGGGCGCAAATCCTCGCGACATTAAGATTTTGCTAGCTAAAGAAATCATTGCTCGTTTCCACGATGAGCAAGTAGCAGAAGCGGCACATCAAGAGTTTATCAATCGCTTCCAAAAAGGAGCGATGCCAGATGATATCCCTGAAGTTGAACTTGAAGCTGGTGAAGGCATGGCTTTAGCGAATCTATTAAAAGAAGCAGGATTAGTTGCATCTACATCAGAAGCGATGCGCATGGTCAAGCAAGGTGCTGCTAAACTTGATGGTGAAAAGCTATCTGACGCGAAGCAAGTGTTTACTGCAGGTGAACAAGGTATCTTCCAAGTAGGTAAGCGTAAGTTTGCTAAAGTGACGTTGAAGTAAGCTAGTCCGAATAAGCATCAATAAAGCCCGAATTTTCGGGCTTTATTTTTGCAATTACCTTTTTAAGTCAAAAGCGGGTAAAGATAAATGCCACTTTATTGCCGCCAAACGAATGCCAAAAGCACTTAGCATAGCAATACACATTGAAGTGAAGTGATCCAAAGCTGTTGATAAACAAATACAATAAGCTATCCCGCCAACAATTGAAGCAGTGGCATAGATTTCGGTTCTAAGCACCATAGGAACTTGTCGGCATAATACATCGCGAATAATTCCGCCGCCAACACCTGTTAGTACTCCCATTATTACCGCAGAAATGCTGCTTAGCCCCAAACTCAATGCTTTCTCTGTACCTATGATAGTAAACAAAGCCAAGCCAAGTGCATCGGCAATGGGTAACACATACCATGGGGCATTAGGGCTAGTACGATTAAAAATAATCGTAGCAATAACTGTTGCTAGTACAATTAAGATATAAGTCGGATCTTGAAGCCAAAATACTGGAGTGGTTCCTAATAAAGCATCTCTGATACTGCCTCCACCGACAGCCGTTACACCAGCCAAAACCAACACACCAAATGGGTCCATTCGATGATGACCTGCTGCTAACGCGCCAGTTAGAGCAAAAACAGCCGTACCCCAAAGGTCAAAGAAGTAAATCCATTCACTCATTTATGTTCACTCATTTCCTCAAGGTGGATATTAAGTGCATCAACTGAAATTCGAATTTCAATGACCGAAAGCAACAAAGAGTATAGCAACAGCATTAAGCTGAAACCGAAAACCAGCGAGCCAATATGAGCGAAGCCAAAATAAATTAAAATCATGCACAGAACGCAAAAGGCAAATGCTAAAACGCCAGACTCTTGCATTCGCTTTATGATGGCAATGCGTTTGTGGAGGTTTTTTATTTGGCCACTGTTAACGGGTTTCTCTCTATCGCTCAAATTGCGAATCAAAGCAGCTAAAGAAAAAAATCGATTGGTATAAGCCAGCAATAATAATGAAATCGCAGGGAAGAGAAGTGCTGGAGTGGTCAAAGAAATATGTACATTTTCTAGCAAAATAAAGATCCAGAATCGAGATAGGCGAATTAAAGATTATACCTGTATTTTTTCAATGGTGTGAACAAGGTAAAAATCTAATTGGGAACGCCCCCGAGTTCTTAAAGGTTAACTTTTCTTAACTATGTGTGTTATCTGAAGCAGATTAGGATAGAGATCTTCCTAGTGTTGCGCCTATTTGTTGTTCTTTAATTATTATTTTAAGGGGAACATATTTATGTCAGTAGCTTCTTCGCCTACTACAACTACTTCTACAACACCACCTCCTGAGTCAAAAAAGCCTGTGCTTATAAAGATGGGTAATACGACTGAATCATTTGAATACCCTACATCCGAAAAAGATAAAAGCGATATACAAAACTCTGCCAAAAGTGCTTCTATCATCGATGAGTTACCGGGGCATTTTTTAGGCACAGTTGCACTGGGTACTGCGACTTTTATAGTACTCGGGCCAGCGGCGATTCCAGCGGTAGTAGGGTCAAATGTGGTTGCCACATTTTTTGATGTTGCAGCAGAAAAAGCACTTGGAGAAGAAGCCGCTCAATCCAGCATAGGAAAAGCAGGGCGCTTTGTGATTCGATTGATCCCCATGACCGCAGGTGGTGGAATATTGACCAATATTGCACAGCAAGGTGTTACTAAAACCTTTATCTCACTTTTATCATCTTATATAGGTTCAGAGGCTGGGAGCTGGCTTGCTCAATCTTTGTTGGCTAACGCAAAAATAGAGAAAAATTCGTTTCCTTATCTTGTGGTGGATAGCAGTTGTCGGTTATTAGGTGGGGTTACTGGAGGGTTACTTGCAAAAGATGCCATGAATTTGGTTGACGGTGCGACGGGGCAGCAAGTGCCAAGGCCTGTTTCGAGGCGTAGTGGTGAAGATAATAATGCTACTTCTGATTCTAGAACTACTCCAAATACATCTGAGACAAATTCGGCTCCGACAGAACCGCCAATAAACCAGAATGGTTCGCAAAACTGCTCTGAGTTCTCCCAAGTTAGAAATGATGGTTACGGAGTCTTAAATTACAGTGCCCAAACAGGAAGAACTTTTCGTGTTTTGGATGGTAACTGCAAAGTGCTGATATCTGGACCACAGCATGACTCAAGCGGCCATACTATTTACGTTTTTAAAAATGAGACCCGCTGCCAAATACCGAGAAATTGTACTGATGGTCAAAGTCAGATTCACCAAGGGGTATACATACCAGCAAAAGAGCAAGATTGTGATCCAGTTCCATCTACTCCAGTTGATCCATTTGAACCTGATGTTGAAGAATGCTTTGATGGTGACCCCAATTTTAATCCTAGCAAAACAAACTGTGAACCCACTTTATCACCAACATTAACCAAAAAATTCTGTCAAGTAGTTGAAACAATTACATCAGCTAGCAGCATCAGCAACCTTGCAAACGCTAATCGGTTGTCGAGACCAGTTTCCACAAAAATGCTCGAAAATATACGGACGTCACCTGCTGTTACTACGATGCTAAGTAGCTTACTAAAATCACCCAATTCAACGGTGTTTTTATTGCCTATGGAACCCTCTAACCCGCCCAATGGAATAGGGACCGTCCCTACTTATGTATTAGGGATTGTTGTAGCTGGTGTGCTTGCTTGCACCTGCTTAATTACAGCAACAGGCATTACCATTGCCTGTAAAGTAAAAAGAAGCAAAGAAGGTTCATCGAATTTACCAGTTGCATTTGATAATGAGAGAGGAAGAGTTCACTTACAAGCCTTATCCATTAATGATGAAGACCTCGAAAGAGAACTGTATCTAAAGCTTCGTGAAGAACACAAAAGGCTTGAAGCAAAAGAACAAGATGAGGAAGAGCAACGTCGACTTGAGAAAGAGCAGGAGGTGGAAGACTCAAAATTCAGTACACCTTCAGCTTCGCCAAGACTCTCACGTGCATCTTCTCTATCTTTTTCAGATTTACCTATATCGACTGCTGAAACTCCCATTACCGTTGAGCCTGAGCTGCATCAACAACCTCCGGTTTCTCCTCAAGTGTCGCCGAAACTCTCGCGTACATTTTCTACCTCTTCTTCGGAGTTGCCGACATTAACTGCGGCAGCCACTGCTGTTAACGCTAAAGTTACGCAAGATCAACAATCTAAGTTATCTCCAGTCACACAAAAGGAAATAGAAGCTCAATTACCACCTTCTGATTTCGATATTCCTCACATAGAGGAGCCTGACTCTGAAGGCGAACTACTTCCGCCACCAGATTATGAAACACTTAATAACTCATGTTACGCACTAACAGCTTTTAGAGACTGAAGTTCTGTAAAAGCTGTTTTTAGGGCTTTCATGTACAGTTTTGCCTTTAAGCCGAGTTTGCCTAAATTAAGCTTCAAAGACAGTGTTTCTAACTTAAACGCACTATAAATTGAAAGAAACTGGTGGTTACTTTGAGTTCTTATCGTATGTGCTGGTGATCGAGTAATCCCTGCATTTGATTTCAATGACTTGTGAAATACTTCTACATTCCATCGTTTTTGATAGATTGCTTGTATTCACTCATCACTACAATCAACCTACATTTCGCATGGTGATTTAAGTATCCGTACATTTTCAACCATTAACAAAAAAACAACATAGATCTTGTAGTGTTCTCATACGGTTTACCAAATTTTAAGCATGCCAAAAGGCTTCTGTCGTG
>NZ_ML014802.1 GCF_003675895.1 Parashewanella curva
AACTTCTGTGCCATACGCAGTTACGTTTCGAGTTGCAGAAAGCAAAATATAACAGCTTCAACAGCGCTGAACTTGTTGTTCAGTGGGCATTTGCCAGATATTTTTGTTCAGTAGGCTGAATAGTTACTAAATCAGTACTGTTTTATTTTTACAAATAAAATATAAATTTAATCTACAGTGCTGCTAATTTTGTGTAGTTCAAGGCAGAACAGTTCGTAATAGCCAGCCTATTTCGGGCTGTTTTAACACAGAAATACGCATAAGTAGCTGTGCTGTAGAGGTTTGCTTATGCAGAGCTCAGGTTAAATAGAGTGTGCTTCAGGACTGAGCAATCTCAGCCCTGAAAAAGGGTCTCTAACCATTCAAAACAGCCAGTAAGCCATCTTCATCAAGTATTTTGATCCCAAGTTCTTGAGCTTTCACTAACTTTGATCCAGCTGCATCACCAGCAACAACACAATCTGTTTTTTTAGAAACGCTGCCAGCCACTTTAGCACCGAGTAATTGTAATTTTGCTTTAGCGTCACTACGCCCCATTTGGGTCAAAGTACCTGTAAGAACCCAAGTCTGCCCTTTTAATGGCTGAGCGTCTTCAGCAACTTCTTCGATTTGAGGCCAGTGAATACCTGCTGCCAACAGCGCATCGATGACTTCAAGGTTATGAGATTGAGCAAAAAAATGCTCGATGTGCGTAGCAACAATTACACCCACATCTTCAACCTCAATTAAGGTTTTAACATTAGCTACTTTGATAGCATCTAAATTTTTAAAATGAGCCGCTAAGTTCGCAGCAGTCGCTTCACCCACTTCTCGAATACCAAGAGAATAAAGGAACTTGGCTAGAGTGGTTTGTTTTGCATCTTCCAATGCCTTCACTAAATTAGTCGCCGATTTCATTCCCATACGATCAAGCATGGTAATAGCTGAAGCTGATAAGCCAAATAAATCAGCTGGCGTTTGTACTAACTCTTTATCAATCAGCTGCTCAACCACTTTATCGCCCATGCCATCAATGTCCATTGCTTTGCGAGAGGCAAAATGTTTAATTGCTTCTTTACGTTGTGCACCACAAAATAGACCACCAGTACATCGAGCTACGGCTTCGCCTTCTACCCTTTCAATATCAGAATCACAAATAGGGCATTGAGTTGGAAACACAATATCTTCAGCAGATTCTATACGTTTTTCCTTAACTACGGCCACAACTTGAGGGATAACATCACCTGCGCGGCGAATAATGACTGTATCACCCACTTTAACACCCAGCCTGTTTATTTCATCCGCATTATGTAAAGTAGCATTAGAAACGGTTACACCTCCGACAAACACAGGTTTAAGTCGTGCAACTGGTGTCAACGAACCTGTTCTACCTACTTGGAAATCAACACTTTCCAATAAGGTCATCTCCTCTTGTGCAGGAAATTTATAAGCAATGGCCCAACGCGGGGCTTTAGCAACAAAGCCTAGTTGCTGCTGTTGGGCGATGCTGTTGGTTTTTATCACCACACCGTCGATTTCATAATCCAGTGAATCACGACGAGTTAAAATATCAGCATAGTAAGCATCCACGTCAGGCAATGTCGGGCATACTTTCACTTCACGAGAAACAGGAAGCCCCCAAGATTTTAGCTGCTGTAATTGGGCATAGTGATCTTCGGCTAACGCCCATGACTCAGGCTCAACCACACCTAAAGCATAAGCATAGAAATCTAATCTACGACTTGCGGTTATGCGACTATCAAGTTGACGAAGGCTCCCAGCTGCAGCATTCCTTGGGTTAACGAATACTTTGTCACCTTTAGTCTTTGCAGCTTCATTTACCGCATCAAAAGCCGCTTTAGGCATAAAGGCTTCGCCACGAATTTCCACCAGATCAGGAAACTCACCACGGAGCCTAAGAGGAATCGATCGAATGGTTTTGACATTTTCGGTAATGTCTTCACCGACATTACCATCACCTCGAGTAGCTGCGCGTTCTAAAATACCATTTCGATACAAAATACTCACAGCTAAGCCATCAAGTTTAGGTTCACAGCAATACTCGATACGTCCGACTTTGTCTGAGTTACGCTTATCAAAACTCTGTATATCTTCGCTGTTAAACGCATTATCTAAACTCAACATTGGTTTCAAATGAGTCACTTGCTCAAACTTATCCAGCGGCATGCCTCCCACTCTTTGAGTCGGAGAATCGGGATAAACGTGTTCTGGATGCTGCTGCTCTAAAGCTTTAAGTTCATGTAATAGGCGATCATATTCAGCATCTGGAATTGTAGGCGCATCGTCAACATAATAGTTAATGTTGTGCTGATGTAGGCTGGCAGAAAGTGCTTCGATTTGTTGCTTGATAGAAGTCATATTTTGTCTCGGTTTCAAACCTAGAAAAAGTCGTTATTTCAAACGAGTGCGGTTGATTGCTTTTACTAGACTAAATCAATAAGGCCGCATGTGCGGCCCTATTTTAATCATATTCGTGTGTGCCAACTATGATTTAATTCGTCGAATGTAATCTTGTTTTTTATCATCATTCCAAAGTTGACGTTCTCCATCCCTAAGCTCAGCACCAAGATCATCCGCTAATTGTTCGGCAGAATTAAGCATGGTCGAAAAGTTACGCAAAGCATCACCATGACAAGGTAGGCGCATAAATAACACTATACCAGGGGTCGAGAATTGCTCCATATTGTCCAAATCAAAGGTCCCAGGATTAACCATGTTAGCAATGGAAAATAATACATTACCTGTACCTGCTGGGTTTTCATGGCGATGGAAGATATTCATTTCACCAAATTTAAAATTAACAGTGAGCATACTTGGTAATAATTCTGCCCCCTTTAACTCTTCCCCTTCTTTTGCTACCACGTGTAAAACAAGCACATCATATGGTTCTGGAAGCTCTTCGATTTCTTCCTCAACTTGCTTAACATCGGAAATCTTATCGTCGGCAGAAGTAACCTCATCATCAAATAAACCGGCCTGTTTAGGCTCCAGTCCTAAATCAAGCTGTTCTTCAGATACCGTAGTCGGTTGAGTTTCTATAACTGGCTCAACACGATCTGCTTCAGGCTTTGAAGCCAAGGTAGGTTCTTGTTTAACTGTTGGCTCTGACTGTTTTGCCTCAGAACCTTTTACAACTCTCACCTCACCAATACCGTGTTCATCAAACCCTTCTGAATCGACTCGAGGTGAATGCTTCCGTGGCGCTTTTCGCATTTTTTGATCTTTAATATTGTTTCCTTGTTGGCGACGAATGGACCATATTCCATGTACCAAAACGGCCAAAATTGCGACACCACCTAAAAGAGCAAAAACTAATTGCAGGTCTTCCATCCGTTACCCTACCGAAACTATAAATGAATCAAAAACACAGTTAAATAATATCAATATAACTGCAAAACTAACTGGCATCTGCCATTGCTACAGCTTCATCAATGTCAACGGCAACGATTCGAGAAACCCCTGCTTCATGCATAGTGACACCAATAAGCTGCTCAGCCATTTCCATCGTTATTTTGTTATGACTGATAAAAATAAATTGTACTGTTTGAGCCATTTCTTGAAGCAAGCGACAAAATCGTTCGACATTTGCATCATCCAAAGGCGCATCGACTTCATCCAACATACAAAAAGGTGCTGGATTTAATCTAAAAATAGCAAACACTAATGATAAAGCGGTTAACGCTTTTTCTCCACCTGAAAGTAAATGAATACTGCTGTTCTTTTTCCCTGGAGGTCTCGCCATGATGGTGACCCCCGTGTCCAGCAAATCATCATCCGTCAATGCTAAGTATGCACTCCCGCCACCAAATACTTTGGGGAACAAGGTTTGCAAATCATTATTTACTTTTTCAAACGTTGTCTTAAAGCGAGTTCGGGTTTCTCGGTCAATTTTTCGGATCGCCGACTCTAAACTTTCTAAAGCTTGAGTTAAATCTTCATTTTGAGCATCAAGGTATGCTTTTCGCTCTTTCTGTTGCTCATATTCATCAATTGCGGCTAAGTTTATAGCACCTAAGCGTCGAGTCTGATTACGCACTTTATCTAGATTTTGCTGCCACTCATCCACATTAGCTTCTACAGCAATGTTCTCAATCACATTTTCAAGCGGAATTTGCTCTTCATCTATTTGCAGCTTTAAGCTATTTGTTTGCCCCTTTAATCCTTCTCGATGTAACTTTAACTCGCTGATCTGCTGAGTCAAGACCTCGCACTGTTCAACGCCTTGTTTTTGATTACTTTTCAACCCATCGAGTTGAGCTTGTATATCTGCTTGATGATTTCGACACTTATCGAGCTTATTCTGCTGCTGTTGCTGAAGTTGTAATTTTTGCTGTAATTGTTCTTGCAACGCGTGAACATCCAATTCGAATGTGGATGATACGTTTTCACCAGTAAGCTCAACAATTTGTTTATCTAGGTTTTGTTTGCTGATATTTAGTTGAGCATTCTGCTGTTCAACTAAAGTTAACTTCATGGCATTTTTTTGGGTTTGTAGATTTAACTGCTCTCTCTGCTGTTTATACTGAGCCAATTGAGCTTTTAAATCAGCAAACTGTGTATCGTCTTGTTGTTGTTTATTTTCTAATTGCTGAATATTAAATTGGGCTTGCTTAACTAGCTCTGTATGCTGCTGACTTTTTTCAGTTAGCGACTCGATTGTAGATTCGAGTTGAGTTGCCTTACGTTGTAACTCTGTTAATTGAGATTCAAGCAGCTGCTTTTGTGCATTATTTTGTTCAATGCGTTTCTGCTCGGCACTATAAAAAGATTGCTGTCGAGTTAATTCCAATTCCTTCTGTTGCAATTGTTGCTTGGTACTTTCAATGTCAGTTTGCAACTTTTGGTTTTGAATTTGATATTGCTGACAGGTTTTCTGCAACTTTTCTAATGCGAATTGCAGCTTTTCAAGTTCAGTTTCAACAGATTCTTTTTCCGCTTTAAACGATAATTGAGCATTGGGCTGTTGTGACTGCGACAATATGAAACCCTGTCCAATCAAGAACCCATCTTTAGTTAATACACACTGGTCATTTGTCAAATCATCTAAATAAGCGGTCGCTTGCTCTTTATCATCAGCAAGTAATAGATTACCTAACCATGGAGCAAGATTTACTAGGCTTTGCTCTAACATTTCATGCTGAAAGCCATTTTCAATAACCACAAACCCAGCATCGTCTGAAAACTCAGGTACGACTTTAGCCGTTAATAAATCACCTAAAACTAGCTCTAAGGCTTTCTCCCATCCTGAAGCCGCTTTAATGACTTGCCAAACCTGCTGGTGGTCTTGTTGTTGCTCCACCAGCCAAGAATTAATAAAAGCCAACCTAGACTGACTTGCTGCTTGCTGTTGCTTTAACTCCTGTCTTTGCTCATTTGTTTGCTCAAACGCTTGAGTGCTCTTTTCATAGCGAATTTGTGATTCTGTTAGCTGCACTTCAAGTTGCTGGATATACCCCTCAGTTTCCTTAAGTTGATTGGCTTCTATCTTAATTTGCTGAGTGTCATCCAATGATGTTAATTGTGTATTAACTTGTTCTTGGGTTTGCTGTGTTTGGGCAAGTTGCTGCTGAGCATGAGTTAATTGACTACCAGCAAGTTGTAACTCCATTTTTGCATTGTGCAACTCTTGCTTCAAATCTTGATGTTGAGATTGTTGCTGCTGTTGATGCTCTTGCTGTTGTTCTATTTTTTCAGACAACTCTTCTACTTTTTCGTCAAGCAGTTCCAAATCTGGTTGAGCATTGATTTGTTGGTGTTTTATTTGTTTTTGTTCAACGGCTAGCTGTTCGATTTGCTCGGTTAATTCAGCTAACTGTTGTGATAAACTGGCTAAACGTTGCTGTTGGTGCTGCTCTAATTGTTGCTGATGACTAATTTGCTGCTCTAACTTCGCACGCTCTGTATTGTTATGATAAAACTCAGCAACCAATTTTTGTTCGGCATCAGATGCTTCATTTAACTCAAGCGTAAGATGAGTTTGCTTGGTTTCAAAGCTTTTTAACTCTGACTGATACTTGACTAACTCAAGATCCAATTCTGATAATTGCTTACTGATTTCGTCAATCTGATCATAAAACTCACTGTATCGCATCACCAATAGTTCAGCATGAGTTTTACGCTCAATTTCTTTTAATTCTCGATATTTAACCGCTGCTTTAGATTGTGCTGCAAGTCTATCCAATTGAGTAGACAGCTCAGTCCGAATGTCTTCTAAACGCTCTAGATTTTCACGAGTATGACGAATACGATTCTCAGTATCACGGCGACGCTCTTTGTATCGTGAAATACCAGCAGCCTCTTCAATAAACACTCTCAAGTCTTGGGGCTTAGACTCAATGAGTCGAGAGATCATGCCTTGTTCAATAATGGCATAACTTCTTGGCCCTAACCCAGTTCCCATAAATAAGTCAGTGATATCCTTTCGGCGACACTTTTGACCATTAAGAAAATAAAATGCATCACCGTCACGGGTTACTTGCCGTTTTACAGATATTTCTTGATAACTGGCGTACTGTCCAACAAGGCGTCCATCTTGGTTTTCAAAAGTAAGCTCAACACTGGCGACGGAAACGGGATTACGGGCATTAGAACCACTGAAAATAACATCAGTCATTGCTCCACCACGCAAATGCTTAGCGCTGCTTTCTCCCAACACCCAACGAACAGCATCAATGACATTCGACTTACCGCAACCATTCGGTCCGATAATGCCAGTTAATGCCTTTTCAAAGGGGATTTTTGTTGGATCAACAAACGACTTAAATCCAGCCAGTTTTATTTGTTTGAGTTTCATTTAGGCTGTGTGGAGTTCCGTATTAGATCTTTTGCTGCATGGAATTGATTACTTTAGCAAAGCTAGGACGCATTTTGTAACGTTTTTTACATTAGTAATGGCTTTTCTGACTTGTCATTAGCCTAAGAGTTATTCAAAATTATTTTATTCGTGTTCCAAAGGGCTTAAAACATGAGTTCTCAGTTTTCTACCAGTAAGAGTGGCGTTAATTATTTTCTTGATGGACTAAAACTTATCCGTCAACCAGGGCTTAGAAGTTTTGTATTCATCCCCCTCACAATCAACATCTTGCTGTTTGCAACCGCATTTTATTTCGCCTTTGGTCAATTACAGGTGTTATTCGATTGGTTAGACAGCCAATTACCTGAGATATTAAGTTGGTTACATTTTTTACTTTGGCCCCTTGCCATCATTATCATGCTTATCAGTATGTCATTTGTATTTAGCTCAGTTATGAACTGGTTAGCCGCACCTTTTAACGGCTTGTTAGCGGAAAAAGTTGAACAAAAGCTCACTGAAAAACCAATGTATACAGGTGGAACTGTTGATTTATTAAAAGATTTGCCTCGAATTCTGGGCAGAGAATGGCAAAAATTAAAATATTATCTTCCAAGAGCCCTTTTAGTATTACTGCTGTTTTTTGTACCCGTTCTTGGGCAGACAGTGTTTCCGTTCGTATGGTTTGCATTCAGCGCTTGGATGATGGCAATTCAATACTGTGACTACCCATTTGATAATCACAAAGTGAAATTCGACGATATGAAGTTTGCATTGAAAAATACCAAAGGAAGTAGCTTTAGCTTTGGTGCGACTGTGGCATTAGTATCGATGATCCCTATCGTGAACTTTATCGTTATGCCAGTTGCGATTTGTGGTGCCACCGCAATGTGGGTAGATAAATACCGTGAGGTTTATCGAAATTCTAATATAGCACCTGAATAAGCAGTGCAGCATTAGATGGTAAAACGTATCTACGTATTATAATTTTTAAAACTTGAGACTGAAACTGATATTTTAATCCCCCCTCGCCACAAATTGCGGGAGTTGTTTTATTATCAGTTCAGTATCTTCACTTCTCGTGCCGGCTTAAATCATTTAATGGAAAATATTTTATGCCATCTTCTTCGAAATACCTTACACCTTCAATTCGTTGCCAATCATTCTTTGATAACTTATTCGAATCTTTCCCCCTTAATGCAATTCGAGTATTAATAAAATTCAACAGGTCATAAGGGGTCGTATCTGGCTTTGCTTCAATTTTTCTATGATTGCCATCGAGAACACAACAAGGCCTGCCCATTTTGAATACCACAGAATATTTTCTAGTGAACCATTTTGCTTTAACTTCTAGAATGTGTGTTTCTTCTATGTCTTTTGGTTTTGAAAGAATCTTATCGATCTGATTACGTGTTGTTTCTGGCACAGATAAGTAAGAACTAAATCTTGCAATCATAGTAAATTCCCCTGTCTTACAGCCCTTAAATCTTAATCCATATATGAGGTTATTTATACTCGTGATACTTCTTTCAACCGCCAACGTCATAAATTCGCTTAAAAAATTCAAATTAGCAACTGCTGATTGACAAAAATCCAACATCACTTGATAGTCTGCAACTAGGTGATTTCCTATGCTTTCCATTCACCTATGTACTAAAGGACTTAGAAATGATTTTGGCGGAAAAAATAATCCAACTTAGAAAACGTTTAGGTTGGTCACAGGAAGAACTGGCTGACAAGATGAACGTCTCTAGACAATCTGTTTCTAAATGGGAAAGCTCCCACAGCATACCCGATCTGAATAAGATTTTAATATTGGCAGAGATCTTTGGTGTAACCACAGATTTTTTATTAAAAGATCAGCATGAAACCATTGATAAGGATACACTCACCGACCAAGAAAATAGCAAGCAAATAGGATTAGAACAGGCTAATAAATATATCGAGAGTAAAGTCGCAATTTCAGAGTTAAACACCAAAGGGGCAATTTTGTGTATCTGTTCGCCAATTCCATTATTTTTCTTATTAGCACTTGCAGAAACGGGAATATTTGGGGTAACAGATAAACTCGCACCTGCAATTGGTATTGTTAGCGTGTTACTTATTGTGGCCTTAAGCGTCAACTTTTTCGTTAAAACCAATCAATATGATGAAAATATTGAATTCATTGATAAGGAGCAATTTGAATTAGCCTATGGGGTACATAGTGCTATTAATCAACAATTGAAGCTATATCGTCCCATTTACAATTCAAGAACTGCGCTAGGTTCATTCTTTTTTATTGCCTGTTCAGTTCCATTGCTGTTAACCAGCATCCTAATTGACAGTGATATTTTACCTTTGTTAATGCTAATAGTTTTACTATTGATGATTTCCATTGGCGTTTATATTGTTAGCTCGTCCTCCACAAAATTTGATGCTTACAACCGGATTTTGCAAGAAGGTAGCGGTAAGTCTCAAAACAGTAAAAGAACCAAACGTGCTGAAAAAATTGCTGCATTTTACTTAATACCGATCGTTTAAGCCACTTGAACGATCATTGAGGGGCTTCATAATCGGTTACAATTTTGTTGTAGCCGATTTTTTTTCATGTCTAATTTTTCCAAAGAGTTACAAATCACAGCTGAGTTTTGTCAAGAACACCCAATCAATGCTTTTAGTAAGCATATCCCTTTAGAGTGGATAAAAGAGGCTGTTCAACAGACGGGTAAAGCTTCTGTTAGAAAACGACGTTTCCCTGCAGAACAAGCGGTATGGTTAGTGTTAGGTATAGGTTTATTGCGTAATCGTTCTATTCAAGATGTTTGTGATAAATTGGAGTTAGCATTTCCGGATTCGTCAGGAGACCTTCCTCCCTTAGCGGTAAGCAGTATCATTAAAGGCAAAGAGAAATTAGGCGCAGAGCCTCTGAAATATCTTTTTAAAACAACAGCTTCGGTATGGGAAAAACAGCATCAATTCGATGAAGTATGCGGCTTGAAACTCTTGAGTGTGGATGGAACTCAATTTAAGACACCCCATACAACCAATAATCAACACTTCGGCTATGCACAAAAAACTGCATCCTTTCCTTAGGTGCTAGCTGTTACTTTAATGTCTACCCGAACTCATATCTTGTCTGATGCAGCGTTTGGCCCTGTGAGTAATAGTGAAATATCTTATGCACAACAGTTAGTTGGTTCAGCACCAGAAAGCTCACTCACTCTTTTTGATAGAGGCTTTATGTCAGCAGAGTTGTTTATGAGTTGGGAGGGGTGTGGACAAAATACGCACTGGTTAACACCGATAAAATCAAAAATGCGTTATGAAATTATCGAGTCATACAGTGAATTTGACCACTTGATTGAGATGCCGATTTCTCCCCAAGCCCAGAAGCAATCTCCATACTTAGGTGATACATGGCAAGCGAGGCTTGTGCTTATTCCATCGCCTAGAGGAGAAATTAAAGGGTTTATAACGTCTTGTCGTTGCCCAAAGCAATATCCTTTAATATCCTTTAATATCCTTTAAAAGAGATACTTGAAGTCTATTGGCAACGCTGGGAAATAGAACAAGGGTATGGTGAACTCAAGCAGTATCAGTTATCGAATAAGCTGATTCTGAGAAGTCAAAAATATGAAGGCGTGTATCAAGAAATATGGGGAATACTTACCTCTTATAACATCGTCAGGCTGGAAATGGCGGCAATGGCTCAAGAGCATAAAGTCGAGCCTTTACGAATAAGCTTTCTGAACGCGCTGTATCTGATCCAAGATGAATTTATCTGGTGCGATGGCCGCTCACCTGGGGCGATACCAAGAAAATTAAAAGAATTAAGGGCTAATGGTAAAAGGCTGATACTACCTAAAAAGAGAAAGCGAAAACCCTGTCCAAGGATGGTATTAAGAAAGGCTGTTAAGTACCCTGCAATAAAAAGAGAATATGCCACTCGCTCTTAAGCGAGTGGCATTATGCATTTTACTGGCCTTTATTAACCGCCATTTTTCTTGGCTGGAGTTTTTGGTCGCAGGATTGGAAAATAACTTGGATTATTTGGCCTGTGGGTGCCGTTTTATTTGTAGCCTTAGTTGGATTAGTTGAGTTATTTGAAAGAGATGAAGACAGGTCTTAGTCCACTAATTGAATTTTAGATTTACTGGTAAATTGCTTGAACCAGTATAGCTATGTCTACTCTAATGATATAAATGGTTAACAAACAAAAGTTAATATGTAGTTATGATTTAGTTTAGCCCGAATGTGTTAGCTTATTTTCGATGTTAGAGTAACTATGAGTATAGTTCAATGGCGGCACATCCAACGGCCCCTTGTCCGCATTCTTCGACAGAAGCGTGGACTCAACCAATATCAAGACCACAATTACCATTTGGTCAATATGGTTTTCCTCAATTTGGTGTTGGTCAGCTAGAACAAACTAATTTTCATTCTTCGCAGGCAATGCTAAAACCAAGAAGGACGTGTCTGTATCTTACTATGCCTTTTAAAAAAGAAGACATTGACAGAACGCAACTGTGTGAATTTCTAGCAAGTACTGTTGAAAATATTACAACAAAGCAGCTAATTAACTTTATCACTAAATTAGGAATAACCAGCTCTGCACAATTGGAATGTGTTTTACAGGGAACATTTTGTTCTAAAATTAAAGAGTGTCAAAATAAAGGGCAATACAAACTGATACTCACAAATGCGATTTCTGTTTGGGAAAACACACCGTCGTTAAGTGTAGAGCAATTGGACTGTGCCCTGAATTGTATAGCAGGAACTGCAACTCCCAAGCCATATTACTTTGTATCACCTTTTATATCACTCCCAGGAAGCCGGACAGAGCAAACATCCAATTTGTTGGATCAGATAGAACACTTATCAACTGACAATAAACGATTAGCTGATGAATCTTGGCAATGGGACGGCTTAACTAAAAGGAAAGATGCTGAAATTTTAGCATTACAAACTGAGTTGTCTCAGTTAAAACAACAATTACATGAATTTCACACAGGAAAGTTACCGCAGACGCAGGCTCCTATGCCCACAACCATTAATGGTGCAACAACAGAATTAACACAAGATATGGCTAAAGTTGCAATAACCAGTTCTCAGGTTGGTGTTAGCCCGTCGTCTGTCACGGTAAAAACCGGGGATACCTATAAAGCACACAATATAACAATAGTTCAGGGCGACAATCATGTTACTATGGAGACGCTTCCCCCTCCCCCTGAACCTATAAAACCAAAATACACACAGCCTGAGCTAGAGGCGTTAAATTCAAAACCAAGAGTAGACATTATCAAGGAAATACTTAGCCTGAGTGGTGACCGTGTGATTGGGTATAGTGTTTTCCGTTGGAGTACAAAAGGTTACAAAAAAGTCGCTGAGAAGTTGGGTATCTCAGATTTTGAGCCTAAGGCTGATCTTGATAAATATTCTGCTTGTGATTATTTTTTTCAAAATGACAAAAGTGAACTTGCTCAGCTCTGTTGGCGTAGACGTGGTTTTACATATAGAAAATTACTCATTGCCACAGCAGAAATAGCCGGTGATTTTTTAACCATGGATGAATTGACTCACAAGCTACTGGATATACTGAAACGTCACGAACTCGTAGCCTTTGATGATAGCAAGATGGGGTGGTGATACTCTGACTCCTTAGCTATATTCTTCTTAAATCTAATGTAACATTAGGCTAAAAGTCTAAACAATTTCATAAAGATGTCGGTAGCTCTCTACTGCTCTTTCAAATACGAATACGACAAAATAATAACCTTTGTTCGGCTAACGAAAATCACATCAACCAAGCTCTAAAGTTTCGCTCTTTCATTTTGTCTTTGGTAATTTTACGTTAGGGCCTGTTGGTCTTTCGTGCTTATTTTTGCAGCGATAAATTGGTTATCTTATGCAAGGCAGAGTTTGTGCTGTGTGGTTATTCCACATAAGCAAACGATAACGCAGCAGAAGTGACCAATTTACGCTGTCTTCGATGCTTTTGAGCACTTCCTGTTCTGTGTTGTGACCAGTTTACTTAGATGGCTAAGCTTCACTGCTCACGCCTTGAACAAAAAAGTGCTCAAATAGCACAAAATTTAATCCTGAAAGATCAACAGGCCCTAAGCTTTTTTAGCAATTTTGTTTTCAACAACTGCAAATGCACGAATGTCAGTAATGTGAATCTTGCCAATTTGACCACTACTTAGCTCTTGATTAGCCGACAAAGCACCTAGTATGTCTAGACGTAACTTTTGTTTCTTACCACCATCAATCTGAACGGTTTTCATAGTAGGCAGAGGTGGTTGTGCGTGAATCAAACACATTGGCGGGAGTGGCTCATTAACTATTCCACATCCTAAATCATCTAAATCTAATCTAATGTTACAAATGGTCAACAAACAATAATTAATATGTAGTTAGGATTGAATTTATCTTGAATGTGTATGCTTATTTGCAATGTTAAAGTAGCAATGAATATACATCAATGGCATACCCAGCAGCCCCATGTTTGTTCCCCCCGCAAGAATCGTGGGAGCAGCCAACCACTCCAGCAATACACAGTCAGTATGGTCAATATGCTCAAACTCATGTGGGGGCATCTCACCCTGCACAAACTAACTTTCATTCTACACAGGAAATGTCAGAGCCCAAAGGAACATGCCTTTACTTCATGTCCTTCGAAAAGGAAAATATTAATATCGAGCAACTCCGTGAGTTTCTAACAAGTATTGTTGATAAGATTACAGTAAAGCAGCTAAATAACTTTGTCGCTCAATTGGGGATATCCGCTAAAGCTCAATTACAAAATGTTTTAGATGGTACATTTTGTAATAATATTAAAAATTGCACAGATAAAGAACAGTACAAAATTGTACTCAAAAATGCTGTCAACCTGTGGGTAAATACACCGTCTTTAGGTTTAGAGCAACTGGGTTGCGCACTAAATAGTTTACCTGAAACGGCCTTTTCCAAACCATATTACTTAATATCGCCTTTTGTATCACTCCCTGAGCATTCGTCCGCTCAACCATCTAACTTATTAGCTCAAATCCACCAGTTATCGACTGAAAACCAACAATTATCAGCTACAAATCAGCAGCATGTTGAAAATGCTTGGCAATGGGAAAATTTAACTAAGAGTAAAGATGCAGAAATTGTGGCATTACAAACTGAGCTATCTCAGTTAAAACAACAATTGCATGAGTTTCACACAAGAGCAATATCACAGACTCCTATGACTTCTAGCGTTAATGGTTTAACAAAAAGTTTGGCTAAGGTTGCAATAACTACTACTTCGACTGGAGCCACTGTGCCCATCACGGTAGCAACAGGAGATCATTATAATGCACAGCAAATCACCATAATCAAGGGTGACCAAAATAATGTAGGAGCGTCTAATGCTCTTTCAGCACCTGCTAAACCAAAATATTCAGCACCTGAATTAAAAGCGTTACAATCCAAACCGAGAGAAGACATTGTAAAAGAAATGCTTTACAGAGGTGGTAACCGTGTGGTTCGTCAACAATTCTTCCATTGGGCTGCAAAAGATTACAAAACACTTGCTGATAAGCTAAAAATTTCAAATTTCAGATTTCAAGCTAACCATAATGAAATGTCTCAAAGTAATTACTATCTTCAAATTGACAGAGATAATCTTGCTAAACTGTGTTGTCAAAAGAAAGGTTTTACATATAAAGACTTACTCGTTGCTATAGTAGAAATAACTGGCGATTTATTGAATATGGATGAATTAACAGACAGACTACTGAATATATTGAAGAGACACGGTCTCGTAGCCTTTGATCGTGACCAAATAACTTGGTGATAATCTGAAGAACTCTAAACTCTTCTGCTCTAAATCAAATATATACTAGACTGAAACCTCAACTTCTTTGTGGTTAAACTTCTCCAGTTTTAGAACCAATAAGCAATGGAATAGCAGGTGCCAGTAGATCACTACTGACACCTTTCAAATAGGAAAACTAAAGAGAACAAGCCAGATTCCGCTAACAAAAATTAAATCAACCACGCCCTAAAATTACGGCCTTTCATTTTGCCGTTGGTAATTTTACGTAAGGCTTTTTTGGCAATTTTGTTTTCAACGGCAACGAATGCACGAATATCAGTGATATGAATCTTACCGATTTGATCACCTGTCAGTTCTTGATTTGCGGTCAATGCACCTAAAATATCACCCGGACGTAACTTTTGTTTTTTACCACCATCAACTTGAATGGTTTTCATAGTTGGCAGAGGTGGTTGTGCGTGTAGTAAGCTCATAGGAGGAAGTGGCTCACTAACAATTTCACGGCCTAAATCGTCTTCAATCAATGAAATGATGTAACCGTGTTCAGTATAAAAAGTGTAAGCACTCCCTTTGCTGCCAGCACGACCTGTACGACCAATACGGTGGGTATGTACTTCATGATCAAAAGCCAGATGATAGTTAAATACGGCATCTAATGAATCAATATCTAACCCACGAGCTGCCACATCGGTAGCCACCAAAATGTTGATGCTTTTATTGGCAAAACGAAGTAATACACGGTCACGATCTCTTTGCTCTAAATCACCATGTAAGGCAGAAGCACTAAAGCCCAAGTTTTCTAACTCATCGGCAACTTGCTGAGTTTCACGTTTGGTATTACAAAAAACAACCGCACTTTCAGGTTGTTGTTGCAATATAAGCAAACGCAATGCTTCCATGCGCCGTTGGTTGTTTGTTAACTGATAAAAATGCTGCTCGATACTGGAATTATCATGAACTTCTTTCACCGTTACATGATGCGGTGAATGCATGATGTTTTTAGTCATTGCTTTAATTTGTTTTGGAAAAGTAGCACTGAATAATAACGTCTGCTTGGTAAACGGTAATTCAGCCAGAATGGCTTCTACTGCATCTTGAAAGCCCATTTCCAACATTCTGTCTGCTTCATCAAGAATAAGCATTTCAACATTGCTCAAATCTAGGCGATTTCGGCTTAAGTGATCCGTAATTCGACCGGGAGTACCAACGATGATGTGTGCACCATGCTCTAACGAACCAATTTGTGGCCCCATCGGCACACCACCGCACAAAGTCAGTACTTTAATGTTATGAATACCACGGGCTAACGTTCTGATCTCTTTCGCCACTTGATCCGCTAGCTCACGGGTTGGGCACAAAACCAATGACTGAATGCGAAAGCGCTTTACATCAAGCTTATTAAGCAAGCCCAAACCATACGCTGCCGTTTTACCTGAGCCCGTTTTTGCCTGACCAATCACATCTTCTCCCGCAAGGATCAAAGGCAAACTTTGCTCTTGGATAGAGGTCATGCTTTGGTAATTCATAGTATGAAGATTATCTAACAGTCCCTTTTTCAAAGGTAATGATGAAAAAGCAGCGTTAGATTGTTTGGTTTTGGCAGACTGACTCAAGGTGATGTCCTACTAGGGTTAAAAAAAAAGGGTGTCCGATTTGTGAATTAACTCTGAATAGCAACAGAGCAATAGTGTGAACGTCAACTGAAGCGCACATCCATGTGCTGACGACCGTGACATCCTGCCACGGACGGTTGTCTTATCACACTATTGCTCTCTATGAAGTATTTATGCGATTCACACAAAGAATAAAAGATTATAACTCAAGACTGATATTCTATCATTGAATTGTCATCGAATTCAGCCGAGCTTGAAAGATTGTGAGTAGACTTTAACTTCTGACTCGACGACGCGGAGCATTCTTTTTAGCCTCAGGCTTATCCGTTCTTTTAGCCGTTGGCTTACGCGTTTGCTTTTTGACTGACGGCTTTTGTGCAGACGACTTATCACTCGAACCGTCATTTGGTTTACTAATTTGCTTTGGCTTCTTCGGTTTTTTTATTTTCTTCTTTTTACCGTCTAATACCGTAACAGGCAGCTCATTAACTGGCTCATACCCTTCTTGAATTCTGCGTTCGATCAATTGGTTAGTCAGACGCTCTACCGCTTTTAACTCTTTTAATTCATCCGCGCAAACTAAAGACACAGCTTGCCCCGTTGAACCTGCACGCCCTGTTCGCCCTATCCTATGAACATAATCTTCAGCGACATTAGGTAAATCAAAATTCACAACTTGAGGTAATTGATCGATATCTAAACCACGCGCGGCAATATCGGTTGCCACTAAGACCTTCACCTTGCCTGATTTGAAATCAGCCAGTGCATTAATTCGTGCATTTTGGCTTTTATTACCATGAATGGCACTGGCAAGAATGCCTTTGCCTTCTAAATGACGTGTTAATCGGTTTGCACCGTGCTTAGTCTTAGCAAAAATCAGTACTTGCTTCCAGTTATTGGACTTGATTAGCTTAGTTATCAATGCGGTTTTTTTATTTTTATCGACAGGGTAAAGCCATTGCTCAACGGTTTTGGCTGTAGCGTTTTTAGGCGTAACTGATATTTCTATTGGATTATGCACTAAGCCTTTGGCTAACTTGCGAATGTCATCTGAGAAAGTAGCTGAAAATAATAAGTTCTGACGCTGCTTAGGCAGAATGGCAAGGATCTTTTTAATATCGTGAATAAAGCCCATGTCCAACATTCTATCGGCTTCATCTAATACTAAAATTTCAAGCTGTTTAAAGTTAACGGCATTTTGATTATAGAGATCCAACAACCTACCCGGTGTTGCCACCAGCACATCAACACCTTTACGTAATTTCAGCATTTGCGGATTAATTTTAACGCCACCGAAAACAACAGTTGAGCGCAAAGGAAGATTGCAGCTGTATGTTTGAACGCTATTTCCAACTTGTGCAGCCAGCTCTCTGGTCGGCGTTAAAATCAGCGCTCGCACTCGGTTTGCACGCACACGCTGACCACCTGATAACCTTTCTAATATCGGCAGTGTAAAACCTGCTGTTTTACCCGTTCCTGTTTGAGCGGCTGCCATTACATCCTTCCCATCCAAAACAGCAGGTATTGCATGGCTTTGGATCGGTGAAGGTGAATCGTATCCTTGTTTTTTTACAGCGTCGAGGATAGGGGCTGATAAACCTAGAGAGGCAAAACTCATGAAATAATCTCTTCTTTGTGGCAGCGTTTCATCTATATCAATGAAACGGGGGACGGCAGCTTACAGCAAATGATAGAAAGGTGCTAATACCAATTCACCTATAGATGATTCAATATATCACTCAGACGTAAAAAGGGAGCTAATGCTCCCTAGTTCATTCCCTCGTTTATAAAGCTTACGATTAAAAGAAGTTAGCTACGTCATCCTTTACATACCACAACGTTTTATTGGAATATGACTCCCCTTCCACACCACACGCTTGTCCATTACATCCATTCCAATAAGGGTCTGAGAAGTAATCCAAACGAACTGCAGAGCCGAACGCTTGCGGATAAGCCATAATAGTTGAGAAATTATTATCTACACCATGACCTACGCCATCAGCAAACACACCACCTCTATTACCTTGGCGCACAGAGTGTCCTAAACCCATGTTGTGTCCTAACTCATGTATAAAGGTCGCTGCACCACAATCAACCGCAGTGACACTGAACATGCGGTCTTTCATTTGCGGATACAGGTTACCATTTTGACCTTGGCCAACCCATCCAATACCACAAACATAGCCACCTTGAACATTTTGACGTTTGCCTAGAAGTACAACCATATCCGCACGAACATTGGCACGAGTATCTTTAACTCCTTGACTATTTGTGAGTAAGTTAAGGTGAGCTTCTGACGGAACTAAATTATCCGTAGATGCTGGTTGAGATTGCCTACCAACTAGTCGTAACTCTATATCTAGCCCATTATTTCGATAAATTCGATTAGAGTTAGAAATATACTGATTAATCTTAGTATCAATATTCGTCACTGCATCTGCTGCAGGCTGTGTATATAAAATCATTACATCAATGGTTTCTGCATTCACTGCTGTTGAAGCAAGCAGAGCTGAGACCCCTAATGCAGTTTTTTTAATAGATTTGTGCATTGTTTTCTCCATTTTATTTTTGATTTAAGTGAGGGAATTTTTTGTTATTGGCTTAGGCTGAAAGTTTCGTCTTTTTTATGTTCAACTTTGCCATTTGGGATCACAGCATCGTTGTGTTCTTTGGAATGTTTAGATTCAAGATCAGTTTTAGAGGCTATCCATGCGTATTTACCGTTGCCTTCAACAATGTAAGTGTCATTTTGAGTTGCTAGATTGCCGTATACCGCTTCTTCTCCCAAAGTGATCACAGCACTATACAAGCGTCCAGCCCCGGGTATATTGGCTTCTATCGTTTTATCACCATTTGAATGAAGCTGTATAAAATCAACTTCACCGGTATAACTTCCTCCCATTTGAGGAATATATAAGTCGACATAATCACCAACTTCTAGCGCTTTTAACTCAGCTAAATCGAGTTCAATGTATTGCTCTTTAGTCAGATCGGCAGGTAGCTTGCCCTGTGCTTTTAAAACTCGTTCAGCTTCTTCTGAATCAACCCAAACAACGGTGTCCTTTTCTTCTGCTATTAAAGCTTTACTCTGTGAAGGTGATTGAGGGTTAAACATATCAACACCTGTCGATAAGCCATTTTCAATTTTAGGAATTGTTCTACGA
The DNA here is from genome assembly GCF_003675895.1 of Parashewanella curva. Lineage (GTDB taxonomy): Bacteria > Pseudomonadota > Gammaproteobacteria > Enterobacterales > Shewanellaceae > Parashewanella > Parashewanella curva. The sequence continues at coordinate 19,354 of NZ_ML014802.1, forward strand.
ACAAGAGGGATTGAAGGTGAAGGCACATCAACACTAACCTCAGGTGAATCAGTTTCTGCTTTTTTAAAGAAGCTCATTGCCCCTAACCCTAGAAGGGTTACAAACACAATAACGATAACCAGAATTTTTTTATTCATATAACATCCTAGTAGTTCCTAAATTATCAAAAACAAAATGTTACATTATTGTTAAATTAGAGTGTTAATACCAATTAGAAATATAGATATATCATATTGAATTATAAGATTTTTATCACATATAGGATGAGTCAATATTTTGTCTTTCGTCAAAAATACAATACCAATCATCAAAGAGTTTTTAGACTTATATTTTGAGCTGCTCAAGCAATAATTAAACCTCTGTTGGCAAACTTTTACTTAATCACATCACCCATACAAAATTTGTAACAATTAACCTCCTATATCGCTTTTTTGCCAATAGATCCCTATCGTAAACAGTGTAAAATTAACAACAAAATAAAAACATCATTCACAAAGGCTCACAACTTTGAAAACTCGTTTTCTTGCAGGGTTAGCGGTATTGTCTGCATGCGCTACAAATTTTGTATTTGCTGGCGATAAAAACAACGCTCACCTCGTTATCCCAACATTATCCACTCCAGCCAAGATTGATGGCGTACAAGATGAATCACAATGGCAGCAAGCAGCCGTTACGACTCTTAATTATGAAGTTCGTCCTGCTGAAAATCAGCCTGCCCCAGTGGAAACTGAAGCTCGGATTTTTGCGACTGACACCTCAATTTTTGTTTCTTTTATCGCTCGAGATCATAAGCCATATGAAATTCGTGCTAACGTCCGTGCACGTGACAAGATCTTCGGGGACGATCTTGTTGGTTTAAAGTTCGATACATTCAACGATTCTCGACTTGCCTACAACTTCTTTGTTAACCCTTATGGCGCTCAAAGTGACTCGATTGAAAATGAATTAACAGGCCAAGAAAGTGATGCTTGGGATGGCATTTGGTACAGCGCTGCAACTCGCGTAGAAGACGGCTATCGCGTTGAAATGGAACTTCCTCTTTCTCTGTTCAACTTTGACGACAGTCTTGATAAACAAGAATGGGGATTTGAGTTTATTCGTTATTACCCAAGAGATGCCATTTATCGTTTGTCATCTTTACCTCAAGACAGAAACAATAGCTGTATGCTTTGCCAGTTAGGTGTCGCTGAAGGCTTGTCAGGCGCCAAACAAAGTAGTGGTTTACAAATTACTCCCTCAATAGTTGGCGCACGCTCACAAGAGCGAAACGTCAACCCTAAAACTGATTGGAATAATAGCAACGATGTTGAAGTAGGCGCCGATATTAGATGGGCAATAACACCATCAACCTTATTGAATGCCACTGTCAACCCTGACTTCTCTCAAGTTGAAGCAGATGCAGGACAGCTAAATATCAATACAACATTCACCTTGTTTGTTGATGAAAAACGACCATTTTTCTTAGATAACAAAGATTACTTTGATACTCAAAAGAATTTCTTACATACGAGAAATATCGCTGCACCTGATTACGGGTTAAAGCTTACCAGCAAGGTTGATCAACACACAGCTGGTCTTTTGGTTGCTAATGATAGTGTTACCAATTTTATCGTTCCGGGTAACTTGGGTAGTAAAGTGGTTTCACTCAATGAAGACAGCATGAACATAGCGGGCCGCTATCGCTATGATGTATCAGAAAACTTATCAATCGGCACCCTGCTAACGCTCAAAGATTCTGATGAATACCATAACTATTTATTAAGCGGTGACGTTAAATATCAGCCAACGGCCAAAGATACCTTTCAAGTTCAGTTTGCTGGCTCTCAGACTCAATACCCAACCACATTAAGAGACAGATTCAGCTGTGAAAGAAGTGAAGTGTTTAATGGCTTTGATAACTGTGAAGCTCATTTACGTTCAGCAATAGATGGTAATTTTACTGGTAACTTTTATCGCCTAAGTTATAGACATGCGACTCGAAATTGGTCAGGCTTTGCAGCCTTTGAAAATATCAGTGATGACTTTCGTGCAGACCTTGGCTTTATGACCAGAGCCGACTTCAATAAATTTGTTGTTGGTGGCGATTATAAGTGGTTCTTAGATGATGACTTCTTTCATACCATCCGCCTGCATGGTGACTGGGATATCACTCACTCAGAAAGTGGTGAATTGCTTGAGCGAGAATCTCAAGCCTTTATCGACTTTGATGGTGATTATCAAAGCCGTCTGAAGTTTGGGGTTGTGTCTCGTACTGCTGTAGGTTTGCGTAAAAACAATTCGACCCTAAGTGTCAAAGGAAATACCGATTATTTTGATGAAACGGATTTTTTCTTTAGAGGTCAATTTGATCCTAGCGCAGATATAACGCTAGGACTGACAGCCATGTACGAAAAGGAAATTGACTTTGCTAATAATCAGTTGGGTAAAAAACTGCGTTTAAACCCTGATTTGGGTTGGGATATAACGGAACGTCTGTCAATCGATGTAGAGTATGAAAACACTCGCTTTAACGTAGAAGGCGGCCGCCTATATACTGCAAACTTGCTAGATTTCCGCTTGAACTGGCAATTTACTGTAGAGAGCTTTTTAAGGGTTTCAAGCATTTATACTCACATTAAACGCGACCCTAGCTTATACAAATACTCTAAGCGAAATGCCAAATTTAGTAACGTTAATAACGAAGTATTATACGGTTATAAACTCAACCCTCTGAGTGTGTTTTACCTAGGCTACTCAGATGGTCATATTACTAATGATGATGTAGACTCATTAACACAAACTGAGCGACGCCTATTTATGAAAGTCAGTTATGCATTTGTAATGTAAAAACTAAAAGTCGATCGTATTGAGAGAGCTTCGGCTCTCTTTTTTATTGGGCTTATAAACTTGTAAAACAACCGAAGTTATTTTAATTTAGCTTCTGCTTATTTTACGAACAATAACATTAAAAGGACTAAACCATGTCAACGATTGACCCAACTACCCCTTTGTCATCTTATGATTCAGCCGCTAAGCAAAACGCACTTATTGCATATGTTTTAATGGGAATTGGCTTATTTACTGGAATATTTTGGTTTGTAGGCTTTATTTGGGCACTTATTAAGAAATCCGATGCTGAAAATAGTATTTTTGCTGATCACTATTCAAATATTATTTCGGTATTTATTTGGGGGCTGGTATTTAGCGTGATCGGCTTTATTACTGCGTTCTTTATCGTAGGCTGGTTTATTTTAATTGGTGTATTTATCTGGTCTATTTTCAAACTGGTAAAAGGTGTTGCTAACCTTACGTCCAATAAAGCCTATAATGGCTAACAACATCTTAAAAACAGGCTAGCTATGCTAGCCTATCGCTGTTATAAAACCTTTTACCCATGCTTTCGCTTCAACTTCTGGCTCCATGGTCTCTATCGCATCCACTTCTAAACGTGGAACTATGGCATTCGCACCAAGTTCTTCCAACAATGCGTCTACTTGCTTAATGGCTCCGCAATAAGTCTCATAGCTAGAGTCACCCAAACCAATTAATCCATATTTTAATTTTGGTAAATAAGGAGCAGCAGACCTCATCGATTCAAACCAAGGTAAAATATTATCAGGGAGATCTCCCTGACCAGTGGTAGATGTGATAACCAATAGCAACTCATCTTCAGAGGGAACAAAATCAACATTTTCTTCTGGGTTTAAGAGATTTGTTTGATAACCCTGCTCCTGTAACTCCGTGGTTAGCGTTTCAGCGACAAATTGTGCACTGCCGTATACGGTTCCAAATAAAATGTTGATTGTTTTCACAATAGGATCCCTCTGATACCTGTTTAATTTAATTAACAATATCGATTATAGGCTCTGTTAACAAGGTTTCATCATTCCAACCCAATTGTTCGAATATTTCCAGCCATTCTTTTTCAAGCTCGGCTTCTACTTCAATTCGTTCATTGGTTACAGGGTGAGTAAAGATCAGCTTTTTAGCGATAAGCCAAAGGCGGTTCACGCCAGAAAAACCTCTAAAAAATTTGTTTTGCTTACCATCACCATGAGTGGTATCTCCAATAATGGGATGTCGAAAATGCGCCATATGGCGGCGAAGTTGATGCTTACGGCCTGTGTGTGGCTGCATCTTTATCAAGGCATAACGACTGGTTGAGTATCGTCCAGACTGATAGGGGATTTCAGCATTCAATAAAGGCCAATAGTCGGTAACGGCGGACTGAGCTTCTTTGTCTTTATCGGCATATTTGTCGGCAATACCATCTAACTCTTCTTTTAAAGCGTAATCCATTCTATCGGCTTGAGTTACATGACCTCTTACTAATGCAAGATAGTATTTTTCAATACAGTGCTCTTCAAATTGCTTGCAAAGATGATTGGCAATTTTACTACTTTTGGCAAATAACAATACACCTGATGTGGGTCTATCTAAGCGATGAACAGGAAATACATGACAACCCACTAAGTCTCGTGTCATCTGCATAGCAAAGAACTTTTCTTTTCTAGATAAATAAGTGCGATGCACAAGCAAACCAGCAGGCTTATGAATGGCGACTAAGTGTTCATCTTCAAATAAAACTTCAATATGTGGTGGGGTTTCTTCTAATTCCACTTCGTCTAAGTGTGTTACATCAGTCATTAAATAACGTATCCGTTGCTTTTAATAGTTCAATTAATGGCTCTAATTGAGCCTGCTGTCCCCAAACGTGTTCAGCCATAGGAGAAATTGACATTGAACTTGGTAGCGCTTGTTCTGAGTCAATTAAGAATTGAATTTTGGGAATAAAAATAAATTGTAACCATTGTTCAAATGGCATCACATCATAAGCAAAAGGTGTTGTGCTGCTTAGCTGTTCTGTTGTCGGCGTTTGTGCTGACCACAAATCATGCTTTTTAAGCATCTGTTCTATCAGTTGCAGCTTCTGTTGAATTAATTGAGTCATTCAGAGATCTTTGGAAAAAACTTAACAAGTATATTAATCGAAAATGATGATCGTTGTTAGGCTTACATACTCGTGATACCCTCTTTGCCATTGATAATTTGACTAAAACAAGTATGAAACAAATACTCGAATTTTTGCCCTTAATCATCTTCTTCTTGGTTTACAAGTTCTTTGATATTTATGTCGCAACTGGCGCTTTAATCGCAGCAACACTTATCCAGCTTATCGTCACTTACCTTCTTTATAAAAAAATTGAGAAGATGCTACTGGTCACTTTTGCAATGGTAGCCATATTCGGAACCCTAACCATAGTGTTTCATGACGACAACTTTATTAAATGGAAAGTGACTCTTATTTACATGTTGTTCGCTGGCCTATTAATCGGCAGTCAACTGATGAATCGATCCATTATAAAGTCTATGTTAGGTAAAGAAATCGAAGCACCTGAAAAAATCTGGCGAAACTTAACCTTTTATTGGGCAGCCTTTTTTTCCGTCTGTGCAGCCATAAATATCTATATCGCCTACAATTTTTCGCTTGAAACTTGGGTGAACTTTAAAGTCTTTGGTTTAACCATTCTGAGTATTATCAACCTTGTGGGCACAATTGCTTACCTATACCCTCACCTCCCACAAGAAGAAAACGATAAGGAATAATTATGTGGTACATGATTTCATCTCAAGATGTTGAAAATAGTCTTGAGCTAAGAAAGTCGGCTCGTGCGAGTCATATCGAACGTTTAAAGCAACTTTCAGCAGAAGGCCGCTTAATGATTGCAGGACCTCACCCTGCTATTGATAACGAAGAACCCGGAGAAGCTGGATTTACAGGTTCTCTAGTCGTTGCTGAGTTTGCATCTTTAGAAGAAGCTCAAGCATGGGCTGATGCCGATCCTTATGTCGCTGCTGGCGTATACCAACACGTTACTGTTAAACCTTTTAAGCGAGTACTGCCTTAATGAAAATCGTATCGTTCAATATCAACGGACTGAGAGCCAGACTTCACCAATTACAAGCTCTGATAGATACTCAGCAACCCGACATTATTGGCCTTCAAGAAACCAAGGTTCATGATGAAGCTTTTCCATTAGAAGCGGTTGAAGCCATGGGTTACCAGGTGCATTACCATGGTGGTAAAGCCCACTATGGTGTCGCCATGCTATCGAAAAAAGCACCGATTCATGTGCAAAAAGGTTTTCCAACTGATGAGGAAGACGCACAACGCCGTATGATCATTGGTAAATTCGACCAAGAGAATGGTCGTACTCTAACTGTTTTAAATGGTTACTTCCCTCAAGGGGAAAACATCGGCCACGAAACCAAATTCCCTGCCAAACGTAAGTTCTATAAAGATTTGATGACTTATCTTAATGAGCATCACTCAAATGACGAAGACATTGCCATCATTGGCGACATCAATATCTCTCCAATTGATTTAGACATTGGTATCGGTGAAGTTAATGCCAAGCGTTGGTTAAAAACAGGGAAATGCAGCTTCCAACCTGAAGAGAGTGAGTGGCTACAAACTCTACTTGATTGGGGACTGATTGATACTTTCCGTCAACTTCATCCTACTCGTGAAGGCCGTTACTCGTGGTTTGACTATCGCAGCAAGGGCTTCGTAGATAACCGTGGACTACGGATTGATGTGATTTTGGCTACCTCATCACTTGCTGAAAGATTGGTTGAATCAGACGTTGATTATGAATTAAGAGGCATTGAAAAGCCTTCTGATCATGCGCCTATTTGGAGTACATTTAAGTAAATTTCCCTCAGCCCCTGTATATCGTTTCAGGGGCTAATTCACTCTATATTCACCTTTGATTCATTATCTTTAGAGTACACTTGGTAGCACTAAGTGGTGTCGATACGATGTCTTCAGTCGGAGTAAGTGCAGAGGTTACTAAAACTCAACCAAAAGCTAGTGAGCCAGCTCAAGAGACTAAGCGTTGCAGTAAGCTCTGCGGTTATGAAATTAAACAACCAAAGTATCTTTATACTGGAATTGCTCTTGGTATAGGCTCAGCAGTTTACTGCTTTTTTGCAATGTACCTTGTTGTTTGCTTATTAGCTTGGAGACAGCCGGTTTTTCTTGTATTGCCTGTGAAGCCTCAACTCATGAGCCTACTCCAACTAAGCAAACAATGTATCACTTTCACAATAATCAGGTATCTTAATTGTAAAATATGAAGAGAAAGGCATTGAAAATGCCTTATGCTCATACACCGATACGACGTTATTTTTCTTAAAGTTTCATCTTTTTCAGCTTAAATTCAAACAAATTTGATAGGCTAATTGTAAATTTAAAAATTGTGGCTCACATATGTCTGTAGAACGTCGCGATACAAGTGCTTTTCTTGACCAAAATGTTTCCGTTGCGGGGGAAAAAACGATAACGTCAAGCCAAAAAAGTTAATCAGTATGATGTAAGACAAATAGATATAACAAACAACCTAGTAGCTGAAGTTGGTTCTATCGCCGCTGGGAATTCACTATTTTTTGCAGGACTCGTTGTTGGAGGTTCTGGTTTTGGTCTTGCGTTAGCAACACCAGCCTTTGTCGCTGCAACCATTAGTGCTTTTAATGTCTACGACAGCTCCCGTTAATTTTAGGGAGCGAGTTTTTATCCATGAGTATCTTGGTGCTGGCGCAGCCTGGACTGTTGTTAGTTATACAGGTATTTATGGATAAGACTAAGGGCAATTAATCCTTACTTCACGATTAGTTCATGGTTAAAGCAGTATAATAATTGTATTCGAAATTGAAGTTGCCTTTAAAACAGGTAAAACTTCCAAAGTAGTTTTTGGTGGTTATTATGGCAGGTGCAGCACAATTCTCAACGACATCTCCAGATTATACGTCTCTAGAAAGAGGCCAAGAGAGAGTATCAGCCCATCCTAAAAAAGAAACCTCATCCTTTAAGGATATATTTTGTTATACCATAAGAAATTTTGAACCTGTGGATTTAAAGGTCAAAAATGATGCGTGGAGTGGATTAGCATGTTCAGGCGGGATTTTGCTAGTTATGAATTCATTCTTAACATTTTTTAAAGCTGATGCTGCTGGCCAAGCGCTTGGACTCCCCCCTGCCGTCGGAGGTACTTTAGCGTGTACGGTAAAAAATGCAGCAGCTTTGTCACTATTTTGCTGTGCCGTAAAGAAAAATAACTAACCACAATTCATAAGTTACTTTTCCTAGCATACAAAAACATAGCTATCGCTTGTAGCTGATTGGCTTGAAGCGGCATCATTTTCCGCTTCACTTCAATCAGTTCTAATCCGTTCGCTTGAAGTTGTGCCAAACAAAATGGATACGAGTGATAATGAATATAGACTTGATCTCCCGTTAAAGAAGTTTGATAACCATTGTCAAACGCACTGCCTTCCATAGTGCCAAAATACAACACACCATTCGGCTTTGATAAAGATGAGATATCAGTAATTAACTGAGCAACATCTTCTTCATCTAAATATGGTGCATTAAAACCACAAATCACTGCATCGAATTTTTGATCGATTTTGCAAATTTCACGTGAATCGAGCACTTCAAAACAACCGCCCTTAACGTTTGTTTTAGCAAGTTCAACCATAGCAGGTGATAAATCAGTACCGTGAACTTGAAAATCTGGACGTTTTTTCAATAAATAGCTTGAGATATTTGCTGGGCCACAACCAATATCTAAAATCTTGGCGTTTGACGTTGTGACCAAATCACAAATGGCATCATAAGTATCGAAGTAATGCTCAAATTCCATGTATCTATCTTGGTACTGCTGCGCTAACTTATCAAAAGTTGCAACTGAGGTTTGATATTTATCCATTGTAATGGTTTTCGCCTACCCCTATTTTTGATAACAGTCTTATACCAAGGAGTATGTACACATACAACAGCAATGATTATTAAATTGATTTTTTAGAGCTTGTTTTACCCTTTCGAAAAGTACTCTTTTTTCTGTAAAAACGCTTTTTACTCTGTGTTGATTTGACTCCTTGCAGTGCTGTGGGCAATTGTTGACAAGCTATTTCAATCAGCTGATGCAATTGATGTTGCATCGGAAGCATAAAATCCTGATAACGCGTTTCTTTACGGCTTATTGCTTCTAAACTTGATTCCCATAACGCTGTCATATCAGGTTGGCTTACATTATCAGGCAAACTTTTTATCAAACCGATTCCTGCTTCGGTGGCAAGAATGGTTTTTCCCTGTCTTTTCATAAAACCGCGCTTAAACAGCAATTCGATGATGCCAGCACGCGTTGCTTCGGTTCCTAAGCCATCGGTTTCTTTTAACACTTTTTTAATTTCAGGATCTTGAACAAAACGATTGATCCCCGTCATAGCCGATAATAACGTTGCATCGGTAAAGTGTTTAGGTGGCTGGGTTTGCTTCTCAAGTAACTCACCGTGTGTGCAAGTTAATTTTTGACCCAAAGTAAGAGGTGGAAGTAGCTGGGTTTCAGTTCTATCTGGTGAATTCTCTTTGGTTGATGACTTAAATAAACTTTTCCAACCTAAGGATTGTTCAGTTTTACTTTTGCAACTGAATTTACCACCAGCAATGGTCACTTCGACTTGGGTTTCTTGATATAAATACGCAGGGTAAAACTGTGCTAAATACTGCCTTGCAACTTGCTGATACACCTTGCTTTCATTCGCTGACAATTTAGTTAAATCAACTCGTTTTTCTGTTGGAACAATAGCGTGGTGAGCATCCACTTTACTGTCATTCCACACCTTTGATTTTAGGTTTGTATTAGGCTGTGGAATATTCGAAACTAGCTCAGAAGCATTCGCTACAACCGCTGCTACAACGCTTGACGCAAGTTGCAATTGCTCTTTGGGAAGGTAACGACTGTCTGATCTTGGGTAGGTAATTAGCTTGTGCTTTTCATATAAACTCTGACAAATAGACAGAACGTCTTGTGCCGACATTGCAAACCGTTTAGCGCAATCAATTTGTAAACTCGATAAGTTGTAAGTCAAAGGCGGATTTTGTTTTTTATCTTTTGTTTCCAGTTTTGTAATTTCTGCTGCTTGGTCACCTATGCGACTGACAACATTTTCAGCTAACCCTTTAGCCAATACTCTACCTTCTTCGTCCATATAAGGCTGACAAGCTAGGGCAAACGGGTCTAAATTAGACACTCAGTTTGCCCACGGTTAAAACCTTCATCAAATAATCTTCATCCCAGCCAGCTTTTAACCGTTTGCTTTTTATTCCAACTTTTGCTGTTTTCTCATTTT
>NZ_ML014803.1 GCF_003675895.1 Parashewanella curva
GATGGGACTGTACTCGTTGTTAGAAGGGTACAAGAAGTTAGCAGTATAATTGGAACCGCCGTATGCGACATCGCTTGTACGGTGGTGTGAGAGGACGGGAGCCGTGAGGCTCCCTCCTACTCGATTTTAAGCTGGATTAAATAACCCCTAGCTCTTTTAGTCTTTCCATTAAGTATTCTTTGGCTGTATATCTATCTGATAACACAACTTCAGGTTTAGGGTGTAAGAATAGTGGCAATGAGATGCGAGACTTAGTCTTATCTTGGCCTTCAGGATTAATAACTCTATGCGAAGTTGAAGGGAAATAACCACCTGAAGCTTCCTGTAACATATCACCAATATTGATAATGATGTTGCCAAAGTCACTTGGTACGTCTTGCCAATCACCATCCTTATCTTTAACTTGCAGCCCAGGTTCGTTAGCCGCAGGTAAGATGGTGATTAAATTAATGTCTTCATGAGCTGCGGCGCGGATTGCACCTTGCTCTTCGTCACCTTTCATTGGTGGGTAGTGAAGAACACGTAGAAGAGTTTGTGTACTTTCATGGACCATGCTTGAAAGTGCTTGAGTGTAGTGTTCAGCGACTTCTGATGGAGAATATTTTTCAATCCAGCCTAATAACTCTTCAGCAAACTCATTGGCTTTGTTGTAATAAGCCATAATATTTTCACGAAGTGAGTCAGGCATCTGTCCCCAAGGGTATACGTGGAAATATTCTTTAATGTCTTTTACGGTATGACCTTTAGCCGTTTCAGATACCTCTGCTGGAAAAAATCCATCTTGAGTTTCTACATTGAAGCGAAAGTTATACTTTTCTTCAGTTGAGAAAAACGCATGCCATTCCTTGTAAATAGTTTCGACTAAATCTTGATTGATTGGGTGGTTTCTAAGAACACCGAAACCAATTTTGTGAAGTGACTCAACGAACTTTTCTGCTGCGTCCGGAGCAAGATAATCAATAGTTTCTAATTTCATTTTAATCTATATTGTTATATTGGATGACCCGGATGGGCATTCTACTCAAAACGTAATAATACTGCAAAGAATGTGTGGTTAATCACGCTTCTTACCTATTACAGATCGATATATAGGAGCAAATCATGACGCCATTAACAGACTTAGAAAAATTTGTAATAGAAGAAAAAGGCACCGAGCCTCCGTTTAGTGGTGAGTTGGTTAACAATACTGCTCAAGGTGTCTATTTGTGCAAAAAATGTCAGGCACCTTTATATACTTCTGTGCACAAATTTCATTCCTCTTGTGGTTGGCCGTCTTTTGATGATGAAATTCAAGGTGCGGTGACTCGCGTGCCAGATGCTGACGGAATGAGAACCGAGATCGTCTGTAGCGATTGTGGAGGGCATTTAGGTCATGTATTTGAAGGTGAGTATTTAACCCCGAAAAACCTTCGGCACTGTGTTAATTCAGTTTCTATGATTTTTGTACCAACAGAAGAAGAGCTAACCAGCATGGTGAAGTATGCCACTTTTGGTGCTGGATGTTTTTGGTGTACTGAAGCTGTTTTTAAATTAATTAAAGGGGTTAAGCTGGTGCAATCTGGCTACTGTGGTGGCGCAGCGTCTGAAGCCAATTATAAAGCGGTGTGTTCAGGTAAAACCTCGCATGCGGAAGTTGTTCATGTTGAATATGACCCATTACAGGTTAATTTTGTTACTTTAGTTCAAGCCTTTTTCCAAAGCCACGATCCCACCACTCTCAATCAGCAAGGGCATGATATAGGACCGCAATATCGCAGTGTGATTTTTGCCCATGATCATGAGCAAATAAGAATTGCAAATCAAGTGATTGAAGAGTTGCATAAAGCTCAAGTGTATGAAAAGCCGATCGTGACAGAAGTTACCATTTTCGATAGATTCTATCCTGCTGAGGATTATCACAATGACTATTTTGCTCAGAACCCTGAGCAAAGATATTGCCAGTTAGTTATTCAGCCCAAAGTGGATAAATTTAAAGAGGTGTTTGAAGCTATTTTGATGAAATGACTTTTAAATGCCTTTGGATTGTTTGGCGTATTTGATTATGAATTTCAAATACTCTATCGAGATCATTTAGATTCAAAGCCAAATTTTCAAGCATAACTAGATCTATTTCGTGTTCAGGATAGTGGAGAGACATTGACATATATCCTGAAACGTATCCAGTGTGACTATATTCAGTCAAATTATTATCTTTATTTATCCTTAGGCCATATCCATAGCTCATGTTAGGCCAGAGAAATTTGATTTTTGTATGAGGTTGAGTCATCAGTTGATAACTTTCAGGGCTGATGAGTTTTCTTGAATGCAATAAGTGTTGGAAAGAAGCAAATGCGCTTGTTGAAGCAATTAATCCACCGCTAGGAAGTTGTGACGCATTAATAATCAAGTTCGAAGGTGTGAGTTTGTTAATTTCATTTAAACCTGTTGCAAGTTCAGACACTGTTTGTTGAATGTTTTTGATGCTGCCAACACTGGCATGTATTCCGTCTAGTTTATTCTTAGCGGAAAATGCTGAAAGCTGTTTGTCAAAAGGTTGACTGTTGACTTGTTCGAGCACATTACCTAACAGCGAATAGCCCAAATTCGAATACTTAAATTGGGTTCCAGGGGCAAATAAGTTAGGTTTACCTAAAGGTTGAACACCAGAGGTATGTGTAAGTAAATGATGTATTGTGATCGAGTCATCGTATTTCTTTTCGGATGGAGAGCTTGATTTATAAAGATAGTGATTAAGAGAATCGCTTAAATCTATTTTTCCGTTATCTACTGCTTGCAATATCAAAGTAGCGGTAATTTGCTTTGAAAGAGAAGCAATAACGAATTTAGACTCTGCATTTATTCCATTGCCTTTTTGCAGTTCTAATATTGGCTTGCCTTGCTTAAGTAGGATAACAGAGCCACTAAATGGAATTGAGGTATTGTTAATGACTGCTTTAATGCTGGAGTTAATGCTTTCTAGATCAACCTCATTTTTGATTTCTTTACCAAAGCTATAGTTAGCTGTTGCTAGCGAGTACATTAAGCAAAAAATTAGGCATAAACGAAAAAACACAGGTTGTCCTTAACTGTTGTAAATATGCGTTTATAAAAAGAGCGCCCAATTAGCGCTCTTTAATCGCATGACTATTTAATCCAGCTTGTTATCAGCCACATGATAATGTGGATCTTCAATCAAGTTTACTTCAACTAGATCACCAGCTTTACTCAACAACTGCTTACAATCACCGCTTAAGTGACGTAAGTGCAGTTTTTTGCCAGCAGCAATGTAGCGTTCGGCAAGAGTATCAATGGCATCCAATGCTGAGTGATCTGCTACTCGTGAGTTTTGGAAGTCGATGATCACATCTTCTGGATCATTTTTAGCGTCAAATAACTCAAGGAAGTGAGATACTGAGCCGAAGAACAATGGACCATTTAGACGATACACTTTCCAACCATTAGCATCAGTTTCAGTGCTTACATTGATGTGCTTGGCGTGTTCCCAAGCAAATACTAGAGCAGAAACAATAACACCAACAAATACGGCAAAGGCTAGATCAGTAAATACAGTAACGGTTGTTACCAGTACAATCACAAAGGCATCATGTTTAGGGACTTTGCGCATTACTTTAAAGCTTGCCCATTCAAATGTACCTAGAACAACCATGAACATCACACCAACCAGTGCCGCTAGCGGGATCATTTCAATAAAGCTTGCGCCGAATAGAATGAAAGCCAATAGAGCTAGAGCAGCAGTAATGCCAGACAAACGACCGCGACCACCAGAGTTAATGTTGATCATAGATTGACCTATCATGGCACAACCACCCATAGCACCAAAGAAGCCACTAGTGATGTTTGCAACACCTTGGCCAACACATTCCTTGTTACCTTTACCACGAGTTTCGGTCATTTCATCAATAACCGTAAGTGTTAGCAATGATTCAATCAAACCGACCGCCGCTAAGATGAACGAGTAAGGCAGGATGATCATCAAGGTTTCCATATTGAATGGAACAGATGGTATTGAGAATGTTGGTAGGCTACCTGCAATCGTCGCTGCGTCATCACCACTCATTGAGCGTAAGAAGTCTAAAACAGTACGAGTATCAAGGTTAAACCCAACTACGATAGCGGTTACCGTCAAGATAGCTGCTAATGAAGATGGAATAGCCGTAGTTACTTTAGGTAGGAAGTGGATGATAAACATGGTTAAAGCCACTAAACCTAACATTAAATAGAGTTGCTCACCTTGAAGCCACTTCATTACGCCGTTGGCATCAGGTACTTGGAACTGGCCTAATTGAGCTAAGAAGATCACAATTGCTAGACCGTTCACAAAACCAATCATTACAGGGTAGGGTACGATACGAATAAACTTACCCAGTTTAAATACGCCTGCTAGTACCTGTATTAAGCCTGCCAGAACAACCGCGGCAAACAAGTATTGAACACCGTGCTGAGCAACAAGAGCAACCATGACGACAGCCATCGCGCCAGTTGCACCAGAAATCATACCGGGACGACCACCAATCACGGCAGTAACTAACCCCATAATAAATGCAGCGTATAAACCTACCATAGGTTCTACACCGGCTACGAATGCGAATGCAACAGCTTCAGGAACTAAAGCTAATGCGACAGTAAAACCAGAAAGCAAATCAGCTTTATGGCTAGCTGTTTTATGACGTATTAAGTCGAACATCTGACCTCTAAATTGAGTAATTTAAACTTGATGGTATAGATCAAGTGCGGGAAATTTAAGAAGCGGCGATTTTAGCAGAAAAATTCACCGCTGACACAGAAAAAAAGCCATCAAAAGATGGCTTCTTACACTTAAGTTGAAGCTATTATGCTTTAGCTGTCTCTGAACCTGCAACGTTAGTTGGTCTGGTTCTAGAAGGTGCTTGAAGTACTACATCAGAGTAGTCACGACCTTTAGGAGTTTCTACAGCTATGCGTTTTGCTACAGTTGGTTTTGTGGTTTGTGAACCGACCATTCCAACAAAACGACTGACTCGTTTTTGTGTTGGTTGAGGCTTAACTTCAATTATGGCCTCTTCTTTAACTTCAGGTTCGTCAGTATCAACCACAATCGGTGCTGATAACTCAACATCTACGTCTTGAACATCTGCTTTTTCTGACGTTTCAGTTACTAAATGATCATGTTGAGACTCTATGATCTCCGCTTGGTTTTCTGCTACGTCTGCATCAGCACTGATTTCAGTCTCAGTTTTAGCTTCTACTTCGGCTTCAACTGGAGCTTCTGCTTCAACTTCATTTGAAGTATCAACAATCTCGTCGGTTTGAGCTTCAGGCACAGGCTGTGTTTCTGCAACGGCTACGGGTTGAGCTTGCTGTTCAGCATTTTGCTCTGAAAACTCCAATACTTCTTGCTCAGGCTCTGAATTAGTCTCAACGAAAGTTGATTCTACTTTTTCAACAATTTCAGTTTCTACTTCTGCTTCTGCTTCGGTTTCTTTGGTTGAAGCGGTAGGTGTAATTGCTTGTTCAGAAGTTTCAACAAGATCCAACTGCTCTGGAGCTGCTTGCGTTTTTTCAGCTTGTTGGCTTTCATCAATTTGAGACAAGTCATAAATCACAGGCATTTCGTCATGTGCTTCAAACGCTGGAGAGCTTTCACTTTCAGGCTTTTCATCACGGCGACGACGTTGTCCTGCTGCACGTAAATGACGAGGACTACGACGGCTACGTCTCGTACCTTGCTCTTTATCATCAGCATTAGATTCTGGCTGAGCCGCTTCTGTAGTTTCAGTTACTTGATTGTCATCAGAGCTCAATGTTTCTGCTTTTTTAGGCTTCGTATCTTTTTTCGATACTTCGCCAGTGCTTTGCTTTTCATTATCACTTGTGGCAACTGCTTTAGGTTTTCTCTTTGTTTCAGCTTTTTCTTTAGCTTCATTTTCAGGTTTAGCTGATTCAGAAGAAGTTTCAGCCTTAGCTTTTGGCTTACGTCGAGTTTGACGTGGCTTAGTTTCTTTGTTGTCTTTTTCAACTTTAGCTTCAGATGCAGTTACTTGTTCTGCTTGGGCTTCAACAGCTGAAGTCTCTAATACTTCTTCAACTTCTGTGTTGATACGAACTTTACGTTGCATATTGCGACGTTGACGACGTTCGCGAACCACTTCCTGCTTAGGCTGTTCAGAAACTTGTTTTTCAGACTTGCGATTAGCATTATCTGATTTGTTATTGCGTTTATTTCTTTCTTTACGCTCTTGTGATTCGGCAGATACAGACTCATTTTTAGTGCGGTTGTCACGGTCATTACGTGAATTACGCTTATCATTCTTACGATTGCGACGACGCTGAGCATTTCGATCTTGATTGGAGCGCTTTTTGTTTTGCTGTTTCTTATCAGCTTCTTTTTCTTCTGAGCTGAATAGACCTTTGAAAGCAGAAACTATCGAGGCAATGATGCCTTTAGACTCTTTCTTAGCCGCTTTTGTTGTTTTAGCTGTTACAGGTGCTTTTTTAGGAGCGCTAAAACCTTTTAATGCTGGCTGATCGTTAGTTGCACGCTCAAGCTTGCGAGGTTCATAAAGTTTCGACTCTGGCTGCTCGGTGCGATTATAGCTGGCTTCGACAGCTTCTTCGTCTTTACGATGGCGAACAACTTTAAAGTCAGGCGTGCTCATGTGAGCATCTGGGATTACATAGACTTCAACGTCATGGCGCTTTTCGGTGATGCGAATGGCTTTGCGCTTTTCATTCAATAGGAACGCAGCAACATCAACAGGAACAATGGCTTCGATTTGTGAAGTATTCTCTTTAATCGCTTCTTCTTCCATCAAACGTAGAATGGATAACGCTAGAGATTCGGTACCACGGATAGTGCCTTGACCATGACAGCGAGGACACAAATTCGCAGCCGCTTCTTCAAGTGATGGGCGTAAACGCTGGCGAGACATTTCCATTAAGCCAAAACGAGAAATACGGCCTAATTGAACACGAGCACGATCGTTTGCAACAGCTTCACGCAAGCGGTTTTCAACTTCACGCTGGTGCTTAGCTGGTGTCATATCGATGAAGTCGATAACAACCAAACCACCTAAGTCGCGAAGACGTAATTGGCGAGCAATTTCATCAGCAGCTTCTAGGTTGGTGTTGAGTGCAGTTTCTTCAATGTCGCCACCTTTAGTAGCGCGAGAAGAGTTAATATCGATAGACGTTAGTGCTTCAGTCGGGTCAATAACGATTGAGCCACCAGATGGTAGACGTACTTCACGTTGGAAAGCAGATTCGATTTGAGATTCAATCTGGAAGTGGGTAAATAATGGCACTTCAGATTTATAGAATTTAACACGCTCAACGAAGTCAGGGCGAACTAATGCGATATGCTGTTTCGCTTCGTCACAAATACGTTGATGATCAATAAGGATTTCACCAACATCACGACGTAAGTAATCACGAATAGCACGAACAATGACGTTACTTTCTTGGTGGATCAAGAATGGCGCTGGCTTGCTAGCCGCAGCTTCTTGAATAGCGGCCCAGTGGTGTTGAAGAACTTGTAAATCCCATCTTAGCTCTTCAGCGTCTTTGCCAACACCAGCTGTGCGAACAATCAAACCCATACCTTGAGGTACATTTAATTGAGATAATGCCGCCTTCAACTCTGTACGCTCATCACCTTCGATACGGCGAGAGATACCGCCAGCACGAGGGTTGTTTGGCATAAGAACTAGGTAAGAACCTGCAAGACTGATAAAGGTCGTCAATGCGGCGCCTTTATTGCCACGCTCTTCTTTATCAATTTGAACAATAACTTCTTGGCCTTCGGAAATCACTTCTTTAATGTTTGGTCTGCCTTGGAAAGTGTAACCTTCAGGGAAGTATTCTCTTGCGATTTCTTTTAATGGAAGGAAGCCGTGGCGTTCTGCACCATAGTCAACAAATGCGGCCTCTAGAGAGGGTTCTACTCGAGTGATTTTACCTTTGTAGATATTGGCTTTTTTTTGTTCATGACCTGGGCTTTCAATATCCAGATCATAAAGTTGCTGCCCATCAACAAGGGCAACACGCAACTCTTCTGACTGAGTTGCATTAATTAACATGCGTTTCATGATTATTTGATTCTTCTATTTTATATCATCAAACAGCGTGTAGATTGCATTATGGGCCTGTTTATACAACGAACCTCACGGTTTGGTGCAGGCTAAATTATGTGGTACGCAAATTGTTATTTGTCAGACGCAGTCACTGCGTGTCGTTCCCGATCAACCATTGAAATTGCTTTTTTGTGCCAGCAAACTCAGAGATTAACTGTCAAAATTCTTTAGTATGTTTCCAATAATGCCAAATCGAACACAACTGTTTGATATTCAGTTAAAATAATGTTCTGTTTCTTTGTTTTTTCTCAAATAAAGCCAGTGTGTTTTTGGCTTAAGTCTTAGGTTTGGCTGATAATCAATGTTTTCTTACTTTTGATTTCTTTTCAGCTTGCAACTCAATGAATTGCTACCTTAACAAACGACTTCTTCTGTGGGAAAAACAAGCTTGGCTCAGCAATGAAATTAGTATTGTTAGCATAATTTCTGCTTTCCAAAGGTGAAATATAGCAATAATCAAAAACATCAGCAACGTAAAGTGAAAAAAGTTACATAAAACATCAATGATATTCTGTTCATGTTGTACAATGCCCACAGTTCTAAATGATATAACCGTGATAGATGACTACCCAAGAAGCCGTAAAAGTTCAATTTGTAGAAATTGATGAAGATCATGCTGGTCAGCGTATAGATAATTTTTTGGTCACCAAATTAAAAGGTGTACCTAAAAGTATGATTTACCGTATCGTCCGAAAAGGAGAGGTAAGGGTAAATAAAAAACGGATCAAGCCTGAATACAAATTACAGTACGGTGATTTGGTGCGTATTCCTCCAGTGCGAGTTTCTCAAAAAGAAACTGCAGCTCCATCACCAAAATTAGATCGTGTTGCCATTTTAGAGCAACGTATAGTTTATGAAGATAAATTTCTTATCGCATTGAATAAGCCATCTGGTATTGCCGTTCATGGCGGAAGTGGTGTTAATTACGGTGTTATTGAAGCATTGAGAAGCCTGCGACCACAGCAAAAATTTATCGAATTAGTGCATAGGTTAGATAAAGAAACCTCAGGCATTTTATTAATTGCGAAGAAACGCAGCACCTTGAAACATTTGCAAGACCAACTTCGTGAGAAGAAAATGCAAAAAGACTACTTGGCATTAGTTAAAGGTGAGTGGGATAAAAAAGATAAACTGATTAAAGCACCGTTATTAAAAATCACCTTAAAATCGGGAGAACGAATTGTTCGTGTGAATAATGAAGGTAAGCCTTCACAAACACGCTTTAAAATAGTTCAAAAATATCAAGGTGCTACTTTGGTGAAAGCCAGCCCTTTGACAGGCCGTACCCATCAAATCAGAGTTCATTGTCAATATACAGGGCATCCTATTGCGTGTGATGAAAAGTACAGTGAACAAGCATTTGATGATTCAATGAGAGAGCAGGGCTTACGTCGCCTTTTTTTACATGCAGCGCAACTTGAATTTACGCATCCAGATTCGGAAGAGCGTATGACCGTTAATGCGCCATTGGATGATGATTTACAAAAATTGATTGCTAAGTTGAAAAGAGCTTAATTAATAGGTGAGAATTGAAAGGAGCAATGGCTCCTTTCTCTATATCACTTCAATTCCATGTTCTCTCAAAAGTTCAATTAGCCTTATTAGAGGCAAACCAATCAAAGTATTTGGGTCGTCACCTTCTAGTTTCTCAAACAATGCAATACCTAATCCTTCGCTCTTGAAGCTACCTGCACACCACAATGGCTGTTCTTTTTCAACATAATTTTGTATCTGCGGGTGCGTTAAGTGTTTAAAGTGAACGGTAAACGGCTCTACAGATGAACTTAATTTTTTCGATTCACTATCGAATACCGCCAACCCTGTATAAAAGGTAATGCTTTTGCCACTGGCTGATTGCAATTGTTTAATAGCGTTGGCTTTTGTTAAAGGTTTACCAATAATTTTTTCATCAATCACGGCTACCTGATCTGAGCCTATGACAATAGATGTATTTCCTCCGATTAAATTGGCACCAGCCTTTGCTTTTTCAATTGCTAAACGTTCTACTAAAGCTACAGCAGTTTCATTTTCGAAAGGTGACTCGTCTAGATCAGGTGAAACACTGCTAAAAGGTATTTTAAGTTTACTAAGAAGTTGCTGTCGAAACTCGGAGCTTGAAGCTAAAACAAGAGATTTCATACCATATAACTTTATTCATAATACTATGTGTATTTTGCGAGACTTAGTGGAGAATAAGCAATAGTAAATACAGAGATTTCATTAATTGCACTTTATTTAGACGCTGTTTGCTTGTTTACAAGTCGGGGCTTAGGTAAAATCCGCAGTCCGTTAATTTCAATGCGAAAGCTAAAGAACACTTACTTTTTGTGAAGCAGGTGATAAAATTTCTTTGACTCAAGCGTTTTCAAACTATAATATGCGCGCCTTATGCAAACAGTAAAGATACCGGTTTCAATCGATCCGTTACGTGCAGCCCAAAGTCGCCTTGATATTCAAGGTTCTGTTCCGGGTAAGCAGTTAAAACGATTGAATGAATTTTGTGCCGGCGACTGTTCCGATGTATCTGTGTCATTGGAATGTGGTGTTGATTTACAGGGGATAGTCTACCTGAAAGGGAAGGCTGTGACGGAGCTCACTCTGCTATGTCAGCGTTGCATGACACAACTAAATACTGAGGTTACGGTCGACTTTAGTTTCAGTCCTTGTAAGACTGAGGCCGAAATCGATGAGCTCCCGGAAGCGTATGATCCTATTGAGTGCAATGAAATTGGCGAAATACGTTTACATCAACTGATCGAAGATGAGTTGATAACGGCCATACCTTTAATTCCGATGCATGAAGATACTTCCTGTCATCAAGGGTCAAAGGATGTGGTTGTAGGCGAGATTGAACCCGCTCAAGAGGAGCGTCCAAATCCGTTTGCAGTATTAGAAACACTGAAGAGCAAGTAATCCTAGGAGACAGGCAATGGCTGTACAACAGAATAAAAAATCACGTTCAAAGCGCGGTATGCGCCGTTCACACGATGCATTAGGCACGGCTCAGTTATCAACTGACGCGTCTACTGGTGAACTGCACCTACGTCACAACGTGACTGCTGACGGTTTCTACCGTGGCAAAAAGGTTATCAACAAGTAATAGGTTGATAAGCTTATGCAAAATCTGACGCTTGCGTTAGATGCAATGGGGGGCGATTTCGGCCCTCAAGTCTCGGTGCCTGCCGCAATGCAGGCGCTTAGACAAAACCCTTTCTTAAAAATAATTTTGGTGGGTGATCAAACCAAAATTAGTCCTCTTACATCTTCTTTTCAAGATATTTCAGCCAGATACGAAATCATTCATACCGATGAAATCGTTACCATGTCTGATCGTCCAGCACATGCTTTGCGAAATCGAAAAAAGAGCTCGATGCGACTTGCTATTGAATTGGTTCGCGATAAAAAAGCTGACGCTTGTTTAAGTGGCGGGAATACAGGCGCGTTAATGGCGATGTCTAAAGTGCTGCTTAAAACACTTCCTGGTGTTGATCGACCTGCACTGATAGGGCGCTTGCCCACTGTTGCTGATAAGCCTGTTTATGTTTTAGATTTAGGTGCAAACGTTTCGTGTGATTCGGAAGCGTTATTTCAGTTCGCAGTAATGGGTTCGGTGGTCAGCGAAGTGGTGGATAAAACTGTATCGCCTTCGGTTTCATTATTGAATGTCGGCATCGAAGAAATAAAAGGCAACGACCAAGTTCAACAAGCTGGCCTGTTATTACAGCAATCCCCACAGGTTAACTATCGTGGCTTTATTGAAGGCAATGAAATTTATTCAGGTAACTCTGATGTGATTGTCTGTGATGGTTTTGTCGGGAACATTACCTTAAAAACTTCAGAAGGCATTGCCAAATTCTTGATTGAAGATCTCAAGTCTCAAATCACTCAAAACTGGTTTGCAAAAACACTTTCTAAATTGTTAGGCACTAAAATTCAAAGTGTTTTAAGTCAGATGAACCCCGACCAGTACAATGGAGCAAGTCTGGTAGGATTGCGAGGAATTGTTGTTAAAAGCCATGGAAATGCAGATGAAAATGCATTTTTGAACGCCATTAATTTGGCCATTACAGAGGCTCAAAGACAACTTCCCGAGTTGATTTGTGAACGATTAGAGTCAATTCTGCTTGATATACAAGCTGAGTAATCCTTTATATTGCACAAAGACCTTGAAAGATCCTATCTAGGTCACAATTTTGTAAAGGGTTTATCGTCAAAATAAACATAACAACGTTAATCGGTCAATCGACCCTGAAAAGCTGATTTGATATATGCATACAAAAATTCTCGGTACCGGAAGTTATTTACCGGTACAAGTGCGCAGCAACCAAGATCTTGAACAAATGGTCGAAACCTCTGACCAATGGATTGTAGAACGAACCGGTATTTCAGAGCGTCGCATCGCGGCGACGGATGAAACCGTATCGACAATGGGTTACCAAGCCGCGCTCAATGCATTAGAAATGGCTGGTGTCTCAGCAGATGAATTAGATATGATCATTTGCGGTACCACTAGTGGTGAAAATGCATTTCCTGCTTCAGCGTGTGAAATTCAAGCCATGCTTGGCTTAGACACTATTCCCGCTTTTGATGTTGCTGCAGCATGTTCAGGTTTTATTTATTCGCTTTCTATTGCTGATCAATTTATTAAAGCTGGTGCCCATAAGAAAATTCTTGTGATTGGTGCCGATGTGCTTTCTCGTTTTTGTGAACCTGAAGATCGTTCGACGATTATTCTTTTTGGAGATGGTGCTGGTGCAGCGGTTGTGGGTGCATCAGAAGAAGTTGGTATCATTAATACTCATATTTATGCTGATGGTCGCCAAGGTGACTTACTCAAATGTGCTTTCCCTGCTCGTCCACATGAAACTGAAAAAGCATTAAACTACATGACAATGAAAGGCAATGATGTCTTTAAAGTTGCGGTAACCAAGCTTTCTCATGTTGTTCAAGAAACGCTGCGTCTAAACAATATCGAAAAAGAAGATATTGATTGGTTGGTTCCTCACCAAGCAAACTTCCGTATCATCAATGCTACAGCTAAAAAGCTAGGCATGAGTTTGGATAAGGTAGTATTGACCTTAGCCAAGCATGGTAATACCTCTGCGGCATCAGTACCAATCGCACTTGATGAAGCGGTTCGTGATGGTCGTATTAAGCGTGGTCAAACATTATTACTCGAAGCGTTCGGAGCAGGTTTTGCTTGGGGCAGCGCTTTAGTGAAGTTTTAATAACTAATTTGTGCTGTTTGATGGTTGCTGAGTGTGAAATAGTGTAAACGCAAACTGAAGCGCACATCCTTGTGCTGACGACCGTGACTTCCTGTCACGGATGGTTTGCTTATTACACTATTCCACCTATTGATTGCATTGGTTTTATCTCGCAATATCATATCAAGCCAATTTCAATATTAGAAAATAAGTCATTGTTTTCAGTTGGTAAGCTATTAAACTGACTGAATAAGTTTTTTAGAATAGTTATAAAAATATAGGAATTGAATTATGTCTAAAATGGCATTTGTTTTTCCGGGACAAGGCTCACAAGCGGTTGGGATGTTAGCTGATCTGGCAGAAAGCTCTTCAATCGTTACCGATACATTCGCAGAAGCGAGTGAAGGGTTAGGTTATGACCTATGGAAGCTAGTTCAAGAAGGTCCGGCAGAATCGCTAAATCAAACAGATAAAACTCAGCCTGCTTTGTTGGCGGCAAGTGTTGCTATTTGGCGTGTATATCAAGCGTCTGGTAAGCCTCAGCCAGAAGTGGTTGCAGGTCACAGCTTGGGTGAATACTCAGCCCTTGTTTGTGCTGGTGTAATCGGCTTTAAAGATGCAATCAAGCTGGTTGAACTTCGTGGTCAATTAATGCAGCAAGCGGTTCCGGCGGGAACTGGCGCAATGTTTGCGATTATCGGCCTTGCAGATGACGCTATTGCTAAGGCGTGTGAAGAAGCGGCTCAAGGCGACGTAGTAAGCCCTGTAAACTTCAACAGCCCTGGTCAAGTGGTTATTGCTGGTGAGAAGAATGCTGTTGAACGTGCAGCCGCAGCTTGTAAAGAAGCGGGCGCTAAAATGGCAGTTGCCTTGCCTGTAAGTGTGCCATCACACTGCGCATTAATGAAACCTGCTGCTGACAAGCTGGCGGTAGCATTAAATGAAATTCAATTTAATCAACCTGCAATTACATTGATCAATAACGTTGATGTGGCAACACCAACTGAGCCAGAAGCGATTAAAGATGCACTGATTCGTCAACTGTATTGTCCTGTTCGTTGGAGCGAGTCAGTAGCGGTAATGGCTGAAATGGGTGTTGGCGAATTATATGAGTTTGGCCCAGGTAAAGTATTAACAGGTTTAACTAAACGAATTAATAAAGCTCTGTCGGCTAAAGCAATTAATGATTCAGCATCAATTGCTGCGTTGACAGAATAAGGAAAAACAAATGAGCATTAGCATTAATTTAGAAGGTAAAGTTGCATTAGTGACTGGCGCCAGTCGTGGTATTGGTCGTGCAACGGCTGAAACACTAGCTCAAGCAGGTGCAACTGTTATTGGTACCGCAACAAGTGAACGTGGCGCGGCTGCAATTCAAGAATATCTTGGGGAGTCAGGTTTTGGATTGGTATTAAATGTTACCGATAAAGAATCTGTTGCAAATTTGTTCATCCAGATCAAAGAAAAAGCAGGTGACATTGATATTCTAGTGAATAACGCAGGCATTACTCGTGATAACTTAATGATGCGTATGAAAGACGACGAATGGAATGATATCATTGATACCAACCTAAACTCATTATTCCGCTTAACTAAGCCTGTATTGCGCGCCATGATGAAAAAGCGTAATGGTCGTATCATCAACATTGGTTCGGTAGTAGGTAGCAGTGGTAATCCTGGACAATCAAACTACTGCGCTGCAAAAGCGGGTTTGATAGGTTTTACCAAGTCTTTAGCTAAGGAAGTTGCGTCTCGTAATATCACGGTTAATGCTGTTGCGCCTGGATTTATCCAAACAGATATGACAGACGAGTTGACGGAAGAACAACAAAAAGCTATTTTGACCCAGGTTCCAAGTGAGCGACTAGGGCAGGCTCAAGAAATTGCAAGTTCTGTTCTATTTTTAGCTTCAGATTCATCCGCTTATATCACTGGGCAGACGTTGCATGTGAATGGCGGAATGTATATGGTATAGCAGATTCACTATATTCAGCAGGGAACTGCGTTAACTGAGTGGCGATAAGCTGAACAATTCCTAAAAATCGTGGTTAGACCACAAAATACGGGGTTGCAATGTTGGCTGAATCGAATAAACTACTCCCAAGCTTACGCAAGTGCGTAATTTGAATAGGAAAGAAAACTAATGAGCAACATCGAAGAACGTGTAAAGAAAATCATTATTGAGCAACTAGGCGTTAAAGAAGAAGACGTAAAGCCTGCAGCATCTTTCGTTGATGACTTAGGTGCAGATTCTCTAGACACCGTTGAGTTGGTTATGGCTCTAGAAGAAGAGTTTGACACCGAAATCCCTGATGAGGAAGCAGAGAAGATCACTACTGTTCAAGCAGCGATCGACTATGTGAACAACAATCAGTAATACTGAATTTTCAAAGACAGGCGGCATTTATTGCCGCCTGTTTTGTTTTAGGGCTAATACCATTACTACCACTTAACTATGTTCTAGAAAAGCCTTAGCTTTATAACTGCATCGTTGCAATTCCTCAGCATAGCTACGGCTATGATTCGTCATTGCACCTTGTATTTCCTTTGCTAATTCTTTTCGAAAATGCACAGCTAATTAATGTGAATGGTAATATGATGTCCTTTTTAGCTTAAGATTTAAGGTAAATATTGTGTCTAAACGTCGTGTAGTTGTTACTGGACTTGGTTTGATCACTCCAGTAGGAAATACCGTTCAAAGCACTTGGGAAGCGCTTGTTGCTGGTAAAAGTGGTATTGCACCTATTACCTCTTTTGATGCCAGTGAACTCACCACTCGCTTTAGCGGTTCAATTAAAGATTTTGATGTTGAGCAATATCTTTCTAAGAAAGATGCTCGCAAGATGGATAAATTTATCCAATATGGTATGGCTGCAAGTATTCAGGCCATCGAAGATTCTGGCTTAGATATGAGCCAAGAAAACCCTGGCCGTGTAGGTACAGCTATTGGTGCAGGTATGGGGGGGATGCCTCTGATTGAGCAAAATCACGCTGCCTATCTAAAAAGTGGCCCACGTAAAATTTCTCCTTTCTTTGTGCCAAGCACCATTATTAATATGATTGCTGGTCATGTGTCGATCAAATACGGCATGAAAGGCCCTAACTTTGCGGTAACTACAGCTTGTACTACAGGTGTTCATAACATTGGTTTTGCAGCTCGTACAATCGCTTATGGTGATGCAGATGTAATGATCGCAGGTGGTGCTGAAGACGTAACCAGCCCAATGGGGGTTGGTGGTTTTGCAGCGGCTAAAGCGCTTTCTACTCGTAACGACGATCCACAAGCAGCAAGCCGTCCATGGGATAAAGACCGTGATGGTTTTGTTATCGGTGACGGTGCTGGGATGATCGTAATGGAAGAGTACGAACATGCTAAAGCACGTGGCGCAAAAATTTATGGTGAGCTGGTTGGCTTTGGTATGAGCGGTGACGCTTTCCACATGACTTCACCCCCAGCTGACGGAGAAGGTGCAGCTACTGCGATGCAAAATGCCATTAATGATGCGCAACTTCCATTAGATATGATTGGTTATATTAATGCCCACGGCACTTCAACTCCAGCAGGCGATAAAGCTGAAGCCGCAGCAGTTAAGTCAATATTTGGTGAGCATGCTTATAACTTAATGGTGAGCTCTACTAAGTCAATGACAGGGCATTTACTTGGTGCAGCTGGTGCGATTGAGGCGATCTTTACCTTATTAGCTCTACAAAACCAAGTAGTACCGCCTACCATCAACTTAGATAACCCAGATGAAGGCTGCGATTTGGATTTTGTTCCTCACACAGCAAGAGACGTATCATTAGAATACGCATTATGTAACTCGTTTGGTTTTGGTGGTACAAACGGCTCATTGCTGTTCAAAAAAAGCTAAGACGTTCTTAGTTCTGCTTTAACTTGAGATGGCATGATAGGTTTTATATCTTGCCATCTCTCTTGCCAACAAGCATCACTCACTTTACAGCACCAAATCATACTGTTGGTAGTGTGGTCAGCTGGTTTAATACTGAAAACATGCCATTCTTTTGATCCATTTAAGCGAAAAAAATAAGTGACTCCAATTTGTGATATATCGAAATTTTGATTCTGTTCTCCACAAATGTGTAATTCATTTTTTTCCATGTTTTCAATAAAACAATGATCTAATTCTCTTGCTTTTTCTTGTCTAATACATGCATTTTCTGAAGACTCCTCATTGTATTTGGATTTGTAAACTTCCCAGAACGGCATTGTTGATGTTTGTCGATTTGCTAATAAAAATAGGTTATTTTTCTTCGCGGCGATGATTTCCGAGAAAACACGTAATTTGTCTTGGTCAGCTGAGTCGTTATGAATTGCTGTAATATCTTTGGGAGAAGTTGATTTATCTTGTTCGAAGCAAAATTCTAGGCATGGATACTCAGTGTGAGATATACACATGGTTTTTAAATTATTTTGGTTAAGCTCCCATATTAAGTGTTCTTCAACGCATCTAACCATATTTAAGCAAAGTTTTAGGCTTAAATCATTGTCCGTTGTAGTAAGACAAGCGACTCCTGACTTATTTAATGCATCAAGTACAGATTCACAATCTGTCTGTTCAGAAGGTGACATTAATACTTTAAAAGTATGTGAGTTTTTTATTGCATCTAGAAATTGTGATTCATCAGATTGTTTTACTAATAATTGACTAATTAGTGAGAGAGAATGAATTTCAGTTGCCATGACTATTCAATACTTCGGACAGTTTTTGATTGGTCGTGCCTCAATACTTAGTAAGTCATTGAATTTTAATGAATCTGTGTTTTCAGATTCAATTTATAAAATTTTGTAAATTCAATTGCTTATAAAAAGTGTCCGAACCATTGACTATTAATACTTTGGAATAAAGGTGAATTCACATTAAATCATTGTGATTGATAAACAATGAGTAGATTATTAATAATTTTTAATCAAAAAAGGGCTAAGATAGCCCTTTTGGTTTTCACCTAGAAAAATCAGCACCTTTACTCATATCTCAAAGCATCAATCGGGTTTAATCGCGCCGCTTTAATTGCTGGTGCTAAACCAAAAATGATACCGATTGCGGAAGTGAAGCCAAAAGACAAAAGTACTGCCCAAGTTGGAATGTGAGTGTCAGACAGATTCGGTATCATCAAAGATATCAGTTCAGATAAGCCATAGCCAATTGCAAGCCCAATCATTCCGCCAAACAATGATAAAACCACGGCCTCAACCAAAAATTGCAGCATGATAAAGCCGGGTGTTGCACCAAGTGCCTTTAGCGTTCCAATTACCCTTGTACGTTCTGAAACCGAAACAAGCATAATATTCATTACGCCAATACCACCAACAATTAGGCTTATGCCAACAATGCCAGCAGTAACACCTGTAATACTCGTCGTCAGTTCTTTTGTTCTTTCTTTTGCTTTTTTGGCCGTTTCAAATTGAAAATCATCTGGTTGACCTGATGAAATCTTATGGCGTTGCCTAAGGATCTTGGTGATTTGTCTTTTGACTATTTCTTCATCAGCTCCTACTTTAAGGCGATACCTAATCGTAATAATGCCTCTATCACCACCATCTAATGTACTCATTGTACTTATTGGAATATAAATATAATTATTTTGATCAAAACCAAGAAAACTATCTTGAGTTTCACCAACACCAATAATGTGAAACCATTTTCCAGCTAACTTGATGTATTCTCCAACAGGGTTCTCGGGTAAATGTAATTTTTCAATTACAGTTTCCCCCACTAATGCTACCCGCCTTCTTTTTTCATCATCAGATTCTCTTAAATACCGTCCTTTTTCAGGGAAAGTTTTATAGAGTTTTTGATAGTCACTATCAGTGCCTATCACCTGAGCACTGTGGATGTAATTTTGGTACTGTGCACCATTTGCGAAGTTAAAACTGAGCATATTTGCAGTCATAACATCAATTTGTTTGATTTTGTTTTTCAGATACAAAAAATCATCGTAGCTAAGTTTACTCTGCTTTCCAACCATTTGATCTTCGAGAGCGACGTATGGCTTGATGGAAGTGACGTCTGGTGATAAATCAGAAAGTTGCTCATTGATTTGTTTAGTAAACCCTTGCATGACTGCAACAACTGTAACCACAGAAGCAACACCAATAATTATTCCTAAACAGGTTAGGGCAGAGCGCATCGCATTGGCTCTAATTGCTTGTAGAGCGGCTTTAACTCCTTCAATAATTGCGATTGCCGATTTAAACATGTAATCGCTCCTCGGTTTTTTTTCGTGTGTCAGCAACAACTTTTCCATCAACTAAACGAATCACACGATGGCAGTGATCGGCAATTTCTTGCTCGTGAGTAACTAGGATAATGGTATGCCCCTCTTCATGAAGCTCGTCAAACAGCTTCATAATGTCTTGAGTCGTTTTGCTATCTAAGTTTCCAGTTGGTTCATCCCCAAGTAGAATATGAGGTTTAGTGACCAATGCTCTAGCAATCGCAACTCTTTGTCTTTGTCCACCAGAAAGCTGATTTGATAAGTGGTGGATCTTATCTTCAAGCCCCACACGTTTAAGTGATTCCAAAGCTTGTTTCTGACGTTCAGATTGTGGAATAAATCGGTAAACTAAAGGCTGCATTACATTTTCAAGTGCAGAGGCTCTCGGTAATAAGTTGAAGCTTTGGAAAATAAAACCAACACTTTTATTTCGTTGCTGCGCCAGCTCAGTTTCACTCATTTTTTCAACTAGCTTATCTTTTAAATGATATTCACCAGATGTCGGCGTATCTAAACAGCCAATTATGTTCATCAACGTAGATTTACCTGAACCTGAAGGTCCAATAATGGCAACGTATTCATTTTCGTCTATATCAACATTGATTCCATCTAGGGCTTTAAAGGTTTGATCACCCATTTGGTAATGTTTGGTTATTTCATTTAGCTGTATCACCTTGCTCATACAGCATTACCTTTTTCTTCTTTGGCCGTAGTTTGTTCTGGAGTGATAGTATCGCCATCTTTCAATTTACTCACAGGTCGAGCTGGGCCTATAACCACAGTATCTTTTGTCGATAAACCTGAATTAATGGCTTGCTCAATATCTGAGGCAATACCTACAGTGACTGTTTGTTTTGTAACTTTATTATCAGAGTCAACGAGCCAAACATAGTAGTCGTCATCTTGTTGATGAATGGCTTCAATAGGCAGTTTTACTACATGGTCTGATGTTGAAGTTGAAATTTCTGCTCGACAACTCATACCTGCATACAAATGACGTTTAGTTTGATCTAATAAGACCTTAACTTTAAATGACAAACCATTGGAGCCTTGCTGAACTTTTGCAGAAGTACCTATATTTATCACTTTTCCTGTAAATGGTTTATTGGGATAGGCTGCTGCAAAAATATCTGTTTTTTGGTCGAGCTTGATGCTGGCAATATCGGTTTCATCTACCCTTAGTTCTGCAAGAATTGCACTAGGATCGGCAATCAACATTAGGTCTGAACCTACAATATTGGTAGTACCGGCGATGACTGTTTCACCTTCTTTAATATCGACTGAAGCCAACAATCCGGTCATCGGTGAACGAAATACACTTTTGCTTAGTCTGTCTTTGGCAATAGAAAGTGAAGCTTTAGATTGCTCAAGTTGTGCTTTAGCTGATTTAATATCTATGCGTGCGAGATCTCGTTGGTTTTTTAAATTGTCATAGGTTTCTGCATCAGTTAGTCCTGTTTCGAACATTTTCTTTTTACGTTCTAACTGTATTTCAAGGTTTTTTAACGTGACTTCAGCTCTACTTACCGCAATTTTACTAGCTTTTACGACAGCATCAGAGCGTTCAACATCAGCTTCAAAAGCTTTTGTATCCAGTTTCATCAAGATCTGACCTTTTTTTACAGTTTGACCCTCTTCAACCAAAACTTGAGCCACTCGACCAGTTACTTCTGAGCGCAATTGCACTTGAGTATTGAAAACAAGGTTACCCGAAGCAAGGATTGAATCAGAGATTTTTCCAGTTGTCGGGTGGGCAACTTCAACTTTTACAGTATTGCCTTCGCCTGTAATTCGCTTGCTAATTAAAATTCCAGCAAAAACGGCAATAGCAAGTATAACGATAATAGCTTTTTTCATATTTTGTGCTCATAGAAAGCTGTGCCAAGTAGTACTTGTACACAGCTTAAAAAGATCAAACGTAGTTTTATTGAAAGTTTTATTCTCAATGGTTCGGACACTTTTTATAAGTAATTGAATTTACAAAATTTTATAAATTGAATCTGAAAACACAGATTCATTAAAATTCAATGACTTACTAAATATTGAGGCACGACCAATCAAAAACTGTCCGAAGTATTGATTCTTAAACTAAAGCAATAATAAACCAGATGCCCCAGATTAATACTGAAGGAAGAGTTCCAAAAATAACGGCTTTAGAAGTACTAAAATTAGTCCAACTTCTTAGACCAATTACAGATAAAGCAATTCCCCATATTGCAAACACACCAATGTTCTCTGTCAATGCATAAAAAGGAGAGTGAACATCTAATCCGAGCACTAACTGGTTTAATGATGCAAAATTAAAAATGGTAAGTGAAAGCTGATCGGTCCCAGCAGTGACGATTAAAATGATGACACCAATCCAATTAAAAATTGCTGGCATTTGTGCCCATAAATTAAAGGAAAACCAATCACCAAATGACTGATTAGATTCAGGATCCATTTTACTAATAAGCAAAAAATACAGTGCAAAAATGGCTGTATAGACAATGATTGCGACAGCTCCACCACCGATGGCAAACCATTGCATCATACCTTGCATCATTTCGAAGCCTTGAATAGCGCCGTCACGTTCTTGTGCTGAAAGATCTGGTGATAAGGCTGAAATTTGTTGATCTATTAGGAATTGAGGGTCGGCAGTACCATAAAATAGTGACATTCCTACAATCATTGAACCCAAAATAAAAGCAAGTGCTGTCCAAGACCAGCCTTTAGCCTCTTTTAGACCATTAAAGGCTTTAGTTGGAGATAAGAATATATCGGTAATTGCACCGAATACGGTTGCGGATTTCATAGAATAAGTCCTTTTTAGTTTAAGTGTCTGGATGTTACCAGTTTTATTTTGAGTTGTGTTAAAAATGTAAATTACACACTTGGACATATTATGTCAATACTAATGGTTCTCACAAAAAATGATGAAAACCTCGAATAGATCAATGAAATTTCGTATTACTTTTAATTTTATTAAGAAAGTAAATGCAAATCGTTCTCACTTGGTTTAAGATCTGCGACCATAATTGTAAATGGTATGTTGGAGTATTAGAAAAATGAGAAAATCATTGGTTGCAGCAGGGATTCTGCTAGGGCTTTCTGGGGGGGTGAGTGCTACCGATACAGGTAAGTTAGAGCAAATGATTCTCGCTCAAGAAGCACAATTACAAGCCTTAAAAACTGAGTTGGAGCAAATAAAGCAAAAACAAAACCAACAAAAAATTGAAAAAGAAGTGGTAACAACTAACTCTAAAGTGTTGGCGACAAATAAAGCTGAGAGCTTGGACAAGTTTGTATTCAAATCTTATGGTTCTGCAATTTATACCAATGATGAAATCTTTGAAAATGTTCAAGATACAACTCCATCACGACGCGGACGCTTTGATTTAGAGCGAATTGTTACTGAATTTGGCTATCGTTTTAACAATGAGTGGGACTTTGAGGTTGAAGTTGAGTTTGAACATGGTGGTACAGGTGCAACTCTAGAATACGATGGCTTCGAAGAAGCAGGTGAGTTTGAGTCTGAAATTGAAGCAGGTGGTGAAGTTGTCATTGAAAAAGCACAATTTCGTTATCGTCCATCTGACAGCTTTGGCATCAAGTTCGGTAATATTCATGTTCCAGTTGGTTTAGGAACCATTCTTCATAAACCAAATCAACACTTAACCGTAATGCGTCACAGAAGTGAAGCGACCTTGATTCCAACAACTTGGAATGAGTTTGGTGTCGGAGTCTTTGGTCAATTAGGCGATTTTAATTATCAAGCCCAAATCATTAACGGCTTAAATTCTGAGTACTTTCGAAGTTACGGATGGGTAAGCACTGGTCATCAAACTCGATTTGAACATGTCAACGCTGATGATTTTGCCGGTGTTATTCGTCTTGATTACGGCAACTTTAAACAAGAAGGGTTAGCAGTAGGTGCTGCTTTTTATTACGGTTTCTCTGCGGGAAATCGCCATAATGACGGTCGTATTACAGGTGATGGAACTGTTCAAATTGCGGCTTTATCTGGAGCTTATGTTGAAGGACCTTGGATTTTAAGAGGTCAATATCTCTACGGCACACTTTCTGATGCTGATGAAATTACTCTAGCGAATAAAACTACCCCAGGACTAAGGCCCGGTGGCTTGTCACAAGTAGGTTCAAAGGCGGTCGCTTACTTTGTTGAAGCAGGCATTGATTTAAAAGAGTTTGTCGATGTTCCTGTTACAGTTTTTGCCAATATCGATTATTCAAACCCTATAAAAGAAGTTGAGTCTGGCATTGCTACAAAACGTTTTGAGCAAACGTGGAGTAGCCTAGGTGTCAATTACTTCCCAATTCCTCAAATTGTGCTTAAAGCCGAAGCGGGTAGAAAACAAATTGCAGTTCATGAAATACCAGATACCTACTTTTTCAACCTAGGTGTTGGCTACCAATTCTCTTTATAAAAACCTTAACGATGAATGGAAATCAAGTAATGAAAAAAACAATTATTGCAGTGTCTTTAGTTACCCTATTAGCGGCTTGTGGTGGTTCGGGTAAAAAAGATGATGGCAAATTTAGCTATGCTGCTCAAGATATGATCGTGAACCTAACTGACGACGTCATCGTTGCTGGTTACTCAAATCTAGCGATGAAAGGTTCAGAGTTATTCCAGCTAACAGAGACACTACAAGCTACGCCAAACGCTGACAACTGGAAAAAAGTTCAAGACGCTTGGAAAGCAGCTCGTCAGCCTTGGGAGCAAGGTGAGTCACACATTTTTGGTCCAATCGAAGCACTAGAAATTGATCCTCATTTAGATTCATGGCCTTTAAATACTGTTGATTTGAAGGCTCAGCTTGATGGAAATGCCTCTTTTGACGCAGAAACAATTAAAAACTGGGAAAACGGCGTGCAAGGTTTCCATGCGATGGAGTACCTATTATTTGGTGACGGTGTAGATGACAATGAGAAAGCATTTTCAGAATCTACGGCCAGAGAAAGAGAATATTTAAAAGCGCTTGCTGAAGTATTGCGTGACTACACCTCAGATCTTGAAAAAGCTTGGAAAGACAAGTTCAAAGATACTAATGGCGAAACTCCATACGCTGAGCGTTTAAAAAACGTTTCTTCAAGCCCTACTTATTCTTCTCAAGTTGGTGTAATTGAAGAACTTGTGCAAGGTATGGCTGGTATCGCTAAAGAAGTGGGTGAAGCGAAAATTGCTGAACCATTCGGCGGCTCTATTGATAACGTTGATACATCAAAAGTTGAATCTCAATACTCTTGGAACTCGCTCATTGACTTCGCAAACAACATCAAAGGTGTAAAAAATGTTTGGGAAGGTGAGTTTTCAGGTAGCAAAGACAAGCCGGGTATCGTTGATTTTGTGAAGGCTGGTGATTCTGCTCTTGCTGATAAAGTGACTAAGCAAATCAATGATTCTATCGCTAACATTGAAAAAATCGCTGGTGACAACAATATGCCTTTCCGTCAAGCAATCAAAGATGCTGACGGTCGTAAACGTGTTCAAACCGCTGTTGACTCATTAGCGGCTTTAAAAGCGAGTTTAGAAAATGAAGTCGTACCGCTAATTAAGAAGTGGGATGCTAAATAACACTTAGCGCAATAAATGGAATAAAAAGAACAGGGACAGTTATTACATATAACTTGTCCCTGTTTTGTTTGAGCAAAAATGAAAATGTGGAGCAATGTGACAGATGGATGTACACAAAAATAAAATAAACATATCTATCGCACTGGCTGTAGCAATGGGGCTAGCAGCATGTGGTGGAAGTGGAAGTGGAAGTGGAAGTGGCAGTAAAGATGATGGGAATGGTAAATCATATCCTTCATATACCGATGTTGAGTTGTTAGGTGGTGATACAACCACAACGGAAGCATCTAATTCAGGGCATGGTTTTTCTACACCTGCGCCTAATTTGACAGAAGCAGAGGTTAAACATCACGAAGAAGGGGATGCCAATTTTGAAACATCCTTTATTACAGCACCAAGTAATGAGCATCCTGAGTTGGATGGTTTAGGGCCAGTATTTAACAATATTAACTGTAATGCTTGCCACCAAAGAGATGGAAGAAACTCAACCATATTAATTCCAGACGGTGAAAAGCGAGTTTTATTAGGCAGTGGTGCAGGCATATTTTTGCGTATTTCTAAAAAGCCTGACGAGGTGTGTACAAAAGGGACTAAAGAAAATAATTATTGCGCGCCAATTCCCGTCCCTAATTTTGGCGGGCAATTATTTCACCGTGGAATTTTGCAAGCCCGCCCTGATTGGGAGCAAAACAATTTTAAAGGTCAAGCAGACGTTTACCTTTCATACGAATATTTAGAAGTAACGTATGATGATGGCACAAAGGTTAAGCTGAAAAAACCATTGTTCGAAGTTGAAAATGCTTATGATTCTCCGGCTAACTTTGCGGCTTCTGAATTAGGTCAACCTGATGTATTGATGGGCTGGCGTAATGGCATGCCGGTATTCGGGTTAGGCTTACTAGAAGCGATTCCTGAATCTGCAATTTTGGATAATGTTGATGTAAATGACAAAAACAATGATGGGATAAGTGGTAAAGCAAACTATGTATTTGATCCGGTAAAAGCGATGGCTGGTGATGATAATCCTGTTTCATTAGGACGTTTTGGCTGGAAAGCAAACACGCCAAGTGTTCGTGTTCAGTCATTAGGTGCGTTACGCGGTGATATTGGTATCACCAATCCATTATTTCCTGATGAAAGCGTAAAAGGGACGGATTTACACGAGAAATACTTGTCGAGAACAGGTCTCTTAGATACGGGGAAAGGACCGAATGGTGAGCCAGAGGTTGATGATAAGTTTAGTGATTCGTTAGTCTTCTACTCCGAAACTTTAGCCGTACCAGCACGTCGAAATGTCAAAGATCCAGATGTAAGAGAGGGCGCGCGCTTATTCGAACAAGTTAATTGTACAGGCTGTCATACGCCTAAATTTGTGACCAAAGCTGATGGTCAAATAGGTGGCAAGGATATGTCTAAGGCGTTGAAGTCACAAACTATTTACCCATTCACAGATATGTTACTGCATGATATGGGTGAAGATTTGGCTGATGGTCGTCCAGATTTTCTTGCTGATGGCAATGAATGGCGTACACGCCCATTATGGGGCATAGGCTTAACTAAAGCGGTGAACCCTAGAGCGGGCTTCTTACATGATGGGCGTGCAGCAACGATTGAAGAAGCTATTCTGTGGCATGGTGGTGAAGCTGAGAAGTCTAAGCAAGATTTTATGAGTCTTTCGAAGAAAGAACGTCAGCAATTAGTTAAGTTTGTCAATTCTCTCTAGCCCAAGAAGGAAATAATTCAGACCTGATGTGACAGTTACTAATTTTTATAAGGTGTGTCACATCAATTCTTGAACGAATGTAAAACTCTTCTGAACACGTCATTCTAATAGATTTTTTGGACGATTTCCTCCGCTTTACGCATAACGCCGCATTCTAAGGAATCCCCACATAATCCTTATTTATTATAAAGCACTTTTCTCACGAAGCATAACTTTGTAAGTAGCAATTGCCGATGACATCACTTGGTTTGAAAAAGAAACATTGCTTTTGGGCTGGTAGGATATTTTTAATGCAGCAGGTGAATTTGAGCATTTCCCTGTTTTGATAAAACCATCCCAGAATAACCCCAAACCAGATATTGTTTGGAAAGTACCATCAATTAGATAACGTGTCCGTTTAGTGAAACCATTATCCATTAGATAAATAGCAGTATTGCGAGCTTCTTCTCTGGAGTTAAAGCAAAACGAAACCTCTTCGATTTTTGGTGTGCTGGAACAACCAATAATTAACATTGATAATAACAGTGCGATAGAATGTTTCATCAGCCTCTCCGTGCTTTATAACTAATGAGGTGAAAGTCCTCTGTAGGAAGAACACCGTTTATTAACTTAATGTTATTAAACGATAACTACTAGCGAATGGCAAGGGTTTATCCGTGAGGGTTGGTCTGGAGGAAGCCGCTAGCAAATTTGCGAGCTGATGAACAAGAACATCATATGAGGCGTAGGCTGGAGGTGAGCTGGCACAAGACAGCGAAACCCTGTGATCTAACGGCTACCGTAAATGATGCAGCAGTGCAAAGAAAGTTCACGTTCTTATCTGGGGAGATCTGCTTAACAAGCGATTGGTAGATAACCAGTAAGGCTCTGGTCTATAAGTGCCTTGGCTTTTCAGCATCATCACCTGAAAAGAGCGAATAGATGAAAACCGATAGCGCATACTAAGGAAACTTAGTCTGTGATTAAGCAGAAGTCAGCAGACGGCATAGTAGCCAAACGCCCATCGTAATGGTTGGGACAGTATATCCTCGCAAACACAGAGGGTACAAGGTGAAGGCCAGAACATTTAGAAAGAAGGAGGAGCCTTGTTAGACTTGTCGATACCCACTACATCGTCCGATGCTTACAGTCAACAGCGTACTAACCCGCAGCCAGCCTTCAAAAGTGAACTGTTTCAACAAACTTTCGAAACAGAGAACATGCACAAAGCATGGAAG
The DNA here is from genome assembly GCF_003675895.1 of Parashewanella curva. GTDB lineage: Bacteria > Pseudomonadota > Gammaproteobacteria > Enterobacterales > Shewanellaceae > Parashewanella > Parashewanella curva. Next base: position 28,068 of record NZ_ML014803.1, read on the forward strand.
CGGGTCAAAGCCAACAAAGGGGCGGCAGGTATAGATGGAATGAGCCTAGAGCAGTTTCCAAAATGGGCTGAGGCACATTGGCCGCAATGTAAAGCTCAACTGCTACAAGGAAAATATCAGCCTTCTCCTGTAAGGCGAGTCGAAATCGACAAACCGGATGGTGGCAAACGGCAGTTGGGGATCCCAACCGTCATTGACCGAGTGATACAACAAGCGATCAGTCAAACGCTCACACCACTCTTTGAGCCTTTCTTTTCTGAAAACAGCTTCGGCTTCAGACCAAACAGAAACGGCAAACAAGCAGTAGAGCAAGTCCAAAGGATCATAAAACAAAAGCGAAACATAGCCGTTGACGTAGACTTATCTAAATTCTTCGACCGAGTGAATCATGACTTACTCATGACACACATTTCTAAGAAGCTGAAAGATAAATCACTACTGCAACTCATCGGCAAATACCTACGAACGGGCGTAATGAAAGAAGGTTTAACCTCGCCCAGCTACGAAGGCGTCCCCCAAGGTAGCCCACTCTCACCACTATTATCAAACATCATGCTTGATAACTTAGACAAAGAGTTGGAGCGACGAGGGCACAAGTTTGCCAGATATGCTGATGATTGTGTGCCACGAGCACAGGCTGCTGCGTAAGCAGCACCAATGCGCAACTGCGCAGAAGATGAGGGTAGGTCCCTCGAAGTCGCCTTACAGGAGGAGGCTTCAAACCACCTTAAGCGGCGAAGGTAAA
>NZ_ML014804.1 GCF_003675895.1 Parashewanella curva
AAAATGAGAAAACAGCAAAAGTTGGAATAAAAAGCAAACGGTTAAAAGCTGGCTGGGATGAAGATTATTTGATGAAGGTTTTAACCGTGGGCAAACTGAGTGTCTAATTTAGACCCGTTTGCCCTAGGCTTTTTGTTTCAAGGCTATAAGTTATTAATTTATATTCTATATGGATCAATTTTTTATAATTAAAATAGGATGTTGACTAATTTTTAGGAGTTGATTATGAAGGTAAAATACTTTGCTATTCCGCTAAGCTTGTTGACAATGAGCATTGCTTCATTTGCAGCTAGTGCAGCATTAAATCATGAAAATGTTGACACAAGCTCAACTGTGATAGCCTCTAAATTTTCAAGTAATTATTTTGCAATCTATGCTCGAGTAGGGAAAGGTGGTTGCGAGTCTCAAGGGATGGCTAAAACGTGCATTCCTATTGTGAATCAAACTTCGGGTGATGTGGTCGTTAATTTTCCGGTTTATGGCATTAGTGCAAAAGTGCCTAAAGGGGAAACAGCGTCATTCATTGATGATACTTTCTTGATCGGAAGTGTTGGAGTAACGGTTCAGTCTAGCGACTCTAACAAATATATCTTCAAGGGAACGGCCGAAAATAAAACAGGGATAAGCTGTCAAAGTGGTGTTTGCAGAAAAAACAATTAATATCAAAAATTGATGTTTACCTAAGTTGAAATAGATAAACATCATTTTCTCGAAATATCATTTATTCTTTTCTCAAATCACCCCGGTCTTCCATCTGCTCTTGGTTGCATAAGCATTGATGCATAAAACAGAATGAATAGTCCAAATGCAATACACCAAAAAAGAACTGCGGTGACAATCATAGGTAAATATAAGTCTGAAACTAGGCCAGCTGTGATTCGAGCAATGGTCGCTAAAATCATTAACGCAAATCCAAATACAACAGGCTTTGGTGGCACTAACTGCCGGCCAGTATGACCTAAGCTGACTCTCGCCATCATAGCTAAAATCATACCACCCATTCCACCCACAGTTAGGGAATGTAGACCTATGCTTAGAGGAAACCCTGCCGCAATCAAAAATAATCCAATTGGAATGAAGATAAAGCTAAAGTGCAATGACCACAATAATGGTACTTTAAAGGTGTAGTTCCAGCCCCAGCGACTCCAACGAGCAAAGATCACCAACCCTGCAAGTGCTGATGCAATTTGAAGAAACAATTCACTGCCAGAAAAGAAAGCGACTAGAGTTAAGGCAAGTGTTGCAATAGTTGCAATTTCTAGAGCGGGCAGATTAGGAGTTCTCTGCCAATCACTTGCTCTATCGGTGAAAAACGGAATTACACGCCCACCTAATAAAGCAACGATAAAAGTAATGATAATAACCGCACCATAAAGAGCTGTATTCATCAGCGACATATCAGCAATAAAAACACCTAAATAAGATATGGCATTCATAAGTGTCAATAACAATAACACTGGAACAAAAATCATATTGCGCCACTGTTTAACCTTATAAACAGAGATAAAAAGCGCTAAACTCGCCATAGGTAAAAACAGTAAGTCAATTGATGCTGCTAGAGGAAGCGATAAAAGAGTTGAGTTTAGCAATGCCACTCGACCAAGTAGCCAGAGAAGAAACAAGCCTATTAGAGGCCAGCCCTTAAGTCCCGGTTGTCCTGTCCAGTTTTGCACAGCCGTTAATAAAAAACCGATAACTATGGCTGACACAAACCCAAAAATCATTTCATGTCCATGCCACCAAATTGGATTGCCATGAGGTTGAAAGTTAATTTTTCCTGATAGTGTCATTGCCCATAAGCCCAAGGCGAAGACGCTAAAAATACTGCCAAATAAGAAGAATGGGCGAAAGCCTAATCTGAAAATAGCAGGGCGAAATTGCTTGTGCGCGGGTTCATCTATATTAATCATATTATTAATACCTGAGTGGTTTGCTTGGTTATTTTACTGAGGTTGGTAAAAAAAACCTTAATAAAGATCAAAAAAGCGGACATAAAGTCCGCTTAATCATAAATAATACTTGCTTGTTAACGCTTTAAACCTTCGTTTAGAAGAGGGCGCATTAGCTTAACTAAACCAGTCGTTACTTTAGGCGCACCAGCAACGATATTACCAGACACAAGGTAATTGTGACCGCCAGTAAAGTCGGTAACGGTACCGCCAGCTTCACGACAAATAAGGTCGCCAGCTGCAATATCCCAAGGCTTTAGGCCGATCTCAAAGTAACCATCAACTCGGCCAGAGGCTACATAAGCTAAATCAAGTGCAGCTGAGCCTGCACGACGGATGTCATTACACTCACTGAATACTTCAGTGATGATATTCATGTAGGTTTCAGTGTGCTGACGTGCTTTAAATGGGAATGCCGTTGCTAAAATAGTGCCGTTTAGACCTTTAGCGTCAGTAACACGAAGTCTATAATCGTTCAGTTTAGCGCCTTGACCTTTAACAGCTGAGAATAGCTCGTTACGCACAGGGTCAAATACTACGGCAATTTCAGTTTTACCTTTAATTTGAAGTGCGATAGAAACAGCAAAATGAGGGATACCACGGACAAAGTTATTCGTTCCATCTAGAGGATCAACAATCCACATGTAGTCTTTATCTTTACCGCGATCTTCACCACCTTCTTCACCAACAATAGTGTGGTCAGGGTAAGACTTACGGATTTGGTATGTAATAGCCGCTTCAGCTTCTTTGTCTACGTTAGTAACAAAGTCATTTAGACCTTTAGCTGTAACTTCAACTTGGTCTAATTCGGCGTAAGCGCGCATGATAGTTTGGCCGGCAGCGCGAGCAGCGCGAACGGCAATAGTCAGCATTGGATGCATTGCAATCCCCTGGATGTTAAAGAACGAAAAAATAGCGAGCGGATTATACGCAAGCTACCTATATACAGCAACCAAAATTATCGCAAAATCTAATCGTTCTCATAATTTACATATTAATAATCGGAATGCTTTGTTTGTTATTCGAGTCAGCAGAAACTAAAGGATCAAAAGGTACATTTACGCTGGCGTATAATTTACGAACATCTTTGATGATAATATCGTGGCCTGATTCTTCGATTAACTCGTTGTTGGTCATTTTTTTGATTAATCGAGAAAAGGTTTCAGGCTGGATAGACAATCGCGAAGCTAAAACACGTTTAGGAATATCGAGATACACTTGGCCTTGATTCTCGGCCGTTGGCTTCATATGATGCATTAAAAACAGAAGTAATCTTGATTGAGCATTTTGTAATGAAAGAACCTCGACTTCATTAATATTTTTTCGTAAACGCATACTCATATTTGCCATAACAGCCAAACATGCTTCAGTATTTTGTTTAAGCATATTGAGATACTTTTCACAGTCAAAGCTGATAAGTTGGCACTCTGAAACTGTTTGAGCAGAGACTGGATACATCGACTGCTTATTAAACATTAATGCCTCAGCAAAAGTATGTCCTTCTCTGACCACATCAATAACTTTATCCTGCCCTTGAGGATTGGTGCGATAAAGCTGAAGATTACCGTGCAGTAGTAAGTAAAAGCGTTTAGCGGGTTCACCTTGAAAGAAGAGATTTTCATGTGCTTTCAAATTGATTAATGCAGCATTACTCATTAACCGAGAAAGTTCATTTTCTGCAAGGTTTGAAAATAAGTGGTGTTGGTGGACAACACGATGGATATAAGGTTCAGTGATCATAAGAGGCTAATATCGTTATAATTATTAGCCTCATAACATAAATCAAATTATTGAACAAAACACTCGGTTAGATCAAAGTTATTGATTAATGATGGTGGTGATGCATGGTTTCATCGCTATTCATTTTTACAGCTGCCATTATTGTCAGCTTTTCACCATTATTAAATGTTAGCGTTAATGGAACAGAATCGCCTTTTGCTGGAACGCCTTGAGTAAAGTTCATCATCATTCCGTGGTAGCCACCTGGTGCCATCGTTGTTTGCCCGTGTGAATCCACCATGATTTTTTCAACTGGCGTCATTCGCATTAGCCCGTTCTTCATTATGGTTTGATGAAGCTCGATTCTGCCATTGGGGCTATTTATTGCCAATAACTTGATAGGTTGGTCGCCAGTATTTTTCATCGTCAAATAAATAGGTACAACTCTGGAAGTAGGTGGCATGGCTCTAATCCATGCATTTTCAACTGTTAACTGTTCTGCCAATAAGGAATAACTAACAATAGAAGTTAAAAGTGATAAAACAATTAAAAGGAATTTTTTCATTGTTATGCTCCTTTATTTACTAGTTGCAAGTAACTGTGTGACATCATCGCGCATCTCTTTTAGTGGCGTGCCAGTGTAAAAATACCCGCGCATACGACCTTTGCCATCTATCACGAAAATCTTGGCAGTGTGTGAAAACAAATAGCCTTTTTTCTTTGGCGCATTTTTGTCCTCCAAACTGAGTTTTTTAAATTCGGTGGTAACTCTCTCATCTGCTAGCTTTGAATATTCAGCACTGTAGAGTTTGGCAACGTGATCAATTTTTTCTTTGTCATCCACCAATCCAATAAAGCTAGGATCAAAGTAACTGAGGTATTTATTGAGATGTTTAGGGGTGTCGTACTCACTATCAATACTAACGAATAAGACTTGCACTTTAGCTTGTTGTTCAGGGGATAGTTTTTTCACCATTTGAGCTACATGCGCCATAGTCGTAGGGCAAATGTCGGCACAATTGGTGTAGCCAAAAAACATCAATACCACTTTTCCGCGAAAATCGGAAAGGCTGACTTGCTTTCCTTTACTGCTATTAAGGGTAAAATCACCGCCGATGCCTTTTAAAATTGGCATTTTGGCGTGAGCGGATATTGATGCGATCAATGCAATCGCTGCGATAAGTGAGGAGCGCTTAATAAATTTAATGAATTTGTACATAAAAGTTCCTTATTAACAACGAATTTCTGCGCCAAGGTCGGTAACAGGCGGTAAATATTTCGCTTTATACTCGTACACAATTACCACTCCATTTTTGATGCTGACTACAAGAGTGACACCCAATTGTGCAAGTTCATTTTCATCGTATTGATTGAGAAGACTCCATTGATATTCAAAATCAATTTGAAATTGATTAGTTCCGCTGATGGATTTTATATTTAGATTTCGAATCGCACGTCTGCTGGTTTTAGCTTTTGTATTTGCTAAAAGATTAAAGTAACTCGCAAGTGAAGATGCGGAGGTCTCTTCAGCTTTAAATTTTGTATTAGCTGTAAAATGCTTATTCCAAGGGATATGGCTGTTCGGTTGATTTACGCTTAAGTTGTCTAGGTTCTGTGTCCATTGATAAATAAACGCTTTGATTAAATTGGGTTCGCTAGCACTTCGGAATTTTGAAGTGAAGTCATCTTTTTCATTCGTAACAGTTTTGCTACTCAATACTTTTCCAGATTCTTTATCCAGTTTGAGTGTTTGAATCAAGTAATAACCGTAAACTTCACTGCTATTCGCTACTTTTGGCAGAAACTCCAGCTCTACTTCCACTTCAGCAGTTTTACTATTTTGTTTAACCGGGACGATAGACAGTAGGTGATGCGCTCCTAGGATTACCTTTGCATCTTTTAATTCTTGAAAGTCCACATTGGGATATTGAGCTTGTTTTTCCTTGCCGAGATTTTGGGAGTCAAGGAAACCATACCATTGATAAATGGCACTGCTTAATGGATAGTCGATTCGCTTTTCGGCTGCATTTAAGGTTGAAGTGAGGAGAAAACAAATAGTTATTAAAGTGAATTGTCGCCATTGTTTTAACGCATTATTCATCATGATTGGCACCTTTTTCACTAAATGAAAAATTGAGGGCGTTTCCGCCCTCATTGGTTTGGCATTATGGTGTTACGCCATTTTGGTTGGCTTTTTAAGTTGAACCATTAGGTCGTCATCCCACTCGCCGTCTACTTTAATGTGACCTGCAGCACCTTTCATGATGGCTTCGATAAGGTTGTGGTTCACATAAGCGTACAGGCCTGGTTGTAAGAAGGTGTAAATTGCAGCACCAGCACAACCACCAGGGATACCCCACGTTTCTAGGTCAGTTTGCGGCGCATCATTAAATTGACCAGTTGCCCATACGTAATCGCCATGACCACCAATAATGTGTGGGCGGGTATCTCGGTTTGGTTGTGAGTGAATAAACATAACGGTTTCACCGACTTTGGCCGTCATGGCATTCTTACCCGTTAATGCACCTACCGCACCATTGAATACAATGTGTGATGGAGTAAGGGTTTTCATTACTTCTAAGGTGTCGTTCATACTGCCAGTAACGGTAGAATACTCTTTGTACTTGCCATTTTTATCTGTTGGAACATAGAAGTCTTGCTCGCCGACATAGTAAGCTTTGTCGTAGCGAATTGGGTTGCCATGACCGTCTTTTAAACCATCACGAGGAAGAACCATGATTGCGCCTGCCATACCCATTGCGACGTGCCATGGGATCATGATACCGCCAGGTGCACAGTGGTAAACGAATGTACCAACCTTGGTAGCCTTAAAGCGGAATGTAACTTCTTCACCTGGAGATACTAAAGTTAGTTCTCCACCACCCAAAGCACCTGTTGATGCGTGTAAATCAATGTTGTGGGCTAGAGCGTTAGTTTTAGGATTTTTTAGAGTTAGTTCAACATAATCATGTTGGTGACAAACAATAAGCGGACCAGGAACACTGCCGTTAAATGCAGAAACCCATGCCTTAACGCCGTTTTCAAGCTCAACTTGTTTCTCTTCAACAGTTAAAGTGACTTGAACGACTTTTGGTTTTCCTTTTGCTACTTGTTCATGCTTTGGTACGAATGGTGGTGGAACAAGTTCTTGTGTAACGCGCTCTAATTGATCTGCCGTATACCTCGCCATACGGTCACTTTTTTTATGATGACTCGCAGATGCTGAGGTTGAAACTAATCCCGCTGCTAAACCCGCACCTACTAAACCTACACCTACTGAACCGCCTAAGAAGTTACGACGTTGGGTGTTGATATCGTTTGTTTTCTTTTCCATGACCTGCTCCGAATATTGTTTGTAACGCGACGCAAACAAAAAATAAATTGATGCTCGTTTGCGCTGTTGTGGTAAGAATATTCGGCATGGATAAAAGCGAATTGACATTAGTCAAGTGTGTAGCTTAATAGATCTTTTTTTTGAAATTTTGTGTCTAGTTTTAAAGTTTTGTATAGAAAGCTATGACGATACTTTTATAATGGACGTGAAAATCACATATTGGAATCTAATTCAAGGAAGTAATTCAAATGTTCAAATTAAATACTCTTGTTAAAGCGCAGCTGCTCGTCGCAACTTTATTTTTATCAGCTCAAGCCTCTGCTGATGAGCAATCAAAGCGGGAAGCAGTGAATGAGTTAATCAAAGAAACGAATGTAAGCGCTCTTGTTGACTCAGGCCTTGCGCAAATGAACCAAATGATGAAAGGAACTGAAAAACAGTTAGGTATTCGTGAAGATGAAAAAGAAATCTTTGAGCGTCATATGCAGAAGGTAAGGAATCTAATCAAAGCAGAGTTTAGCTGGAAAAAAATGGAAGAACCAGTTATTGAAATTTACATGAAGCGCTTTACAGAAAAAGAGATTCGAGACTCTTTAGCTTTCTATCGAACAGAATCAGGCAAGTCTATGTTAAAAAAATGCCGTTGATTATGCAAGATACAATGGTTTTATCTCAAAATATGATGAGAACTATTTTTCCTAAAATTCAGAATCTCTCAAAAGAATTACATCTAGAGCTAGAAGCAAAGCGCAGTGCTAAGAAAAATTAATGTATAAAATGGTATAGCAGCTATTTATCTGGCTGCTATACCAACCTATCAAGTTCGTAGATATACACACTCAACTCATCAATATGTTACTATCCCGCCTTATATTCTTTTAGAAGTAAAGCTAAACCCACATGCTGAATAATATCCGTATCGTTCTAGTTGGAACCTCTCACCCTGGAAATATAGGCTCAGTAGCCAGAGCTATGAAAACTATGGGGTTATCAAAACTCTATCTCGCAGAGCCAAGGGTAGAGCCAGATGGTCAATCAATAGCGTTGGCAGCTGGTGCAGCCGATATTTTGAAAGACGCTGTCACCGTTGAATCATTTGACAAAGCTATTGAAGATTGCAGCTTGGTAGTGGCTACAAGTGCAAGAAGTCGAACGCTGGATTGGCCTGTGCTAGAACCAAGAGAAGCGGGTGAAAAGCTGGTGGAAGAAGGGCGAAACCATGAGGTTGCGATTGTATTCGGTCGTGAAAACCATGGTTTGACTAATGAAGAGTTGCAGAAGTGTCATTACCATGTAGTGATTCCTGCAAACCCTGATTATAGTTCGCTGAATCTGGCTCAAGCCGTACAAATTGTCTGCTATGAAACTCGTATGGCTATGTTAAATGCCACTCGTGAACCACAAGAGATTGCTGAATACCCACTTCAAAAAGATCAAGAACGATTTTTTGAACATTTGGAAAGTACACTCTCTAATACAGGCTTTATTATTAAGAATCATCCAGGACAGATCATGACGAAATTGCGCAGGCTGTTTACCCGAGCAAGAATTGAAGCTCCAGAGATGAATATACTTAGAGGTATTTTAACCTCAATAGATAAAGCGACGAAAAAGGATCAATAAGTACCCATGCTAATGAAAACATATTTTTTGATGCCCCTTTTAAGCACTGCGCAGCGTTCCTATTGCTTGAAAGACTGCCGGTATTCCTTCGCAATAGCGCCTTGCTCAGCACTTAAAATGAGCACCAAAATTCTTCGATTACATTTGCATGGATACTTATCAGCATGGGTGTGATTTCTAGAATCAAAGAAGATATTGCCTCTATCTACCATAGAGACCCCGCTGCAAGAAGTACTTGGGAAATTTTGTTAAATTATCCCGGTATGCATGCCATTTGGCTACATCGTGCTAGCCATAAGCTGTGGAAAAAAGAATGGCATTTGCTAGCAAGATTGATTTCGACATTTTCTCGTTGGCTAACAGGCGTTGAAATCCATCCAGGAGCTACCATCGGAAGACGTTTCTTTATTGACCACGGCATGGGCGTTGTGATTGGTGAAACGGCTGAAATCGGTGATGATTGTACTTTGTACCATGGCGTTACTTTAGGTGGTACAAGCTGGAATAGTGGCAAGCGTCACCCAACACTAGGCAATAACGTTGTCATAGGTGCAGGAGCAAAAGTTCTTGGTCCTATTCTAATCGAAGATGGTGCTAGAGTGGGTTCAAACTCAGTGGTGGTGAAAACCGTCACTAAAGAAAGAACCGTTGTGGGTATTCCTGGCAGAGAGGTTGCGACCCAAACAGAACAGGGTGAAGAAACCACACGCCGTCGAAGCGAAATGGCAAAAAAATATGGGTTTGATGCGTATGCGGTATCACCTGATAACCCAGATCCGGTTGCCAATGCTATTGGTCAGTTAATGGATCATATGCATTTGATGGACTCTAAACTCCAAGATGTTTGTCATGAAGTACAACAAATGGGTGGTGAAGTCTGCACTGATAAGTTACCTGAATTGAATATTGAAGAATTCTCAGAAGATGAGATTGCTGCTGCTGAAAAGCGTAAAAAACAGTTGGATGAGTTTGATCCAATGATCTAATTTTATTAAGGCTTCTAAAGGAGTTAGAGGTCTTTAATTTTAGCTTTTGTAACCACAATTTAACATCTTGTTGCTAAATCAAAAGAAAATCCATTTTTTCATTGAATTTAGCGTACGAACAAGGTTAAATACGCGCCTTAAATCTCATTTCTCCTCTTTAAACCTACTTCCAGATCACACTTTGCAATACTTGACTAATTTAGTCAGGTATGTTTCAATTCATGTTATACGATTAATAGGAACTGGTTTAGTTATGAAACTTACCTCAAAAGGACGCTATGCCGTCACAGCGATGCTTGATGTGGCTATTCATTCCGCAAGCGGTCCTGTTCCGTTGGCCGACATTTCTGAAAGGCAGGGAATTTCTCTGTCATACCTAGAACAGCTTTTTGCCAAATTAAGAAAGAAAGGTTTAGTTGCCAGTGTACGTGGTCCGGGTGGAGGATATCGCCTTGGTCAAGATGCAGCTGAAATTTCTGTTGGCATGGTTGTCCACGCAGTAGATGAATCTGTGGAAGCGACACGCTGTCATGGTCAAGGTAATTGCCAAGGTGGAAACCGCTGTCTTACTCACTCCTTATGGGGCGATTTAAGCAAACAGATTTCTGATTTTCTAGATGGAATTAGTCTAGAAGGTTTGATGAATAAAAGAGATGTTCAATATATCTCGGTAAAACAAGATAAAATGCAGCAAGAACATAGGCTTTCTCTATAGAGATCTAGCTTTAAGATTTTTGCGTAATAATAATTGATGTTTGTACCTTTTGTGTCGAAGCACTGACAATTGAGTACGGAGTGTGTAATGAAGCTTCCTATCTATTTGGATTATGCAGCAACAACACCGGTTGATCCTCGTGTTGCTGAAAAGATGATGCAGTACATGACCATGGACGGAGTCTTTGGTAATCCTGCTTCACGTTCTCACCGCTATGGCTGGCAAGCTGAAGAAGCGGTAGATATTGCTCGTAATCAAATCGCTGATTTGATAAACGGTGACCCTCGTGAAATTATTTTTACCTCAGGTGCTACGGAGTCAGACAACCTTGCAATTAAAGGTGTTGCACACTTCTATCACAAAAAAGGTAAGCACATTATTACCAGTAAAACTGAACACAAAGCAGTATTAGATACTTGCCGTCAGTTAGAGCGTGAAGGCTTTGAAGTAACTTATCTGGAGCCAGACGCTAACGGTATTATTCCTATGGATCGCCTTGAAGGTGCAATGAGAGAAGACACGATCCTTCTTAGTTTAATGCACGTGAATAATGAAATTGGCGTGATCCACGATATTAAAGCCATTGGTGAGCTTTGTCGTTCAAAGAAAATTGTTTTCCACGTTGATGCTGCGCAAAGTGTTGGTAAATTACCCATCGACGTTCAAGACATGAAAGTGGACTTGATTTCAATTTCAGGTCACAAAATGTATGGCCCTAAAGGTATCGGTGCACTTTACGTACGTCGTAAGCCACGTATACGTTTAGAAGCAATGGTTCACGGTGGTGGGCATGAGCGTGGTATGCGTTCAGGTACGTTAGCTACTCACCAAATCGTTGGTTTAGGTGAGGCTGCGGCTATCGCTAAAGCCGATATGGACAAAGATAACGACCGCGTTCGTCACCTACGTGACAAACTATGGGCTGGTATCAAAGACATCGAAGAAACCTATATAAACGGTGATTTTGACAACCGTTACTGTGGTGCTTTAAACGTAAGCTTCAACTTTGTTGAAGGTGAATCGTTAATGATGGCACTAAAAGACTTAGCGGTATCTTCAGGTTCTGCTTGTACCTCAGCAAGCCTTGAGCCTAGCTATGTTCTCCGTGCTTTAGGGTTAAACGATGAAATGGCTCACAGCTCAATTCGCTTCTCGATTGGTCGTTTTACCACAGAAGAAGATATTGATTTCGCCATCGACATTATTAACAAGTCGATTGGTAAACTGCGTGATATGTCTCCGCTTTGGGAAATGTATCAAGACGGTGTTGACTTAAATTCAGTTCAATGGACTCACCATTAAGGAGTACAAATTATGGCGTACAGTGAAGAAGTAATTGACCACTACGAAAATCCTCGTAATGTTGGTTCCATGGACAAGAACGATCCAAACGTCGCAACTGGAATGGTTGGCGCTCCAGCATGTGGTGACGTAATGAAGCTGCAACTTAAGATTAATGAAGAAGGTATCATCGAAGATGCTAAATTCAAAACTTATGGTTGCGGTAGTGCTATTGCCTCTAGCTCTCTAGTTACAGAGTGGGTTAAGGGTAAGACTATGGAAGAAGCTGCAAAAATTAAAAATACCCAAATTGCGCAAGAATTGGCTTTGCCACCAGTAAAAATTCACTGCTCAATTTTGGCTGAAGATGCGATTCAAGCAGCTTTGGAAGATTTTAAATCTAAGCAACAAGCGCTAGCACAAGGTTAGTCATCGGAGTATTAAATGGCTATTACCATGACAGCTGCGGCTTCAGATCGAGTAAAGGCATTTTTAAAAAATCGTGGTAAAGGTATTGGCTTACGTTTAGGCCTTAAGACATCCGGTTGCTCAGGGATGTCTTATGTCCTTGAGTTTGTGGATGAACTTAATGACGATGATGAAATCTATGAAATTGAAGGCGTAAACATCATTATTGATGCGAAAAGCTTTATATACCTGCAAGGTATTGAATTAGATTTTGTTAAAGAAGGCTTGAACGAAGGTTTTCAATTTAATAACCCAAATGCGAAAGGAGAGTGTGGTTGCGGTGAAAGTTTCACTGTATAACACACCGATAAAATGAACTATTTTGAGCTTTTTGGCTTTCCAACTCATTTTTCGATCGATAACGCTCAACTCTCTGAGCGTTATCGAGAACTTCAAAGAACCGTCCATCCAGACAAGTTTGCTAATAAAAGCGAGCAAGAAAAACTACTTGCAGTACAAAAAACAGCTCAAATTAATGATGGTTTTCAGACGTTAAAAAATCCCATTCGTCGCGCAGAGCATATTTTGCAATTGCGTGGTATTGATTTAAGTCATGAAACGGCAACGGTAAAAGATACCAGCTTTTTGATGCAGCAAATGGAATGGCGTGAAGCGTTAGAAGATATTTCAGCAATGGCCGATCCACATCAAGGTATAGATGAACTTCAATCGTCATTTAAGCAACATGAAACTGAATATTCTTCGATACTAGCGACTAATTTAGAAGCTAATGCAAATGAAGCCAATTTAATCGCAGCAGATCAGATACGTAAGCTGAAATTTATGGCAAAATTGCAGGATGAACTAATACGTATTGAAGACGATTTATTCGATCTTTGATGCGGCTAGATTAGTGATCTTTTGGGCTGAATTTATCAGTGAATATTTGAGGGAGCGATAGTGTGATAAGACAACCGTCCGTGACAGGACGTCACGGTCGTGAGCACATGGATGTGCGTTTCTGTTGTCGTTCTCACTATCGCTCCTTGAACATAATTAAACTTATTCATCTATTGAGTAACCTTTAAATCATTTAAAGAGAATTTATGGCACTTTTGCAAATTGCCGAGCCGGGACAGAGCGCGGCACCACATCAGCATCGATTAGCTGTTGGTATTGATTTAGGTACAACTAACTCGCTAGTAGCTGCGGTTCGTAGTGGCGAAGCACAAACTTTAGCTAGTGAGCAGGGGCAACATTCTTTACCCTCTGTTGTACATTATTCAAAAGATTCTATTCTTGTTGGTCAGCAAGCAGCACAAGCATCAGCCGCTGATCCTAAAAATACTATTGTATCCGTAAAGCGTTTTATGGGGCGTAGTCTTAGTGATGTTCAAAGTAAATATCCTAATTTAGCTTATGATCTTTCGGCAAGTGAGCAAGGCTTACCAGTATTCAATACCGTTGCTGGTCAAGTTAACGCCATTCAAGTCTCGTCAGAAATCCTAAAGCCTTTGATTAAAACTGCTGAACAAACATTGGGTGGTGATCTGGAAGGCGTGGTGATCACGGTTCCGGCCTATTTTGATGATGCTCAACGTCAAGGTACGAAAGATGCGGCTTCATTACTGGGTGTTAATGTATTGCGCTTACTTAATGAACCAACGGCTGCCGCGATTGCCTATGGTTTGGATACCAAGCAAGAAGGAGTCATTGCTGTTTACGATCTTGGTGGAGGTACTTTTGATGTCTCAATTTTACGCCTAAATAAAGGCGTATTTGAAGTTCTCGCTACTGGCGGTGACTCTGCTCTCGGTGGTGATGATTTTGATCATCTATTAGAAGAACATCTTGTTAAAAATTGGCAGCTTGCACAGTTAAGTACAACTGAATCTCGTCGCTTACAAATCGAAGCTCGTCGCATCAAAGAAGCCTTAACTGATGCTGATTCCGTTAAGGCGTCACTGACTTTAGATAACGAACAACAGCTTGAAGCTGAAATCAGTAAAGCTGATTTTGATGCGTTAATTCTGCCGTTGGTTAAAAAGACGATTGCAAGCTGTCGTCGTGCTTTGCGTGATGCAGATGTAAGCGTTGATGAAGTGCTAGAAACCGTTATGGTTGGTGGTTCAACTCGAGTTCCATTAGTTCGCGAACAAGTTGAAAAATTCTTTGGTAAAGCGCCATTGACCTCAATCGACCCTGATCGCGTAGTAGCCATTGGTGCCGCTATTCAAGCTGACATTCTAGTGGGTAATAAACCTGAATCAGATTTGTTATTGCTTGATGTGATCCCACTATCGCTAGGTATTGAAACCATGGGTGGATTGGTAGAAAAAGTGGTACCAAGAAATACCACAATTCCAGTTGCGCGTGCTCAGGAGTTTACCACCTTCAAAGATGGTCAAACCGCTATGATGGTTCATGTGGTTCAAGGTGAGCGTGAACTCGTTGATGATTGTCGCTCTCTGGCTAAGTTTGCATTAACCGATATTCCACCGTTAGCCGCAGGTGCTGCTCACATTCGGGTGACTTATCAAGTGGATGCTGATGGCTTACTCAGTGTAACTGCCATGGAAAAGTCTACCGAAGTCAAAGCCAGTATTGAGGTTAAGCCATCATTCGGTCTTTCAGATACTGAAATCGCCACCATGCTCAAAGACTCAATGGCTAACGCCAAAGCAGACATTGAGCGTCGTATGTTGACTGAACAAAAGGTTGAAGCACAGCGTGTATTAGAAAGCCTTAATTCCGCGTTAGAAAAAGATGGGCATTTACTTACTGAAGCTGAACGTCAGCAAGTAGAGTCTGGAATGACAAGCTTGGCACAGTGTGCAGCTGCCGATGATGTAGACGCCATTGAAAAAGCGATTGAAGCCCTAGACGCACAAACGCAAGCTTTTGCCGCTAAACGCATGGATAATTCAATTAAGGCCGCTTTAACAGGCCACTCAGTAGATGAACTTTAGGACGTAAACGCTATGCCACAAATTGTATTTCTTCCACACGAAGAACTTTGTCCAGACGGAGCAGTTGTAGAAGCTGAAGTTGGTGAAACAGTTCTTGATGTTGCTTTAAAAAATGGCATTCATATTGAACATGCTTGTGAAAAGTCATGTGCCTGTACTACTTGCCATGTAGTCATTCGTGAAGGGTTTGATGAACTTGAAGAAAGCGATGATCTAGAAGATGACATGCTAGATAAAGCATGGGGCTTAGAGCCAGAAAGTCGTCTTTCTTGCCAAGCAAAAGTTGTTGATAGTGATATGGTGGTAGATATTCCACAATATACTATTAATATCGTGAGTGAAGGGCATTAGTCTATTATCTTCATTAAAAATACCAGCTACAAATTAGCTGGTATTTTTTTGTAAATTAAAAACTGTGATAAAGGTAGGATTCTTGCGATAAATCCCTTATAATCCGCGCGAATTTCAAATATTGCTAATTACAGGAAGCTTAAGATGGCAATCGAACGTACTTTTTCTATCGTAAAACCAGATGCTGTTTCTAAAAATAAAATCGGTGCAATCTACAGCCGTTTCGAAGAAGCTGGTCTAAAAGTTATCGCTGCCAAAATGCTGCACCTAACTCAAGAGCAAGCTGAAGGTTTCTACGCTGAGCACAGCGAGCGTCCTTTCTTCGGTGCTCTAGTTGAGTTTATGACTTCTGGTCCTATCATGGTTCAAGTACTTGAAGGCGAAAACGCTGTTCTGGCTCACCGTGATATCCTAGGTGCTACTAACCCAGCTGAAGCTGCAGACGGTACTATCCGTGCAGATTTCGCTAACAGCATCGATGAAAATGCAGCACACGGTTCTGATTCAATCGAATCTGCTGCACGTGAAGTTGCTTACTTCTTCAGCCCTGAAGAGCTTTGCCCACGTACTCGTTAATTTTAACGATGTTGTGAATTTAGAAACCCGCCTGTGTGCGGGTTTTGTTTTATTCACATTGATTTAAACTCTCCCCGCAGTTGCCGTTATCTCCACGCAATTGAACATATCCAGTTTTTTGGTTCAAGTGACAAATTGCTTTGCAATCTGATAACTTTGAATTGTCTTGGAGTATAAAGTGCAAGTTTTGTGAGTTAGAAGAGGGTAACTCAACATTTTCAAGCCCAGCTAATGAGGTTAGTGCAGTATTATTTATGATGTTTAGATTACTCTTTATTTGTAATAAATGAGACATTTTCTTTACTGATTCCAATTGTTCATTTTGTTGGATAGTAATAGTACCATCAACGCTAGTAAGATTGTCTAAACCAGCTAACGTACGTAGGTGTGGATTATTTTTTATAATAAGATCACCGTTTTTGCCATTATCAGCCAAGATAGAAGATACTTGGTTCAGCCCTGTTAATGTTTCTAAAGTATCATTGTTTTTAATCTCAATATTTGAAATTGATTTCGTTGGCTCTAGACCCTCGAAGCTTTTTAACTTAGCGTTACGATCAACAACTAAAGAACCAATATCTTTTATACCTTCCAATCCTGAGAAGTCTTTAAGTTGAGGGTTATTTGATATTATGAGTTCATCAGACTTTATGAGCTGTTCTGCACCTTTAAAATTAAAAAGGCTCATATTATTGTCTACTTGCAATGTTCCAACATTGAATAGTTTATGTACCCCTGAAAAGTTTTCTAAGATTGGATTATTTTTCACAATGAAGAAAATAGCACCTGCTAAACTGTCTAGCCCTTCAAATGATTGCAATTTTTTATTTCCAGCGATTACCACTTGAGCTGAGGTTTGTAGATTATTTAATCCATTCAAAGACACTAAGTTTGAATTTGACAAGATTTGAACTTGTTCTGCCCAAGATATTTTTTGGAGTCCATTAAGAGAGTATATGTGTGTGTCCTGAATGGAAAGTAACCCTTCTAGATTTTCTATTTGTGACAAGCCATTAAGGTTTGTAATATGCGGTAGAGCATTAACTGAACTTGAAAAGTTATTTTTTTGCTCTTGAATAATTAAACTCCCGACAAAATTTGAGCAGCCTTCGTACCTAGACTTAAAACTATCAACATCAGCCTGAGTTGTGAGCGTTTCTTGCTGATGTTGAGGTGAGCCCAGCACACATTCGTCATTTAACTTTGATTTTAGGTGCATTTGAGGTGATGTTGCGGCAGCAAAAGACCAATGAATATTAAAGACCGATATTAAAGTGCATAAAATGATGCATGTTTTTCTCATAGCACTATCCCGTTATGTATTTATCTAAATGTCTTCGAGCAGAGTTACTTACATGAGCTTAAGCTATCCTCACAACCGCTATTATTGCCTTGTAATTGCACATATCCTTGTTGTTTTGAAATGTCACAAATTGCACTACAGTCTGATAAATTATTGTTGTCTTGCAGTGTGAAATGAGTGTTAGTTGGATCTGGTGGCAATGTAATGTTTTCTAATCCAGATAATGTTGTTAGTGCAGTGTTTTTGATGATTTGCACGTTGTTTTGTATTTGAAGTAAGTGAGATAAGTTTTTAACTGAGTCTAGATTATCGTTGTTTTGAATTATAATCGTGCCATCTACTTTCAACACATTGTCGAGCCCGCTTAGTGAGGTCAGTGATGGGCTATCCTTTATTGTTAAATTTCCTCCGTAGCCATTTCCCGACTGAATACTCAAAATGCGGTTTAATCCAGTAATGGAAGAGAGATTCTGGTTACTTTCAATATCGAGATTGTTTATATTGCCGATCACTTGAGAGAACTCATCGAGGTTTTTCAGAGAAGGATTATTTATTAGCTTTAAACTCTGAAAGTTTTTAAAGTTGGCTAATCCAATGAATGACGCAAATTTAGGGTTGTTGGTGAGTTCTATTTCGTGAATTGAATAGTTGTTTTCTAATCCAGAAAAGTCTTGTAGTTGAGGATTATTATCCAAAGAAAGCTTTTGAATATACTTAAGGTTATCGAATCCGTCAAAATTCGTCCATCCTGCATTGTTTACAGTCAAAGCCCCAAGATAAACGACATTATTTAAACCTGTAAATCCTTCAAATTTCGGTGAGCCAGAAAGAGTTAAACTGCTCAACCTTCCAATACTTTTATCACCTTTAAAATTAATGAAGTTTGTATTGTTCTTTACAATGAGTTCGTTAAGATTGCTTAGTTTTTCAAGCCCTTCAAAGTTAATCAAAGCAGGGTTTGATTCGACATCTAATTTGTTGTTTATTGATGTTAAAGCATCAAGCCCTTTCATAGACTGTAACTTGCTATTATTATTGATGTAGAAATAGTTTATTGATTTTAGTTTATTAAGTCCGTCAAGATTTACCAAATTTGGATTGGAATATAAGTGAAAGACGGCGTTTGAATTCATGTTTTCTAGACCCGCAAGAGAAGTGAGCTTAGGGTTATCATGTATTTCCAGCCATCCTGTGGCCGTTAAATTTTCCAAGCCTTTTAAACTTGTCAGTGCCGTATTGTAAATATAAGTATAAGCAGGTAATTCATGTATTTGAGCCAGACCGTTCAGATTAGTTATTTGGTCGGTATTGTCTTGCGCTGTTGTAAAGTTATTACCGCTGCCAATAATGAACAGTTGCCCGACAATGCTTCCACAACCCTTATACCTTTGAGAAAAAGTATCTACATCATGCTGAGTGCGGAGAACTTCTCGTAAGCCTTTGAAGCTACAGTCTATATTTCCTTGTGTCTTTGTGTATTTGTCATTTTGCTTAAAAGTGGTAGTGTGTGCGCAAGCATTTTGTGCAGAAATAAGTGCCGCTGAAAGATATAAAATAAGTGATATCAATCGCATAGAATTACCTCAATTCGAATTTGAGATTACCAATTGGATAATTCTACATCTCTAAGTTAGGTGGTATTGGACGAAAAAAATATAATATAGAATACAAGTTGCTAGGCTTGTATATTTGCACCTCGCTACTCTGCACAAGAGTCTATTGGTTGACTCGATAATAAGGGCTTGATTGAAAAGTGGCTTGCGTTTTTGGTATCTATAGAAACAAGAGCCATATCAATAATCCGGTAATCACCCGGTGCATTGAAATGCCATAAGCCTGATTTACGTTGAGAAAAGCAAAACTCTCCAGTATCACCGTGGGCAAGCATTAAAGGGTAATCGAGGCTTGTAGCAAGTTGATTTAGCTTTTCTCTATAGGCTTTAAAGCCATCACAGCTTTGGTTATTTTCTGCAATACAAGCGTTTCTTGATGCTGGCTTTTGATAAATATCGGCTTGCATAAATACCACAGCGGCCTTTTGTTGCTGTGGTAACTGTTGATTTAGCCACTCAAAATTATTTTCATCTCGTCGATCAGTAAGTCTTCTAGCTTTGCTTACATCGGAGTTTAAAATATTATCGCGGCCATTATTGGTACCAGCTACGTGTAAAGTAATGAATTTTACGCCATCGAATTCCCATACTTGGTTTTCTTTTTGTTTAGTTTGTCTTTGAAATTTAGGTAGGTTTACTTCGTGCTGAGCAAAGTGTTCGATGACGTATTCAAGTCGTTCTAACTCATCATAGCTTGGTTTCAGGCTTGGTCTGTCACAATCTGTCCATTCATTATCACCAGGAGTATAAACAAATGGCTTTGGGCTAACTTGGCTGATCAGTTGGAAATTGGTTTGTAATAACTCATTGGTGCAAGGCTGAGCACCCGCTTTAATATCCCCAATGTGAACAATAAAATCATGTTTAACTTGAGTTAAAAGTTGTGCAAATTTTCCATCAGGCTGCTTCAGTAAAGTTTGCTCATGCTTTGAATAAGGAGTATCGCCAAACACCACAAAGTCGATGGTGCTGGATAATGCAGAGGCTGAAAACAAAAGGGTAGTTGCAAGTAATTTTGAGTACATAAGAAATTTTATAATTTATTGTTATTGGTAAAATAACTAAGGACAATGACAAATTTAAAACGCTTTATTTGAGCGCCTTTTCTATCCATGGTTTAACAAAATCGACAATAATTGGCTGAGCTTTAATATTGGGGTGGATCCCATCTCTTTGCATCAATTCGGATTTAGGTGCAATTTCAGTCATAAAAAAAGGCATAAGCATGACATTTTTTTTGTCAGCTAAGTCAAAGTAAACTTGATTAAAACTTTTACTGTATCTAGGGCCATAGTTCGGTGGCACCATAACTTCACTAAGGAGTACTTTAGCGCCAGATTTTTCGGATATCTCAATTAATTTTGTAAGATTTGATTTCAGCTTTTTGGTTGAAAATCCTCTTAAACCATCGTTACCACCTAATTCAATTAACACAAGATCAGGCTGACTTGATTTCAGTACTGCAGGCAGTCGACGTAAGCCGCCGGCAGTAGTTTCGCCGCTTACGGAAGCATTAATGATAGTATGTTGAGGTAGCTCAGCTTTTAATTTTTCGACCCAACCTTCATTTTTATCCATTCCATAACTTGCACTTAAACTGTCTCCCAAGATTAATATGGTGTCAGCGTGAACCGGAAGGGTTGCGAATAACGTACTAATTGTTGCTAATATAGCGACAGAGATTTTAAGACGAGATAATAAGGATCTAGCCTTGAGTGAAAGTGTAGAGAACAAACCAGCCATAAAAGTTGTTAACCTCGAAAAATCTGTAAAAACACAAGAAGGATTGCTGACTATCCTCAAGGGCATTGACCTCGAAGTCAAGCATGGTGAAAGTATAGCCATTGTTGGGCCGTCAGGTGCAGGTAAATCAAGTTTACTTGGACTTCTCGCTGCGTTAGATAATCCAACCTCTGGCGAAGTCTTTCTGGATGGTGTGGGGTTATCTAAATTAGATGAAGAACAAAAAGCGGCGTTAAGAAAAGAAAAAGTTAGCTTTATTTTTCAATCTTTTATGCTGGTCGACACGCTTACTGCACTAGAAAACGTCATGCTACCCGCTGAGCTTGCAGGGGTGGCAAACGCTAAAGAAAAATCATTAGCCATGCTTGAAAAAGTAGGGCTATCCCATCGTCTAAATCATCTACCTAAACAATTATCTGGTGGCGAACAGCAACGTGTGGCGATTGCTCGTGCATTTATTTGTGAACCCAAAGTACTATTTGCTGATGAACCAACGGGCAATCTCGATGAAGCTAATGGCAGCAAGGTCGAACAGATGCTGTTTGAGCTGAACCAAGAAAGTGATACTACGTTGGTTATTGTCACTCACGATATGGATCTTGCTCGTAAATGCCAGCGTCAATTGACCATGTATGATGGTTCGCTTGTTGAAGAGAAGGTGGCTTAATGGAACTGAATTTAGCTTGGCGCTTGTTTAAGCGTGAATTACTGCAAGGGCAATTGGTTCTCATTTTATTAGCCATTACTTTGGCCGTGTTGTCAGTCAGTGGCTTATCTCGAGTGAGTGAACGGCTGCAAACGGCAATTTCTGGCGAGGCGAGTAAATTTATTGCAGCAGATAGAATCATTGATTCTCCAGAAAAACTTCCCCCAGAAATTTTACAAAAATCTACTGAGCTAGGTTTAAAGTACGCCACCAATTTAGAGTTCAACTCTATGGTTTACTCTGGTGACGAACTGCAATTGGTCGAGGTTAAAGCGGTATCAGATACATATCCTCTAAAAGGTAATATTGAGCTTACTACTGGCGAGACGCATCAATTGCCTCCGCTTGGCTCTGTTTGGTACGAAACAAGACTAGCTGGGCTTTTAGGTAATCCTAAGCAAATTGAGGTTGGTGTCACGACCTTCAAAATGGATAAAGCCATTTCACGTTTGCCTGATGCTGGTTTTAACCCTTTCGCTTCATCTCCTGTAGTATTAATGCGAATGGAAGATGTCGCCAAAACTCAAATCGTTCAACCAGGAAGTCGACTCGATTACCGATATCAATTTACTGGTTCGCCTAGCCAACTAAAAGAGTTTGAGGATTATGTCACACCTAAACTTCTGACGACTCAGCGATGGCGTGATGTTGAAAGTGGTGATTCACCAATAGCGGGCGCAATAAAACGGGCAGAGCGCTTCTTGTTGCTTGCGAGTTTGCTCGGTATTGCTTTGGCATGTACTGCTATTGGTATTGCGGCTCAGCGTTATTGTCAGCGGCATTACGATGTTGTGGCGATGCTAAAAACCTTTGGCTCTAGCGCTAAACAAATCCGCTTTATATTTACCTTTCATTTACTGTTTGTATCTGTTTTAGGCGTGATTTTAGGTTTGTTAGGTGGCTGGGTATTAGATATTGGATTGACCCAATTCTTACCTGAAAATATTGCCGCTTACGATCCTTCAATTTGGCGACCAGTTATTTTAGGCGTTGTAACTGGCTTATTGAGCGCCTTTATGTTTTCAGTATATCCACTGATGCGTTTACTAAAAATTCCGCCACTAAGAGTGCTCCAGCGTCAATTAGAAAGTCATACCATCGGTCAATGGTTCAATATTGTATTAAGCCTGCTTGCTCTTGGATTATTAGGTTATTTGTATTCAAAGAGTCTGACTCTGACTTTAATTGTGATGGTGAGTGTTGTGATGCTTGCTGCACTTTTGTTGGTTGTTGGATTTGTCATGATCCGTTTAGGACATAGTTCAGGCTTAAAAATAAGTAATCCTGTTCAGCTGGCCTTTGCAGGGTTAATGCGTCGAGCTAAACAGAATGCAGTGCAATTAGTCGGCTTTAGTAGCGCATTGGTTCTCTTGCTTATTATCTTTGCGTTACGCCAAGACTTATTGAATGAATGGCAGCAACAATTACCTAAAGAAGCGCCTAACTACTTCTTAGTAAATATTGCGCCTGAAGATTCGAAACCTCTAGAGAGTTTCTTTGCTGAAAAAGGAGTAAAAGCGACGGATATTTATCCAGTTGTTCGCGGTCGTATGAGCGCGATTGATGGTGAAAAAGTCGTGACTCGTAAACAGCAAGAAGCGGGTGAAGAAGGGCGATTGGGTATCACTCGCGAGCTGAATTTAACTTGGCGAGAATCTCTTCCACCAAATAATGAAATTTTGTCAGGTGAATTTAATGGCCAAGCCAATGAAGTGTCAGTTGAGTCTGAAGTGGCTGAACGTCTTAATCTAAAATTGGGTGATACTGTTACTTTTATGATCGAAAATCAGCCTGTAACAGCCAAAGTCACCAGTTTACGAAAAGTCCATTGGGAGACTTTGCAGCCAAATTTTTACTTTATCTTTTCAAAGCAAGCTTTGGGCACGTTTGATTACACTTCGATTGCTAGTTTTTATTTGGATCAAACTAAAAACAGCAACAATGAGCTAATTATTCAATTGATAAAACAATTTCCAACGGTGTCAATTATTGATGTTGGAGCAATGGTTGGACAATTGAGAGAGATCATCGACCAAGTTTCATTGTCATTAACATTGGTGTTAGTTTTAGTTGTTTTAGCGAGTGCTCTTGTACTGCTTGCTCAAACAGAAGCGGGAATGGCAAGTCGCCGTCGAGAATTGGCAGTACTACGTACATTTGGTGGCTCAGGTTGGTTATTGCGGTTATCAACGTTTTTTGAATTTGCGTTATTAGGAGCTATTTCTGGGCTACTGGCTGTCTGTGTAACAGAGTTTGCTCTGTATCTATTTAAAACCCAAGTATTTGAGTTAACGACCTATATGCACTGGAATTGGTGGTGGCTCGCACCGTTGTCAGGTGCAGCAATAGTTGCCAGCTTAGGTTTATGGCGTTGCTGGCATCTACTTACACAAAGTTGCTCGAATTTGTTAAAAGAGGGCTGATTAGCCCTTGCTATCTGGGAAATATTTGCGCCATGGCTGAGTCAATTGTTGGGTAACTAAACTTAAAGTCTTCATCCAATAATCGCTGAGGGACAACATATTGTCCTTCAGTAAGGATATCAGCCATTTCACCAAACAATTTTTCAGCCACAAAGCGAGGCAATGGAAAAAGAGCAGGGCGATGGAGTGACCTTGCCAGTGTTTTGGTTAAAAGTTTATTACTCACTGGGTTTGGTGAGGTTGTGTTATAAACCCCATTACATGATGATGTCTTCATTAAATATTGAATTATTCGAATAACGTCACGTCGATGGATCCAGCTCATTCCTTGTTGACCTGAAGCTATCTTTCCACCCAACCCTAATTTAAATGGTGTTATCATTCGTTGAAGAGCGCCGCCGTTACTATCTAAAACGACACCAATTCTCATAATGCATACCCGAGTTCGTTCTGTCTGTGCAAGCAATGCTAACCTTTCCCATTCTTGGCATAAGTGATGAGTAAATTCATTATGAGGAACAGAATTTTCATCAACAGGAGTCGCTTTCTGTCGTCCATAATAGCCAACAGCTGATGCGCTGATAAAAGTGTGGGGAGGTTGATCACTTTTTTGACAAAGCTCTACAAGCTTTGCTGTCACGTCCCAACGACTATGACAAAGTTTAGCTTTTTGCTTATGTGTCCAAGGTTTTTCAGCTATTGGTTCACCAGCTAAGTTAATCACAACATCAAACTTATCAAGGCTCTTTAGCTGATCTAAATTTAAAATTAAACGTGGGATTTCCCCTAATTTTGCTTTGGCTTTATTAGGACTTCTTGTTAGGACTGTTACTTTATGTTCGGTGCATAATAAAGGCACCAAGGCCTGACCTATAAAGCCAGTTCCGCCAGTAATTAAAATTTTCATCATGCCTCAATACGACTAAATTCAAGACAATATACGCCAATCCATTGGCTATCGTTCATTAATTCCGAATTTAAATTGTAGTGCAAATATTAACTTATGTAGGATAAAGGTAATTAAATGATGCTTAAATTTTTAAATTCGGTTTAAAATGAATCCTATTTTTAAATAAAACGAGATATATGGAATGACTCGATTTGAACATAGTTCTACAGCCGTTAAAACCTTTGTTTTGTTAGCCAGTTTGGTTGTTATATTGGCGGGTGTAAAAACGGCAAGTAGTATTGTTGTCCCTTTTGTTTTATCTATTTTCATTGCAGTCATTTGTAATCCAGCTATTGTGTGGATGTCAAAATGGCGTATCCCTAAGTGGCTTTCAGTTATCTTATTAATTCTGTCTATAGTATTGGCTGGTATGTGGTTGGCCAGTGTTGTAAGTAGTTCCATAAATGAGTTTTCAAAGCAATTACCGCAATATCGAGGACAGTTGATTGATCAGTTCAGTTGGTTGATAGAGTTACTCCAAAAATATAATGTTCAAATTTCTAAAGACCAAATAATCAACTACTTTGACCCAAGTGTGGCTTTGTCTGTTACTACTAATATGCTGTCTGGACTTGGTAATGTAATGGCAAATGCCTTTCTGATTATACTCACAGTCGTATTTATGTTGTTTGAAGCTGGCTCAATATCAAAGCGTCTACACTTCGCGCTTGATGATCCTGAAATGCGCTTACAACAAATCGATAAGTTTCTAAATTCTGTTAATCAATACATGGTGATTAAAACTTTAGTCAGTTTAGCTACAGGTACAATTGTAGGTGTTGGTCTGTATTTGATTGGCGTTGATTACGCCATGCTTTGGGCGGTTGTTGCCTTTTTGTTCAACTATATTCCAAACATAGGCTCAATAATTGCCGCCGTTCCAGCTATTTCTTTGGCATTAATTCAATTGGGTCCTACCGCTGCTGGAGGGGTGACAGTACTGTATGTCGCTATCAATATGATTATGGGTAATATTGTTGAACCTAAATTTCTTGGTAAAGGCTTAGGGCTATCAACCTTGGTTGTTTTCTTGTCTTTGATTTTTTGGGGATGGTTATTGGGATCGGTTGGAATGTTGTTATCTGTACCTTTAACTATGATCGTAAAGATTGGCCTAGAGTCAAGTGACAGTGGTAATTGGTTAGCCGTTTTGCTATCTGATGATGTTGAGGAAGTTTGACCTTAAATTTCGACAACGGTATCCTTTGCGCCGTTTTATTAATTTGTAGGAAATACATAACGTGTTAATTGATTCACATTGCCATTTAGACCGACTAAAAGCAGCACCTGATGATGCCAGTTTGAAACAAATCATGGATGCTGCCAAAGCACGTGATGTAGAGTACATGCTTTGTGTTAATGTGCGTCAAAATGAATTTTCAGACATGAAAGAAAAAGTGAAAGCATTCCCTAATGTATTTCTTTCAGCAGGCGTTCACCCTTTAGATGTCGATTCAGGTTTAGATTCAGATCAGTTATTAATTTCAGCTCAAGATGAGCGTGTGGTTGCTGTAGGCGAAACTGGCTTGGATTATTTTTATGCCGCAGAAACTAAATCTCAGCAGCAACAATGTTTTGAAAAGCAAATCGATCTGGCATTACAAGTTAATAAGCCGCTTATTATTCATACTCGTGATGCAAGGGAAGACACCTTAAATATGCTTAAATCAGGCAACGCCGATAAAGTAGGTGGGGTTTTACATTGTTTCACTGAAAGTTGGGAAATGGCGAAAGCAGCTATTGAACTTGGTTTTTATATTTCAGTTTCTGGCATTGTGACTTTTAAAAATGCTGGTGAGTTAAGAAGTGTTATCCGCAAAGTCCCTAAAGACCGTTTAATGGTAGAAACAGACTCCCCATATTTAGCTCCTGTTCCACATAGAGGTAAAGAGAACCAACCGGCATTTGTTCGTGATGTGGCTGAATTCGTTGCTGAGTTACGCGGCGAAAAATATCAAGAACTAGTAGAGTATACTGGTGAGAATTTCTTTAACCTTTTCAAAGATGCTAAAAAGTTAGTTTAAACTGAATTCACTCACTGCTTATTTTTCAAACCTCATAGAATAAAAAAAAAGCCCAATCCATAAAGAATTGGGCGTTGGGAAATGGCTCTTTCGAGCCGTGCGCTACGCAGTTTTCGATGGTAGAATTTCTACCATCGAGAATTCCGATATAGTAATCCTAGAACAAATAAAAACATTTGCACAATAAATAAACATTAACAAAATTTTTCAGTTTATTCATATATGTCAAGAGCCTAGAGTTTTACTGCATTGTCTCTTACTAAATCTCTAGGTAAATTATTTTTTAATTTTGTTCCAAGGTGCTTAATTAACCCCAACGCCACTTTATTACTACAAATAATTTTCTCTCCTTGAGGTTTCGTTACCTGTTCTAATTGAATGTCTCGTCCTTTTAGATATTCTTCCGCTTGTTGTTCATTAGCATTTATCGCATCACTTTGGTATCGGTACAGAACCGAAATTACTTCATGAGTTATTTTTAAATGTTTGCCTTTTTGTTCAGCTAGTTTTAAACCAATCCGCTGAAAGCGAATTTTCCCAATATAAGATTTTATTGCTTTAGGAAAAAGCCAAAATTGATTATCTCTAGTAACTAAATATAATGATGCTGGAATTGAAATTGAGTAATTTTCTAGTAACCAATCAGTGATTTCTTTTTCTTGTTTAATGGATAGCTCTTTAAATGGAAAGTTCTTATTTATTTTGGGTTCTGGTTGGCTTCTAGTTACTGATTTAGTTTTACGAATTTTGGCGACAAAGAATCCTTCACTGTCGAATATTTGTGGCCAAATATGTAAAAAGCCTTCGCTTGTGGTGGCTTTATTGGCACCATTAAATAGATCGGCCAGAGAAATAAATTCAACTGCATCTCCAAAAGTCTCTTTCAAAAACAGACAAACTTGTTGGTTTTCTTCTTGGCTTAAAGTGCAAGTGGAATAAATCAAAGTACCGTTAACTTTAAGTGCTTCAAATGCCGATACTATTAACTGCTTTTGTTTGGTTGCAATTGAATGAACCTCTTCTAAACGCCAATCTTTTAATGCATTGCTATCTTTGCGAACTGTGCCTTCACCACCACAAGGAGCATCTAATAAAATGGCGTCAAATGCTTCAAATAAATACTGGCCGAAGACCTCGGCATCGAAGTGTGTAATGGCGGCATTGTATACTCCCATCCGCACCAAATTGGCATGAAGCATTTTAACGCGGCTGGACGAGTATTCATTAGCAATCAAGAGTCCTTGATTATTCATCAGTGCAGCAATTTGTGTGGTCTTGGAGCCAGGAGCTGCAGCCATATCTAGCACATTGTCAAAGTTCGAATCTGAATCAAAAAGGGCAGTAGGGGGGAGCATTGAGCTTGCTTCTTGAATATAAAATAGCCCTTGCAAGTGTTCGATACTATTTCCAATGTCTTGGTGCGGTGGGATTGTGATCCAAAATCCTTCTTTGCACCACGGAATAGATGTTAAGCGCCATCCTTTGCTTGACATTAAATCATGAAAAGCAGAAACCGTGATTTTTAAAGTATTAACACGAACAGAAAGCCTCAGAGGTTTATTGTTGAAAGCAAGGAACTCATCGAGAGATAAATGGCAAGGTAGCTGTTGGCGAATGTGTTCGATGAAATTTTCGCTGATCTTATTCATTGGAAAAGCCGTGTCAAAAGCAGAATTATATCATGAACTCATTATCAGGTAGTGATAACGATAACCGAATTTATTTATTATTTTTCTGGTCTTAAGCTATTATTTTTTAGTTGTTGGCATTCACTCCGGAATTAGCCAAATAAGGGACAGTAATGGATTACTCAAAAAAGCCTAAAGCAGACATTGATCAGACCCCTAGGTCATTTTTTTGATTTTATAGAATGTCAACGTGTGACCTCCTATTAGCCTTACTATCCTTTCCCTTAGCTCATCAAAACCGTCTAGGCGAATTTTATTGTCATATTGGAGTAAATTTATTCCTTCAAAACATTGAAATATCCAACGCAGTGTGGGATTAGAGATTTCTTGGTTAATTTGGTTTGGTA
>NZ_ML014805.1 GCF_003675895.1 Parashewanella curva
CCAGATCGAAGTAAAAAATTAGAAGTAAGTGATGGAAGCGGAAGTGATTTCATGTCAATATTTATCTAAGGGTTTGTGTGTTTTAGTTTTTGTCTAAGCAACAAGATTATAACACGCAAACCCTTACATTTTCTTTAAATATCAACATGATAAGCGATTTTTATTGTTGGATTTGAACTCCGAAACTTGAGTTATAAATACAGTTAAACGTTACGAGCAACAGTCTTTATGCCACCATCTCTTGGGTAACTTTTCAATGATGACTTTTGCCATTAACACCGCCAGTACTATACCTGAACTGATCACAATCCAATCTGGCAATAGGCTATGATGCTCACCAATTTGTGGAGCAACTACAATGCCATACTTCGCCACGACGAAATTTGTTATATAACCAGCAATAATCGCCACGCCAATCACGCCACCTAAATAACCAAACAGCGCACGCTTACCTAGCTCTCTTGTTACGACACCTAATGTGGCAATGTTAGTAGCAGGCCCCGCCAGCATGAAGACTAATACCGCGCCTGGTGAGACTCCAGCCAATAGCAAACCCGCTGCAATTGGTGTTGAAGCCGTTGCACAAATATACATAGGAACAGAAATACCGATCATCACCAACATAGCTAAAATGCCGCTACCATATTGAGATAAAAAGTCTTCCGGTACATAGGTTTTAACTAATGCCGCAAAGAAAATACCGACGAGCAGCCACATTGTGGTATCCCGAACTAAGTCAGTTGCCGCGTAGCGAAGCCCTTCTTTGATCTTACCCCAAAAGCTTGCTGAGGTTGCACTTGGCTCTGAACTGCAACAATCATCATCATTGACATGACTATGAGAATGCGACTTTTCCTCAGTAGCTGAACTACAACACGACGATGACTCTGGTTCTACTTTAGCGTCAGAGCTGCAGCAAGAAGTTGATTCAGGTTCTTTAGATTTTGAACTACAACATGAACTGGATTCAGACTTTGGCTCGGTCTTCTCAGCCACTGATTCATCACTTTTATCATCCGCACCCACTAACAAACCTGCGGTAATTGCACTCATTACTGCTGCAATCGGGCGCACTATGGCCATAAAAGGACCAAGCAGCACATAAGAAACACTAACCGAATCAACTCCTGTTTCGGGCGTCGATACTAAAAACGTCGTGGTTGCCGCTTTAGAAGCTCCGGAGCGTCTCAGACCTACTGCGGCGGGAATGACCCCGCAAGAGCATAAAGGCAAAGGTGCACCAAACAAAGCCGCTTTGATCACCGTTTTGAAATCGTGCCCCCCCAGCTGCTTTTGCATCCACTCGAGGGGTACGAACATTTTTAATAAACCTGCCATGACTAAACCCAGTAACAGCCAAGGTGCTGACTCTAAAAACAGCTCTACAAAATTACTGATCAACATGACTTATCTCCCTTAGCTGATATAGGTTTATCAAAACGAGGAATAGAATCATCGTGATGGATATCATCCAATGCTTCTAAAATAGAGCAGTACTCCGCACTTTCATCACCGCCACAGCATGAGTCAGACAATTCTTGCAACCCTTTTTGAAACTTTTGAAGTTCCAAAATTTTAGCCGTAATGTTGTCGAGTTTTTTATCCACTCGACCTTTGACGTCTGCGCACGCCCATTGCGACTTATTAAGTTCAATTGACACCAACTCCTGAATTTCATTCAGAGTAAATCCCACGTTTTTAGCACGCAGAATGAATTTTAGGAGTTGAGCATCTTGTTCACTGTAAATTCGATAGCCTGACTCAGTTCGCTCCGAGGGCGACAATAAGCCATGCTTTTCGTAATACCTAAGGGTATCGGTGTTGATATCATAGGCACCAGCAAGTTCGCCAATTCGATACATAACATTTCTGTTGGTGATAATTCGGTATAGTAAGTATAAACCTTGGAGCAAGCTCCAAGGTCAAGAATTTATTTTTATCGCGTGATGGGAGAAAAATATGGGTTAGAATGAGATGCTAAGTCAGCTTATTCCGTTGTAAGCGTAACTTAGGAAATAACGCAGCTAGAGTTGCCAGTTTGTCCTCTCCCTTCCTCGGCTTCTTCCCTTACAGTTGCTACGCCTAGTCGAGATAGCATGGCATTTGCTTGATCAGGACCACAACTTACTTTTACAGCGGTATAAAGATCACCAACTGTTGTATGTATGTACCTCTTTTGAATCTTAGTGATTAATGCAATCACTTTTGATGAAATATAAAATTTGTTTTCCATCTTGATGACATCAATTTCAGAACGATTCAACCCTACGTGTACTGCAATCGTTTCCCAATAAGGACCAATATCCTCCATGGCTTTTAAACAATCTTTCAAAAGTACATTGTGAAGCTCGGTGTTCATCTGATAGGTATTCTGCACTTGAGCCTGAGGTTTAACGTAAGATATCGGCTGTGCCGCTCTGACTTGATATTCAGTTGTTTGAGCGCGAGAGGGTTGCGTCCCACCCATATATTGATGAAAACTCGGCATATTCTTTCGCTCAATTTGCCTCACGTTATCCCATATTCTGTTGCCAATTGCGGTCTCAGATTCTAAAAACTTAGAGTTGCTATCGTAATGTCTCTTTAAATTCACCGCCAAGGAAATTTCACCCATCTCCTTTAGTGCTGAAAGCAAAATATCCACCCTAGCTGTTGATTTGGTCACCCATAAATTCAGCATTTGCTGTCGACAATATCCCACTCCTCTATAGTGGTGGGTCACACTGATATTACTCAACTGAGACATTGATATATCTAACTTCAGCCCCAACTTATGCCAATCTGTCACACTATCAAGATGTTTATCTAATGCGTTCACACTAAGACGAGGCTGGGCGGTGGCATGTGGTTCCGTTGCTGAATACGCCGGTGGAGGTGAGTATCGCCCTGCATGAGCTGTATAACTATCGGGATTAAAAGTGGCCATATGAATTATCCATAGTTGTAAAATATGATGGTTATAGTTAACTTTGCCCCATATATTTTCAAATTAATCATTGTTAATAAAAACAATCGGTTAATTATAATTGACACCTTCATTTTTTTATCTTTTATGATGTTCACGCCAACTATGTCAAATTTAAAAACTCACTTTTTTTACTCAACTGTAGGGAATATGCACACAAAATCAGCAGATTGATTAGTTTTTCAGGTAGAATATGCGCGCCCAAGTTCAGAGAAGATAACAATATTAATCAAGCTTCTCTGGCCAAGATCACTATAAACTGGATAAAAGTACCCACATGAATAACGCCAGACCTATTCGTCGCGCGCTGCTTAGCGTTTCTGATAAAACCGGTATCATTGAATTTGCCCAAGCTCTACATGCTCTAGGTGTAGAGATCTTATCAACGGGTGGCACAGCTAAGTTATTAGCCGACAACCAAATCCCTGTTATTGAAGTCTCTGATCACACAGGTCACCCAGAGATCATGGATGGTCGTGTAAAAACACTGCACCCTAAAATTCATGGCGGTATTTTAGCTCGTCGTGGCACTGACGAAGCCATTATGGCAGACAACAATATTGATGCTATCGATTTAGTTGCAGTTAACCTCTATCCATTTGCTCAAACCGTGGCTAACCCAGATTGTACGCTTAACGATGCGATTGAAAACATCGACATCGGTGGCCCAACTATGGTGCGCGCTGCAGCAAAAAACCACAAAGATGTCACCATTATTGTTAACGCTAGCGATTATTCTCGAGTGTTAGCAGAGCTGGCTGATAACCATGGTTCAACTACATATGAAACTCGCTTTGATTTAGCCATTGCTGCGTTTGAGCATACGGCTCAATATGACGGTATGATTGCCAACTATTTCGGCGCTAAAGTTCCAGCACATCATACTGAACATGCTGCAGAAGACAGCCAATTCCCACGCACGTTCAACACTCAGTTAGTCAAAAAACAAGATCTTCGCTACGGTGAGAACAGCCACCAGCAAGCGGCATTTTATGTTGATACCAATATTGATGAAGCCTCAGTAGCCACTGCAACGCAACTTCAAGGTAAAGCGCTGTCTTACAACAATATCGCTGATACAGATGCAGCATTAGAGTGCGTAAAAGAATTTGTCGAGCCTGCGTGTGTGATTGTAAAGCACGCAAACCCTTGTGGCGTGTCATTGGGTGAAAACTTACTTGAAGCTTATGATCGCGCGTTTAAAACCGACCCTACATCAGCGTTTGGAGGCATCATCGCTTTCAACCGCGAATTAGACGAAGCCACAGCAAAAGCCATTGTTGAACGTCAATTTGTAGAAGTGATTATCGCCCCAAGCGTATCTGAAGCGGCAAAAACAGTCGTTTCCGCTAAAGCAAATGTTCGCTTATTAGAATGTGGCCAGTGGGACAACAAAACTACTTCATTGGATTACAAGCGTGTGAATGGCGGTATGCTTGTTCAAGATCGCGACCAAGGCATGGTAGATTTAGGCGATTTAAAAGTCGTTTCTAAGCGTCAACCAACAGCAGAAGAATTAAAAGATCTGCTCTTCTGCTGGAAAGTCGCTAAATTCGTCAAATCTAATGCTATCGTGTATGCCAAAGATGGCATGACAGTCGGTATGGGCGCAGGCCAAATGAGCCGCGTTTACAGCGCAAAGATCGCAGGTATTAAGGCTGAAGATGAAGGTTTGACTGTACCGGGTTCGGTAATGGCATCGGATGCTTTCTTCCCATTCCGTGATGGCATTGATGCAGCGGCGGCCGCAGGCATTACTTGTGTGATCCAACCGGGCGGTTCAATGCGTGACAATGAAGTGATCGAAGCCGCAGACGAACACGGCATGGCTATGGTATTTACCGGAATGCGCCATTTCCGTCATTAATTATTATGACCGCTTCATTTATTCTTATTGAAAAGAGCTGAAACGGTTGATGATGACAAAGAGGAGCAATAGTGGGATAAGACAACCGTCCGTTACAGGATTTAACGATCGTCAGTACATGGACGTACGTATCTGTTGTCGTTCACGCTATTACTCCGAACTATTAGGTGAAGAATTTCTCATTTTAGGGATTAAAAGGTATTTACCATGAAAATTTTAGTTATTGGTGGCGGTGGTCGTGAACACGCCTTAGCATGGAAAGCGGCGCAAAGTCCGCAGGTTGATAAAGTATTTGTGGCACCGGGTAATGCTGGCACAGCACTAGAGCCCAAATTAGAAAACATGGCGATTGGTGTTGAAGATATTTCAGCACTAGTCGCTTTTGCGAAAGATAACGACATTGCATTGACCATTGTTGGCCCAGAAGCGCCACTTGTTATTGGTGTCGTTGATGCTTTCCGTGCAGAAGATCTTGCGATTTTCGGCCCAACCGAAGGTGCCGCCCAACTTGAAGGCTCTAAAGCTTTTACTAAAGATTTCTTAGCTCGCCACAATATCCCAACCGCGGATTACCAAAACTTTACTGACATTGAGCCAGCAAAAGCATTTTCCGCTCAACTAGCCAAAAAAACAGGTTATCCAGTGGTGATAAAGGCCGATGGTCTAGCTGCCGGTAAAGGGGTGATCATCGCTCAAAACCAAACTGAAGCCGACGCTGCCATTGAAGATATGCTCGAAGGCAACAAATTTGGAGAAGCGGGTTCTCGCGTGGTTATCGAAGAATTCTTAAAAGGTGAAGAAGCCAGCTTTATCGTCATGGTTGATGGCAAGAACATCCTACCAATGGCCACCAGCCAAGATCACAAAGCGCGTGACAATGGTGATAATGGCCCTAACACAGGTGGCATGGGTGCCTATTCTCCTGCGCCAGTCGTCACAAAAGCTATCCACGATTGGACTATGAAACATGTGATTGAGCCCACCGTTGAAGGCATGGCACAAGAAGGTCACCCTTACACAGGTTTTTTGTATGCAGGCTTGATGATCAGCGACGATGGAACCGCCAAGGTACTTGAGTACAATTGCCGTTTTGGCGACCCTGAAACGCAACCAATCATGATGCGTCTACAATCAGATTTAGTTGAGCTTTGCTTAGCAGCGTGCCGTGGTGAATTAGACAAAGTAACTGCAGAGTACGATAGCCGAGCAGCTGTAGGTGTGGTGCTCGCCGCTGGAGGTTATCCTGAGTCATACCGTAAAGGAGACATCATTGACGGCCTAACGCTTGGCAACAATGAGCAGAAAGTCTTTCATGCTGGAACTTCAGCAAAAGACGAGCGCATCGTCACTAACGGTGGTCGTGTATTGTGTGCCACAGCACTGGGAAACAGTGTGACTGAAGCTCAAAAAAGCGCTTACGCCTTAGTCGATACCGTCCATTGGGATGATGTGTTCTTTAGAACCGATATCGCCTATCGCGCTATTGCTCGCGAGCAATAAACCGATAATGATTCTGGGGAGGGTGGTAACACGCCCTCTAGAATCTTTGCTTAGTCAAAGCCAGAGTCTTTTGCTCACACATTAGGTAACTAATCTCAGTTCTGAATAAGCCAACTTCTACGGTACAACTACTTAAGCTTAAGCGAATTTCTGTGTTAGAACAGCCCAAAATAAACCAGCTATTACGAACTAATCTACCTTGAACTACACATAATTAGCCCCACTGTAGATTAAATTAAAGGTTTAGTTTGAAAATCAAAATGTTATTGATTTCGTTATACAGAATTAATGCTAACAAAATAAACAACTGATTAATCATTGTTCACACTATTTGAACATCTTGCAACATAGATATAACCTAAATCTATCTTAACATTTTATGGTCTATGTCTTCTATGTCTGTTTCTATTCAACCTGTTTTTATTGATGCCCAACAAGGTAATCAATATATCAACTCTATAACTGGTCTTCCACTTCATATGGAAAAATTAGAGGATGGTAGCATTGTTAAACATCCTAAAGCTTTTTTAAGTGGTGAGGGATATTATGTCAAGTTTGAACATTTACAATATTTAGTACACAAAGAGACCAGAATGCCTTTCCCTACCAGTCAATATTATAATCATTCCTAGAGAGGGGCTCTCAATTAGATTTTTGATTGACCGACATACAAAGCTGTCGTTATTACATTTGCTGCTGTTAATTTTTAAGTAAAACAAAGCGAAAAATGTGAGATGTAGTAATTACCGACATACACAACTGTCGTTACTTCGTTTCTACATAAACATTTTCAACGTAGTTTAAACAAAAAAAGAACGCAGCCCTTCGGGTTACGTCCAAAATTTGCAAACGCTGTATTCGATGCTTTTGAGCACTGATATCGCCTATCGTTCTATTACTTTCGAGCAATAGTCATATACAAGTATATGTGAGTGCTTTCTCATATCTACTTGATACTATCCATTTTAACGCTAACAGGCTTCTTCGATGCCATTAAAGAAGGTTGAGATTGAGGTTGTAACTCGCCACATATCCATGCCCCATACCCTTCGAAGTTATTCGAGCCGTCTTTCGCCGCTTCAATGTCAAATCTAAAAGGAATATCGGTGAATTTTGGATTTAATGCACCATCCCAACTTGATGCTTCAGTCCACCCGTTGAATTTTCCAGTAATTTGCTGAGTATTTTGAAAGATATTCAATCGATAATCTGCATCAAAGTTATAGTTTCTCACAGGAGCTTCATAACTTGGATACACACTGCCATCATCCAACACCGCATAACCTAAGCTCATATATTTATGCTCATTGGCTTCCCAAAGAGAGCCTACTCTCACAGTGGGGAATTGAATACTGGTCACCCAAAACTTAGCACCGTCCTGTCTTTGTAATTGAAACTCAATAAAAGTATCAGCTGGGTTTCGTGCCTTAACCACTAAATCTTGTGTTGATGAGTTGGGCGATTGTTGGGGTGATTGAATACTTAAGTTACTGGCTGTAAATCCAGGCATCACATAGGCGGGCTTTACTTCGTCAGTAGTCGCCACTGCTTTACCATCAAAATTTGAATAAATAGCCAATGGCTCACCACCCGCTGGACAAACAAACGTATCTACGGGGTTGGGTTGAGCGTAGGTAAACGGGGTAACGACAAGGCTACTTAAAATGAACAGAAGACCTCTTGCATTCAGGTACTGCTTTGCATATTTCATCTTGTTTCTCCTTACGTCATTTCATTTAAAAGCAAATGTCTTTGTTGGTAAAGTCGACTAGGGCACGCCCTAGTTGTGATTACCAGAGCAAGCAACCTCTGGATTTAAAAGAAAAATATCACTTTCCATCTTTTGCACCAGTGAATTATTGTTCATCCATTGGAAACTAGAGAGTCAGGAGAAGCTCGAGCTGGGAGGTGAGGCATTTTTGCTTAATGACATTTAGGGCATTTTGTATCGTAAAAAATGAAAATACAGCTGACCTGAATTATGATTCTGTTAGGTTCAGTGTTTTTATCAATAAAATGATTAAAAAACCCATAAATCATAAGGTTAAACAAATTTAATTTCATTTTAACTTTACTCACCAACGCCACAAATAAAAATAACCACTTGAAATTAAAAGCAAAAAACATTCAGGCTTTATTACTGATAACTTGAATTCCTTATTTGGCCTTGTAAGTGACAAAAAACATTCAAACATACGAAAGATCATCATGATATGCTGAATTTCCATGTAATCTGATAATTAGAGAATTGGTTATGTCACAGGCTCCAAGTCCTGCAAATTCGAGGCCTCCTTATCAAGATTATGAGCCACATTTACCAGTTAACGCTTTAACACTAAAGACTCCTGATGACAAAAATTGGTCACTTTCGCCGTCTTCATCAAAAGCCTCTCTAAACTATTCAAAAAGTTTCCATGAACGCGCAAAATCTCAGCCACGAAAAATTTCAAGAAAATTGAGTATGCGAAGGCATTCTCTAGGATATAATCTGTTAAATCCGCTAGAAGAGCCACCTATAGAAAGGCCTCACTCTCATTCTGGCTCTCGACCTTTCTCAGCAAAAACCTCAACTAACGAGAAGAAATATAGTCGCAGCGAAAGCCTAACCTCCAACTCAAGCGCTACCTTATCTGACAGTTCCCTCCATACACCTACATCTCAAAGCTCTGCCTTATCTGACAGTTCCCCTAACTCACCTTCATCTCAAAACTCTGAGACAGGCATGTTCTTTAGCAGCACTCTATCTGTAGAAACCATCGCAAGTATGCTAGAAACCCGCTCAGGTGTAGAGCTTTTATTAGAAACAAAATCGAAACTGATACCGACGAACAAACTTCATAAAAAATTTAGGAATAAACATTTTCTACAAATTGCATGGGAAAAGGGTGCCAAATCCATAGACATTATCGAATGGTTGGTAAAACATGGTGCGGACATCAATGTAAAGGTTCATCAAGGTATGAATATAAAACAGCTATTGGCAACCCAATATAAGGTTGATGACTATATTGCTTTGTTACTGGTGCCTGATGTTCCCGTTACCGTTGAGGATATTCATACTCTACTTACTAGCAATTTTACACAAGAGCCCCTAAAAAAACAGATTCCGGTTTTCAACTCACTCGCATCAAAATTGCAGCAACAAACTACGAATGCAAAAAAAATGGTAGATATTGACCGTAAAATCGATGGTCATACCTTAATCGAGCAAGCACTATTGAAGGGATGTATGCCTGCCTTTGTGCATTGTATTTTGCTTGGAGCAGATCTGGGAAAACTATTTAAAACAAAACTCTACCCTCAACCTCCAGAAGTTCTTAGACAACGATATGCACTTAACGATCAATTATTAGCATTTTTTCAAGCTACCAAAATTCTATATTTCCCCGAACTGCTAAATGCATTGTTATATTTCCAAATTGGCGCGAAAACAATTGACACCTACCTCAAACGAGCCAAACAAGCACAACCTAGATCGACGATTAGCCCTGATGAGCGTTTTGATGGCAAAAAAACAGCAATGGAAATTACATTGGCACAAAAGGGTCGTGGTGATGTCATAGTGGCATTAGTATCTTTCGGCTTTTCGCCCTTTAACTACACTCCCCAAGGAAAAACTCTGTATCAAGTATTAGAGCAAACAAACTCTGTTGATTCATTCGTGAATGCCGTTGATACTGATAAATCCCCTACGCCGTTACTACTCCACTGCCTTGCCGAACTTCCTCAATCAGCACTTGCGTGCGAAAAACTACTGAGATTACTTAAAAACCAATTAACAGTTGAAGACAAAGATAAACTCTCGCAGGATCAACTTGATCAGCCCGTACATCAACAAACTCTTTTACAGCGTCTCTGGACATCCAGAGAAGCAAATACTGCAACCATAGTCGCATTATTAAAATTGAGGGTAGATCTTGATTTGCACGTTACTGAGGAGGTGTCACTAAAAGAAGCTATTTATCACACGAAAGAGTATGAGCTATTAAAAACATTATTTGAACAAGGTTTACTCAGCGTTGAGTTAACAGATATTGATTTTGCTATTAAACAGTCATGGCCACTTCCATTGCTTCAAAAAATGCTGCCTGCTTGCAGAAGAGTCATTAATCAACCGATTAACAATTGCACTGTATTTCAACACGCTATCATCCAACAAAATATTCAGCTAATGGTTGAACTCTTAACTCACGATGTTGATGTTTGCAAACCAACATCGTCTAACGACACATTATTGGAACTTGCGCAGCAACAAGGAATTACTGATTCACTGATCAGCGGAATTTTGAAACATGACTCGTGCGAACTCAACTTAATCCATGCGCTATTAATGTTACAGTGTTCAAGTGAGCAGCTTTCGCAAAAGCTAGAAGCAATGGATGCCGATAAATCAAATAAAGTATCGCTAATGTGCTTACGTAACGATCGTAATGTACTTCAACTAGCTTGGCAGTGCCAATCCAGCCCAGATATATTATGCGTTTTGTTCTCGCACCAAGTGAATGCCAATGACGATATTCTAGAGGGTAATAATGTTAAAACGCTATTGAGACTATCTGAACGATGGGATGATTTACACCAATTATTACTCAATGAATCGTGCAATATTGAATTAATAGATTTACATGACATTATCCAAAAAAAATGGGGAACACCATTATTTCGATCAGCACTGAATCGATTGTTATCTGAGCGACAATCCAGCGTAAAAAAAGACGATAACCAAGAACATTTTTTGGAAACAAAAATTGGCCAACATAATTTACTTGAAATTATTTGTGATAGCGGAGATGCAGAATCATTAGAAGCTATATTTCTATGCGGTCTTCAACCACATGTGGGTATTGCACAAAGAAGTATTCTTCATCGTGCAGCATCAAGGAACTCACTGGCTATTTTGAAAGTGCTAATACAACACTTCCGTCCAACCGAAGCATACGAAATCAAAAGTTTAGTGAGTGATGATACGCTAAGTTTAAGAAGTGGTGAAACTAGCAGTATCAGTAGTGACGAAACGGAATGTGGAGACAATGAAGAACTTTATAGACCCGACAAACTGCTTGGCAATACTCCTGTACATTACGGCATGAAAAACCCAAACTTAGAGGTAGTGATATATTTACTGAGTCATGTAGATACCGCATTTTTACAAACGACCAAGAACCATCAGAAACAAACGCCTTATCAAATTGCTTTCGACAATGGCAAACTGATCCTAGCTTTAAATCATCTATTCCAAAAGCAAAGAGAGTTAAAGCCATTCTCGGCTGAACAAGACGACATTGTGCAGATGTATAAACAATCAGCAGAGCGAGAATTCTTAACTGAGCAAGCAAAATACCAGCAAGAAGCTAATATTTTGCAACACAGGCCCAATATAGAGCAGTTATTGGCAAACCCAGATACTGAAGAGCCATCCCTTATGAGTTTGCAGGCACTGTCACTAACGTTACAACAGCAGCTAACGCAGAACTCTCTAGAAAGAGAACAATTAGTCGAATCACTAAAGAAACAAAATGCAGAGCTTAAAGCTGAGGCTGAACGACTAAAAGCTGAGCTTGAGAAGCAAACCAACACATTAGTAGTGCCATCACCGCATCAACTCACTGTATAAATAGAGATAAAAAAACCCAGCGACTAGAGCTGGGTTTTAAAGTAAAGATACCTATTATTGCTTAACCGTTATCAGCCACCTGTAACTCAGGTAATAACGCCGTAATTTCTTCATAAAGCGAAGGTTCATCCCGCTTCAGTCCTGCCATTAATGGCTTATGTTCAGGCTTAATCGTACCTCCTTTTCGAATCATCGCTTGAATATAAGACGACACATAAGCAGGGTTAGCAGGAGCATTAACAATCGCCATACCTATGGTATCGCCCCCCATAATACTAGGCTCGTTCAGCACATCTACTCGTTCAATCACATACTCGAACGTTTGCGGTTCAATGGGTGCTAGCAGTGCGAAATGCAACATATTGGTATTAGGAAAAGGAGTATCTTGTATCGATGAACCATGGCTTTCTAGGGCTGATACCATGTCTAACTCACCTCGATTCACCATTGCCAGTAATCCTGGTGCCGCCATTTTTCCACCTCGATTTGCAAGCTGTAAATAGACATCTAATGGTGCGCCTAACATCCCTGCAGCCTGCATCAGGCCTTCAACCAACTCCGGCATTGAATCAGCATATTTATCGTTCAATTCAATCATCGCAGCCCAGTTTTTCTCCTTCATTAGTGGCGTTAGCTCTTTTGTTAAAGCATCAGTTTTTGCCAGTTCCTCAGTAGAAAGCTTTGCTCTAGGGTCAAGGGCTTGAAATACCATCATCGTATGGTTTCGAAATTGATCGTAGATATGTAAATCTGAGCTTAAATCGTTAACGAAAGTTTGGTGCTTAGCTTCCAGTAAGTGCTTTGCACTTTGATTGTCTGTCTTATCTGCCTCATTTTGTTTCGGTGAAATAACTTTTTTTCGATGATTATTTTGGAGGTTTTTCTCCAGCTTCTGTATCTCAAGTTCTGATTTAGTAGGCTCACCAACTCTGGTACTGTCTGTTGACACAATTATATAACCAGTCCATAGATAGGCAGAGAGCGGCAACCATAATAATAAGCTTAACCCCATTTTTTTAGAAAATGTTGATTGTTTTTTCTCTTTAACCAACTGAATAGATTGACGATGCTTACTATATTGATAGCCAAAATCCGTAAACAATCCTAAGCCAAATATAATAAAATACTTTAATATATCAACAGTATCGTTCACAACGTACCATATCTGAGCTGCTGAATATGTTAAACAAACTGGAATCACTACGGTAACCAGTATATTTAAAGGCTCAAATCGATAAAATGAAACTTTTGATTTATCCACAGCGAATATCCCTTATTGCTCTATCAGCATCACAACTATCTAATTTGTCCGAATATACTTTTGTTGATGCAAGCGATAGGACTGTAGCAGTGGTGGCTGCTGCACCAGTCCCAGTACCCGCTGTCTGTACTGATACATAAACAGCTGCACCTATAATAAGAAACTCTCTAAGCGCAAAATAATTTCTTGCACTTCTTCTGCAGTCTTGGTGTTCTAGTATAGAATCAATTCTACACTGTTCATTGCCTCTGCCTCTCGAACCTCCCCCAGAGCCACCACCAAAATCATCTCTAATTATCTTTTCGCAGCGATTACTACTTAATCTTATATATGAGCCAAAAATAGGGTCACGTTTGGCTTCTTCCAATGTCTTCACAAACACATTACCTAGACAAAAGCTCCCCATAAAAGCTTGGACAGCTTCATGACTATGTGCTTTCGTTAAAGTAGCAAAGTAGCAAAGTAGCAAAGTAGCAAGTCATTTTTTTCATTGCATTTAATCCCTTAAAGTTATTTGAATCGCACAGTTTATCTGTACTTTTTATACTATCTTACCCATTTTATTTTTACAGCATATCATTAACAATTGACATTTTAAGCATAAAAAAACCCAGCGACTAAGGCTGGGTTAAAGGTGTTTATCTTTTATTTAAGATTAAACGTGACCACGTGCTGCACGCTTACGGTCATTTTCCGTTAGGTGCTTCTTACGCACACGAACACTCTCTGGCGTTACTTCTACTAGCTCATCATCGTCGATGAACTCAAGTGCACGTTCAAGGGTTAGCTCGATAGGCGGAGTCAGAATTTGTGCTTCATCAGTACCTGATGCACGCATGTTAGTTAGCTGCTTACCTTTCAAGCAGTTAACAGTAAGGTCGTTAGAACGTGAGTGGATACCAATCACCTGACCTTCATACACTTCAACACCGTGTCCAATAAACAGACGACCACGATCTTGTAGGTTATAAAGCGCAAATGTCAGTGCTTTACCCGTACCGTTAGAGATCAATACACCGTTGTTACGCTGACCGATATCAGACTCAATCGCTGGACCATAGTGATCAAATGTATGGTAAAGCAGACCTGTACCTGAAGTTGCGGTTAGGAATTCCGTTTGGAAACCAATTAAGCCACGACTTGGAATAACAAAATCGATACGTACACGACCTTTGCCGTCTGGCAGCATGTCACGCATATCGCCCTTACGCATACCTAATTTTTCAATCACCGCACCTTGATGTTCTTCTTCAACATCGACGGTCATAGTTTCATATGGCTCACACATTTCACCGTCAATTTCTTTAACGATTACTTCAGGGCGAGATACCGCTAATTCGTAACCTTCACGACGCATGTTTTCGATCAAAATCGCTAAGTGAAGTTCACCACGACCTGATACGCGGAAACGATCTGGGCTCTCGGTTTCTTCAACGCGTAATGCAACGTTATGAACCAATTCTTGCTCTAGACGCTCAAGAATATTACGAGAGGTTACGTACTTACCTTCTTTACCCGCAAACGGAGAGGTGTTTACTTGGAAGGTCATGGTTAATGTTGGCTCATCAACAGACAGCGCTGGTAGTGCTTCTGGAGCACTTTGAGCACAGATGGTATCAGAAATTTTAAGCTCGCCAAGACCGGTGATCGCTACAATATCACCCGCTTCCGCGCTTTCTACTTCGTGACGGTCTAGACCCAAGTAACCTAATACTTGACCGACTTTACCGTTACGCGTCTTACCATCAGCACCTACTACGGTTACTTGTTGGTTAGTCTTAACGCTACCACGCTTGATACGACCAACACCGATAACACCAACATAAGAGTTGTAGTCTAGCTGTGAGATTTGCATTTGGAACTCACCGTCAGCGTCAGCGTCAGGGCGAGATACTTTGTCAACAATTGCTTCAAACAGTGGCGTCATGTCTTCACTTGGCTCATCTGGATCTAGCGTTGCAAATCCGTTCAATGCAGAAGCGTAAACTACTGGGAAGTCTAACTGCTCGTCAGTTGCGCCT
Source organism: Parashewanella curva (assembly GCF_003675895.1). Lineage (GTDB taxonomy): Bacteria > Pseudomonadota > Gammaproteobacteria > Enterobacterales > Shewanellaceae > Parashewanella > Parashewanella curva. Next base: position 15,229 of record NZ_ML014805.1, read on the forward strand.
AGGTTATCGAACAAGTCAAATACTTGATCCATTACCCAATCAGGACGAGCACCTGGACGGTCAACCTTGTTGATCACAACAATTGGTTTCAAACCTTGAGCGAACGCTTTTTTGGTTACAAAACGCGTTTGTGGCATTGGACCATCTACCGCATCAACCAGTAGCAATACTGAGTCAACCATAGATAGAACACGCTCTACCTCACCACCAAAGTCAGCGTGACCTGGGGTGTCCACAATATTAATTCGATAATCGTTCCACTTGATGGCAGTATTCTTCGCCAGAATGGTGATCCCACGCTCTTTTTCAAGATCGTTTGAGTCCATTACACGCTCTTCAGCTTCTCCGCGCGTTTCAAGGGTACCTGATTGCGCCAACAACTTATCAACCAAGGTTGTTTTACCATGGTCAACGTGAGCAATAATGGCGATGTTACGTAATTTATCTAGCTTAGACACAAAGAAGCCTCTTACCATCTATACCAAGTTCAATCTTATGAACTCAGCAATATAAAACCGACGCCCATAATTATAGGGTGTCTTCCAAAAAGCGGCCTATTCTACTCTAGCTCAGCCCTCAGGCACAGGATTATTTTTTGTTCAATAAAAAATTCATCTTTCACAACGATCTTAATACGCACCAAGATGGTGCACACAAGTTATTTCATGGTGCAAAATGATAATTTTCTATTACAAAAAATCAGCTTATTTATTGATTAATCATAAGGTTATGATTTTGGCATAGGATTGGCTTATAGCATATTTCAAATTGGTGATGTGATATGATCGCCCCAAAATAAAAGCGTACCCTTTCATTCTATTGGAGATTTAAGCATGTCGATTGCTGCTGTGTTAGAACAACTTGAAGAATTTGACGTAAAATTTGTCGACCTACGTTTCACCGACACTAAAGGTAAAGAACAACACGTATCAATCCCTGCTAGCCAGATCGATGAAGACTTCTTTGAAGATGGAAAAATGTTCGATGGTTCATCTATTGCTGGTTGGAAAGGCATCAACGAATCTGACATGGTACTAATGCCAGATCCAAGCACCTTTGTTCTTGATCCATTCACAGAAGAAACGACCGCGCTGATCCGCTGTGACATTCTTGAACCTAGCACCATGCAAGGTTACGACCGTGACCCACGTTCTATCGCTAAGCGTGCCGAAGATTACATGCGCTCAACCGGTATTGCCGACACCGTATTAATTGGTCCTGAGCCTGAGTTCTTCTTATTTGACGATGTTCGCTTCAAAACCGACATGGCTGGCAGCATGTATGCTATTGACTCAACTGAAGCAGCATGGAACTCTGACAAAAAATATGACGATGGCAACACTGGTCATCGCCCAATGGTGAAAGGTGGTTACTTCCCTGTTGCACCTGTAGACTCTTCACAAGATCTACGTAGTGCAATGTGTCTTCTTATGGAAGAAATGGGTCTAGTAGTTGAAGCACATCACCATGAAGTAGCAACTGCAGGCCAAAACGAAATCGCTACTCGTTTTAACACCCTTACGCTAAAGGCTGATGAAACTCAGATCCTTAAGTACGTTGTTCACAATGCCGCACACGTTTATGGTAAAACAGCAACCTTTATGCCTAAGCCAGTTGTAGGTGATAACGGTAGCGGCATGCACGTTCACCAATCTCTAGCGAAAGACGGTGTTAACCTATTCGCTGGTGATCAATACGCTGGTCTAAGTGAAATGGCACTGTACTACATTGGTGGTATCATCAAGCACGCTAAAGCACTAAACGCGTTCACTAACCCAAGCACTAACTCTTATAAGCGTCTAGTTCCTCACTTTGAAGCACCAGTAATGCTGGCTTACTCAGCCCGTAACCGCTCTGCATCGATTCGTATCCCAGTGGTACCAAGCCCTAAAGCTCGTCGTATCGAAACTCGCTTCCCTGATCCAATGGCTAACCCATATCTAGCATTCTCTGCACTACTAATGGCGGGTCTTGACGGTATCCAAAACAAGATCCACCCTGGTGATGCAATGGATCAAGACTTATACGATCTACCACCAGAAGTGGCTGATGGTATCCCACAAGTAGCGACATCGCTAGAAGATGCATTAGAAAGTCTTCGTAATGACAGCGACTTCCTTACTCAAGGTGGTGTATTCAGTAAAGATTACATCGAGTCATACATTGCATTGAAAACAGAAGAAGCTGAGCGTGTAAGCCGCACAACTCACCCAGTTGAGTTTGAGCTTTACTACAGCTTGTAATTGTTATTTCAATCTATATGGAAAGCCTTATTGAGCGATCAATAAGGCTTTTTTGTTAGCAAATCTGAGCTCTGTATAAAGAAATCAGCACTGTTTTGTTTTTGCAAATCAAATATAAATTCAATCTACAGTGCGGCTAATTTTGTGTAGTTCAAGGCAGAACAGTTCGTAATAGCCAGCCTATTTCGGGCTATTCTAACGCAGAAATCCGCATAAGTAGCTGTGCTGTAGAGGTTTGCTTATGCAGAGCTCAGGTTTGCAAGCATTATTGCTTGAGCTTTAATAAGTTATCCATGCCATAGCTTTTATAAATAGTCTGCATGCAATCTTCTGTCACCTCATTAATTGACTGTATCGTCGACTGTGAGCTTTCGCCATCGACGACGGTGCGAAAGGGTCTATCTATAGGGTTGGTTTGCAGTAAGTCTAAAATGGCATCAGCCACCATTTGAGGGTCGGGATCATTGCCATCAGCGCGGCTTTTTTCAAAGCCAGCGACCATCAACTCAGGCGCATTAGCCTTCTTCGCATAAGTCGAAGTAACCTCACTGTCATTCGCTTTAAGTGAATTAGCCAAAAAGCCAGTCCCATAACCACCGGGTTCTACCACCAGCGTTTGAATACCATATTGAGACAACTCTACTCGATAGGTTTCTGATAAGCCTTCAATCGCGTGTTTGCTGGCGTTATACGCTCCCATAAAAGGCAGCACGAACTGACCTAAGGTACTGGATATTTGGATCAGTGTTCCACTCTGACGCAACTTCATATATGGCAGCACCGCTCGGATCATTCTCTGCACCCCGAACACATTAATATCAAATACTGATTTGAAGTCATCAATCGTAAAACTCTCTTGCCAACCCAACGCCCCTCTGCCTGCATTGTTGATCAAGACATCTATCTCTCCAACGTCTTCAATTGCTTGAGCCACTCCTTTGATCACACTTCTATCATTAGTCACATCAATGGCAACCACTCGTGCCCCTTTCAATTCAAGTTCATCGGCTATCGCTAAATCTTTTCCATAAGGATCACGCATTGAGGCAACCACAGTAAATCCACTATCCAGTAAGGTATTTACAATTAAGTAACCAAACCCTTTCGCAGAGCCTGTTACTAATACTGATGTTCCCATACTAGGACCTAATACAATTCAAAACGTCAGAATAAAACTATATTGAGCTAACTCCATGAATTTCAGCTGAATCAGCCTTAAATCAAATAGGGCAAAAGGATGAATGAAAGAATTATCAAATTGATTTATCATCTTGATAATTAATTACTTATAACAAGGAAGATAAGTTGTTAAACCCAATAAAAAAGCAGCATATTCCATTTCTCTTTTTTGCTTTAATTTCACTATGGTGGGCGTATTACTATCAATCCAATACTTGGTTGAACGAGTATGGACAAGCTAAGTTTGAATGGCTGTATTTATTGGATGGCTTAATATCAATTCCGCTCATTTGCTTTTTATGTATCAAAGACAAAAAGCAAGCACTCATAAAATCGATCAGCTACTTGCTGTTGGTCATTCTTATTGGCCGTTTTATTATTCCAGAGCCTAACCAAGAAATATGGTCTTATTTAGCAGCATTACGTTATTTGATCATTCCGTTATTTTTAGCCTTTGAAATTTTTACCATTTTTACTGTTTATCTCGGTATTAAAGCGGCGCTTTCCGAAAATATGGATCCCGATAGCGCTATTACTGCACCGATTGAAAAGGCATTCAGCAAAGGTATTCTCACCCAACTATTTAGTTTTGAAGCCAGAATCTGGACCTTTGCTTTGTTTGCAAATAAGGTCAACCCTAAACATTTTAAAGGCTATACCCACTTTAGCTATCACAACAAAGACGGAACACAATCAAACGCTCTTGGCTTTATTTTGTTGTTTATATTTGAGATCCCGATAGTTCATTTATTACTGCATTTTATTTGGTCTGCTACGGCGGCGAATGTGGTGACGATATTAACCATACTAGGCATGGTCTTTTTTATCGCTGAGTACAGAGCGCTGTCACGCCGCCCAATATCAATCGACAGCCAACACCTTTATATTCGCTATGGTGTGTTTAACCCTATGGAGATAGAACTGAGTAATATTGAAAAAATTGAACATAACCAAGAAAGAATAAAGCGCGCTTCTCATATTAAACGATATAACTTAGCTGGAACACCTAATATTAAATTAGTGCTTAAGCAGCCTATTGGAAAAATTAATGAGATATATTTAGGGTTAGACAGGCCATTGACGTTCATAAACGCTATAAATCAAAAAGCCCAGCATTAGGCTGGGCTGATACAAACTTTAACTCTATAGCGATTAAGCAAACACTTCTTGCAGTGGTGGTACAACTTGCTTCTTACGGCTGAGCACACCCGGTAACCAAGAACGGCCGTTTTCAGAGGCAATTTTATACGCTTTTTTACTTAAATCTGCATCATCACTGACAACTAATAACTCTGAACCTTCTTTCATAATGTCAGTTAGTAATAGCATGACAGTATGACGGTTGCCTTCTTCTTTAAGTGCCGCAATATCCGCTTCTAAATCAGCTTTGATATCATCAAACACCGATAGATCAACCACTTCTAATTGACCAATACCGATTAAGTTATCGTTCATGTTGAAGTCTTTAAAATCACGCATCACAAGCTCGCGTGGTTTCGCGCCTTTCACATCAGACTTAACGTTAAACATTTCCATGCCAACCGCTTTAAAGTCTTCGATACCCGCAATTTCTGCTAATGCTTCAACGCAACGAATATCCGCCGTGGTGCAAGTTGGAGATTTGAAGATAACCGTGTCACTTAAAATCGCACACATCATGATGCCCGCAATGTCTTTTGGAATTTCAACATTGTAGAAATCGTACATCATTTTAATAACGGTGTTAGAACAACCGACAGGACGGATCCAACACTCAAGAGGTGTAGAAGTTGTTAAGTCACCCAGTTTATGGTGATCAACAATCCCAACAATAGTCGCTTCAGCAATATCGTCCGGAGCTTGAGTCACTTCTGAATGGTCGACAATATATACTTGCTCACCAGCGTAGCTTAGCTTTAGCTCTGGCGCTTCAAAATCGAACTTATCAAGAATGAATTGTGTTTCAGGCGAAGGCTCACCTAAACGGGTCGCGATTGCAGGCTCACCGATTTGATTTTTTAGGTAAGCTAGGGCGATGGCACCACAAATAGAATCAGAATCCGGGATCTTGTGTCCCACTACGTAAATTGACATTGCTCATAATCTCCAAGTTATTTGCGAAGATTTTATCAAAACTCTGCCAAATTCAAAAATATACGATAAAATTGATTTTTTGATTGCTCATATTGCCTTATGACCTCTGTTGTAGCCAAACACCCTTCTTACGTTGCTATTCCTCAAGATACCGCTAACGATCTAACAGTATTAGAGTTTCTGAGTGATAAATATCCGCAGATTGGCAAAGCCCAATGGCTAAAGCGAATGACTGAAGGCAAAGTGCATTGGCAAGACAAAACCTTAATCACTACTGACAACCTTTGTCGGCCAACAGCACGAGTGTATTATTATCGTGAAGTTGAGCAAGAAACCCCGATTCCATTTAAAGAACAGATAATCTTTGAAAATGACAATATTCTTGTCGTTAATAAGCCTCACTTTTTACCAGTTGCACCGGGAGGAAAATACATTAATGAATGTTTGGTTTCTCGGCTGAGAGCCAGCACGGGTATTGAGACGATAACACCCGCACACCGATTAGATAAAGATACCGCAGGCTTAATTCTGTTGACCAAAAGACCTGAAATTCGGGCGATATACCACAACCTATTTCGTGATGGTGCCATAAAAAAACGCTATCAAGCCTTCGCTAGAGTCCCCGCGGAAACTCAACAGCAATTTGATCTCCAAGGTAAACTGCATTGGACGGTTAAAAATCGACTCCAAAAATCAAATCCCTCATTTGTAATGGAAATCGTAGAAGGCGAACCCAATAGTCACTCTGAAATATCACTATTAGAAATAAACGAGGGCATTGGACGTTTTGAATTGGAACCAGTAACAGGTAAAACGCATCAACTTCGAATGCATATGATGAGCCTTGGCATGCCTATTTTGAATGATGCTTTTTATCCGAAATTGAAAGATAAGGAAAAACCTGATTTTCACAATCCATTAAAACTGATCGCTTACAAACTTAGTTTTATCGATCCACTAACGGATCAGGCTATATCATTTGATCGTACCTCTCTAGTTCCCTGAGTTACACTAAACTCACCTGCAAAGTTGATTCTGGTCTTAATTCCTTTAGTTTTTGGCTAGGCAATTGTTGACTGTAGCCTTCACATTCCCTTGGGGTCATTAATCGGTATAGCAATTTTTTTCTTTGCTCATCTTGCATGTACGGCAAAACAATCTTTTTTTCATCAGAGCTAAGACATTGAAACTGTACTTGGCACTCAGAAAGCGTGTCTTCGAGTTTTCCAATCGAAGCACAAAGCTCTATTCTCTTTCGAATCTTTGGGTTCAATCTATGTAAGGTAACCGACTTTAGAATACCCATTGCCTCATTGTGTGAAGAGAACACATTAATTTGCTCATGTAATTCTTCCGACATTTTTCTTGCCTCTGCGCCCATCACTTCGGCTCTTTCCTCACGAGATGAAACTTGCTCAGCCATTTCTTCGAGGGGTTCTGCAATTTCTTGTATGGCACTGATAAAGTCATCCACTTTTTCAGTGACATCTGTGGTCGAGGTTCGTGGTAACAAAGCACCTAAACTGCAAACCAGTCGAACGCCTCCAGATATGCCCTCAGCCCACCGTCTTGCTTTTTGTTTTTCTACATTCCAAGCACACATAATTTTATAAGCCATGTTTGCCAACATATCCCAACCAAACTCTTGGGAAGATTGCTGTTTTTTCACGTAATGAAGTTCAATACCAGCACCAATCGTATCGGCTACGCTGATGCAAAAACTGCTGAAGGCAAAAAACACCAATGGTGCACCTAAACCTAATGTTAAAACAGCAATGGAAACCGATACACCAAACCCGACAAACAAGGCAATAGAGGTGATGCATTTCGAAGCTAGATTACCTCTAGCATGTTTTAATTTTGAAGCCTTAAAATCTTCTACGGCTTTTTGTTTTTCTTCTTTAATACGTTGTGTTTTATTTTGTAACTCAACATTAATTGATTGCGCTCGCTCATAGGGAGTAAACATAAGAGAGTGAGCCTTCACTTCTTGTTCACTCACCTCTTCTGACTCAAAATTTATTGCCACACAATGAAGCTTATTTTTAAAACTGACCTGTTGAGTTGATAGTGTTGTAACTAACGTATTCCACGTTTGCAATTTTTTCCGTAAGTCTTGTTGAAGATTGGTTAATGTATCAAGTTGTCGATCTACTATCACTTGTTCTGCTTGAATAAGTCGTTTGTAATTTTGTTCAATAGCCTTTTGTTCCTCAATAATCGTATTTAAATTCCTTTCAGCAGCCAGTACAGCTAAATACACTCTAAATCTAACTTTCTGCTCAATTCTAAGGTGGGATACTGACTCATCGGTTTCGGGTAAAATTTGGCTTTGTTCAACGCCAAAAATAATCCCTTGTTCAACCACTTCATCTACCGCCTGTATAATACCTGCTGGACTACTTAAAAACTCTGGAGAGGCTTCTAAGAAACCGATCATTGCTATCCCAAGCCCCACTTTTATTGACACTGAGCCAATTTTGGCAGCTACTTTTGCTTTTCTAGGCTGGACACCCAATTTAGTCGCTATTGCATAGCAAGCATTACCAATAGCATCATCCCCCATCGGCAATCCTCTCAGCCCTTTTTGTTTATTCGAATAATCTTTCAAAGCGCAACAAACATCAGCTAATGTGATTAATGTTAAAAGCCCAAAAATAATCGTTACAGGTGCTCCTTGTCCTACCGTCGCTACCACAATACCGAGAGAAACCACAAAGCCAAACAAACTAATTCCTAATGTAGCCAACTTTATAAAAAACTTTTTTTTCGCTAAATTTATCTGTTCTTGATGCGCCCTTAAACGAGCGTTTTCAAACTCTTTTCTCGTTTTTTCAACCTCTTCGCTAATTGATGCAGAAATAGCCTCTCGAGTACTAACTCGAGCTCCAATTGGAGACAATTGATTCGGATTAAAGTCGGCGAACTCAATTATTGAAGGGTTGGCATCAGCTATGGGAGTGTTGGGTGGACTTTGAACTACGATTAGAGGAATAGTGGGTTTATCCTCCTCCGGCTCTTCCTCTAAATGAATATGTTGATCAATTCCCCTGGTCACTGAGGCAAGGTTTTCAATTTGTATAGCCATACGTCATAAACTCGAAGTACAGCTCTTCCCTGAGAGTGAATTATGGGATGCTTACTTAAACGTGTAATGCCTAAATGCTTACAATTTCAAAGAAAAACTCTATTTATTAATTTCTTCTAATAACTTACGAGCGTGCTGCCCGACTTCGTAATGCTCTGGCTTAGTAAAACTTTGAGAGATGGCCGTTTGCAAGGCATCAATCGCCGAAGCTTCATCACCCAAGCTTAAAAAGCATTGAGCAATACGGAAGGTCGCACCGGGATCACAGGCGTCCATTAATAACGCATACCCATAAAAATTCATTGCATGTTTAAACTCACCTAACCAATGAAAAGTTGAGCCTAACGCCATATGAAATCTCCGATCATAAGGTTGATGCATGACTAGGTAACTAAAATCAGCAAGGGCTTCTTCTAGCTTTTCAGCATGATATTTTTCTAAACCTTTGGCATACACATCTTCGAGTTCTTGAGGCGTTATGCCCTTAGCTTCAGCCAACGTCTTATGCTCTACTAACGCTTGATGGCACGCTTCTTCCAGTTGTTTGATATCGACTTCCCAATCAGGATCACGCTGCTTCATTCAAAACTCCTAATGATGTGGATTGATCATCAGTATAGACTGTATTGCACTAATGCCATTTCAATGCGATAGTTTACGAAAATTTCTCATGGAATCGGAGAATTAAGCCATGAATGGGTTTAAGCCATTATCTGCGCTGCCCCAGCAATTATCTTTCCTAAAAACTTTTACGAGTTTTTTAGTTCACTTGTTTAATCGCTTTAAACAAGATCACGTTAACATTGTGGCAGGCCATTTAACCTATGTGACTTTACTGTCTTTGGTGCCCATAGTCGCAGTAATGATGTCAATGCTTTCTATTTTCCCAGTCTTTCAGGGTGTAAGAGAACTCATAGAAGAATTCATATACCACAATTTTTTACCATCAGCGAACGACGTGATTCAGTCCAATATTAATAAATTTGTCAGTAATGCGTCTAAAGGAACCACCATAGGTATCATGGTTCTAGTCGTGGTTGCCTTAATGTTGATATCAACGGTCGACCGCACATTGAATAGGATTTGGCGAATTAAGAAAAAGCGACGCTGGGCAATTTCTTTTTCAATGTATTGGATGGTATTAACGTTAGGCCCTATCTTTGTTGGAGCCAGTTTAGCGGCAACGTCTTACTTAATCTCATTAAAGTTTTTTAATGATCCTCAAGTAGCCCCTTTCTTTGTCTCCAACTTACCTATGCTGTTTTCATTTGCTGCATTTTTTATGTTGTATCTAACAGTGCCTAATACACACGTTCACTGGAAACATGGGCTTATTGGTGCGGCATGTTCATCATTCTTATTTGAAGCAGGCAAAAAACTATTTGCATTTTATCTCACTCATTTTCCAAGCTATGAAGCCATATACGGCACCCTTGCCACCATTCCTATCCTATTCGTTTGGGTTTATATCTCATGGATGATCGTATTATTGGGCGCTTTAATTACAGCGTCACTCCCAGAATTTTTTAACCAATTACAAGAAAAACAAAATGAAAGCCATCATTCAACGAGTAAGCCATGCGAAGGTTAACGTAGACCAGCAGACCATAGGTCAAATTAAGCAAGGGTTAGTGTTGTTATTAGGCGTAGAAAAAGAAGACACGCCTTCATCTGCGGAAGCACTAGCCCAAAGGATCATCAACTATCGAGTTTTTTCTGATGATGCTGGAAAGATGAACCTTAACCTTGAACAAATAAAGGGTGAACTTTTAGTGATATCGCAATTCACCCTTGCAGCAGATACCAGCCGTGGACGTAGACCGAGTTTTTCGTCTGCGGCAACGCCAGATCAAGCTAGTACTTTATATGAACATTTCATCCGCTATTGCCAGCAACAGGGTATAATGACACAAAGTGGACGTTTTGGGGCAGATATGCAAGTCAGCTTAACCAATGACGGGCCGGTTACCTTTATCTTGGAATCAAAATAATCGCAAAGTAAAAAGGCCGAATATATACTTAAGCTAAGTTAATCAAGCATAGGCTCATATTTCTAAAACAGCAATAAAGCATACCTTAATCAAAAATGAACTATTCAATGATCAATGCTCAGGTTAGATTAAAGTAAGACCAAGCTTAAAAAGGAAGAATTAGATGAACAATAATCGTTTCTTCATTTTATCGATGCTTCTTGCAATGTCTTCCATGCAAGTAGAATCTCAACCACTTAAACCTTCAATCCCCATTAACATTTCAAGTAATTTTATAAACATTAAGACAGGCTACAAATACTGCATTAAGGCTGATCCACACAACCCAAGTTTAAAAGCTTGTATGCCGATTTATAATGCTAACCGCCACGCGTACCTTAATATTAAAGTTCAAGGCAATAATGAATTGATTGCAATAAGCCCTAAAAATGCTTATCCAATTTATAGCCAGAGTAAAATAGACAGTATTAATGTCGTTGTAACCAATGCTGAAGCTAATCAAGTAATATATTCAGGCCCTGTTCTAGATAAAGTAGGCATTACTTGTGACTACATCAGATGCTATCCATGGGAATAATCGTTAAATAAAGAGTCTAATACCATTCTGTATTAGAAGTTGGTCACTTTTGCCCAGCTCCTTAGACACATACTCATAACCCTATCTGTGCACTCAATAAATTGATTCCATGCTTTACAGCATTGCTCCACTATATCTTCATAGCTATCGAAACACCTATTGGCTAAACAGTGCTGTCTCAACCAACTCCATACTTGCTCTATAGGATTCAACTCTGGTGAATATGGTGGCAATTTCAACATCGATAAATTATCAAATTCTTCAGTTATGTCGGCTGTATGCCAGCCCGCACCATCCATTATCACAAGTGCGTACCGTTCTGGAGCAGTTGCTTGCGAGATTTGCTTCAGATGCTGACTCATTGCATCTTTATTTACGCATGGTGTGACAAGGGCTTCTGTGGCTCCTGTAGTAGGACAGACTGCACCGTAAATATAGGCGTACTCAAATTGCTGTTGCTGAACAGCCCGAGGCCGGCTTCCTGTCGGTACCCAAAGCCTTGTTGTCGTATTTTGTTGACCAAAACGACCCTCGTCTTGAAACCAAATATCAACCTTATGCAGAGGTATGTGAAAAGGGATCGTTGCGATCGCCTTATATGATATTTTTTTTAAACTCTTCTTGAGCTTCTACTGATTGCTTAGGGTGTCTAGAGCAACTAGTGATCCAGCTTAATCCTATGCTTTTCAAAAGCCTATAAATGTGGTCTAGGTGATACTCAATGCCAAACTCTAACAGGATATAAGCTTGAATATCTTTGCCAGTCAGCCTACCGCCAAGTTCGGAACGGCTTTGAGTTTCAATGTATTCATATAAACGTTGTTTTTGCGTGCTGCTTATCTTGCTAGCATTTTGCTTGGACATGTTGTTTCTAAGAGCTTCAACGCCTTCTAACAGGTATATTCTGACCCAAGCGTTAACGCTAGTTCTACTTAACTTCAACTGCCTAGCGACTAAAGCTCGATTGTGAGTTTCAAGAAAACGTGCCACAGCCAGTAAACGAACTCTCATACGTGCATCTTTTTCAGACTTAGATAAAGCGATAAGTTGTTCAGGAGAAAAATTACTTATAAAAAAGGGTGAAAGAAAGTGATACTTACATTAGATCATATTTAAATACAGAATGGTATAATTGGAGAGAGGTTCATTTGTGACTCAACAATCTGGCTTAGGCCGTTAATGGCGTTACGAAAATCGACGGGTTGACGGTAAAGGTAAATCTCAGAGGCACCACAAAACATCTTCATGAGTTTAGTTCCTTAATTAACGTTTATAACCACTTAGCACTGGTTGATTTGGGAATACTGAGCTGTGTTGCGCCGTGAACTAAGACGAGGCTTGCATCATGTTCATCATCTTTAGTCGCTGTGATAATGGAAATGGACTCAGCAGGGACTTTAGCTTTAATGTGATCCACTTCTTTACGTAAGCGCTTTATTTTAGCTTTGGCATTGTGGAACGATTGAATGGGGATCGATTTTTGATGACAGAATTGGCCTATGGTTAATCCTGAATCCTGTTGTTCTTCGAGAAGCTGTAGCCATTCTTCAGAGCTTCGGTGTTGATGTCGCATTAGCTGTAGCCGTTGATAAAAAAGACCACTATGCCAATTTTAATTGGTAATGACAGGTGCGGTTTGGCGGACGCTTACAAAGAACCTAACCAACTGAACTACCGCTCTAATGCTTTTCTTACAGGCACAAAAAAGCCCCATCATTTCTGACGAGGCTTTGTTGTGTTGGCGGAGCGGACGGGACTCGAACCCGCGACCCCCGGCGTGACAGGCCGGTATTCTAACCAACTGAACTACCGCTCCAAACTCTAATCTACTTTCGTAGATTTATCGGTTGTGGAAGGAAATTTTGAATTGAGAAGCACAGTGTACGCTAGTACATGAGCATCGCAAATATCAAAAGTTGCAATCACAACTAGATAAATTTGGCGTCTGGCAATGACCTACTCTCACATGGGGAAACCCCACACTACCATCGGCGAGGCTGCGTTTCACTTCTGAGTTCGGGATGGATTCAGGTGGGGCCACAGCTCTATTGTCACCAGACAAA
>NZ_ML014806.1 GCF_003675895.1 Parashewanella curva
CTGTGCCATACGCAGTTACGTTTCGAGTTGCAGAAAGCAAAATATAACAGCTTCAACAGCGCTGAACTTGTTGTTCAGTGGGCATTTGCCAGATATTTTTGTTCAGTAGGCTGAATAGTTACTAAATATCGAGCTTATTACCTTGTGTGACCACTGCATTGAACAGCTTTAAACAATCTTTTTGTGCAATACTATTTTGCATAATGAACTCTCAGATCTTGAGCCAATAGGCATCGGTTCCATGATCCTCTAGCCCCACCATTTCATCGTAGGGTGTGTGAGACTCAAACATAACTTGTTTGACACCAACATCCGCAAACATCTTTTTTGCTTGGTCTAGCGATGCCAAGCGTAGCGGCTGACTTTTATCTTCAGAAAAGATATTTTTAAATTTTCCCTGCTTGTCTCTACCACCAACAAGGTAGTGAGATAAATCCGCTGTCGCAATTATGGTGGGCAAGGTTCCTAAAATCCTATACTCATGTTCATCGATTTGTGCAGTCATAACTGTACCTCCGCAATCCATTGCCTATGGCTTCAAATTTTACAATTTTCAGCACTCACAATAAGGATTACGTAACTAGGAGAGATATGGTTCAGTTAGACAATGAGAAATTACTGGTTTCAGAACGATTAGATTTTCCGATGTTACATTCACTACACAAAATTTGCAGATTGCTTAGCTCAAGGGCGAGTTCAGGGTATCTAGAGCGAGGCTTAATATGGCCGACATGAAGTGGTGCACCTGACTCATAAGTAACACCACAATCACGGCAGCTAAATATGGCCTTGAGTAAAATAAGACTTTACTCTCACCCAAGGCCATGCTTTTTACGCTAGCTTAAACTTACTGACGACTCCAACTAATTCTTGATTTGCTTCAGCTAGATTTTCGGTTTGTTGTGCGTTTGTCTCACCATTCATCGATAGCTCATTGGCCATTTCGCAAATGGCTGCCATATTGCGACTGATTTCATCAGCTACAGAACTTTGCTCTTCAGCCGCCGTGGCGATCTGAGTATTCAGATCATTAATTTGATTCACTGAATTAACGATTTCGTCCAAATCAACCGCGACTTTATCGGTTTCAGATGCAGTTTGCTCACAAGTATTCTTGGTCGCTTGCATCGCATCAATAGTTGAATTTGAAGCTTGGCGTAACTTATTAATCGTTTGTTCAATTTCTGCTGTACTGCTTTGGGTACGTGCTGCGAGCGCTCTAACTTCATCAGCAACAACCGCAAAACCTCTGCCTTGCTCTCCCGCCCTAGCCGCTTCAATTGCAGCGTTCAAGGCCAATAAGTTAGTTTGTTCAGCAATATCACCAATCACTTTAAGAACATTGGTAATTTCTACTGTGTCTTTATCAATTTCACCAATATTATCTGCCGTTGTTTCAACTTCCGATACCAGTCTTGCTACGGTATGGGTCGCATCATTAACCTGCTGTTTTGAGTCTAGCGCTTGCCCATTGGTATTTTGAGTAAACAAAGCGGTCTCGGTAGCGTTGCGAGCCACATCGCTGGATGTCGCACTCATTTCTTCAACCGCAGCGACAATTTGTTCCGTTTCTTGAGTATGAGCAGACAAGATTTGACGGTTAGCATCAACCTCCACTCGTAAACGATCTACACTGGTATTGATTGTGGTCGATGCATGCTGCACTTCCAACATCATTTGCTGTAGCTGGGCAATAAAACGATTGATACCATTCGCCATGTCGCCTAAATCGTCTTTAGTATCAATATTGAGTCGACGAGTTAAGTCACCATTACCTTGTGATAAGTCCATAATGGTCGATCTCAACTGCAAAATAGGACGATAGAGCACATTTAGGGTAATGATAATTAATCCAACCCCAACCGCTATCATGATGATAGATGAAACAATAGCTTGGGTTAACACGTCATTTAAAGAAGCATAAGCGACTGATTTATCCACACCAATGAATAAGTACCACTGTTTGTTGTTCACCAATGGAATAGCTTGGGTAAATGCCAGCTTATCAACGCCTTTAAGAGTATAAGTTTGCATTGTTTCAGCGTTACTCAACATGGTCGCTTCGATATCCGCCATGCCAAACTCACTGAATTTACGACCTTTGGTGACAACGCTGGAGTTTGATGCCATGACTACACCTTTATCATCAGTGATCACAGTAACAGCACCAGGAAAGTCAATTGCGGCAACGGTCTTGGCTAAGATACTCAACTCTATATCGATCAGCGCTACACCATCTCCCATTTGTTGGATAATAGACACCACATCGTGGCCAGTAGTCGCATCAGGGTAAACTTCTGTGACATCGGTGCCAGCCACTTTTTTAGCTTGCAAGAACCAAGGGCGGGTTAACACATTATATTTACTGGTATCGGCAACACCATTATTCCAAGCATCACCAACCGCAGTCGAATAGGTATTACCATCATCAAATCCTAAAAAAACACCTGAAACATTGCTGGTATCTTTAACCGTGCGGGCAATCGCCACAAAATCCTGACGATATTCGCCCTTTTGATAGCCTTCGACTAGGCCTCGAACGACATCGGCTTTAGATTGAAACCAAGTGTGTATTTTAGACGCTTCTCGTCTAAGTATGAGCCTAGAAGTTTGATTGACGTTATCTATAGTAGTCTGTCGAATTTCTCGATACGACAACCAATTCGATACTAACAATGACCCTAAAATAAGCATTATCATGGACAGTATCAGCGCACGCTTAAATCCCAAAACTTTTATCACAACGACACCCTTTTATTTTTCTAAAAGTATAACTGCGCTTTATCCAGATAAATAACTTGCTTTAAATAATAAAAATACAAAACAAAAAATATTATAATATGAATATTTGTTTTGAACCTCAATTTGTATTATTATATTAAAATAACCATAACCGCTTCATCTCGGACAAATAATCGCATCTTTCATATAGTGCATCGGCACTATATTCATTTTACTTTAATCATTATTTTATTTTTTTAGAGTAATCACACTATTTGAAAAAATTAACTGAAAACTTAAAAAGTTACTTTAATTTTAGGATTAAATGGGTTTAGAAAGAGCAACAAGTGGAAGTCAGGAAGTTGAATTACGAAATTAAAAAGCAACCCGCGAGGATTGCTTTTTTATGAACCAAAGAAAAGGTTAAATCTTAGAGTGCATAAAGCTCAAAAAATCACCAAAATCAGTACTTTTTTGAAGAAACTCAGCAAAATACCTAACACCTTCACTGTCTCTTTTATGACCGTATATAGTGTCAGTATAGTTATGATTGAAAGGTACATTTGGATCAAAACGATATGCCATACCAAATTTCATGCTTTTCGTAATGATTAGTTTATGAACATCAAACGTAAAACCTGCTTGATTATTATATCTTTGCTGCAAATACCCCTCCCAGCTTAGTTTAGCCGAGTTAAACTTACTTGGTACTTGCCTAATATCAAAAACAAGAGAAGTTTCTTTTTGTGTCTTACTTGCTCGAATGTCAAGCCCTCTTAGTTCCCTGATAATAATTGGGTTTTCAAAAATTTTGTTCATAAAAGATTTTCTAATAGAATCTGCTTGAAAAAATTTTGAACCCAAGTTAGCTCTATAGTCACTATCGTTAAATTCATAGTTACCATTTGAGAATTCAGCAACAATAGGAAATTTATAAAACATTATATTTTCTTGAGGAAACCAAACTTGATCTTTTTTTGGAAGATAAGGCGACTGCTCACCAAACTTTAGAGTATAAGCGCCAAACTCTGCGTGTTTTCCCGAAAATGTCATCTCTAGGCTTGTTTTTGATATATTGAACCCTGTTTGAGGAATAAACCTAATTTTAAACATTATTTGTTCGAGTGGCTGACAGTCTTTTTCAACATTGCAATTAACCGCCTTACCAATCTCTTGTTCTTTGAAGGCCTTAGAAGAACCAGCCATTGTTGCTTGACTCGCAGAAAGTAGAGCAACAACTGTAAATATTTTTGTAAGTTTTTTCATTTTGAAAACCACTCCAATAATGCATTTTAATTTTGGTGAAAGGTATAGCTTTTAATATTTAATGTCTATTTTAAATATTCTGATCGTACCAGAGCAAATACTTTTATTCTTGAAAATTTAAAATAGAGTAATTACTATTAAAATAACAGCTAAAACATCAACTCATAATATAAAGCATCAAATAAAACCCAGCATAAAAATATAATATTGGTCTGACAAGGCATTTTACTCTAATTTCAACAAAAATAACATAGCCTGCAAAAACAATAAGTTACCCAAACACAGAAGTATTTATGACACTCGTCAAAATTACATCGCCAAATTTTAACTTTAATAAACAAACAAAATAAGTTAGGGTGCGCTTAATTTCGTACCTTTATAAAAAAAGGGTAATTAAAGAATGATTATTAGGTGCTAATTATGAATAACAAATTTAAATTATCTTTAGTTTTTACAGCGCTTTCTTTATCTTCTAGTTTGGTTTCTGCTGAACCATTAGCACTAGGTAATAAAAATTTTATTAAGGATGGTGATTTTGAAACACCTAAATTATCTGTAGGTGAAGATTATCGCAATTACGTGAATGTAGATAACCGAAGCCATTTTGGTGCTTGGAGGATCATTTCAAGTGGTTGGACAGCGATACATCGTAATGGGGTGATCGAATTAGGACTTGCAGGTGCAAAAGGTGCTCAACACTTCGGTAAATCTAGAGGGGCACAAGTTAGACAACAACTTAGCGGACTTGATCCCAATCAAACGTATGCCGTTCAATTTGATTACGCCTTACATAGTATGGCAAAGCGCGATGATAACTTTAGAATTGGTATATTCAACGATTTTTATATTACGACTGAAAACAAAGGCCAAAACCCAAATATTCATGCCTATTTAGCACATGACCATGGAAATAAACGCTGGAAAACTGGTCAGTTTACCTTTAAACCTAAAAAATCAAACCCATACTTTGGTATGGAAACTTGGCAGGTAGGCGTCCACACTTTACGTGAACCAGGTGCATTGTTAGATAATATTAGTCTGCGCCCTGTGAAGCTCAACATCATCAGTCAGGAATTAGTGAATTCCGGCCACAGAAACCTATTAACCATTCAAAAAGGCGCAGAAGTACAAGTTGTATCCAGCGTTCCAGAAAGAAATGGTTCAATTTTCCAAGTCACCCCTGAGCTTTACGAGAAGTGCCAATTTGCTGACTACAGCAAATATGGTGAAAAAGGCGACAAAAACGACACCGTTTCAATTAACCAAGGGCCAGTATTGCCAATTGGTCCAAAGGTACGAATTGTAGGTGATTACGCTTTAGAAAGTCATAAATTCACTCAGTCTCACCCTAACAATAACTATCACTTTGTTTACGGTGATTATGACAAAGGCCAACTTCGTAATGTAACCAGCGATCTTTGCCGTACTGGCAAAGGTAAGTTTACGCTTAAACTTGTTGATACCAGTGAGCACACAGCAGATATTAAGGTTTCCGACAAAAACGCCGTTATTGATGTGAACTCAAAACCAGTTGCTCTTGGTGATGAGTATGTGATTCAAGCTCAAAAACCGGGTGAGTTATTTGCAGTAAATCGCAAAGATTTCATGAGCTGTAATTTAGATGATTCAGCAGTAAAAATTGGTGATTTTGATGCGAACAATGACAATAAGCTAACTTTACGTATCCATGAAGGTGCAAGTGATGAACACGCTGACTTCAAACCAGGCAATACCGTTTATCTTATCCAAGGTGTTGACGGTTCTGATAGAGCAGCTGAATGTAAAGACGGTTCTAAATTCTCAGTACGTGTATCGCAGTAACAATTAACACCCAGTTTCCAACCATTTCAAACGCCGTTTAGTTCTCATAAACGGCGTTTAATTTATTGCAATCTAAATTATCTTTAACTCTAATTCTATTTAAACAGCTGATAACCTATTGTATCTATTAGATACAGGCAATAATATGTTGTGCATGTTGAATTACATCAGATCTACTCATGGTTAATTCATTGCCAAGAGTTACACCAACAATCAAGATCCCACAGTGACTCACAAAGTGGTGATGTCTGTCTTGCGTGCTTTTTTATCAGAAAACTTACCCAAAACCGTAAGCTAACCATAGCCTTAGTCCAGTTCCATGACCAAACTCAACGACTAGGGCTGCCCCCATTAAAACATCAACAACACACTGAAGCATCGCCTGATCTCACCACCTATGATGAGGCATTTACCGATAAATCGATTTCAGAAGACCTGATGCACTTTGCCCAAACAAACCCTTGCATTGCCAAAAGATTTATATGGCAACAAACAAGGTTTAATCAGCATGGAACAGGACTTTTCCAGCAGCCACCTCAATATCCTCCACTTGATTTTGAGCGATGCGAACGGAAACCATTATCCGATGAACCCACTCCACCAGCCATGTCTGTATTTCCAACATTTGCAAGAAACATTGCCTATCTCGCAAGTGATGAGTTTATTGGGATACATACGCCTTTCGTGTACTCAGGAAAACTAACGTCATTTCTAGTAACTCGCTCCATACCAGCCTTTAACTTCATTTCTTTAATTCATCTAAAGAAAAAGCCATTAACCGACACTAAATCACCTCAAAAGTTAGCCGCGACCAACCTAGGCGAAAAATCAAAGCCTCGGCTTTACACGTCTCGAATTGAAGATACCAGTGGCATAGGTACTGATATGGCTGAAGAATACGTACCAAACAAAGACGCTATCGATACGATTTCTCATATTGTCTCTTCTAAAAAAGAAGCCGAAAATGAAGTCGCTGAATTATCATGCTATGACACTGAAATAACACAATTAAAAATGCCCCCTGATTTAAGTAAAGGGGAAACAACAAAAGTACATCAACCTGTACCTGCTCTACAAAAAGTCTCAGAAGAGGCAATAGAGACTGAACCTCATTCCGATAGCGAAACAAACACAACGTCACCTACAGAATTCACCTCCACAGCTAAACCAGATGCAATCGCTCTTGTTCAACACAATCAAGAAACCGCCAGCTTACTGACTGACGTACATAAAATGATTGCTAATGAATATTACACTGCGGCAATCAGGCAACTTGAGAAACTGATAGCAACAGAAGATTGTGCTTACTATTTATATTTACAAGCGTTTTGTTTTCAACTATTGGCCCATAAACCTATTGATTGCAGTGAACAAAGGGAATGTGAAGCCACCTTATTAGATTATCAGAAAGCAGAACCAGCGAGTGATGCTGCTATAACCATTCAACATGGTTCAAGCTCACGACTGCATTCAACCGTTGCTGTAAATAGCACTGTCATTAACGACCTCAACACCTTGCTAACCCGAAAAGAGATTACGCCTGAACTTCGATTGGCTATTTGGGTGCTTATTGCAGAATGCTATACACAACAGCGTAGACACCAAGATGCCCTTTTTTGTTATCAGAGCATGTTGCGAGACTTTTTTTCTAGTCCTCCAGTTTACGAGGCTCGGTATGAAAGCTCAGATCCTCAAACCTATTTTTTGAGATGGAATGCGATTTCAGCCAGTATAGTTTATCACAAAATCGCCACTCAACTAAAAGCATTAGGACAAGTGGAAGCCTCTCAGCAAAGCTATTTGAAATCCATACAAGTTGCTCAACAAGAAGAGAGGCATCTGCAAGTTGATGATGCCGAAAACATTCATCAACTGAGCGATGTTCATCATCCAGCCGTCATATTTGAAGACAGTGAAGAGCATAAACTTGTGGCTGGGAGTCAACGTGCTTGCCTTGATACCTCAGTTGTCGCGTATCAACCAAGTAAAGTACATCCCGACGTTGTCATGAATCGACTTGGTAGCGTCCATCACCCTGAAGATATCGAACAATGCTCTGATGTCTTTCACGCCATTAAACAAATTCCTTCAGGTGATGCGTCATCGGTAGTTGCATCACTGCTCAATTTAGGCAATTTATTGCATGCACATGGTCAACATCAAGAGGCCGTCGAGTTCTATAAAAAAACACTCGCGCACTGTGCGACAGGAAATGCTCATAGAGCGTGGGCCTCTGGCAATCTGGGGAATACTCTTCTGTCATTAAATCAAAATAAGCAAGCCGGAGAGTATCTAAAACAGGCATTGGAATTAACCCTAGAGCACGAGCCTACCCCTGAAGCCATTGGTAGAGCTTGCAACAACCTAGGCACCTATTATCAAGCTTTAGGCGAGTTTGATGAAGCAATGCAATGTTATAACGATGCCTTAAGCCAAGCGGAATTTGGTCATGATAAAGCAGGAACCGCTCGAGCCCACGGCAATATCGGTAATATCCATATGTTACGTAAGCAACCTGCAGAGGCACAAAAACACTATAGAGAAGTACTCAAGCTAACGAGAGATTCCACTATCGCCGAAGTTGCGCATCACAACTTAGGCTGTGCCTGCTTCGACGTCACAATGATAAATTACCAAGGTGAACGTCTTGCGCTTTCAGAATCACAGATCAAACAGCTAGACACAGCAATTATTCAATTCCATAAGGTATGGCAGAATGTTTGGCAAAAACTCACCCCTATGTTAAGAAACTATGTGGATCACGCCAATCGAAATGCGGCCGTTAAGTACTTAGAAAATCATGCAAGAGCATTATACAGATTAACAGATTCCCTCATGTTAACCGATAAAGTCCACACGGCATTGAGTGTGTTTACGCTCTCTTACAACCTGACATCTTCATTGTGGATACTCTCTCGATTCGCCCCTAACAGTTTAAAAAAATTCACGTTTATGTCAGAAGAGCCCAAGACAGATACAGAACCCAAAGCGGTCGAAGAAAAAAGTAAAGAGAAAAAACTTGATGCAGGCTCGTGGCATCAGCAGTTTTTTGATCCCATAGAAAGGTCGCTATACGCAAACCTCACCAACCCCATAATCGCGATGACGTTCACTGGAACGCATTTGTGTACTTTGGGAATTTGGAAACAAGATGACGCGTTAGTCAAGCAGGGGTCAACAATTTACGTAGGCCCCAGTGCAAAAGCGGCTATCTTTGGAAGCTTTACGACACTTGACCATTATTTAAGGTATCGCTTAGGTGAGGATGTCAGTGGCTTACATCTATACACCTCTGATGAACTTGGCTATGCCAGATACCAAGAATACGGCCCTAGCCTCAACAGCCGATTACAAGGGATTAGCGACGACAAGGCAAAAAAGCAAGATCATATGATTAGTTGCATCGACAAAGCGGTATTAGAAGTTATCGTCAACGGCCTAACACCGATATTGAAGCAGATCAATGAAGCCACTCAACAAACCCATTCAGCTATCACTCTAGTGCTTGATTCATACATGAGTCATTTTCCTTTTGAGCTGTTACCTAAAAACGTCGAAAATTTGCATGGATCTAGACTGTTTAACAATAAGCCATTACAACTCATGCCATCGGTGATGGTACATGAGCTTTACCAGCAAGAAGTTCAGCAAACGTCCTTCGAGCCTGCATTATTGGTGGGGAACCCATCTACACCGCCTTTCATGTACAACAAAGAAGAGTGGGATTTAGGCCCCTTACCTTATGCAGAAACAGAGGCGCAATGTGCAGCAACAAGAACTCGCACTCAAGCATTTGTTAGCGAACAAGCCACAAAAGACAATGTGTTGAAACAGCTTCCTAACAGTAAAATCATTCATTTTGCTACCCACGGAAGTGCAGGAGGCGGTTTTCTTGTACTTGGCGCACCCAAAAATCAGTTCCTTCCTACGGTTCTCAGACACGTTTTTAAAGGGGAGTCGGTGAACAACCTTTTACTGACTCACACTGACATCGCAGTAACTAAACTATTGGCAAAACCTCTAGTGATACTGTCGAGTTGCGATAGTGCAAAGGGAACTCCGCTAGGAGGCGAATTAACATCATGCGCCAATGCATTTTTAATTGCGGGTGCAAGGGCGGTAATTTGCTTCAAGTTCAAAGCGCCGGATGAAAGTCAGTACGTTCTTCTTAATCTGTTTTATTCATTTTTAACTCAAGGTGTTCCTGCTTTAGAAAGCATGCAAAAAGCCAACAACTTATTACAACTCATTCCTAAGTATGGCGCTTTAGTCTGTTGGGCTTCTTCACAATATATGGGCAGTAACATCAGGTTTGAAGCCGTACAAAGAAGGTTACCCAATCAATTTCATCAAAGTTGCTCTTTATTGATCGAACAACGAACGTTTACCGAAATCTCCGCATCATCGAAGATAACGCAGCTGTTTTCACTATTAAGTCTTAATGAAGAAACACCTTTTGAAAAACCAACGGTAATTTGGCTAACAGGCACCAATACTAAGGCGCATCACTACACATGCTTGCAAATGATTGAGGAATATCGCGACCATTACCAAGGCGGCATTTCTTGGGTTGCTCTACCACCACAGTTTGATGTCAATGATTGGCTGCAACATGAACGACAAAGCATGCTTGACAATTTCGGCCTTGAAAAAAGAAAGCTGCTTATCATTGATGCAACTGTGTTCGAACATGCAAATAGGCGTATAACACCTGACGAATTAGCGTTAATGGTAAAAGACTTATCCAGAATTGATGTATTTGTCATCTCTGAATGTAAACCCGATGATATGCAAGAACTTAGGCAAACAATGACACCATGCACAGTTACAGGTGTTAACGAACACCCTATCGATATCATTCAAGCCACATCGTTATTACTGCAAGCCATTGGCCATGTTCTCACACCTGAAAATAATGAACAGCTGTATATATCATTTAATGAATTAGTGGATAGGCTACATGGGAATATTGTGCTCACTCAATATATTGCACACCTGATCACAATAAACGCTCCAAAAGATACACTGCAATTGGTAACGCTACTCAATCACATAAATGAACATATGGTGGATATTGAACAAGCGGCAGAAGAAGAAACAGAGCTGAGATATGAACACTATTTAGAAGAAAAAGAGCAATTGACCACATCGCAGCAACTCATTGATAACTTACTCAAATTCGAAATAGACGACGAAATAATGTCATCGTTTAAAGCGCTCATTGATAGCCTAGAAGGCAATCGATATTTAATTCGATATATTGCGCAACAAATACATTTTTTTACACCTAAAAATACAGAGCAACGTGAGAGAGTAATTAAGTATATTATTGACCAGTTTGAAGATATTCCCCAGACAGCAGAAGAAGATAAAAAGGAAAATAAAGCACAAGAAAAACAACTTCAGCAGTCCGATTTTCAATGCGAGCCGGATTACATGGGATTACTTTGCTGTGCCTTTGCCTTAGACTGTGAACACAGCAAAGAGCCAGTCCTATTTCCCCTCTCTGGCTCAAATACCAAAGAGCCGCTTACGCTCGATGGCATGTTTCATCGAATAAAAAACCTATTTCAATTTCAATTTAATACACCTGAAATTGAAACCAATATTCTTATTGTAATACGCGATGCTGTCGCAGATGTATACGGGCCGCATAACTCACATAAAACAGCCCTATTAGTATTTAATGAGTTAACGAGGATCGGATTTTTAGAAGCGTACCCCAGTACCAATATTTTTCAGCAAAGCTCACCATCGAATAGACTCTGGCGGATCGCGCCATTATTCTATCAATCGACATTCTACCGAGAGTTAATCGCTACAGGTGCTTGTACTGTAAAAGATAAAAATGAAACGTTTATTTCATTTTATTGCAGAAAACGCCGACGCGAATGTAGATCATAGTTGTTGTTACTGAACCTAAACAATCTTCAGCGAAAACACACCGTTATTTCAGCTCATGTTAAGGTATTTACGGTATAGTGTGCCATTGCTATAACTATTGATGGCTAATTAATATCTATGAGTATACCTCGTTTCCCCCATCTTACTCCACCAAGTAAAGCCGAATCAAATATAAATGTCTCTAAGAAACAGCCCTATTCAATGCAAGAACTTTCAAGACAGCATGCTACGTTAGAATTGTTGATTAAAATATTAGATGAGGAACCAATATTACAAAGTCAAAAAGATTCGTTAATTGAGAAATATCTCACGGTACTCAATAGCAAAGATAAGCGACTACGCACAACGAGTTTGAAAGTGTTTAACACAGAAGCTGAACAACACTCTTTGCAATTGATTGAGGTAGTAAGCACCACGGTTAATGAAACCAAATTATATATGGTTAACGACACCGAAATTCTGTTAAATAGCCCTCTTGCCTTTTTTACAGATGGGAAAGCAAGCTCTTCCCACAGGCGATGTCATTCGGGATCAGATCTTAAGCTTCCGCCAATAAAAGAATGGGAAACATCGTATTGTCAGCCCGTCTATTCGATGTTTACTGTTTCAGCGGGTAAACAATCAATTAGAAAACAGAAAAATCGGACAAGAACAACGTCTCCCCAGTCCGTGCTTGTTAAAGAGAAAGGCGTGGGTGATAACCTAGCAGAACTCGTTAAACGCGACATAGCAACGGTAACGGATCAGAAGAAAACATGTGATCAGGGAGTGGGCGAAGACCCTGCCGAGTTGAATTTTAGCGATATAAGTATCGAAACAACACCAATGGAGGAGAAAGGTGTTGGGGACCACATCTTACCTCAATATCGTGAAAGTACAACCCAAACCCTGTCTACAAAGGACTGCTCTGTTGGGAGTGAGACCGAACTTCCTTCCTATAGTGAGAAGGCGACTCAGACTATGGACACCGTTAATGTTGGAACACAAATGGAGCAAATGAGCTCAGTAGACGAATCACACTCCTCTACAGTTTCTCCTCACAGACCAGAAACAGCAGGTGTAGTCATCGAGACAAGCTATAAAGAAAATCGAAGTTTTGTCTTGCGTCATCAAGTGAATAAAGTCGCAAGACAAAGCTCAAAAATGCCAAATAAGAAAAGCCTCCCCGTTAGACTTTCAACGGCTCACCCCAATCCTAGATCTGTAAACCAGCAGCTCAGAAGAACAAGTATGTACGCAAAAAAACAATAGTGGTCGACACAATTTGCCATGACAAAGCCCTGTAGTGAAGGAACAAATCAACAATCCCTCCCACAGGCCACACCAGACGCCCACGACCAAGCAAAGTTGAACCCTCCGAGCCAACCACTAACGTCCATCACTTCGCCAATGAAATAAAGCCCTGCTACGTTTTTGCTTTCCATGGTTTTAGATGACAACTCATTGGTATCAACCCCGCCAAGTGTCACTTCCGCTGTACGATAGCCCTCGGTACCGTTCATTAACAATTGCCACTGGTGCAAGTCTTTCACCAATTGATCTACCTCAGCATGAATAAGCTGGTTTAGTGCTTTATCCAGTAATGCTTCATTAAATAAGGTTTCCACTAAGCGTTTAGGTAACCATTGACTTAAGGTATTTCGCAGACTTTGCTTGGGGTGCTTTTCTCGTTGCTGAAACAGTGCTTGTTCGGCGTCCATATTCGGCAATAAATTGATTTCGATGGTTTCACCCGGCTGCCAATAACTGGAAATTTGCAGTACTGCGGGTCCAGAAATGCCTCTATGGGTAAACAGCAAAGCTTCACTAAACTGCATGCCATTTTTGGCGGTGATAGTGCTCGGTACTGCAATGCCTGATAAGGGTTCAAACATTTGTTTGTCATCGCTATGCCAAGTGAAAGGCACTAAACCTGCACTGGTTGGTAATACATTTAACCCAAACTTCTCCGCAATTTTATAACCAAAAGGTGTTGCCCCCAATTTGGGCATTGATAGGCCACCCGTAGCGATAACTAAACTTTCACAGCTGAAATCACCATCACTGGTCGAAAGTTCAAAGCCAGCTTCTTTTTTGATGACCGATAAAATCTCAGTACGCAGCTGTACTTTGGCGCCTGCCCAATCGCATTCGGTCATCAAAATGTTGACGATGTCTTTAGCAGAGTCATTACAAAATAGCTGACCGTGATCTCGCTCGTGGTAGTCGACACCATGGCGTTCCACCAGCTCAATGAAATCCTGAGATGAGTATCGTGCCAGTGCGGATTTAACAAAATGAGGGTTGCCGCAAACGTAGTTATTAGGCTCAACGTTGCGATTGGTAAAATTACAACGACCACCACCACTAATGAGGATCTTTTTCCCTGCTTGTTTGGCGTGATCCAGCACTAAGACATTACGACCTCGATAGCCTGCAGTGGCTGCGCACATTAAACCTGCGGCGCCTGCGCCAATAATGATCACATCAAAACGTTGCATAACAATCCATACCTAAAAATCAAAGCAGAGGATTGTAGCCTTAATTTTCTCTACTCCCTAGATTTTTATGGCAACAGAAAATATTAGATTAAGGGAATTTAACTTAATCGCCTGATCCTAAAATGATAACGTTTATTAAAGTCTGATTTTTTTATGAGGATATAATGGTTTCTCGTACAACCACAACAATGTCACCAGAGACTGACTGGTATAGAAATAAAACTCTGACAGAACAATACTCATTTCGATTTGATGTCTTAAAATTAGTACTTGAGCTAAACGAGTACAGTAATAATTGGGACGCTTTGGGGCGGCAACTTGGTGTAGATACAAGTGTAAATTGTCAAATGGATCATAAACATGCTGGGCAGTATAATTTAATTGATATTCTAAGTGAGTGGTCTTCCAATCAAGGCTTTGATTTGAAACAACTTATTCAAGCATTGCGATGTATTGGTCTGAATAAAGCCGCAAATAAGCTTGTTATACAGCACAATAGAGATAGCACTTACTATGATTTTACATGCACCTCAGTATTAAAAGGTGCGTTCTATGAAGATGGTAGCTATAACAAACGCTTTATATTAGATAAAATTCAGGAACAAAAAAGACAGTTACAAACAGAAGTAGAAGATGACTCTAGACCATGGTTTAGCTGTAAACGCTGTACACTTGTATAAAACTAGCCGATGAAATCGGCCTGTTTATTGTGCAAGCTATGATTATTTGACGACTTCGGCTTTTCGATCTCGTCCTAACAAGTCTTTAGCTGCTTCCTTAGCCGCTTTACCTTGATACAAAACTTGATATATTTGTTCGGTTATCGGCATTTCAACGCCCAAACGCTTAGCCAGAGTAAACACTTCTTTGGTGTTGCGGTAGCCTTCAACCACCTGACCAATTTCAGTTTGTGCCGTTTCAAAGTCTTTACCTTGACCTAACGCCAAGCCAAAGCGACGGTTACGAGACTGGTTATCGGTACAGGTCAGTACCAAATCCCCTAAACCTGCCATCCCCATAAAAGTGGCCGCTTGCGCACCAAGGGCTTCACCCAAACGAGTCAGCTCCACTAAGCCACGAGTGATTAGAGCAGTACGAGCGTTGGCACCAAAGCCGATACCATCCGACATACCTGCGCCAATGGCAATCACGTTTTTCACTGCGCCACCTAATTGCAGACCAATAAAGTCTGGGTTGGCATACACACGCAGTCGTGATGGACAATGTAATAGCTCAACCAATTCATTACTGAATTGCTCACAAGTACCTGCAACAGAAATCGCCGTAGGCATGCCAGCCGCCAGTTCTTTAGCGAAAGTAGGACCTGAAACCACCGCCAGTGATATGTCATCACCTAAAATATCACGCGCAACATCTTGCAGCAGTCGACCTGTTTCAGGTTCTAAACCTTTGGTGGCCCAAACTACACGAGCATCATCTCGCAATAAGGGCTTGGCTTGCTTCAGCACTAAACCAAATACATGACTTGGCACAACCACCAATACATTACGACTGGCAGCTAATACAGTAGCCAAGTCAGCTTCAGGAATGAGGCTTTCTGGAAATGGAATACCTGACAAAAATTGCTCGTTACTGCGATCGCGTTGCAGCTTAGCGATGTGCTCAGGATCGTGTCCCCACAGCAGGGTTTTATGACCACCACGGGCTAAAGAAATGGCAAGGGCGGTGCCATAAGAGCCCGCCCCTAATACCGTAATATCGGCTTCAGTGTTCATGAATTATGCAGTAGCTTCTTCTGCTTTTTCTTCAACTTGCTCAGCGCCTTCTTCTTGCTGACGTTGTTGAACGTACTGAGCAAATAGCGCGTCAAAGTTAACTGGAGCAAGGTTAAGCTGTGGGAAAGTACCACGACCCACTAGGCTAGCAACGGTTTCACGAGCGTATGGGAAAAGAATGTTCGGGCAGTATGCTCCTAGTGAGTGAGCAAGTTGTGGCTCAGTTAGACCTTCGATAGTGAAGATACCCGCTTGCTGTACTTCACAAAGGAATGCTGTCTCTTCACCGATTTTTGCGGTAACGGTTAGAGAAAGAATTACTTCGTATACGTCATCAGCCAATTTTTCGCTTCGAGTATCAAGATCTAGCTTAACTTCTGGGTTCCACTCTTTTTGGAAGATAGCTGGGCTATTAGGCGTTTCGAAAGAAAGATCTTTAGTGTAAACGCGTTGAATGTTGAATTGTGGAGCTTGTTGTTCTTGAGTTGCTGCTTCAGCCATAATTTCCTACCTATGTAATTTGTCTCGACTGTGGAGGGGCTTTGTTACCCCTTCTGGGTCTTATTATTAATTCGATCTAATCAGTCGTACTACCTTAACAAATCGTTAAGGACCATGTTGACCGCTGGATCAGCTTGTCAGAGTTTTATGACACTTTAACGTGCGCGTCAACCTTAGATTGACCATAAAACACTCTATTAGACACGATTATCGTTTGCTTTTGGAAACCGGCATGTTTGCCGTCGTCCATTCGCCCATACCACCTTTGAGGTTATGCACGTTTTCAAATCCTTGTGCTACCAACAACTGAGCCGCTTGCGAAGATGTCATGCCAGCATTGCATACTAGGATAATGGGGCTGCTTTTATGCTTTTCAAGGTTTGTGGCTTGATTATTTTTAATTTGTGCTAATGGAACGTTCATCGCATTAACAATGTGACCTTTTTTAAACTCATCTTTTGAGCGCACATCAACCACTTTGGCATTCTCACGATTGATAAGTTGAGTAAGTTCTTGAGGCGTCACGTTTTTGTATTTTAGCGTTGAAGCTTTAACCGTGGTGACGATAACACCAATAAACAGACCCACCCAGGCTAATGAAAGGATAGGATTCGCTTGAAAAAACTGAATGTATTCTTGCATGTGTTCTCTTCACTGACTTAAATTTAACGTCGAACCAAAGATTATAACTGTTTCGATTCACAAATTGCGATCATTCGCACTCATTTTTAGATGTTAACTTTTTCTAGCGCCTCAGTTCGAGTACACTCTTGAGTACTTTTTCTGCACTTTCGGCTTTATACCCATGCTACCTGTTGTCATCTTATGTAGGTGTCATGGGTATAAACCTGTTTTTAATTTAGTTAAGGTACAAAAATGACAACTGCAAAGCGCCCATTGGCACTGCTGATTTTAGATGGCTGGGGAAACAGAGAAAATACCCACATGAACGCCATTTATCATGCTAACACTCCAGTATTAGATAAGTTATACGCACACTACCCTAATAACCTTATTTCAGGCTCTGGTGATGATGTTGGGTTACCTCATGGGCAAATGGGTAACTCTGAAGTCGGCCATATAAACTTAGGCTCTGGTCGTATTGTTTATCAAGAATTAACTCGCATCACTAAAGCGATTGCCGATGGCGATTTTAATAAAAACGTTGCCATGTGCAACGCCATTGATAAAGCCATTGCCACAAACGGCTCGGTTCATATTATGGGCTTGCTATCACCTGGTGGTGTCCACAGCCATGAAGAGCATATTGAAGCGGCTTGTAAACTCGCAGTACAACGCGGTGCTAAGAAAGTTTATCTTCACGCTTTCCTTGATGGCCGTGATACTCCTCCTCGCAGCGCTAAACAAAGCCTTGTGCATTTCGATGCTTTATTTGAACGCCTAGGTCACGGCCGAATCGCATCAATAGTTGGTCGTTACTATGCGATGGATCGTGATAACCGTTGGGATCGTGTTGAAACCGCCTATGACTTATTAACTCAAGGTCAGGCTGAACATCAATTCGACAATGCGCCAGCTGCACTAGAAGCCGCTTATCAACGTGATGAAAACGACGAGTTTGTTGCGGCTTCAGCCATTGTTGATGCCGATGGCAATGTGGCTCAAATGGCGGATAACGATGCGCTTATTTTTATGAACTTCCGTGCCGATCGCGCTCGCCAAATCACTCGCAGTTTTGTCAATGCTGATTTTGATGGTTTTGCTCGCAAAGCCACACCAAATCTTAACTTTGTGATGCTAACGGAATACGCAGCTGACATTAAAGCGCCAGTTGCTTTCCCGAAAACAGACTTAGTCAACACGTTAGGTGAAGTACTGCAAAATCGCGGCAAAACTCAACTTCGTATCTCAGAAACCGAAAAGTACGCTCACGTAACATTTTTCTTCAATGGCGGTAAAGAGCAACCATTCGAAGGTGAAGACCGAATCTTAATCGAATCCCCTAAAGTGGCAACTTACGATTTACAACCAGAAATGAGTTCAACTGAGCTAACGGATAAATTAGTCGGTGCTATTGAGTCTGAAAAATACGATGTGATTGTATGTAACTATCCTAATGGTGACATGGTAGGTCATACCGGTAATTTTGATGCAGCCGTAAAAGCGTGTGAAGCCGTAGACACCTGCATTGGCCGTGTTGTTGAAGCTTTAGAAAAAGTGGGCGGTGAAGCCTTGATCACGGCTGATCATGGTAATGCTGAGCAAATGGTAGATGAGCAATCTGGTCAAGCACATACGGCTCATACGAGCGAATTAGTGCCACTGATTTATGTTGGTCGTCAAGGTAAAATCAATGAAGGCGGTCGTCTAAGTGATTTAGCCCCAACTATGCTATCTTTGATGGGAGAAGCGATTCCTGAAGAAATGTCAGGGCAGCCATTGATCACACTTGCACAATAGGCTTAGGTCGATACAATGAAATGCCGCACTAAGCGGCATTTTTTTCTTCTAATTCAGTTGGTTTATTAAAAGGAAGCGTCTGTGCGCAATTGTGTTCGTCCATTTTCAGTCATGTTTATGATGATCTTTGGCTTAGGGTTATCGATTTCTGTTATGGCCACAACCATTAAAGAGCGCCAATCTCTACTTAAATCGTTACAGACACAAATCGATCGCCAACATTCGCAAGTCAGCGATACCCAAAAGCAACATCAACAATTATTGCAGCTTTTGAAAAGTGACGAACAAGCCATTGCTAACGTCGCAACCCAAGTGAATCAAAGCCAAAAACAGCAACAACAGCTGAATGACAGCCTTGCTGAACTGTCCGACAAACAAAAACAATTGCAACACCAACAACAAGCACAACAGCAAGCGCTCGCTAATCAGCTTAAAAGTGCTTATCTCAGTGGTAGTCATGATTACACTAAGATGTTGCTCAGCCAGCAAGATCCTGCCTCTGTAGAACGCTTGCTTACGTATTATCAGTATTTAAATAAGGCCAGAGTCAAAGCCATTGCAGAGCTAAAAACGACACTGTCAGAGTTAAAGCAAACCCAAAATCAAATCGTTGAGCAAAAACAGCAATTAGCGAAAGTGACTGAGCAACAACAGCGACAAGCAGAGCAACTGGAAAAAGAAAGTGAGCAGCGTCAACTAACACTCACACAGTTGCAACGGGTGCTCAATCGTCGTGGAGCTCGTTTAGAACAATTACAAATTGAAGAAGCCAGTCTGAAGCAAGCCATCGACCAAGCGATTCGAGAGTCCAAACAACAATATTCACTTGTTGGTTTAAGTGCGCAACGGGGTAAATTGAAGTGGCCAATTCAAGGTCGGTTAACTCACTCCTTTGGCAGCCCAAGAGGAGGACAGTTGCGCTGGCGAGGTGTACTCCTTAGCGCACCTGAAGGACGAGCGATAAAAGCTATTGCTACTGGTAAAGTCATTTTTGCCGATTGGTTAAAAGGCTTTGGTATGGTGATCGTAGTCGATCATGGCAAGGGCTATATGAGCCTTTATGGCCATGCTCAAGCACTACTTAAATCCTCTGGTGACCGCGTAAAACAAGGGGAAACATTAGCCCTAGTCGGGCGCTCAGGTGGACAAGCTGAACCTGGTCTATACTTCGAGATACGTCACAAGGGGAAAGCCATTAATCCTTCGCGCTACTGCAAGCGATAATCGCCGCCTCCTGGATCAATGGAGGCTGTATGATCAAGTATGCTCGACGGGTTGTTTTGTTTTTTTGTGGTGCGCTATTTGGAATTAGCATTAGCATTGCTGGGCGCGAAGTACCCCATCATTCTTATTATGGATTTCCACTCCTTGCCGATGTGATTGATAGCATCGAACGTTTTTATGTTACTCCCCTCACCCGTGAAGAGCTTATTGAAGCAGCCATTCAAGGTATTTTCCAAAAACTCGATGGGTATTCTGAGTTTTTAGACGCTGAAGATGTTGCTAAGCAAGATGAAAACAATCAAGGCCAATATAAAGGTTTTGGCTTCGAGGTAAATGGTACTGAGCATGGTTTGGCAGTGATCAACGTTTTTGCAGGTTCCCCAGCGCAAAAAGCGGGCATTGAGCTTGGCGACACCATTACCCATTTAAGCAAACAGGTAATCTCCTTGGACAATCAAGAGACGATTTTAAAGCAGATAAAAACAGCGGCTAATGATAACCAGCCTATTGATGTCAATGTAAAAGATACAAAAGGCAAACAATGGCAATTGAATATTAAGCCTAATGTCATTCACGTCGCCGCCATTGAATCCAAGGTATTAGAGAACAACCTTGGTTACATTCGAATCAACGGTTTTCAAAGCAGCACTTTTGATTCAATCAAAACACAACTGATCTCGTGGAGACAGCAACAGCTTAACGGCTTGATCATTGATTTAAGGCGTAACCCAGGCGGTTTGTTCGAACAAGCCGTAAAAGTGGCTGACCTCTTCATAAGTAAAGGAACTATCGTTTCCACCAAAGGTCGATTCAAACAAGCCAATAGTGATTACAGTGCCACTGACATCAATTTATTAAAAGACGTGCCGATGTTGGTGTTAATTGATAAAAATTCGGCTTCGGCTGCTGAAGTGTTAGCTGCTGCTTTACAGCAAAACCAACGGGCAATCCTAATGGGTGAAAGAAGTTATGGTAAAGGCAGTATTCAAGGCATGATCCCCACCATCTTCCAAGACAGTCGCGTCAAGCTCACCATTGCCCATTACTTGACCCCAAAAGGCGACAACATTCATCAATCAGGGATCACACCAGACATAAATCTGCCTAGCATGACTGGCAATGCAAGCAATAATGCGCCTATAATCAATGACACACAAGCAGACTCAGATGACAACGCTCTGAAATCGGCTATTTCATGGTTTAAGACAGATACATAACAGGATTTATGACAATAATACGACTTGCGCTACTGCTTATTTTATTTCTTTCTACAAAACTGCAAGCAGCGCAAGTTGCCATCATTATTGACGATGTCGGCTATCGCCATACCGACAAACAAGTACTGCAACTTCCGCCTGAAGTCACATTGTCTTTTTTGCCTTTTACCCCTCTTAGCCATGAGCTTTCTGTTCGAGCCCACCAGCAAGGTCATGAGATCATGCTCCACTTACCCATGCAGGCGCTAAACGGTAAAGCAATGGGAACAGGTGGCATCAAAAGCAATATGAATCAGCGCGCCATCAACAATATACTCGATAAAGCGATGAGGGACGTACCCAATGCCACAGGAGTGAATAATCACATGGGCAGTTACGTCACTCAGCTTGAGCAGCCTATGCAATGGTTAATGCAAGGATTGAAACAGCGGGGATTATTTTTTGTAGACAGCTTCACAACACGCTTTACTAAAGCAATGAAAGCAGCTGACAAGGCCAAAGTACCTAACCTCAAGCGAAGCGTTTTTTTAGATAACGACATCTCACAACAAGGGCTTGAACATCAGTTTCAACAGATCATTAAACTGAGCAAAACTCATGATCGCTTTATTGTGATAGCTCACCCTTACCTAGAAACGATTGAGTACCTGAAAAATAACCTCAGTCGATTAAAACAGCATAATATTCAAGTGACTTCCGTTGCTCAGCTTCTTGCTGAGCGCTATAGCGACGCTGAAACTAGCCAGTCTGCACTTCTAGTGAAGTAAGTAACCACAGAGCTTCTTCGTTAGTGGTACCGCATACATCAATTGTTGCTGAAAAGGCATGGCAAACCTTTGGTCGCTCTGGCTGACCAAAAATTTGGCAAAGATTATCATCTGAAAGTTGCACACATCGCTCTCCTGCTTTTTTACCTTTAGGCATGCCTAGGATCGGACTACTGATAGAAGGGGCGATACAGCAGGCACCACACCCTAAACGGCAATTCATAACAAAAACTCACTGATCAATGAGAGTATATTTTATCATGCCTTTTTACTTCCCCTGAGTAATTTATCACCATATACTTCCTCTCTTGCAGTAACTCAAATGGCTTACTACAAATAAGCATTTGAATCACAATAAATATCACCAGCTGTTTATTAGGGAGAATAACAATGGCATTCGATTATGGTTCCATTGATCTTGGGCTACGAAATCCGTTCAAAAAAGAAGGGGCTGCGACCACTATTCGAGGTGTCATTGTTGCTCTTATGGGAGTCTACTTACTCATTGATGCCGCAGCCACAGTGAAAAATGAAACTGTTGGAGGCTGGCTACTGGTGGGATTTGGCATGTTATTACTCGGTGGCGGTATCGCTTCTGCTTCGGGTGGTATTCTTGCTATGCTTCGTTACTTTGTTGGCCGTAATCACCCAACTTCACTGGCTTATAACCACAGTCGCTCTGAATCCAGCACAGCGAAAACAGAAAGTTCTTATGTTGCTTACACCAAGCAAAAGCTCATTGAAATGCTAGTAGGACGCAAGAACTCTACTTTTGTAGAACCTATTGGCATTCTGGCTCGTTTTGTTCACAGTATTTTTCCGCGCCTGACCTACATGCCGTATCCAATCCGTAATATGGCGCAACGTCTCTTTGGTGCATGGATTAAAACGATTGTCGCCCTTATCGCCTTTGCTTTTGTTGCCTTTGTTTCATTGGCAGGCTTTGCTGGTGAATTAGGTGAATTTGCGTTTCCTTTTTATACCGCGCTCCTCACAATTTACTTATTAAACGTGTGGCGAAACGCTGGTACTAGCATTAATCGCAATGCTGATAGAAGCATCTCAAGCATGGGGAATATGGAGTTAGTAAGAGTTATCGCAGGCGCAATTTTGCTACCCGTTATCGTTGGTTTAAGTCTGAAATATGCCCTTTCCATGACCCAAACGACTATCAGCGAATTACAGCAAGTCAGTGCAAACTTTCCCACTTTTCATTCAACCTTATTGTTATTAGGCTTGTTAGCTGGCGCCGCAGTGACCAGTGCCATCGCCTTTATTATGCTGAAAAAGCGCTTGAACTATTCTGATCCTAAAGTAGAGGTTTCAGAACTTCGTGAAAACTGGCAAGAATCCATTCATCCCAATGAGATTTTTATCAATCTTGATAACTTAGTGATGGCCAACCGTCGTTATAAAGAAGTCCCTAACCGTGTTTATCAAGAGCTCGACCCTGATTTAATTCAGCAGGTTGAAGGCAAAGGCAAGTTTTTTGGGGAAATGATCCAAGAAATCCAGCCCAAAGTAAAAACCATGGAGTTGGGGGATGTATTTAAAAAAATGCGCGCTGCCAGCTTAATACTTGGCAATGTGCTCTTTGTGATCAGCGCCATTCTGACCATGATATTGGCTTATCAAGTGGTAGACTTAACCAGCCTAACTCGAAGCATTGGGTTTGATAATATCCACGCCAATATGGCTACCTCTCAACTGCAAGAGCTTGCAGGTTCAGTTTCCACCATAGTACATATTTTTCTGAGTGGATTATTACTCCGTACTCTTGCTCAAATTCAAACTAATACGGCTCATTTGTTTTACTCAGAAATTCTATTTGAAAGTGATTTAATTTACCTGAAAGTCGAAGGCACGTTTACTGAGTCTAAAATCTCAACCGGTAACAGTATTCACGACTCTACTCGCTCTGAAAATGTATTGGTTCGTTCAAGCATTACTCCGTGGGTTATCGTCTGCCGAATTGTTTCCAGTACTTTTGCTTCTACAGGTATGCAAAACCTAGAACACCCAAGACTCATTTTAGAAATGCATAAAAATGAGCAAGAGTTGGCAGGCATTCGCGACGATATTATTTCATTCCTCAAAGACAGAGAGTCCATTGCGTCCATTACCAGTAACCGAGATTTACAAAATGCATCACAGATCCATGAGATTAATCAGCAATCTCGTGCAATCCCGATGCAGTCACAAAATCAATTGAACAACATGGATGAAGAAGCCGCAGGATTCATTAAGCACGAACACGAAAAACAGCAAGATGAAACTGAAGACGCAAAGTTAGACGTTTAATCACCATTCCTACCAAATTAATTATGCCTTAACATAGCCTTAGCTTTGCAACTAAATCGTTGCAAAGCTAAGGCTATGATTCGTCATTGCAGGATGTGATTTGATACTGGTGAGGCGATATAACTTAACTATACTTACTTCTTATGTTGTTTTTCCGTAGTTACATAAGGAAGTGTTGTATGTCCCCTAAAGTCTGCCTTTGCGTAATACTCTCAAGCTTATTTCTTTTACAAGCGTGTCATGACAATGACGATTCAAAGACCACAAACCCACAGACTCGATTCATCTATACCAGCACCAATGATGTCAATAATAACCAAGTTATTTCTTTTGCTGTCGGCGAAAATGGTGATTTAACCGAAAGAAGTGCATTTGACACAGGGGGAGTCGGCGATGCCGATGATGGTGACTTTGATGCTCAAGGTGCAATCCGTATTTTCGGAGATAAGCTATTGGTCGTTAATGCTGGCGAAACCCTTGGTGACTCGAGCATTACTGAAAATAATGGCAGCATCAGTGTATTTCAGATCGATGATCAAAGCGGAGATTTATCTCGTATCGATCAACGTGCAGATCATAATGGTATTCAAAACATGGACTCATTTGGTATTCGCCCAGTAAGCCTAGACATAAAAACCATCAATGGAATCACTTGGGTTATTGTTGCCAATCAACAAAATGTTTCCCATTGCATTACGCCTACAGAAGCCAATACATTAGAGACGTGTTTAGATCAGTATGGCAATCCGATTAGTGAACATTTAGCCGATACTGATACTAATAGCAGAAACATCTATCTTTATCGTTTTGATCCACAAACGGGCGTATTAACGCCACAAAGAAGACTTGCTACTTATTCAGCACGTCAAAATGGTCCTGCACAAGTGAGCTTCAGCCCTAACAATCAAAAGGTTGCGGTCACCACACTCGGTATCGCCAATGCGGGTTATCCTGCCAGTGAACAACTGTCTACGCCTGCTCACACATTTTTGTATGATGTTGAAGTGCAAAATAACCAATTCTCTCTTCAAAATTCTCGTTACTTTGCTAATGACGGTATCTTGGCATCCATTGGATTCAGTTGGTCCAGTGATAGCCGTTATGTCTATGTATCAAACGCATTGTTAACCGGTAAATTTATCAATGATATCGATTCAAATTTGCGAGATAACGAAGCGGCGCTGATTTCACTCGATACCACAAACAGTAATGATTTATTCGACAGTTCTCCTAATATGAACTCAGTACCTTCAGGTACAGGCTCAATCATTACAGAGACACGACCAGCAGCGTGCTGGACATGGTTAACACCCAACAACCACCTTTATGCTGTTGGGTTTAATTCAAACCAAGTCGTTAAATTTAATGTTGAAGGAAATCTGTTAACTCGAGATCAAATCGTCAACAGAAAAGCGGAAAAAGAAGGTGATTCTAAAGATATTTATATCACTTACGACAGCCGCCACGCTTATGTACTTGGTTTTGAAAGCCATAGCATTGGAATATTTGATCTGGATGAAGATGGAAAGTTAACAGAAAAAACATCATCACCACTCACGGTAAATGCGGCACTGTTAAATGGTGAAAACCCTGCAATAACTCAACGTTTCTTTTTAGGAATCGCAGGTTACCCAAATCGTTATTCTGGGTTTTAATCGTCAAGCCTATAGTGTATTCACCAGTATTAGAGCCGAACGAATAAGCTTCGGCTCTAATCTCACTTACGACTCAGAAACATTAAATAATAGACAAATTAGCCTGATAGACAGCAAAGCTTAAGACAACTTCGATTAATCTGATCACATAGCTCAGCCAACAGATAGAACAAATGTCTTCAGAGATTAGTGGAGCCACATCAACGTTTCCTCATTATACCAAGATTGGTACTGATTTTTTACTCCATTGGCAAGAGTCAGACATCCGCCCTCAAGCGACATTTAAAGACTATCTTGTTAAGGCAACATTGGATGAAAACCAACAAACTGAAGCTATTTTACTCCCCGGTGAAATTGGTCGCGATCAAAAATTATTCACTACCGCTATGCTCAATGAGCAAGTCGCTAACTTCTTTCAACATCAGCAGCTTATTCCTGTGCTCTTTGATAATAAAGGCTACATTGCAGAGCTCAAACAGAAAGTAAGTGCGGACCCAAAATGTAATCTTGATGTAAAGCAGGTTTCGTTACGCTTTAACGAACAAGATAAAAACCAGCGTAGCGCTCTGTTTGCCCATTTAGGGTCACTGGTTTCGAATTATTCTCCGTGTTACTCGTTAGATGAATTAGAGCCCCAAAGGATTAGCAGCCTATATATTTATGGCGCTGGAAACGCTGGAGAAGATTGTATTGCTGGCAATGGAGGTTACTATACTGGATTTCAGCTGGCCGATTATCTAGAACGAAAAGGACTATTAGCAATTGAAGATTTAAGGGTTATGTCCACAAATTCTGCAGACAGCTATGTACCCGCTTCATTTAAGCCAAGTGACTTAGAATATGCAAGAGCTCCCCAGCAATTTAGCACAAGAGAATGGTTCAGAAGTTTTAGTAGGAAGTCTTTTAGTGGGTATCTAAAACAAGCTTTAACGATTAAAGGTTATAACAAA
The DNA here is from genome assembly GCF_003675895.1 of Parashewanella curva. GTDB lineage: Bacteria > Pseudomonadota > Gammaproteobacteria > Enterobacterales > Shewanellaceae > Parashewanella > Parashewanella curva. Next base: position 26,965 of record NZ_ML014806.1, read on the forward strand.
GTCAGGGTTACCGGCTATCAATGTTCAATACTTATGGACGGCGACCCTCGCTTTTTAACGTCTCACACCCGCTCGTTAATGATAGATGGACAAAGACGATTTATGAGTAGAGAAAAGCTGGCGGTGATTCAATAGCGTGCCGGTTAATATACAACCGATATCGAAACAATATAATCAAGCACTTATTAACTGTGGTTCAATTACTTTCTGGCTTTCGAGAGACATTCTTTAATCAATACTGCGGACAGTTTTACGCAGCAATGACACCTAGCTCTCCTAGCCCACTGATGACCTGAGATACTTTTTCGTTACTCGGGTCGATACCTAACTTATCAAAAATGATTTGTAACTATTCAGCCTACTGAACAAAAATATCTGGCAAATGCCCACTGAACAACAAGTTCAGCGCTGTTGAAGCTGTTATATTTTGCTTTCTGCAACTCGAAACGTAACTGCGTATGGCACAGAA
>NZ_ML014807.1 GCF_003675895.1 Parashewanella curva
AGGCATTGCTGGCTGGGAAACGATATGGGAAGGTTGGGATACGCTTCAATCTTATGTAGTAGGATACCGAGTAGCGAAAGAAATGCTAGCAGATGGTGAGCTGCTTTGAGATCTGATCAAGAGACAGCACTTGATCTATCTCGCAAAAAATCCTAAAGCCGCCAATAAAAGTTCATTTTCTGAACTAAAACTCAAACATGCACCTCATTTTAAAGTTTTAAATGGTGCAAAAATCCTAAACGGTGTCACTAAGTCAATAATACAATTGTCAGTAAAAAACAATGGTATGTTTTACACAAAAAAGCAGCAAGATTTCCTTGTTAGCATGTTCTATGTTAATCACTATCATAAATGGATAAATGAAGAGTGCTCTTTTGAAGCTTTTACTGATGGAAATATGATCACAGATGCGTGGCTAATCAATACTAGAGAGCTTATTTGTAAAATATATAAGTCAGACAATATCCTATATGATATTGCGTCTAATCTCCGAATGTCTAATGTGTAAAGTAGAAATGGATACTCTTAATATTGTAGAAATCTCTTTAGCTAGGGAGTTGTTTTATGAAATCGAAAAATGGTGTAAGAACCGTGATTTAATGACAACTCATTATAATCATGGCTGGAAACCACTTAGTCCTAATGAAAACATTCTCGTAAATAGGGATTACACACTAAATTTCTGTTTGCAACAAACAAAAATTGATAATTTTAATCAAGGTACTGGTAAAACCTATTATAAAATAGTCAGAAGTGGAAGACCTGTTACAAAATATGGAAGAAATAATGAAGAAAAAAATATAAAACGTTTAAAAGATAATACTCCTAGTTTTGATCAAATGGTTTACCCCATAATTAATGAATATCAACACCAAATACGTAAAATAAAAAGAAGATAATGTTTTAAATCGTTATCTACAAAGATAAACTTTATTAAAGGGAATAATATGAAAAAAATAGTTATGGCTTTATTTTTAGTATTTTTAGTTTCAGGTTGCACTATAACCCCTGTTCCTGATAATTTAGAGCTTGAGCCACGAAGCGATAACCAAGCTACCGTATATGTATATACATATAAAACAGGTATTCTTAATTCAGGTATTGATGCTCCTTTTGTTTTTGATGACGTACAATTAACTAAGCTAAATACTGGTGAATATTATAAGTTCTTAACGAATTCAGGCAAGCATACATTTCAATTTCATCCAAGAGGGATATTTAGTAAGAATGTTATAAATATTGAATTAAAACCAAGTGGAACATATTTTTTTAGAGCAGTAGGAGGCTTAACTCCATATGTATATCAGATTAGAGATCCTGAAGAAATATATGATACTTATACTAAAATCAAAGCTGGTTATTATGAATACTCTGAAGTTGATTAATTCTTATTGATTACAATTTTATGTTTTTTAAGTAACCACTTTACATGGTGGTTACTTTATTAAACTAACACTTTTATTATCTATCTTTCTGACATCAAGACATCAATATTAATGAATGAGGTTAAGTTAAACGGCACTTTTTTTTGAAAATTGCTCCATAAAATCTACGGCTACTTTGCCAACACTGAAATCTAGAATGTCGTAAATACTATACACAGTATCAACTAAGCCTAATTTTTGTGCAGGTGTTTGTGGGATATCAGTACAGCCTTTTTTCTTTGCAATTGATTTTTCGTCAGTTAATATATAATTATTATAAACCCTCATTATTTCAATTAGCATTGAAATATATTTTGGATTATAAGAGCCATAGACATTCCATTTATCATCTTTTACTTTTTCTGTACTTGTATTTGGAGATGACTTCAAAGGTCTTTCTAACATATTTAACCTTCTTCTCAATACTTGAAAGTAATTATCAACTCCATGCAAAGATGCGTGATTGTAAAATTTATAGGTACTGTCTGTAAGCAGTTTTACATCAATATACTTTCCTTTTATTACTGGCTTTTCTTGAGGAATCCATTGGTAAGCACCATCTTTTTCAACTTCATTTTTTTTAAGCTGTTGAGGTCTAACTATACAAACATTTAATTTATTACTTTCAATATTTTCTCTTAATACTTTGGGGATGGCACTATCAAAACCAACATCATCATCTCCAAATAAATTAACCTTATTCAAGTTGTTGATATATTTTTTTAATAACTCTAGATGAGAAAATAAAGAGTATGTTTGATGTACCAATAGATGTTTACTTGGAGCTTTAAGTGTCAAATCATCATTAATACCCTCTTCAGGTAATATATATTGCTGATATCTCCTGTTGTATACTTCTTTTTTATATTCACCTATTCTTATAAATTCTTTATAAAAACTTTTATAATTTGATGTAAAATCAAAGTTTACAGTACTCGCAAACGCAAACCTTGTTGAATTATCAACTGTGGATATATTTACAAACAATGTTCTTCGAGCATCTTTTTTAGATGTCCAATTTGAATAAAATAATTGTTTATCAATGCTCATGTTTATTTTTTTGTTTTGTAATTTACAAATATTTTTATGTAGCATGTACTGATCAAATTGAATGCATTGATTGTAGAAGAACTCAATTCTAGAGTAAATTAAAGAGTGATTAATCCTTAGTTTCTCTGATATTCTATTAATAATTCCTTTGTTAACTAGCTCTGAAAACAATTGGTAGTTTATTTGATAATTAGATTGTCCTTTCTGTGCATTTAAAGGAACAGAAAATTTAGTGTGACATTTTTTACATTTAAATTTTTGAGAGATGAAAATATTATTATTGTGATATTTTCCTGTTGAATCAGGATGAGAAATTTTTGGTAAACCTTTTGAATTCTTAATTTTTTTTACAGACTTACTATCTAACCAATAACTATCTGAATAATTGATAATATCTTGTTTCACATTAGAACAGGCTGCTTTTAATCTATTGAAAGTTTTAAGGTTTCCTTTGATTTTTTTCTGTATTTTTTTATACCTCCGACCATCAGGTATACCTTTGCTTATATTAGGTTTTAATGCAGTATTTGGGCATGAAGGAATCTTTAACTCATAGATGGATTTCAATCTTTCAGTTTCTTGCACAATAGATTTGTTGCTATACAGGTAACTCGCAGTTTTACATAGCTTACAAACCAATACCTTAGCATTTTTGTTACTATTTTTTTTGCTTCGATAGATTTGTACCCTGTAATCACCTATGTCATTGCTATATTTCCCATTCTTATCTTTTTTAGGAAATGTTGGAGGTACACCAAAATTTTTACATTTTGTATTTTTACAAAAATTATACTGTTGATCTTTATAAGCTCTAGGAAAAGGAAATTTTTCTCTTTCTCTTCGTTCATTGGTATGGGGTACTCTTTTGATCAATTCAGATCTTAATTGAAGCTCGATTAACAGTTCCGCAGTTAATGTTGTATCAATTAAAGCACCATGTACCTCTCTACCAGATGTATCAATCCCATAAATTCTACAAGCAGTATCTAGAGATATTCTTCCATTTTTTCGACTTAAACCATTAGCAATGATTTCCATAAGGCATATGGATTTGTAGTTGATTTTAAAATCGATCTCATGATTGGCGATATTGGCTTCATTGTTTAAAAAATTAAGGTCAAATTCTTTATTAAAGAAAACTAGCTCTGCACCATCAATGAAATTTTTAATTTCTTCAATTTTATCTTTAAAAATAGGCTTATTGACTAATAAATCATTTTCAATCTGGTGAACTTTGTACGCACCTTTAGTTATTTTTCTACCGTCTGGATAAAAGTATGATTGATAGGTATTGCCTGTTATCTTATTATCATTAACTTCGACTAAGGCTATCTCAATAATCCTATGACCTCTTAAATGAGATACACCTGTAGTTTCAGTATCAACGACAATTTGCCTTTTCATAAGCTTTTCTCCAGAAATTCTTGGAATAGCTTAATTATAGGATAATAATCCGTTTTGCGCTAACAGTCTAACATATTGTTAAATAATGACTTTTATGAATTGAACAATGATTCTCCATGCTTACAGCCCTGCAAATAGGAATAAAATAAAGGGGATAAACCTAAATTCATCCCCATATTTGCTACTGCCGCATTTTAGTATCGAGCTTTTTTATGCCTTATTAACTCAAAATATTCATAACTACATTATTGATAATAAAAAGTTACAAAAAAACTTCTTTTCTCTATTGCCTTTGCAGTATCCTAGCTCAACCTACAACAAACATCACACGGAAAAATGATAAATATTAACAAAGTGATAAGCGCCAGTGCGCTAGTCGTAATGTCGTCATCCAGTTTCGCCAGTGTCCTTACTCCAAATGCGAACAATAAACTTACCGCTCTGACTCACGCCAATATTTTTGTTGCTCCGGGTAAAGTTGTTAAAAATGCTACATTGCTGGTCGAAAATGATCGAGTTAAAGCCATTATTGAAGATAATGATATTCCCCAAGCGGCGCTAGAAATTGACCTATCAGGCTATACCATTTATCCCGGTTTTATTGACCCATATACTCAATACGGTATCGATTATAGCTTTCCAGAAACCAAACAAACTAAGCCTATCTATTTTAATGACCGTATAGGTGGCAATGCTTCTAATGATGCTATTCATGCTGAAAAAGAATGGTTTTCGTATATTAAGCCAGATGCAAAAAGCGCAAAAACATGGATAAACAATGGCTTTACCAGTGTTCAATCGGCAAAATTAGACGGTATTTTTCGTGGCCGTGGCGTAAGCTTATCGTTGGAAAATGACATTCCAAACAAGGTGATTTACCAAGCTCGAAGCCATCAGTTTATGTCATTCAATAAAGGCAGCTCAAAGCAAGACTACCCGGGGTCGCTAATGGGTAGTATCGCTTTAATCCGTCAAACCCTTTCAGATGCGAAATGGTATAAAGAAAATTACAACAAGCCGGGCACGCTTTCACAACCAAATGAAATCGAATTTAATGCCGCCTATGAAAAACTAGGAAATTTACACAAACAGCACATTATTTTCGAAACCACTAGCCTTAATAACCAGCTACGTGCGGCTCGAGAATTAGCAGAGTTTGATTTGACACCTACGATCGTGGGTACTGGTAATGAATACAGCCGAATCAACGAAATCAAAGCCTTAAATTACTCAATCATTTTGCCATTAAAATTTCCTGATGCGCCTAATGTGGCAGATAGTGACTCAGCAAAAGATGTCAAACTGGCAGAGTTAAGACATTGGGAACGTGCATCATCAAATCCAGCGGCACTAGCAAAAGCTGATATATCATTTGCATTTACCTTATCTGGCAGCAATCAAAAAGAGTTTTGGAAAGCGCTTCGCAAAGCAGTAAATGCGGGGTTATCAAAGCAAGATGCATTAGCAGCTTTAACTACGAATCCAGCTGAAATGGCTAACATTTCTGACATAGCAGGTAAATTAGAGCCGGGTTACAAAGCTGACTTTGTGATATCCAAAGGTGACTTATTCGACAACGGAAAAATTTACAGTGTTTGGCTGCAGGGCAATGAAACTCAAATTCATGACCGTAGCCTAGATAATCTTGCCGGTAATTATCAGCTAACTCTTAACCAAATCGATTTTGATCTGGGATTAGAGAAAGGTACAAAGCTTGATGCTTCCCTGTCTAGTGGTGAACAACAAATTGAGTTAGATAAAGTCAAATACGACAACGAACGATTAACCTTTATCGCTGATCTTTCTGGTGCTGACTATCAAGGCGTGACACGATTCGTCTTATGGCTAGATGGCAAAGAGTTAACTGGTCGAATGGAAACGGCTGATGGCACTGAATACCCTGTTACCGCCAAACGTATTAAACTAGATACGGACTCAGAAAATCTAACCTCCAAAAACTCTCAGGACTCTGATAAGAAAACCAGCTTTGTCAGCAAAACCACTCACCCAAATGTCGCGTTTGGTTTTGATGCCTTACCAGAACAAGAAACGGTATTAATTAAAAACGCAACCGTTTGGACATCTGAAAAATCTGGCATTCTCAAAAATACTGACGTCCTGATCAAAAACGGTGAAATCGACGAAATAGGCCAAGGACTAAAAGCTCCTAGAAAAGCCATTGTTATCGATGCTACAGGTAAACATCTAACGGCTGGTATCGTTGATGAACATTCTCATATTGCCATTAACGGCGGGGTTAATGAGGCTACTCATGCTGTAACGTCTGAAGTTCGTATTGGAGATGTGCTTAATCCTGACGATGTAAATATCTACCGCGCTCTTGCCGGAGGTGTAACGACTGTTCAATTACTTCATGGCAGTGCAAACCCAATCGGTGGTCAAGCGCAAACCATTAAACTTCGTTGGGGCGACACTGCTGAAGAGCTGAAATTCAAAGAAGCCAATCCAAGTATTAAGTTCGCCTTGGGTGAAAACGTTAAACAAACCCATTGGGGTGAAAAGTTTTCCCGTCGCTTCCCTAAAAGTCGAATGGGGGTAGATGCCCTTTTCCGTGAGACTATGGATTCGGCTCTTGAATATGAGCAAGCTAAAAAAGATTACGACGATTTACGTCGTAGTTCTAAACGTAAAATTGTTGCACCACGAAAGGACTATCGCCTAGAAGCTGTTAACCAAGTGATTAATGGTGAGCGTGATGTTCATATTCATTCTTACGTTGCATCTGAAATTCTAATGTTTTTAAAAGTAGCGGATGCATACGGCTTTACCGTAAAAGCATTCACTCACATTTTAGAAGGTTATAAAGTTGCTGACGAGATGGCTAAGCACGGCACTAGTGCCTCTACTTTCTCAGACTGGTGGGCTTATAAGTTTGAAGTGTACGATGCTATTCCACAAAACACCTGCTTAATGACCGAGAAAGGTGTACTCACCAGTGTTAACTCTGATGATAGAGAAATGATGCGCCGCCTAAACCAAGAAGCCGCAAAATCAATGTTCTATTGTGATATGAGTGAAATTGATGCTTGGAATATGGTTACTATCAACCCAGCGAAACAACTTGGCGTTGATAAATACGTTGGTTCAATCAAACAAGGTAAACAAGCTGACTTAGCATTATGGAGTCACAATCCTCTTTCTGTGTATGCAAAAGCAGAAAAAGTATGGGTTGATGGCAAACGCTACTTTGATATTGAAATAGACAAGCAAAAGCAGCAACAAGTTGCCACTGAACGCCAAGCTCTGATCCAAAAAATACTGACAAGTGGCACTAAGATGAAGCAAAAATCAGAAGCACCTATATTCAAAGAACCTGAGTGGCATTGTGATACGCTTTTCCATGCTTGGGATAAAAGCCACAACCACAGCCACTAAGGAGAAGAACAATGAAAAAACATCTTTTAACTATCAGTTTATTGTCAGTGGCTTCTATGATTTCAGCGGCTGCATTCGCAAGTGATATTGTGCCGGCAGCAACACAAAAGCAAGCGGTTCTGCTGCAAAACGCCACGATTCACACAGCAGCGAATGGTGTAATTGAAAACGGTGACATGTTATTTAATAATGGCCGTATCGTTGAAATCGGCCAAGATTTAAATTCTAATTCAGCTAAAATCATTGATTTAACAGGTAAGCATGTCTATCCCGGTTTGGTTGCATTAAGTACCAGCCTTGGTTTAGTCGAAGTTAATGCTGTAAAAGAAAGCGTCGATAATCGTGAAGTCGGCTTTGTTAATCCTCAATTGTCACCCGCTGTCGCTTATAACGCTGATTCTGAAATCATTCCAACAGTTCGTAGAAACGGTATCACTTACGCCCAAGTGATACCGACAGGTAACGGAATTGCAGGCCAATCCATCGTTGTGAATTTAGATGCATGGAATATTGATGATGCTCTGGTTAAAACAGGGCCGCAGATGAACCTGTATTGGCCGTCAATTCGCTGGGCTTCATCAGATCCTACAGTTTATAAAAAACAGTTAGAAAGCCTAAATAAGCAAATAAATGAAGTTCATCAAGCCTTTGAAAATGGTTATCGCTATTATTTGAGTTACAAAGCTGACCATGATGTAAAAGGCAATAAAGCGTTAGCTAGTATGCTTCCACTATTTGAAGGGAAAGGCCAGCTTTATGTCCATGCTAATAAGCAAAAGCAGATTGAACAAGCTATCGCCATCGCCAGAAAATATAAATTCAAACTGGTTATTGTTGGTGGCTATGATGCTTGGCGAGTAGCGACATCATTGAATGAAATTGGAGCCAAAGTCATTTATACCAATGTCTTCAGTTTACCCCAACGCAATGACGACCCAGTCGATCAAGCCTTTAAAGTACCTAGCTTACTAAAACAAGCAGGAGTACCTTTTGCTCTTGCGATTAAAGCCGATTGGAATACCCGAAACCTACCCTTTGCAGCAGGCCAAACCGTGAGTCATGGTTTAAGCAAGGAAGAAGCCCTTAAATCCATCACAGCTGATGCCGCAAATATTCTGAATCTAAAAGATATTGGTTCTTTACAGAAAGGATATAAGGCAAGTTTTATCATCACTGAGGGCGATATACTTGATCAAGCTTCCGGAAAAGTAGAGCAACTCTACATCGATGGCCGCAAAGTTGATTTAAACAATCGTCATAATCAGCTTTATCAAAAGTACTTGAAGCGATAGGATATCGCTTCAACTTGAAACAACATGCCTGTATTTGCAGGCATGTTGTGTTTTTATGCCCATTGAGGTCAACATGAAAAAGTGCATCATATTTCTTCCCCTCTATCTTGCTGGATGTTCAGGTAACTACGCATTTAATAGCAACATCAGCAAAGACTCAATTAAAGAGTATTTTAAGGCCGCAGATGTGACACTGTACGACAAAGCACACCCTGCCCCTAAAAGTTACCAGACGATAAAAATTGTGAATGGAGAAGATTGTCAGCAGTCCAGTAACAATAAAATCGCAACTGAAGCAGATGCACGAACAGATGCTCGCCGTAACGCGGCTGATATAGGAGCAAATGGCTTTATCGTTGAACATTGCGTTAATTTAGCAACCCCAACACCAGAATGCTTAACCCAAGTCGTTTGTACTGGTAAAGCGATTAAGGTTAAGCAATAAGTGTTTACTCAAACCATCGAAGCTGTTGCAGTATGTAAAACGCCGTATCAACAAAAGTTTGGCATTCCAAGACAGCCCGGTTTAGTTGACGCACAAGGTCAAATTAAATTAACTGGCGATTACAATCACCCTGACTTTGTTCAGGGTATTGAGCAATATTCACATCTTTGGTTGTTGTTCAGCTTTCATGAAAACCTTGAACAAGGTTTCAAAGCTAAAGTTCGCCCTCCACGGCTTGGCGGAAATGAAAAAATCGGTGTATTTGCTACTCGTTCCACATTTCGCCCTAACGGCATAGGTCAATCTGTAGTTAGGTTGCATCAAGTTCGACTAGAAGCAAACCAAGTAATATTGGATATTTCTGGCATGGATTTGGTTAATAACACCCCTATATTGGATATTAAGCCTTACCTGCCTTTCTCTGATAGTTTAACCAATGCAAAAGCAGGCATGGCACAAGAATCACCTGAACTCTGCTCAGTAAACTTCAGCAAAGAGTGTTCAATCGCATTTGAAAGTATGACAAATGGAGATGAATTTAAAAGATTAATTGAACAGGTTTTATCGCAAGATCCTCGCCCTGCTTATAAGAAAAATAAACATGATGATAAGGATTATTTTATTTCACTGTATAACTACAATATCGGCTGGAAAGTAGTAGAGAATCAAATTTTAGTTAACTCTATTAATGCTGATTGAATATCAGTCAGCATCTACTCGTTTTAGTGAATATAAGTAACCACTTAGCTCTCTTTGCTCACAAAACTCTTTAAGGTTGTTAACTGAACGATTCATATCCCTAGCTTTATAAAATTCTCGCCAATCTACAGCAACATCATCATCAAGAAAGACCGCACTGCCATCAGGGTTGAACTTTAATGCCGTATAGTGTCCTATTCGAACACCGGAACCTGCATGACAAGATATTCCTACAACTTGATATTCTACATTTGTAGGTTCAGTTTCCTCCCCAATATGCATAGATACTTTAACTCTACGGTTATTTTCCAACAATGAATGTATCACTTCTAATCCAACATCTTTGATCTTAGGTTGACTACCCTCCCCATCTTGTACAATACAGGTTGGTTTGGTATCAGTCTTTTCAAACAATTTTAATTGGACGATGAATTGATCGGGCGGCGAAGACTCTGCATGAAATTTTATTTGTTTGGTGGTTATCACATTTTCAGGTTTCACCTTATGTCGTTCTAGCACCCCATCATCCCAGTAAAAAGCCTCTTTTTTTTGTAACTCTTCTTCTCTACTAAACTGCTCCAAATAGCTGTCCAATGTCACCTCACGGCCTTCTACTGGAGCATTAGCCATCGCTAAGGGGTTTGGAGTTGGAGCCAAACGTGACGTCAAATGTGTTCTTCCATCGGTTGAATTTAGATGCAAGACCTCTCGAGTTTGAATATGACTTCCTTCGGCTAGATTCAAACCAAAGATGTCCATAATATCCATAAGAAACTCTTGGGGATCCTGTTGGGGAATGTTGGCAAAAATGAATTCCTGAGGTTCTAGAGCGAACATATCGAATATATAGAGAGAGTTTAATCGATTTGTGATTTGTGCAAAATGAAGATAAGCCTTTAAAAAATCTTGTTGCTGCTCCGCAGGAGATGCTATCGCTTCTGACTCGGTTACATCCATTTGCAGTCTTTCTTGTAGTTTTAAAAACTCATTTTTAAAGTGTATAAGTGCAACTAATTTGTCAGTGAGCTCAACATTTGGGTATTCTGGAATTATAACGGGTTGTGAAGCCAGTTGTTCTTCTTGCATTCCTGAAATGATTGTAGCCCAGCGATCAATTAATTTAGCCCGCTCGATTTGAATCCTTTCTTTTTCCTTTGCTATTTCTTCAGCCTCTAAATTTTCATCTATGCCGCTAAAATCATTGCTAGGTAACGCTTTCAATACAATATCTTTGGCTGCTGCTAAAGGAATGCCACGTTTTAAATGCGCTACACCATCGGACAATTTCAGATGTATGCTCAGTAACTGTAAGGCACTATTCATAAAACAGGTATTTCCCCAGTTATATAAACCTGCACCTTTTGGTGTTACGCCAAATTCAATCGCTCTGTGGGCGTCGGTAACTTTGGGAATAACATTAATTTTACTGGTTATTTTGGTATGGGCTGCTTTGGCAACAAGTGGGAACGAATTAAACTCATTTCCAATTTCATCTGGTGATAAATCAAAATAGGGAGCATCAAGAACTAAACCAAAAAACTCATCGAGTAAATCATCTTTCTGAGTAGGCTGAATTTTTTGATAAATGGCCAACCGAGTAGCCAATTGCAGTTCGGAGTATAACAATACATCTACTCTGGAAAATAAAATATCGAATTGTTGATGAGACTTTACTAATCCACTTTGGATCATTTTACCTTCAAGTGTTTGCTTTACTTGCAATGCTGATGCACTTGCATCAGGCTTCTGATTGGAAAATATTACTTTTTGGGGAGTTTTATCACTCGCGGTTTTAGCAGACGCTCCTCTTCTCGGTTGAAACGAAGAAGCTTTTGATTTGGGGGATTCTTTGAGTTTTGGACTACTAACAGCTTTAGTCGGCTTTTGAGCTTTTGGTTTTACTATCTTGGCTTTTTCAGATTTAGAAAAAGGATTAAATCGACTTTTAGGCCACCATTTAATAGAAGTCTCTATTTCTTCCGTTCTAGGGATACCTTTCTGAGATATGATTTCGAAACCAAAATCCGATGGAACCTCTTGTTCAGAAACGGCTTCCGCTTCCAGTAATGCCTGGGGTGAACGTTGTTCTAATTTTATATGTGTAAACCTTTGAACATCATCACCATTGGCATCTTTTAATACCAGAATATATCCATCTTTGTTTCCATAGCGCTGCTTAAACTCCAAAGATAATTGCAACTGCCCATTAAGATGCTTATCTATTTCAACTATTTTTTGCTCAGCGGCCTCTTTTGATTTCGTTTCAAACAGTTCATAAAACTCTACCGACACTTGTGTCCGGTATTCACTTTTATCAGCACCCTGAGGAAGTACAGGCTTGATTTTTTCTATCCATAATAGGGAAAAGCTGCGAATATCCCTCGGTATATTTTTATCATTTTCATGAGAAAACCGTTCTTGTTGACTTTCATAAAATGTATGGGGGACTTGAGTTTTACTACCAATTCGAGACAAAATTCTGCCTTAAACTTTTCCATAATATAAAAAGCATAGCAGAACCTTTAAAGGTAACAGGTAGCTGTTTAAACTATTGTGTCCGAGTCAAAAGTAGATTGATCTTTAACTTTGACTCTAAACACCACAAGTTACTCATTGGCTCCTATACCCTTTTGAGTCAATGAATCATTTAGTCGGATTATATTTTAAGCACTGATTTTGTGCTGCCCCCTTGTCGGTATCATCCCTAGCATAATGGCAATCAGGCCCAAACGTAGTGCCATAGCATTCAATTTTACCTTGATCGCACGATGGTAGGGTTCTCGAGGTTCCTGCCATCATATTTAATGTGATATTACGACCAGAAACCCCTGTAACCTGCCTGTTGTTAGGGTTAGTAAACCACCCTGTAGAATCTTTTGCGTAGCAAGAACCGGATTTACACTCACTGTCTTTACCATCTTGATTTGCATGAAAATCGGTAAAATCAGCAGATAACACATAACCACCGTAGTTGGTAACGGTTACCGTATCCGTTTGTGCTTGATTAATATTTATAGGCGCTATTGCAGGCAATAAATTGTCACTATTAATAGTCAAGTTGTACTTGCCAATAAGTGGTTTGAAATCGTCTAATGTTAAAATAACACTGCATGATTCACCTGAACCAAGAGCTTTACCTTGGCATGTATTATTACTCATGATGCCTGCAGCATTGGGATCCGAAATGCCAACATTCAAATTTTGAACTTTATAATTCTGCTCGTTAGTAAAGACCAAGACGGTTTTAGGTACAGATGCATCTAACTCAATGGTTGTTAATGGAAGATCTGAGTTTAATTCACTCAATCGAATAGCTGGTTGGTTAGTAAAGTGAATGGCTGTTTTTTCATTTTTCTTTGTTGAAGTGTTCGTGTCCGTATAGGTAAAAGTCAGATTTTCATTTTGCTTTTTAGCTACATAATCCGAATTAACATGATAAAAAAGTTTACAATTTTCTAAAGATGCTAAAGATACGTCCAAAACTGAAGTTGTTGCTCCTTGTCGTAAACAGCTTTTTGAGTTTTTTGTATCCGCTTTTCCGTAAAACACTGTGCCACTTGTAAAAGGTAAAATAATCTTTAAATCACTAAGATCATAACCAGTGTAATTTGTCACTGTCAGGAAGCCACTAGAAGTTTGGCTCAATTCTACATCGCCCTGCACTTCCGTATTTGAATCTACTACACCTATCCCTTTACCATGTGGGAATGAATTGATCGTTATGGGTATATCATAGCCATCAATATCATCTCCAGAAATTCGAAGCGGATAACGCGCCGATGAAAGCGATGCATTGTTATTTATTTTTATGGTTAGGTCACAACTACCACCTAAGGCACTCAAATCAGGAGCAGGATCTTGTACGCAAGAGCCATCTAAATGATAAGGTACGTGCTGATTTGTAGGTTCAATAAATTTCACTTGAAAATTATGTGCTGTAGCAGCACCTACATTAGTAAATCTTATATCTGCTGTTCCCCCAGGTAATATATCCAATTGATGAATACTAGATAAATGCTCTATGTTTTGACTTCCGTGTGGATAGTGAGCAATAACGTTCCCCCTTGAAGCTAACTCTAACGTTAAGGTACCGTCGTCTGCTGGCACCCCCTCTGAATTATTTAAATTAAGTGTGTAATTGACACTATTCACTTTTGCAGGGATATGATAACTAAGAGTGCAACTTCCACCTGCATTTAATGGAGGTGCGTCCACTGCCAAACAACCTGTATCAGTAAAATAGCTTCGTAATAAACTGCTATTATTTGTGCCATTTAAAAAGCTAATGTTGGGTGACTTACTATCGTTTTGATTAGATATGTACGTCACCTCAAAAGAACCAGTATCGCCAGCATTTAAGTTGAGCTGAGGTAAAACTACCCCATCTTTTTCAAACACGAAATGTGGAATACTTGTCGGTAAATTAATATTAAAGTGGAAGCTTGTAGGGACGTCTCCAAACGGCCCATGCACCGTAAAGCTAACATCAAAACTTTCGTCTATGGGAGGAGTATTGGTTAACTTTCTTGCATCATAGTTTAAAGTACAAGAATCAATCCCCTCGTCTCCTGGGCCATTCTCTTTATCAAAGTCAACTTGGGTTAAGCAGGAACCACTAAATGCAGCGGTTAAACTGTCAGGGATGGTGATGTTTCTGGTTACTTCACTGGCATTGATAGGACTGTAATTCAAATTTTGAAAGATCACAGTATCATGATCTCCCAAACTGGTAGATGTTATGGTTTTGGTTGGTTCATAGTTTGTGCCATCATGTAATGCAAAAGCATCAAGATAATTAAAAGCATCTGTACATACAAAATCGCTTTCACCTTCACAACTGCCTATCTTGTTGTCATCGGCAAATAACGTGAAATTATTTATAGAATCTTGTTGATAATTACGAGTTTGAATATTTTTAATTTCGACATTGGAATTACTCGGGGCTTCATAATTATCAGGATCCACCGCTTGACCATTAGGAAATACATCAAATCGAGTAAACTTCTTTTTACTTTTATATGATACCCAATACTTACCATCAACCTTAGCAATCGAAGCCACATCTGAATCAAGCGTAGCTTTCACTTTATCTTTTGTGCCTCCAGAGCTATTAGAGTACCTCAGTCCACCATTATTGCCTCTCAATATCCCTGTAAATGGGTACCTTGCACTTGTTTCAGATGCCGCTCCACCAATTTGCCCTACACCCGCTAGTACTTCATTGTGAGCCGAGTTACCTTGTTCCAATGTGAAGGCTGGTAGGGACACATTAAGATATTCTTGTGAATTAATGATCCTCGCTTCATCAGCGCCTAATTCTAAACTAAAAAAATCACCGTAATTACTGGATGTATCCGCAGGAGTACGTGAAAAAAAGAAGCGCTGTAAAAATGGGTTGTCATAATTCACAATAGAAGAGCGTCTGATTTCAAAAATATCTCCACCAGTGTCATCATCGTATGGAAATGCAGGAAGTCTGACAATAGAGGCATTGGTAGGAATTAACCCATGTTTATCTGTTTGAAAACTGAATAAGCCACTCACCCCTTTTTCAGTGACATAAACAACTTGCTGTTGTCCCAAATTTTTTGACGAAGCCCCACGATATGGTTCATTTAACCCATTTACAGTTTTTGTTTTACAATCTTGGAGTTTTGCAAGTACGACATTACATTCCAAAATTGTATTATCATTAGAGTTTAAAATTTCAACTACATTTTCATAAACAGGAACAATATCGTTTGGTTCTGACAAGTCAGGCAGAGCCATTGCCGAATTTACAGTGAAGAACGCCAGACCACAGAACAGTGCTTTTCGCCACATAAATGCCCCCAAGATATTAAATTTTCAATATTTATTGAACATAACCAATGAGGTTTGAGATCGCTAATAGTTAATTAACATATAAAAGAGTCGCTTATTCTATTGAATTACTTCCCCTTATCCCATTCTTGCTCATAAGGTTCCTGCCCACTTAAAAGCCTTTTAGAATTTACGCCAAGGATCCCATTAATCTGCTCAGATATTTGTAGTAATTCACAGAAATTTTGATAAATAGTACTGGTAACAACAACGGCATAATCCGGTGTATGCTCAATGCTCACTGTTCTATCAAATTTTTCCATTAGCACTGTAAAGAAGCCTAATGCCGTCAATCCGGTTTCTTTGATATATCGAGGTTTCTCAAGAGGTAACTTAACAAGAGTTAACCTTATTGCTTTATCGGATCCAGACCGAAGTTTACTCAAGTCTATCGCTTCAAATATTTTCTCAAGTTGTTTTACTGGTACTACTTTATGTTTTCCAGCAACTATAAAAGCTCTTTTGGCTTCCTTAAACACGAGCTTTCTACTCTTTGAACTAAAGAGAATCGCTGATGACAACATTCGAACATCATCGGTTGATGAAATCCTTAAGGCTTCAGCTCTAGGCTGGGCAAGCAGTTTTCCACTCATTTTCAACTCGTACTGATTAAGCCTAGAAAAGCTTTCAAGGTGACGAACCACTTCTGGGGAAGTAAAAATTTCAGGATGGATTTCATGAGCCATTATTTGACTTCCGAAAGCGTCAATGACTCCTAGCTGTAATTTTTGTTTTCTAGCCGCCAGATCTGCTCCAAACATAAAGTCTCTAAATGTTTTAACTCTATGTTCCTCAGGGTTAAAAGATGCTGTTGGTAACTCTTCGAGGGCAAAACGTTGATATAATTCAGGCCAATTCTTTGCGATATGTGCCAAATACCCTTTATCACTTCTCAATAACCAAGGAATACACGGACAGCACTGAGTAGTCATAAAGCGATAAAACTTGGATACCGAAAAACAAGATAGAGTAGAACGAAGGTTTCGAGCTGGCTTTCTATCAATCTCTGCTGGTTTACTAAGAAAAAAGCGTTTTAACTTAAATGTGCTTTTGCTTTTGTCCGTGATTTGTTGGTAGCCCTTTTCTTCCACAGTGCTCGTTTCTGGCGGAAGTAGAGCATGACTAAATCCATCACGAAACTGAACATTAATTCGACTTACATCTCTGATTGACTCTGCCATAACTCTATACTGTAAAAATTAGGTTAATAAACATATTACGACTTCCAATAATTAGGGCCTGTTGATCTTTCGTGCTTATTTTTGCAGCGATAAATTGGTTATCTTATGCAAGGCAGAGTTTGTGCTGTGTGGTTATTACCGACATACAAAACTGTCGTTACTTCGTTTCCACATAAGCAAACGATAACGCAGCAGAAGTGACCAATTTACGCTGTCTTCGATGCTTTTGAGCACAAAATTATAGCCTGAAAGATCAACAGGCCCTAATACAAGTTAAGCTTAATTAATACCTAGGATACGCCCTCTAAGTAAGCACATTGTTTTTATCGGTTATGTTCATTACCATAAGCGCATTTTACGCACTATCTCCAAACCTATGCCCATAGATTATCAAGTTCAGCACAAGAAACGTCTTTCATATATGCCTTGGCTATATTTTTCCCTAAAAGAAAAACACTTAATTTGGGCAAAGCCTTGGCAAGAAGAAGTGCAACAGCAGTTTATACAGCTTGAAACCATCGAGATTGGCCAAAATAGTTTTATCGCCCCTGAAGCCAATTTATTTGCAGAGCCAGGTCGAAAAATTAGTATTGGTGACAAGTGTATGATTGCCGCCGATAGCTTTATCCATGGACCAATAACATTAGGAAATGAAGTTGCTATCAATCATGGATGTTCTATTGATGGTGGTAAAGAGGGAATCACTATCGGTAACAAAACTCGTATAGCAAATAATGTCACTATTTATGCTTTTAACCATGGTATGTCGCCAGACTCACCTATATACCAACAAGCCGTAACATCCAAGGGCGTTGTAATTGGTGATGATGTTTGGATTGGCGCTCAGGCAGGTATTGTTGATGGTGTAACCATTGGAAATCATGCTGTAGTTGGAATGGGAGCTGTTGTAACTAAAGATGTACCCAATTACGCCATCGTTGCTGGTAACCCTGCGAAAGTTATTGGTGATAGGCGAGATAAGTAATGGAGTTAAATTATACATCTATTCGACTTTTTCAACGTTAATCCAATCATCATCTTCATCTTCATCTTGATATACTTCTGTTGGAGTTAAACTGCCTGTCACGACTTGTCGAATAGATTTTTTTGAAATTAATTGAAGAGGTGTTTTACCTTGTGCGTTTTTCGCCTCTTTATTAGCGCCTACTGCCAACAATTTTAGGGTCAAACTATAATCACTTCCTTTGCAAGCCCTATGAAGCCTTGTATTACCAATTTTATCAGATCTTTTTAGTTCATTTTTAGCTGTTTCAAATTGATTGACTATGCGAGTCAATAAAGATGTACTTTCAAACGTTAATGCTTCTTCGAAGATAACTAACATTTGTTCTGCCTCTTGAAGCCATGGACAAGATTCAATAAATTGAATAACAACATCTGGTGAACCACAATTAACTAATGCTTTGATATCTTGATCGCTTCTGAATCCTGGAATCCCCCAATAATTAGTTATTACAAATAGCTTTTTGAGTTGTTCGCCATACTTGAGTATTTCAAATATAAAGGCTTTTTCTTTCTGGTAGTCAAAATTTTGCATTAGTTCGCTGAAAAATGAATCTTGAGAGGCATCTCTATATATCACTTCTCGTTTCATTTCACATTTTAATAAGCTTTTGCGTATATCTGTATTTCTATGCTTACATTTAATCATGTGCATGAGTGGCGTATTACCACCTTTGAATGCGGGAAATAGCGTTTCAGGTTTATGTTGCAAAAGAAGCTTTACTCTGTGAAAGCGCCCTTTATCCATTTCCCTAGTTAATACTGAAGCATAAAGAGGGGCACCAATTTTATCCTTTTCTGATTGTAAATAAGCAGTCAATAATTCATCACTACTTTGGTCCACAAAATCAATAAAGCTTATCTTGAACCCACTTCCCCAAAAATCAGGCTCAACAAATGCGTCAAAATTAGCGCTTGCACTGTTATCGCCTTCATGGCTTAGATTAATATTTGCTTTATTTGCAACCAATACAGAAGCGATTGCAACACTTTGTTTGAAACAACTTAATGAAAAAGCCGTAACTCCATGAATATTTCGTGCATTTACCTGTAGTTCTCCCCGCTGTAATAACAAGTTTACTATTTCAAAGCTACGGGCATTTGATGCGAAAATTAATGGAGTATTGCATTCTTGATCGACACTATTAACATCAGCATCATGATCAATAAGAAGCTGAACAATATCTTTAAAACCTCGCTTGCAAGCTAAATGCAATGCTGTTCTACCATGTTTATCAACACAGTGAATATCAATACCATTAGAAATATATTCTGTAACCGATGAAATTTGTCCCTTTTCGACTGCATTAAGAAATTCATCACCTTTATTTAACCTTTCAATGATGTATTTTTTTCTAATTTCAGCCAATGTTAATAATGGCTTTGCGCCATTATCGGCTTGATGAAAATCCGCAACAATATAACGATTACCTTTTTTCTCACATTCAAACTCATATACTTGTTCATTCGAAGCAAAAAAAATTTTACCCTGATGATTTTTATAGCTTATAGCCGCAGCCGTTATCCACTCTGTCTTATTCTCTATATCAGCTATATCTAGTTCACCTGTATTTACTACTGCCATAATTTCTCTTTAAAATTAGCCTTATGGGTAATTCTAATAATTTACATTGAGCTTGTATTGCTTTATGAATCATGATTAATCCCAATTCTTTAAGTGACAAGCAAAAACGAAATGTTAAAATAACGCCCATTTCAACTTCTAGTGGACAATGTGAATGCGAGTCAGCAAATACCTGCTTTCAACACAAAAAGAAACACCTGCTAACGCAGAAGTGATCAGCCATCAACTTATGCTACGTGCTGGTCTTATTCGTCTTAATGCTTCTGGTTTATACAGCTGGCTGCCAACAGGCTTAAAAGTACTTCGTAAAGTCGAAGCGATTGTACGTGATGAGATGGAAAAAGCAGGAGCTCAAGAAGTCTTAATGCCTATGGTTCAGCCTGCAGATCTTTGGCAAGAAAGTGGGCGTTGGGTTGAATATGGCCCAGAGTTACTTCGCTTCCAAGACCGTCATAATCGTGATTTTGTTTTAGGCCCAACTCACGAAGAAGTGATCACCGATATTGTTCGTAAAGAGGTCAGCTCATACAAACAGTTGCCTATGAATCTTTACCAAATCCAAACTAAATTCCGTGATGAAGTTCGTCCTCGTTTTGGTGTCATGCGTGGTCGTGAGTTCTTGATGAAAGATGCCTATTCTTTCCACTTAGACCAAGAAACCATGGATGATACTTATCAATCCATGCACAACGCCTATAGCAACATTCTGTCTCGTATAGGGTTAGAATTCCGCCCAGTTTTAGCTGATTCAGGCTCGATTGGTGGTGCGATGTCACATGAGTTCCACGTGTTAGCCCAAAGTGGTGAAGACTTAATAGCCTATTCTGTTGATGGTGAATATGCTGCTAACATCGAGCGTGCCGAAGCTCCTATGCCGACTGAAGAGCGCGCCGCTGCAACTCAAGAAATGACTTTAGTTGATACGCTTAATGCGAAAACCATTGCTGAGTTGGTTGAGCAATTTGATTTAGATATTAAGAAAACCGTTAAGACTCTAATTGTTAAAGGCGCAGAAGAAGACACGCCTTTCGTTGCATTATTGGTTCGTGGTGACCATGATCTAAATGAAATCAAAGCAGAAAAAGTGCCTCAAGTTGCCTCTCCACTTGAATTTGCAACCGAAGAAGAAATTCGTTCTGTTATTGGTGCAGGTCCAGGCTCTCTAGGCCCAGTAAATCTAGAGCTACCAATCATTATCGACCACAGTGTTGCAGTTATGAGTGACTTTGGCGCTGGCGCCAATATTGATGACAAACATTACTTTGGCATCAACTGGGAGCGCGATCTTCCTCTTGCACAAGTAGCAGATATTCGTGATGTGGTTGAAGGTGAGCAAGCTCCTGATGGTGGTAAGTACGCCTTTGCACGAGGTATTGAAGTAGGACATATCTTCCAGCTTGGTACTAAGTACTCAGAAGCGATGAATGCAACTGTACTTAACGAACAAGGTAAATCACAAGTTCTACTTATGGGCTGTTACGGTGTAGGTGTTAGCCGCATTGTGGCTGCCGCAATTGAACAAAATCACGATGACCGCGGTATTATTTGGCCAGATGCTATTGCACCTTTCAAAATTGGTATTTTACCAATGAATATGCACAAATCTCACCGTGTAAAAGAACTGGCAGAGAAACTTTATCAAGATCTAACAGATCTAGGTATTGAAGTTATTTTCGATGATCGCAAAGAGCGCCCAGGTGTCATGTTCGCCGATATGGAACTGGTTGGAGTACCACACACAATTGTGATTGGTGACCGTAATATTGATAACGGTGTTTTAGAGTATAAAAACCGTAAAACAGGTGAGAAACAAGATATACCTATGGATGAAGTAATGAGCTTCCTGACAGAACTTTAATTCATTGATAGGGGGAATCATCCCCCTATTACTTTGATATTTAGTAAGTTATACTCGCTCTTTTGTATAACTTGCCGTATCAACCAATTCATCATTTCCAACTTCAATGTCTCCACTCTTTCCGCAGCTAAATTTAGTACCGATATTCTCATTAAATCCAGTCAAAAGCTCATTGTCTTTTTCGTACCAAAGTAATTTCACCTCAAACTCTCTAGCGACCTTCAGTCTTTCGACAATGTACTCTTTTAGCAGCTCACTGCTTGTGACGTTGTCCTCATCAGCTTTCATTGGATTTTTGAAAAAGTCCTTAATTGCCTGAAATATTGTTGCACGCGTATCAGCAGGTTCAACCGATACAGCCTCTCTATTTAAAAAAGTTACAGAATAATTGAAGTACCTATCTTTATATTCAACTTTTACTGTTAAAACACCATTGGCTGGAATAATCATGAATCCACATATTCCACCTTCAGCTCTAGCAGCAACGCTAATGCCGTTATCAAGAATAGCTCTTGGCAACTTATCAATATGTGTGTCCCTTGAGTCTATTCTGGGTGAAATGTGAACATTTTCTACAGCCATTTATTTATCTAACTTCATCTTTTCCTTTGAAATCATTATAGCTCTGCTACATTAAACCTAAGGGCCATATGAATTAACATTTTTTTAATATAAAAGCGTTTTATGAATGAATAAAAACATTGCATTAGTTCTGGGTGGTGGTGGCGCTAGAGCTGCCTATCAAGTTGGTGTGCTTAAAGCGATAGTGGAAGACTATCCACGTAACCATAATATTCCTTTTGACATATTATCTGGTTCCTCAGCTGGTGCTATCAATGCAACATCGCTTGCAACCCATGCATCATGTTTTCACTTAGGAGTGAAAAAACTCAGCTATGTGTGGGGGCACTTTACGACCAATAAAGTGTATAGAAGCTCATTTTCCAGTGTATTTGCACACTTTGCAAAGATACTGCTTAAAAGTTTACAGGCAGCCCCAATTAATCCAGAACCTAGTAGCCTACTCAACAATGAACCACTAAGACTATTACTCAATGAAGTTATGGATTTCAAACGTGTCGATAGAAATATTGATAGAGGCGCATTAGAAGCTCTAAGCATAGATGTATCTTGCTACAACGACTTTAGGTCTTATTCTTTTTTCCAAGCTAATAGCTCTATCGATAATTGGATTCGAGCAAGACGTGTAGGCAAAAGAACTCAGTTATATACCGAGCACCTTCTAGCAAGCTCTGCTATTCCTTTAGTTTTTCCTTCAGTGAAAATTAACCAACAATTTTATGGTGATGGCTCTATCCATCAGATATCACCTTTATCTTCCCCTATTCATCTAGGTGCAGATAAAATTATGATCATTAATTTAGCGTTTTCTTCAAAAGAAAAAGCCAATTCTTTGACAGACCACCCAAGGGTTTCTTCCATTGCAGGCCACCTCTTAGACACTATTTTTTCAGATACACTAAATAGTGACCTCGAGCGAATTAAACACATAAACCAAACAATAAAACTCATCGCTGATGATAAAAAAGCACAGTATCCATCCAAACCTATAGAAACTATGGTGATCACACCGAGTCAGGATTTATCAGATATTGCGATCAAACATTATCACCGCATGCCTTTGGCAATAAGGCTTATGCTAAGAGCCTTTGGCATCAATAAATACTCACAGTCTAGTATCATTTCTTATTTATTGTTTGAGCGTGAATACACCAGAGAACTCATGAATTTGGGTTATCAAGACGGCAAAGCACAAATTAATCAAATCAAAGTTTTTCTAAACAAATCACAGTAACTTCGGCTTACCTGCGATATGGCACAAATACTGCTTTCAAATTAGTATCGTCAAAATATTCGCGTTACCGGAGTAACTATGGATTTTGGGTTAGCAGCAGACTATCAATCACAGCAAATGATATTTTCCCCGCAAGTTCGGTTGGAGAAAAGCAGTGCGCCTGATTTAATTGAAATTCTGCAATCACTTCATGCCAGCTTAGAACCACGGCAAGTGGTTGCCAGTTATGGTAAAGCTGTTGAACAATACTTGCCTATTACGGGGATGCACATACAGTTGCCAGAGCATCATTTCCATTTTGGTTCTAACCAAGGCAAAGTATTTAAAAGACATTTTCAAATCCAACGCCAAGCCGCTGAAGTGAGTTATCGATTAACATCGACTTTAGCTCCGAAACAACTATCGCTTTTGCTTCAACTGGAAGAGTTACTAAAACAACCGCTTGAAAACGCTCTGCAACACCATGAGATCTCAAATCAAGCATTACTTGATTCTCTAACAAATCTAGGTAACCGCCGTTATTATGAAAAAGTACTGGCTTCAAGGATTGCCTGCTTTGACCGAAGCGGTGAGCCACTAAGTCTTGTCATTTTGGATTTAGATAAACTCAAATTTATCAATGACTCTTTTGGTCATCAGTTTGGTGACGTCATCTTAGAAGAGTTTGCTAAGCTATTGCAAAGTACCGTTCGTGATACCGACCATACTTTCCGAGTCGGAGGCGATGAGTTTATTATCTTAGTTCATGGTAATGAGGAAGCGGCCAAGATACTTCTCAACCGTTTAGAACAAAATCTTACTACTCAGCCATTACTTAAACAATTTGATGTTGGTTTCAGTGCAGGTATGAGTGAGTTAACTCGTTATATTTCAGCCAGTGATTTATACGCTAAAGCGGATAAGTCTATGTATGAAGTAAAAATGAAAAAAAAGAAAGAAGGTAGATAACATCTTCCTTCTATTCACGAATCAAAAGTCTATTGCTCTTGGGCAAAAAGCCAAGTTCTGTAGCCACCCAATAGATTTCTACTCTTAAAGCCATTATTGACTAATTGACGATAAGCAACATTTCCCCTTAACCCAACTTGGCAGTACACAATAATCTCTTTTTCCTTCGGTAACTCATGCATTCTCTCTCGCAACTCATCAACGGGAATGTTAATGGCCCCATCAAGATAACCTAAATTTTTAAGTTCCTCTGGAGTACGTACATCCACAAGTAACTGTTCCGGACTCAACTGATGAATTTGATTAAAGTGAATTGGTAACAAATCTCCTTTAATCAGGTTAGTAGCGACAAAAGCGGCTTGATTAATAATATCTTTTGCATTTCCGTATGGGGGAGCATAACTTAGTTCCACATGCTGTAGCTCGTGAACGGTCATACCCGCTCGTTGCGCTACTGAAATTACATCAATTCGCTTATCAATACCTTTTTTACCTACAGCTTGTGCTCCCAAAATTTTACCAGAATCAGGGCTAAACAATAATTTCAAAGATACAATTTCAGCACCGGGATAATAACCAGCATGACTTCCTGCATGAAGATAGACTTTTTCATATCTGTATCCACCTTTCTGGAGTTGTTTTTCGTTTTTTCCCGTTGTACCGACCGCTAATTCGAACACTTTACAAATGGCTGTTCCCTGTGTGCCTTGATATTGTTCTTTGTGCCCAAGCATGTTCCCAGCCACCATTCTCCCTTGACGATTTGCCGGGCCTGCTAGTGGAACAAAACTAGACTTTCCAGTTACAAAATCAATATCTTCAACTGCATCACCAACAGCATAAATATCAGGTTCACTGGTTTGCATTTCGGCATCTGTCACTATGCCGCCGAAATTACCAATCGCTAAACCAGCTTGCTCAGCTAATGCAACATCTGGCCTGACACCAATGGCCATGATCAACAAATCGGTATGAAACGAATCGCCGTTATCCAATTGCAATATCAGTTGCTCATTATCATATTTGACTGACTCCAAACCGGCCTTCAATCGTAAATCGATTCCTTTATCTCGAATTTCTTTATGAAGAAAACCCGCCATTTCGGCATCAACAGGAGCCATAACTTGATCTGAAAGTTCTATCAAACTGGTTTTAATATTTAAATGATGAAACGCTTCCATCATTTCCAAACCGATAAAGCCACCCCCAACAACCGTGGCATGTTGCGGACGATATTGATGAATGCGATCTTTTATTCTGTCCATATCCGAGATGTTTCTAAGGGTAAAGGTTAACGGATTTTCAATCCCATTAATGGGGGGAATAAAAGGCCCTGCACCGGGGCTTAGTAAAAGAAAATCATAGTTCTCATCATAAATCGTATTATCAACTAATCGTTTGATGGTGATCGATTTTTGAAGTCTATTAATTTTGATGACTTCATGCTGAACTCTTACCTCGACATTGAACCTGTTGAAAAAACTTTGTGGTGTCTGCAAAAGTAATTTACTGCGGTCTTTTATTTCTCCGCCTATGTAATATGGCAAGCCACAATTTGCAAACGAAACGTACTCCCCACGTTCAAATATTATAATTTCAGCATTTTCGTCTAAGCGTCTTGCCCTAGCTGCAGCTGAAGCGCCACCAGCAACGCCTCCTACAATTAATATTTTCGTCATACTAACCATCCCTAAGCATCCAGTTGCACCAAATTTTGTATATTTTTGATAACTCACATGCATATTAAATTAGAACCCACTTAATTAGCAATATCTAATTTAGATAATACTGAAATAGATTTTACTAAATCATTTTTTTATAATAAGATTTTACTTTCAACGTGTTTGGATCAATTTTTCAAGCTGTTGAAATTAGGGCTTATTGAAGGTGAAATGATGAATCCGCAAGATATGCAAGCCAGTGCCAAAGAAGCAGCCGAACTCCTGAAAACCATGAGCCACCCTGCTCGATTACAAGTTTTATGTCAGCTTACTGAGAATGAGGTAAGTGTCGGTGAGCTATTAAGCCACAGCACTTTGAGCCAATCTGCTTTTTCACAACACTTATCTGTGCTTAAACAACACAATTTAATTAAAGCCAGAAAGTCAGCACAGCAAGTGTTTTATTCTATTGCTGATGAGAGGGTTTATGAAATTGTAAAAACATTGCACAGTATTTTTTGTAAGGATTAACTATGGATAGCTTTCCCCTTCTATCGCTTTTAGGTGGAGCATTACTTGGTTGCTCTGGCATTTTATTATTGTTATTCAACGGTAAAATCGCAGGGATTAGCGGTATATTAGGAGGGCTATTTACACGAAATCATCAACAAAGCCGTTGGCGCTGGCTGTTCATTGCAGGCATGATCTCTGGTGGGTTTCTAGCGTTACCCGTTGGAGAAATGCCATCCCAATTTACTAGCTCTCCCTTGATTTTAGCAATAGCAGGCTTATTAGTGGGTATTGGGACAAAACTCGGAAATGGCTGTACCAGCGGTCACGGTATTTGTGGTATTGGTCGACTCTCTTTGCGCTCTTTCATAGCAACAGTGACTTTTATGGTAGTCGCCGCAATTACTGTATTTCTTCAACTTCATCTTTTTTAGGAATCATTTATGAAACATGGGTTGATCAGTCTTGCATCAGGTTTATTTTTTGGTATCGGAATGGCCATTTCAGGAATGGTGAACCCTAATAACGTTATTGGCTTTTTAGATATTTTTGGTAATTGGAATCCGAGTCTAATTTTTGTCATGGGTGGTGCTTTGGCAGTATTTATGCCGTCTTATTTATTAGTGATAAAACCAAGAGTTCGCCCAATATTTGAGTCTACTTTTAGTTTTAATTTAAAGAAAAACATAGACAAGAATTTGGTTTTTGGTGCAAGTTTGTTTGGCGTTGGTTGGGGATTAGCTGGAATATGTCCCGGCCCTGCAGTTACGGCCTTATCAGCATTTAACTTAGACGCTCTATTCTTTTTGGTTTTTATGATGATAGGCATGAAACTAGCAGGTTTGATGAGAGCTAAATAACCTGAGCTCTGTATAAATAAATCAGGTAACTATTCAGCCCATCTGACTCAATCTGCTTAAAATAGCAACGGTTGAGTCACCATTTTACTTGATCCTCAATGATCATTTGACCGATCTTCCCAGTATGTCATGCTGACCAAATATTTAGTCAA
>NZ_ML014808.1 GCF_003675895.1 Parashewanella curva
TGGCAAAATCGACTTTGAGCAAGACCTACATCGATTTAAGTATGAAGGAATGTTAGACGAAAACATTCAGGTTTACAGTGCCGTTGTCCATTCCGTTTGCTTAGAAAGAGAAATCAAAGTGGCAATGCTGATTTGTAATAGAGGTAGTAACGTTGCACGTATATTGTTGTTTTCGAGTGATACCAAATTGGATGCAATGACTTTGATTACTTATTACAAAGCTCGTTTTCAAATTGAATTTGTGTTTCGAGATGCGAAACAATTTACTGGACTCATGGATTGCCAAGCTCGCAAGAAGGAAGCGATACATACCCATATTAATGCATCATTCACTGCACTAAATGTACTGAAATTTGAAGATGCCATGAGTAAAGGGTGTCACTCTGAATCTGTAATATCGATAGCAAGTTGGAGACGACGTAAGTTCAATCAATACTTGATGAAAATCATTTTTGATAAGTTAGATATCGACCCGAGTAACGAAAAAGTATCTCAGGTCATAAGCGAGCTAGAAGAGTTCGGGGTGATTGCGGCATAAAACTGTCCGCAGTATTGATAATTAAAGCTTGGGTTTATTCATTTCTCACTATTTTTTATCTTCTTATTCAGTAGATATACAGTCAAAACATATAACGTGTATCAGTGTACTTAACACTATGTTTTGGAGAGTAAATATGGCAACTACCCAACCCGTGATTGAGCAAAGACCACATCCTCCTTTGGCTCGTACTAAGGCAATTGCCCCCTCGACACAGACTATAACTTTCCAAACCAACACCACAAATTCGCCACTTTTTTCAGTTGTCGCTAGTGAAACTCCATCAGGAAATACAGAGTTTCACTTAATACCTGTAAGTGAAGGCGTTACTCTTGTTAAAGAATCACCACTCACAAAAATTTTAAAAGACATAGAAAAATACGCCGAAGATAAAAGAGACGACTTAGAAAAAATGGTTAACAATAATCAGGCACTTTTAAAAGGAAGAAAAAAACATTGGAAAAATTTTGAAATTCATGAGTTTTTTATTAAATGCAATTTCAAGGAAAAAGATATCCACTTAAAGTTCGTGTTCAAGCCTATCTTTGGCGAGAAAGCATTTTTTCATCAATTATTTGCTGCTGATAATTTCACAGACGACCTCGCTCATGACGACATTAAAGATGCAGATCTTTTAATGAATTTAATCTTAAGACAGTTAGAGCCAATTAGCACTTTGGAGTATTTACTAAGAACATCAAAAAAGCACGGCGTAAATGCTTTTCATGACCATCAAACTTTTTTTATGTTTTCCGCCCCAAAAGCACTCCCGTTCTCTGGCACTCAAAAAGGTGATAACCAGCAATTTCAACATTTTCATTTTGGTTCTAGCGGTGTACCTCAATTAAGTGCTTACCCTGTAACGCCTAAAAATACAAATACCATTTCATTACAAGCCGTTACCGATCAGTCTCATATTCCTAGCCTTACTTCCCAAGTTTCCTCACCAAGCATCGCTGAGCACCCCAGAGCTCCCCAAAATGATAAGGACATAATTCCAGGGGGCTATGTATATGACTCAACAGAGGAACCAAAAGTGCTTTCAACATTTAAGCAACCAAATCAAACTAGGAGTTCTACTGATACCTAACTCGTCCAGTTCCCATTCCACCATCTCGTCGTAATTACCGAAAAAGAAAAAAGTTGCCCAATGGACAACCTTTTTTAAAATCACTAAATACGATGAGTAAATTAGTAACCTTTAACCCCTGTCATATTTGGTAAATGGTGCGCAATACCTTTATGACAATCAATACAAGTCTTCTCACCACTAGCAAGTGAAGTTGAGTGCGCTTCTGCTGCTCTTGGCGCTTGGCGAGTGAAATCCATGTAGTCGAAGTTATGGCAGTTACGACATTCTAGTGAGTCGTTCGCTTTTAACCTCGCCCATTCATGCTCGGCAAGCTCTCGACGTTTCGCTTCGAACTTTTCACGAGTATTAATGGTGCCAAAGATCTTACCCCAAACCTCTTTAGAAGCCTGCATTTTACGAGCAATCTTATTCGTCCATTCATGTGGAACGTGACAATCTGGACAAGTTGCTCTCACACCACTGCGGTTACTGAAGTGAATAGTACCTTGCAATTCTTCATACACGTTGGCTTCCATTTCATGACAACTAATACAGAACTCTTCCGTATTGGTTGCTTCAAGGGCAGTGTTAAAACCACCCCAGAAGATAATGCCCGCTAAAAAGCCACCAATGGTTAGAAAGCCTAAACTATAGTGAACACTTGGTTTAGCCAGTACTCGCCAAACCTGTTTCAGTTTATCCATCATAGTGCCTCCTAGTGCTCTGCACTTTTCTTGGCTTCAGCCGCTTCTAGCAACTTATCAACATCAATAAACACGTTTGGCACTAACGGCTTAGCTTCGTCTTGTGCAACATGACATTGAGTACAGAAGTAACGACGTGGCGATACTTGTGCTAAGAAGTGGTTTTCACGTGTCATATAGTGAGTCACACTGACCATAGGTGCTTTAGACTCTTTGATACGACTACGATCATGACAGCTTAAGCACTGGTTTACCTTAAGGTTTACCTGATACTTTCTCACTTTATGAGGCACCACTGGCGCTTGAGTCGGGAACGCACGACCAAAAGTACCTT
The DNA here is from genome assembly GCF_003675895.1 of Parashewanella curva. GTDB lineage: Bacteria > Pseudomonadota > Gammaproteobacteria > Enterobacterales > Shewanellaceae > Parashewanella > Parashewanella curva. The sequence continues at coordinate 2,649 of NZ_ML014808.1, forward strand.
TGTGATCCACTTCGTTTTTTAACGGTGGTGGTGTTGGCTCACTAGTGATTGCTGTCCCACGCAAAGTAGCAAAATCATCTTCGTGGATTACTTTATCCGCAGCAGTGGCTAGAAAAGCAGAGCTAGTTAATGCTAACAGTGCGGCCATTTTTACGACGTTTTGTTTAACTGTTTTCATAACTTGCTCCTTATGCCTTGTACACTTTAACTGCACATTTCTTAAAGTCAGTCTGCTTAGACAGTGGATCAGTAGCATCTAGTGTTACTTTGTTGATCAATTGGCTAGCATCAAAGAAAGGTACATACACTAGACCTACAGGAGGCTTGTTACGTCCACGAGTTTCAACACGAGTACGAACTTGACCACGACGTGATTCAACAATCACTTCATCACCACGGCGCAAACCTTTTTCTCTCGCATCTTTTGGATGCATGAAACAAACCGCGTTTGGAACCGCTTTAAACAGCTCTGGTACACGCTGAGTCATAGACCCTGTATGCCAATGCTCAAGTACACGACCAGTACATAACCACATTGGGAACTCTTCGTCTGGAGATTCTGCAGGTGGCTCGTAAGGTAGAGCGAAGATAACTGCACGACCATCTGGCTTACCGTAGAACTCAAAACCTTTGCCCGGGGTTACATATGGATCCGAACCTTCACGGAAGCGCCATAGCGTTTCTTTACCATCAACAACCGGCCAACGTAGACCGTGTACTTCATGGTAAGTATCAAATGGTGCTAAATCATGAGCATGACCGCGACCAAACTGTGCGTACTCTTCAAACAACCCTTTTTGAACATAGAAACCAAATGCTTCAGACTCTTCATTGTCATAGCCTTCTGCCATATCAGACAATGGGTACTTGTTCACTTCACCGTTTGCATAAAGCACGTCGAATAAAGTCTTACCTTTATATTCTGGATTCGCTTCTAGTACATCTTTTGGCCATACTTCGTCAGTAGTGAAGCGCTTAGAGAACTCCATGGTTTGCCATAAATCAGACTTAGCTTCTCCCGGTGCTTTCACCATTTGATGCCAGAACTGGGTACGACGCTCTGCGTTACCGTATGCACCTTCTTTCTCAACCCACATAGCTGTTGGAAGCACTAAGTCAGCCGCTTGAGTAGAAACCGTTGGGTATGGGTCTGAAACCACAATGAAGTTTTCAGGATTACGCCAGCCTGGAAGAATTTCTTCGTTGACGTTAGGGCCTGCTTGCATGTTGTTGGTTACTTGAGTCCAGTAACAGTTCAAGTCACCATCTTTCAACTTACGGCTTTGAAGAACAGCATGGAAACCAGGTTTTGCAGGAATAATACCGCTTGGGATCTTCCAGTATTTTTCTGCAATGGCACGGTGCTTAGGATTCTTAACCACCATGTCTGCTGGTAGACGGTGAGCAAACGTACCCACCTCACGTGCAGTACCACAAGCTGATGGTTGACCCGTTAGCGAGAATGGGCTGTTACCCGGAGTTGCAATCTTACCAGTCAATAAGTGGATGTTATAAAGCAGGTTGTTACACCAAACACCACGAGTATGCTGGTTAGCACCCATAGTCCAGAAAGAAGTCACTTTCAGTTTAGGGTCGGCATACCATTTAGCGATTTCAATCAGTTTCTCTGCTGGAACACCAGAAAGCTTCTCTGCTTTCTCAACAGTGTATTCAGACACAAACTTCTTGAATTCATCAAAATCGATTGGAGAAGATGCACCCGCTTTGTCGGCATTTTTCGCTTTCATTTGGGTAGGATGGTTAGGACGTAAACCATAACCAATATCTGTCATACCCTTACGGAAGTTAACGTGCTTCTTCACAAAGTCCCAGTTCACTGCATCGTTTTGAATGATGTAGTTAGCAATAAAGTTAAGGATTGCTAGGTCAGTTTGTGGAGTGAACACCATTGGCACGTCAGCAAGGTCGAAAGAACGATGCTTATAAGTAGACAGAACACCAATACGAACATGTGGCGCACTTAAGCGACGGTCTGTCACACGAGTCCAAAGAATTGGGTGCATTTCTGCCATGTTTGAGCCCCACAACACAAAGCGATCTGCTGCTTCCATATCGTTGTAGCAACCCATTGGCTCATCGATACCAAAGGTACGCATGAAACCACCTACCGCAGACGCCATACAGTGACGAGCGTTAGGATCAATGTTGTTAGAACCAAAACCCGCTTTCATCAGTTTTACAGCCGCGTAGCCTTCCCAGACTGTCCACTGACCAGAACCGAACATACCCACGGCAGTTGGGCCTTTTTTCTTAATGGTTTCTTTCCATTTTTCTGCCATGATGTCGAAAGCGCTGTCCCAAGAAATTGGGGTAAACTCACCATTTTTGTCGAATTTACCATCGGTCATACGAAGCATTGGCGAGGTTAAACGGTCTTTGCCGTACATGATTTTTGAAAGGAAGTAACCTTTAACACAGTTTAAACCGCGGTTTACTTCACAATCTGGGTCACCTTGGGTAGCAACCACTTTGCCGTCTTTACGGGCAACCATAACTGAACAGCCAGTACCACAAAAACGGCATGGTGCTTTGTTCCAGTCAAGTTTGGTTTGCTCTGAACTTGTTATGAGATTGCTTGCAGTTGCAGGTAATGCTAAACCGGCAACGCCAGCCGCAGCCGCTACGGCATTCGCTTTCATAAACTCACGTCTATTCATTTTCATATCTCGCCCTCGTCGAGCACTTCACTTTGGTGGTAAACCATGGAGGTTGATATAACGCCATCCAGTGCGTTAATTTCATCAATCTTATCCATAATTTCGCGGCGACCTGCTCCCTCTAGAACCACCACTAATTTAACTTCGTTGTTTACCGACAGCTCAGCATTCTCAACAGCCATAATGGCCTTACGAACGTCAGACATATGTTCTGGCTTAACTTGTACTACCAAGCTGGTTACGTGAAGTTCTTTGCTCATTTTTACACTCAATAAAAGGTTATTTTTCTAGTTTGTCGTTTTTAATTAACTCGTGGGTGGTCCCATCAAAATTTGGCTCATCCATATTAAAAAGCCGTATCCACCAACAATTAAAATTGACAGAAGTGGGGCTAAAAATACGGTTAAAAACACGAACATTTTTAGTTCCACCTTCTTCTCATCGCTCGAAGCATTACTCATGTATCCTCCTTGCGGATATTGTCGATAAGTAGTGTCAACTGAACATTGCCAGCTGATGTGCTAATAATAACTGGCAACAAAATGAAGCTATACCCGTTACAGCTGTTAAATTCGTGAATAGGTTGATCCAGATCATTCAAAATGAAAACTTAATGACGTGATAAACAGGTAGAAATAAAAACGAAGAATGCTTGAGCAGATGCACTTATGATCTAGATCAATTTTTACATTTAAAATTAACTAGTTAAAAACTTTGATTTAAATCAAAACAGTTGATTTCCCTCAATATTTGAACAGCAAAAATAGAGCGAAAACCCTATTTTAAGCACACTTAACTTGAGGGATAATTTGATTATTTTTAAACAAGAATGAAAGTAGTTTTCAATGACAGATTTAACATACTTGAGAGATTTTCAGGTTGCCTGAAAGAGCAACCTGAAATAAAGAAAACCATTAATAAAAATTAAGATTCACATTCGAGGCCAGACAGTTCTAACACCTTGGTTTCATCACCATCAAAACTCAATTGATTGGCTTTTTTCCAATAAGCCTGCACCCCTCCTTTTCCTTGCTTATCATGAGATTGAACCAATTGTTGTCGTTGCTCAACAAAATCATACAATGGTACTCCCATTCCACAAGACGATTGAGTTTTATCAATATCTAATACAAAAACTTGTCGTGTTCCAGTAAAGGTTGGAAATAGCGCTTGATACATCTTCCAGTCACTATCTCCCTGATGCAATACCCTTGCTTTACCGTACAACCGCAGAATTAAAGGGCTCCCTTCAAAAGCACAAAACATAATTGTCATTCTTGGATTTTGCTGAACGTGAGCAGATGTTTCGTTGCCACTACCCGTTAAATTTAACCAGGCCACTTGATGTTCGTTTATGATTCTAAAAGCATCTAATCCTTTAGGAGATAGGTTTACAGTGCCTTCATTTGCTGCCGTAGCTACAAAAAACATCTTTTGCTTCAAGATAAAGTCTTGTTGATGAGTAGTGATCGACTCAAATATTTTGCCCATTTTACATCCTTATTTTTATCGAATTCTTTTGATTGCAGTCCATTAATCATGTTTTAAACTTTCTTGTAAAAAACTACTTGTTTGGCTAGATTCTTACTCTTTGTTTTAAAAAATATTTCTTTCAATGTCAAATCCACTTGCGCCTTTAACGCCGCATGACAGAACAGCGATTGTCGGTATTGATTTTGTAGCAGTACCTGAAAACGCTCACACAATGGTAGTAAGAGTACGTGGCGAGGATCTTTTTAGCCAAAAATATCGCTTTTCATTTGATGGCGATAGTTTGATATTGACAAAAATTGCTAAATTCCATGCCCTACAATCTGATACAAGCCGCGGGTTAGGCACACAAACTTATCCGAGTGAAAACATGCGTCCATCTTTACTCACTGCCCTCACCAACCCTAGTTTACCTGTAAAGGTGTTGCATCATGAATTAGGCGTAATTTCAGATGCTGAGAAAAAATGGTTAGTCGTTTCATTATCAGAACGAAAAATAGAAGAATTAGTACTTCATATACTCCCTTCAATACTGCAAGCACAAGGAACAATCAACCTAGATAATTCTATTTTGTTACAACTTCCCCCCAAGGTTGTAGCAAGAACACTAGCTGCTCAACATCCTGATGTGCAAAGAAGAGTATTAGTAAACTGTGAAATCTCAGCTGAGCACCAAGCCGCTAGACTAGAAATTATTATTAACTATCCTGTCGGTACTCCACTAACGTTTATCTTGGAAGTTGATGAAGACAAAATGATAAGTATCCTTTCACCGAAATTAGATGAAATTAGTGGTTGGCCTTACCCTTGTCATGACTTCAACAATTACAATGCTTTTTTGAAACGATTACCTAAAGAGCAATTATGCATAATCATAGGTTGTATGTCGCCAATAAGCCTCTCTCAGCTACTATTGAGCTTCTCATTGGACGAAGCTTGTATTTTAATCTCTTACCTTGAACCTAGAAAAGTAGCCGATTTTTTGGTGTCAGCTACTTATTTTACGAAATACCCAAAGTCAGCAGCAATCACTGAAAGAGCAAACTGGTGGTCAACAGGTGAGCAACTTATTGAGTTTGAAGACCGATCTAGTTGTTACAAAGTCAATGACGTGAAAACTAAAGCGAACAAATTAGAATCTGACTTATTTCCTACACAAACTTACAGTACACATCAATTAATAATCAGATTGAAACAAAGGGACCCTCAACAATTAAAGGAAGCCATTACTGTACTATCTAAAGAAGAATCAAAATTTTTAATTAATATGGGAGTTCAGCTTGATTCACAGCCATCGGAACAGATAGCTTACTTTCAAATGCTATCTACTATGCTACTGCTGGTAAAAGATTACCCAAACTGTCACTTTACTCGTTATAGCTTTGACGATAATCATAGGCATGCAAGCCAAATTGTTTGTCACATGAACAATGATGAAATATTTCATCTAATTAAATTGGTAACACTTAAAGAAGCACTTCGAGCTATTTTTTACTTGTCGTTCTTAAGACGAGCAAATTTCATATACTCTGAGCATGGTAAAGAGTTTATTAACACCATAATCACTCAATGGCTCCAAAATGAATGCCGCCCATTTCATAACCATAAAATATTAGCGACAGCCATAAGTGAGCTTGGCTGGCAAGAAACAGGGATTGCGAGCTGGTTTCTTTATTATTTACCCCAAGCTTATACAGCAAGAGTTATTCGCTATCTTAAGCCCGTTCTAGTGAAACAAGCCGTTTATTTTTTATATCACAATATGAGGGGCGACAGTGATAGCTCTGAATTAGATATCCCATTGTGCCGAGTCGCCCTCGAAAATATAGACAAAAGACTACTCTTGCAAGGCAGCCCTATATCCAGTGACGGCCTTCCCATAGACTCAGAGAAGACTTTACAAACACCATCAGAGTTACCTACGACTGTTGAATCTTCTTGCTTGCAACCAAGCTTCCCCGAAGCTTCTGCAGTTACAGTCGCGGAATCAAGCATCGCACATCCCTCAAAAAATGTGGAAGCTTCAATAAACACTCAAAGTAAAGCCGAGGCAGTACCTCGCGGCGAGGTGAAAACCGCAGATACTGCTTTAAAATCGACTCGATATGTCGTTCAAGCAAGAGTCACAGATAAAAATAGAAGTGCGGAAGATTTCTATGATTCTCAGTCAATCGAAGAATCTACTGTGCTGGTTTCTGAAAAATCACTAGTACGAAATACACAAAAACAGAAGATAAATAATAAATTTAAGCAAATGAAAACTCTAAAGGACTACCAAAGGCAAAAAAAATCGGATGAAGATTACTTTGTAGAATTAGCAAATAAGTTACCACCAGAAGCACTTAAATATTTAGTACAAATCAAGCCCAGTAGCTTATCATTGTTCCATCCAAGTCTTATAACAAGGCTACCTCCATTAGCTGTGGAGTGTATATTTGACCATACTGAAAATGCTCCAGCCCTATGGTGTACATTACTTGTTGGAAATTTCAGCCAAGAATTATTCGACCAGTTTCAACAGCTACACTTTAAAAAGCGCTTAAAGGTCAACCGCCTACTAACTGAAAGTCAATGGTTATCCGTGGCCAAAAAGTTATCTGAATCTCAGCTACCATTCTGGGTTGATTTTCGTTCTGAATTACAAACCTTATTTTTTAATGGACAGTTTGCAAACAGCACAACTAAACTTACCCGATATCTTCGTGTTTGTGATCCCCAACAGTTTTCCGCCATTTTGGAATCAATCGCTGCAGAACAAATTAGCGCAAGCTTAGCTGCTCTGCCCCCCGCAAGAGCGGCTGACTTGCTCATTGAAGCATCTACACACAGAAAAACCTCGATTATTTTATTCTTTTTATACAGGAGCTCTAAAGAGAACTTGTCTTTAATTATTCAGAGTACTCCAGATAAATATGTTATTGAAAGGATTAAAATAAAACGAAATAGTGAAGGCCAAAAGTCGCCCATTAAATATGAGATAAAGTTTCATGGTATACGCCAAAAATTAACAAAAAATTTCGAGATGATACAACACCTTGATAAGTTGAGAACTAGCTGGATTATGCCCGGAGATGATAGTAAAGGAACGGCTTCAACATCGCCAAAAAGTTTTGTTCGTTTAGCCTTCCTCTTTGGTCAAGAGAAAAGACATAACCGTGTAACCAAAATAATTCGACGTAACTTTTTTGCTCTTCGGACTAGGTTGCTAGATATTCAGCTAGCAGCACCTAGAAGAAGAGTAAATGTACTTCAATCTACAGAAAACTATGGGCAATCTACACAAAACCATGTTCAATATTATGACGATAGACTCAAACTCTATCCTATTTTAAGGTCACCCAAACTAGACTCACAACTCGATGTTAGTGAAATTCCTCCAGGTCGATTTAAAACACCTTACAGCATGGATGAGAACTTCATTAGCTTTACTATGACACATGCCGAAAGTCAGGGCTATGAGTTCATTATGAGTAAGGAGTATTCAGAATTAATGATGCAGATGTTGGATGAATTAAAGCGAATGATGCCTGAAAAAACATTTAGAGGTCGTACAATACAACCAGGGCTTCAAGGTTTGGTTCCTGTGGCAGGTTGTCTGATTGCAGCTAGAGGTGGACCATCATTAACAAGATATTTAGCTGGAAAAACTGGTGTACCTCACGAATTGAATATCTTGATTTTAAAAAAATTGTGTGAAGACTTATCATTTTGTCACCAAGGCGATTTCTATTTCAGAGATATAAAGCCTGACAATATCTTGATTGCTGAATTTGCCGATCATGCCACCACTAGCCAACAAAGGCATGAACTACCACAACTCTATTCAGTAGATCTCAGTGATATGTGTCTACTTAATCCAGATCCAGAGGGCGAACATTTCTCTATTGTAGATATGGATGCTAATACTGGTACTGAAGCATTCATGACCTCTGAAATACTAGAACTGAAAAAAGGTACAACAGAGTATGCTGAACTAGCGTTGGCCTTAAGAGCTGCCGACAACTATGCAATGTTTTTAACTATTTTCTATACTATTTCAGCCAAAGCAAGAAAAGTGATTATTCGCCCATGCGATTACCCACAAGATAGCCCATTCTACATTGCAGACGATAATGGTGTAAGCATGCGAAAATTCGGAATTTTGCATCCGAATAGTACGCCTGCTGATGATATAGATGTATTACTAGACTTGATTGAAGATTATGTAGCCGAAGAGTTTAAAGGTGATGTTAGACTATTTTTAACTAACCCTACGCTTTATGACTTCGACCATACCATTGATGAAGTAATGATTTGGAACAGAGATTTAGATAAACATTATCAAGCCAATATTCAACAGACTGAAGAAATTATATCTGATATAACCGACATACCTTCAACAACCTGTGATGCATCCCTAAAAGCTAATAGTAACGAAGCATTACCAAACGAGGACTCAAAGGCTTTTAGTACTACAAAATCCCTTTCAATATAGTTTTCGTAAATAACTATCACGTAATACATTAAACTCTTTTAAATTTTCATTGAGTTATCTATGATTTACATCCAAACTTTACACTAGGCAAGGAAAAAGGTTTGGATAGTGACTTTACCTACAACACCAGCCCTAGCAATTGAAAGTTCCAACTTAGAAACAATCAAAAAAACGGATTACTCTCGACTTGAACGACAGCAAACTATCGAGTTGAAGCTAACAAAACAAAAAGGGCTAGAGCACCGTAAATACTGCATAAAGGTATCGGAAAATAGAATAGTGTTAGAAGGGTTTCATAAAAAAAACGCTTCACGAGCTGACTGCACCTTATACATTGGTTCTGAAAACCCTATGACAAGTATTTTGTTTGAAGCGTTGGCAGCTCCATTTATGCCACCATCGGTTGTTCGAAAACAACTCGAAACTTTGCCAGTAGAACATCAAAAACAAATCATTAAAAATGTGCCCAAACCCAAAGCCATGAAAGTCCTAAAGTCCATGTTGGAGGACAACAAACTATCGGCTTTAGAGATGCTTCAAATGTTTCCTTTTGATGCTTGTTGCGCGATGGTTTCAGAGGTTAACCATCAACAGTTAAATAGGCTACTTTCAGCATATATCCGAACTAACAACCATCAATTAGAACAAGTCTTACCCTATTTTCCTAATATGGTATGCGTCCCTTTTATTAACCAATTGAGTGACGCTGAGCTACAAAACTACTTTATAAAGCTCACCCTAGCTTCAGAGGACAAACTAAACTCACGGTCAAAAATACATGTACGCAAGCATCTAAATCATCTTACTTCCGAAAAAAGGCTTAGTCTTTTCTGTTCATGCTCACCTTCAGTAGCTATGGAACTTATAAAGTATCTATCTGCAAACAACAAAAAGGCAACAATTACTCAATTACCCCCAGAAAATGTGGCTAGGGTATTAGTTTGCTGCTTGCATCTTGATACATCATTAAGAGTTTCGATTGAAGGCGAACAGTCACCATGGTGGATACAAGAGTGTGCCCATCTAATCTATAGTGACAGGGTTGAACTGAAACCCACTGAAAAAACACGCCCTCCAATTAACGGTCAAAGAACATCTTATGGTGACTTTAATGAATTTATCACCTTATTAAACAATCACGATAAAAAGCAACTTACTTCGGTTTATCACTGCTTCACAACTGAAGAACTTGCCTTATTGATACAATTAGAGGAACATCCAGCAACCCATTGTTTAACCGAAGTTCAGTTGCCAACTCACCCACAATATACACAACTACGAAATGCTTATCCTGTAATAAAAAGCTTGTATGAATTTGGTCAGCACCGTGAAGTTTTTTATTTTGCCGAAGAGTGTACTCCGCAAAAAGTGTTAATGAGATTAAGTCAGCTAAGCGGAAAATCACTACACACGCTTTTAGATGAACCTCAAGTAGAGTTACTTTTTACTCAATATCTTGTTCCTGCTGTGATGCAAAATGAGAATAGCGATGCATTAATTAATGATCTTATTATGCTTATGCAAGACAGTGAAATTGAGTTACAGGGTTATCTTTTTCATTATATTATCGATAGTCTTCCAGATGAGGCTTTAACTAAATTAAACAACAAATCCATAATCAACGGACTTACATTTAGCTTTATAGCGCTAACCCCTGTCGAACAACAACTTCCCCAAATACTTAAACTGTTTCCTATACTACCTGCAGAGTGCAAAACCAAGTTGTGCGTATTCTGGCACTCCAAGATGCCCCCTATCACTCAAGAACAGCTGACTTCTCTTTCTAGTGAACATTTAAATATTTGGTTTGAAATATTTAAGTGTTTAGATCGCCAACAACAACTTCAAACTATTCGTAACCTGCCAAATGATACTTGGCTAAAGACGGCACAAAAAATACCAGTTGAACAATTACATCTTTGGATTGATTTTGATAGTGAATTGCAGACACGTTATTGGCTCTCACGCCCCAATAGGTTAAGCATTTCTGAACTGATGTACACTCTAAGTCCTCAACATAAGCGCACATTATTTCATAATATCCCTATCCCTGACTTAATTGACGCCATTAGCCACTTGCCAGTAGAAGTTAGAATAGAAGTGTTTACCTTTGCGGAATTTCACCCAAAAGTACCTCTATTGATTGAAGAGTGGGAAAAAATAGACCAATCGAGTTTAATGGAAACATTAAAATTCAGCGAAGATCCAGAGAACGCCTCTAAGCTTTTGCAAAGTAAGTCTTATGAAGCGCTTGCATTCAGTTTGGCTTCAACAAACTCTAAATCAAGGGCTAATATTATCCCAAGATATTTTAGAAAATATCAATTGAGAAGAAACGCAAAATTTGAAGAAAAAAGATCTTCTGTCGTCATCATGACTAATCCTCGCCATAAGCTGGCTTACTGGCATACCAAAGACAGCATAATTCCGCCACTACGAAAGCCTGATGGTGCTACTGAGCAAACACCAGCCAGAAACACCCTTAAAGGTGCTTCTAAAACAGCCCAAAGCTTTGATGAATCATTTATTAAATTCAAAGTAACTGAAATATCAAAAAATGGTCAAACAACAATGGTCAATCCTTGGGAAGTTGAGGAAAACCAAAGAATTCTTGGAGCATTAATTGGTGATGCAAAAAAAATGCATAGAGAGTTACCGACTATCTCACCAGGGTTGCAAGGACAATACATCACTCACGTACCAGATGGAACGATTGTTCCATACAGTACATTAATAGCAGCTAGAGGTGGGCTTAGCCTAACCGCAGTCACTAAACCTAAAAACTCGCAACCTACTAAGGTTAATGTCCATTGTTTTCAGCAGCTATGCGCAGATATTGCTACGTCCCATCAACTTGGATATTTTTATCGAGATATTAAGCCAGATAATATTTTGTATGCAGAATATGCGGACTCTCAAATGCGAGTTCGACATCATAGACCTCAACTCCATCAGATTGACTTAAGTACCTTATGTTGGGCACCTGTTACAGGTGATCCTGAGCAGAGTCACAAAAAAAGTTTTCCACTGGAAGAAGCAACAGGTACCCCTAGCCATTTCACACAAGGAATAATAGTGTCAAAAACAGAGGCAGATCGTCAGGGACTGCAAATGGCGGACAACTATGCCTTATTATTGACAATATTAGAAAGTGTGAGCATTGATTTTAATAGAATCGAAAAAGTCCCCAGCTCATTTGACTCAAAAGTTGATCCAGGATATGCCAAACAACGAGCTAAAGGCGATGTTAGTGACGCATTTGAATTTGGAATACTACATGAAACAAGTTCTCCGCCACGCAACCGTGACATTATAGAAGCGGCCGTCGAAAAATATGTTCTAGCAGAACATCAAGAAGCCGTAAAAGCATTCCTAATAGATCCAGTCAGATTTCCTTTGGTGGAGGCTTTAGTCGATATAATGGATTGGGAAGTAGATGACAGAGAGTTTTTAGAATAAGAATGGGCGATACATCATCAAAATAGCTCTCCCTGATTGGCAAGGTCAACTGCCTTGCCAAAACTATTCTGCTCAACGATATATCGCCCTAAAACTAGCTTTTAGAAGCTTAAGCGTGGTTTTCAGCTAGGTATAACCAAGTATCAATCACGGTATCTGGGTTCAGAGATACAGTGTCAATGCCTTGTTCTACCAACCATGCTGCAAAGTCAGGGTGATCTGATGGTCCTTGACCACAGATACCAACATAAGCGCCCTTCTTCTTAGCTGCCTGAATTGCCATTGCTAGAAGTTTCTTAACCGCAGGGTCACGCTCATCAAACAAGTGGCTGATAATACCTGAATCACGGTCTAGACCTAATGACAGCTGAGTTAAGTCGTTTGAGCCGATAGAGAAGCCATCAAAGTACTCTAAGAACTGTTCCGCTAATAGTGCGTTTGATGGTAGCTCACACATCATAATGACACGTAATCCATCTTTACCGCGCTCTAAGCCTTGCTCTTTAAGTAGCTCAATGACTTGTGCCGCTTCATCAAGAGTACGAACGAATGGGATCATGATTTCTACATTCTTAAGACCCATCTCGTTACGAACACGCTTGATAGCTTCACACTCAAGTGCAAAACAATCGCGGAATGATTCAGAAATATAACGACTCGCACCACGGAAGCCCAACATTGGGTTTTCTTCTTCTGGCTCATAATGCTCGCCACCAACAAGGTTTGCGTATTCGTTTGACTTAAAGTCAGACATACGAACAATCACCTTCTTAGGATGGAATGCCGCACCGATAGTTGCGATACCTTCAACTAAGCGAGCAACATAATATTCAACAGGTGATTCGTAACCCGCAATCATCTCATGGATTTCTTGCTGTAGTTCAGCATCTTGTTTATCAAACTCAAGCAATGCTTTAGGGTGAATACCAATCATACGGTTGATGATGAACTCCAGACGCGCTAGACCAACACCTTCGTGTGGCAAGCGAGCAAAATCAAATGCACGATCTGGGTTACCCACGTTCATCATAATTTTCATTGGAAGTTCAGGCAGAGTATCAACACGGTTAGTTACCACTTCAAACTCTTGTTGACCTTGGTAGATATAACCAGAATCACCTTCGGCACAAGAAACGGTAACTTCTTGACCTGTCTTAACGATGTCAGTCACATCACCACAACCTACAACCGCTGGAACACCTAGCTCACGAGCAATAATCGCTGCGTGACAAGTACGGCCACCACGGTTTGTTACAATTGCGCTTGCACGCTTCATGATTGGCTCCCAATCTGGGTCAGTCATGTCTGTAACTAATACATCGCCTTCTTGGATTTGATCCATTTCATCAAGCGACTTAAGCACTTTAGCAACACCAGTACCAATCTTATGTCCAATCGCACGGCCTTCGCTTAATAGCTCACCGCGAGTTTTTAGGTGGTAACGTTCAATTAATTGTACATCTTCACGGCTACGAACAGTTTCTGGACGTGCTTGAACAATGTAAAGCTTGCCATCGTTACCGTCTTTCGCCCACTCGATGTCCATAGGACGACCGTAGTGTTTTTCAATGATCATCGCTTGCTTAGCAAGCTCCATGACTTCTTCATCAGAAACTGAGAATTGACGACGATTTTCAGCCGCTACATCTTCAATCTTAACTTGTTTACCATGACTAGAGTCGTCAGAGTAAACCATTTGAATTAGCTTACTGCCAATGTTGCGACGAACAACGGCTTTGTGACCTGCTGTAAGCGTTGGTTTGTGAACATAGAACTCGTCAGGGTTTACTGCGCCTTGCACCACCATTTCACCTAAACCAAATGAAGAGGTAATGAATACAACGTCGTTGTTTCCTGACTCAGTATCCATGGTGAACATAACACCTGAAGCCGCTTTATCTGAACGCACCATACGCTGAATACCAGCAGAAAGTGCTACACCACGGTGGTCATAACCTTGGTGAACACGATAAGAAATTGCGCGATCGTTAAATAAAGAAGCAAATACGTGCTTGATAGCCACAAGAACAGAATCATAGCCTTTAACGTTTAAGAAGGTTTCTTGCTGACCAGCAAAAGAAGCGTCTGGCATATCTTCAGCCGTTGCTGATGAACGAACAGCGAATGAAGCGTCTTGAGTTTCAGATGATAGCTTGTCATAAGCTTCACGAATAGCTTGCTCTAATTCTGGTTGAAATGGGGTTTCGATTACCCATTGTCTGATCTGTGCGCCAACTTTAGCAAGTTGATTAACATCATCTACATCCAATGTATCTAAGATTTCATAAATCTTCTGATTAACTCCACTTTGTTCAAGAAATTCATTAAACGCATGTGAAGTAGTTGCAAAGCCTCCAGGAACCTGAACACCAGCATTAGATAAGTTGCTGATCATCTCGCCAAGAGATGCATTTTTACCGCCAACAGTGTTGACGTCGCCCATGCCTAATTCTTGATACCAGAGTACATATTGTTGCACAGTTCTATCTCCGTGTGTGTGAAATACTGATTCTGATAAGAGTTTTAAACTGTAACACTTTCAACTTGGTTTTCACCCACTCAAAGGGTGCTTTATACGGTTAAAAACCTTTACACTAAGTTCATCTTGAAACACTCAAAAACAAACTAAGTATTTACAGGTGGTTAAAGTAAAACTTCTATCAGAATAAGTATCTAGCTCTTCACAGAATCGCAACGGCATTTTACACTCCGACATAAGAGTCGTAAACGTATAATTTCATTTGTAATTTTATTACCACAAGAGGTAGTTATGGTACCAAAGGTATTCTTTATTTCAGACGGAACAGCAATCACTGCAGAGGTATTTGGGCATGCGGTACTGTCACAATTCCCCATTGAATTTGAACAAGTTACAATTCCTTTTGTGGAAACGATAAAAAAAGCAGAAGAGGTTACTAAACAAATAAATGATAGTTTTATTACAACAGGCGTACAGCCTTTAGTCTTCCATTCCATCGTAAAACAAGAAATCCGAGATATTATTACAGCGTCCGAGGGAGCGAATTATGATTTCTTAAATACCTTTGTTGCGCCACTTGAAGAACAATTAGGGATAAAGGCGGCACCTAAAGTACACAGAACCCATGGGAAAACCAATGGCGCTTATGAAAACCGAATCCAAGCCATCAACTTTTCTCTTGATAATGATGATGGTCAAACAATGAAGCACATGGATGAAGCCGACATTATCCTTTTAGGTGTTTCTCGTTGTGGCAAAACACCATCGAGCCTTTACCTGTCAATGCAATTCGGTATCAAAGCCGCCAACTACCCTTTTGTTGAAGATGACATGGATAACCTCAAGCTCCCTGAAGCCTTGAAGCGTAACAAAAAGAAGCTATTTGGCTTAACAATCGACCCAATGCGCTTACATGAAATTAGACAAGGTCGGATGCAAAACAGTAGATACTCATCTTTAAGACAGTGCCGAATTGAAGTAAAAGAAGTCGAAATGCTTTATAAGAAGGAACGCATACCTTTTATAAGTACTACCAATCATTCAGTTGAAGAAATTTCAGCCAAAATCCTTGATATTACAGGGTTAGAAAGACATATGTTTTAACCTCAGAGAGTTCTGCAATAGCATATATTCAACCTTTGCTCATTGCAGAATTTTCCTTCTGCACATTGATTTTTTTACACCTTATCTTTCAGCTCATTAGTTTCATGAGTATCATGAGCTTTTACCACAGCCAGCCCTTGCTCTTGTTCAACAATGGGGGCATCATTTTTATCAACCAGAATGTATTCTGAGTCAAATATTGCCCCCATTTCTTGCTCTATTTTTTTCAATTCTTTTTCACGTTTAAGCTATGTCAACACGTGAACAGCTTCATCATATTCTTCTTTGAGGTCTGAATCCTTTATTCTATCTAAATACTGCCAAGTCTCTAGTTCGCCCCATTTTTTGATTAAAATATCTAGATCCTCCTTCTCTAGAGTGCCTTCCCAATTAAGCTAAACATGATATACTTACGACCAGTTGAAGCATTCCGCAAAACGTGCATTTGAGCCTTTCATATCTGGTCGCTATCCTTCTGAAATGTTTAAGCTTGAGAAACAACCTTTCCATTAAGTTTCTTTCTTTGTAGATTTCTCGGTCATAATCCCTCAAAACCTTCCTATTTTTTCTCGGTGGGATAACAGCTTCAGCTTCTAAATTATTTTCGATAAAGCTTACAATTTCATCTGAGTCATATCCTCTGTCAGATAAAACATGTTCAGGCTTAAAGCCTTCATCAACGCAGTAGCTTGAGAAAACTCTGAAATGTTGCCTGCGGTTACAATGAATCTTATCGGGTTACCAAGTCCATCGACAGCAGCGTGAATTTTTGTTGTTAGCCCACCTCTTGAGTGCCCTACTGCCTCTAATTCTTGGTTGTTTTTTGGGGGGAACCATGCTGATGTACTTTGACTATCGAACCATCCATCATCAAATATTCAAGATCCATATCCTTTAAAAGTTCAGCAAAAATTGCTGACCAGATATTCTTATGGCACCATCTATTGAAGCGGTTATAAACTTGATGTCAATGCCCAAATTCATCTGGTAAGTCACGCCAAGGTGAACCTGTTCTTGCAATCCAAAGTACCGCTTCTAAGAACTCACGGTTATCTTGAGCCGTAACACCACAATCTGAATCTTTCCCTGACAATAAATCTTTGACTCGTTCCCACTGGTCATCTCCGAGTATTTGACGTTTCATAGCGAAAGTAAAAATCCCTTACAACCATAAATCAAAGAACTATGGTGGTTCTAGTTTAATTGGGAACTCTAGTAACCCCTATGAAATAAACAATGATTAATCGATTGTTAATTATATATTTACGTTACCTCTCGTATTATGTGAGAACTTATTTGCTCAATAAAGGCATCTGCATGAGTGCTGTTAGCCCCCTCATTTCTTCGTTATCGAATTCACCTGAAATACGCATAATTACTTTTGGGAAAAATTGTGGTATTTGTGTACCGAAAGGAATTGCCTGCACTATAAATGAGGTCGACTGTGAACAATTCCTAGATTGCAATGTGAATAAGCTTTCTGTTGAATTCTCTGATGGCAGAAAAATGAATTTTAATGTCAGCATAGCGCCAGAGCAAAATAATATAGGCTGCTTTTTAAGAGATACTAAATTCCAAGTTGCCGTTAAGGTAGATACCAAGAGTGCTTGTTTGAGAACTCAAGGCTCCGGCTACTTACCATTAGCAAATAAAACAGAACAAACATTATCGGATGAATTTACCTCAGCACTGAACAAAGGAACAGTGTTACGTTCGAAAATATGGAGAGTTAGCCATCCTGCATTGCAAAAAGGTGTATATGCACAATGCCCCCCTTTAGCGAATAAAAATAAAAGAGGACTAGCAAAAGCTTGTACTGTCGCTGCAGAGTTAATTTGCAGCATGCCAACATGTATATCCAATAGACTACTAAATTCTAGAATCAATAGCAGATATCAACGGTTCAACTAAGGCACCCAAGTTTTAAACAAACTAGAAACCTCTGCAAGTCTTCTGTATTGTGATCTGGGAGATTCAGAAGCAATTTTGTCGCATATAGATTTTGCTTTTATCAAATTAAACCAAAGGGAACGCGGTTTGGGGATACTACTATAGAACTCACGAGCGTGAAAACGGTGCTATATACCGTACTGCTGATGTAATGAGAATTAGATCAAGAAAGGATATTCGTAAGTGCAGATTTTTTGTCGTGTTACCTAAAGGAAGCCCTAGAATGGAATCTCTTCGAGCTCATATATACTCGTGATACTTGAAGATGCAACTTTTAGGGCTTATTCAGCGTTGCATTATTCGCGGCGTGAAAGTGCAGAACTAGCTGGCTAATTTAAGCTTTCACAACAAAGAAGAATCAACGCTGACCAAAGCCCTATTAGGGTGTGGAACGACAGTTTTGTATGTCGAGCGAAGCGTATCAAAGCCCACATAGTGCGAGTTTAGTTACAACTGGTCAACAGTAAAAAAGCCAGACCAGATCTGGCCTTTTTACCTACGTCTTTTGAACTCTATGGATGACAAACGTTATGCAATTCCAAGTTTGTTCCAAGGTCATTGTTGCGATTCGCTTTCGCATCATCACTGCGTAGCTTAGTTAGGTGATCTAAATAAGTTTGATCTACACCTGGAGTTACATAGTGACCGTCAAAAACAGAAGTTTCAAACTCTTGAATATCCGGGTTTTCCATTTTGACAGCTTCAACTAAATCCCCTAAATTCTGGAAGATCATTCCATCAGCACCAATCATTTTTGCAATCTCTTGAACATCACGGCCGTAAGCAATTAACTCACTTGAACTTGGCATATCGATACCGTAAACATTAGGGAAACGAATTTCTGGTGCGGCTGAAGCAAAATACACTTTCTTTGCACCTGCTTCCCGTGCCATTTCAATGATCTGCTCAGAAGTCGTTCCACGAACAATAGAATCATCAACTAACAATACATTTTTGCCTTTAAATTCTGCGCTGATCGCATTCAATTTGCGTCGTACTGATTTTTTGCGCTCTTGCTGACCCGGCATAATAAAAGTACGACCAATGTATCGGTTTTTCACAAAGCCTTGGCGATAAGGCAGACCTAAGTGATTAGAAATTTCTACCGCGATATCACATGAAGTTTCAGGAATTGGGATCACCACATCAATGTCTTGATCTTCCCATTCAGCTTTAATTTTTTCAGCCAACTTAGTGCCCATATTGATGCGGCTTGAATAAACAGAGGCTTTATCAATGGTGGAGTCAGGGCGTGCAAAATAAACAAATTCAAAGATACAAGGAATACGTTTAGGCTCATCAGAACACTGTCGACTATGCAGATTACCCTCTAAATCAACATAGATAGCTTCACCCGGCTCAACGTCACGGACCACTTTAAAGCCAACTGCATCTAACGCTACGGTTTCAGAAGCAACCATATATTCGGTACCATGTTCAGTTTCATTTTTACCAAGCACTAGAGGGCGAATACCGTAAGGATCACGAAATGCCACTAGCCCTTGTCCAATGATCATAGCAACGGTTGCATACGCACCATTCACTTGACGATGAACTTGACGGATAGCACTAAATACTTCATCAGGAGTCAATGACAAACCACTCACATGCTGTAACTCATCAGCTAACAGATTGAGTAATATCTCCGAATCAGAAGTAGTGTTAATGTGACGACGCTTTAAGGCTAAACGTTCTAACAGCTCTTTGGTGTTTATCAAATTGCCGTTATGAGCAAGAGAAATACCAAATGGCGAGTTTACATAGAAAGGTTGAGCTTCAGAAGCACTGGAGCTACCCGCCGTTGGGTAGCGCACATGGCCAATACCTGCATTACCTTGCAGGCGTTGCATATGCTTAGTTTCAAAAACATCCTTAACTAAACCGTTAGCCTTACGTAACCTAAAAGATCCTTGATCAACAGTTACAATGCCTGCCGCATCTTGACCTCTATGCTGCAAAACAGTCAATGCATCATAGATGGTTTGGTTTACCGCTGACTGACCAACAATTCCGACAATACCACACATGGGTAATATTCCTCATTTTTAAGATATTCTAATACAACAAAGCTTCAGCAATACACAAGCCACAAGGTAAGCGCATTGTCTGAAGCATTATGTTACTCAAGCCATTTTCATCCAGAGACATTGAGTAAAGGTATTTCATTATTATTTGGGTACAAAGCTTGACGTTGTTTCCAAGTAGTTAAAAAACCATTGGATCACAACACCGAATTCTGGAATTAATTTTGACGCCTTCCACCACTCCGAATTGGGAGCTCCTGTGAACGCATCGAGAAAAAATAGTATCGCACTCACCACTAATGCCCCTCGAATAGCACCAAAGCAAACTCCGAGCACTCTATCTGTCCCACTGAGTCCAGTTTTAGACACAAGTTGCCCGAGAACGTAATTGAGTAACGCACCGAGAATTAGAGTTGTGATAAAGAGAATGGCGATTGCGACACCATTTCGAAGAAGCTTATCTTGTAGTTGAGTTAAAAAAACAGCGAGGTCTTGATAAAATTGGCTGGCAATGAAAAAAGCTGCAAACCAAACCACCAGCGACATGGCTTCCTTAGCGAAGCCTCGAATAAGGCTAATTATGGTCGATAATCCGATAATGCCAATAATGGCGTAATCGATCCAAAGCATTGAAATATAGTCCTGAAGAGATTCATCTAACGGCAAGATCTTAGCAAAACTGCAACAATTTCTCACCCCTGTGAATACAAATTAATTGTATGAATATTAAATAACTGAATTTATTTACTGACTAATTGGGTCATAATTTACGATCCGACCTTTCATCTGAGTAAACTCATGCAGCTTTTGCTGTGTTTGCGCTAATTTTGTTTTTGAGATGTCCGGTCCAACATAAACTCGAGTTAACTGTTTATTCTTCGGCACCTTTGGAACACTGTATGCCCTAAATCCTTGTTTTCGTAATCGCTGAACTAAGGCATTGGCATTTTTAGCGTTGTTAAAACTACCAAGTTGAATCGTATAAGCCACTGAGTTTGTAAGAGTGGGTTGTTGGATATCAGGCACAGATGGTTGTGACTTTACCTTTGCCTGATTGTCTTGCTTTGGTTGAGGCTGCTCTGTATTCGATTCCAAACTTTCAGTATTCTTAGAATCATTAACCTGTTCATTCGATGATGCAGATGCTGACTCAATATCAGGATTATAGTTAGGTTGGACATCAACCACTAATGGTTGTTGCAAATCCCCACTGAATTCCGGTCTTAAAGGAATTTCAGAAAAGTTTTCTTCTTGCCTTTTATCTTTACCATCGAGCATATCTGGCAAAAAGATAACTCCTAATGCGACAACTACTATGGTACCAACTAAACGATTCTGAAATTGATTCGACACGATTTATCCTTGTTTCGTTAGGGAGCTAAAACGTCCATCAAGATTTAATTTGTAAAACTCAGCTACAGTGTAAAATGAGCCAAACACAATTACCACATCTTCATCACACGCTTGTTGAGATATTGTCTGCCAAGCATCTGCCATATTCGAAAACACCATTGCTTTTTCCGGCTGTGAGACACAATTCAGCAACTCGTTTGCACTTGCAGAGCGCTCAGTTGGTAAAGGAATGAAGTTCCACTGCTGAATTCTAGCATCAAGCTCTTTAATGACGGCACAGGTGTCCTTATCACGAAGCATTCCGCAAATTGCATGTATTCTTCGCTTTTGATATTGCTTTAAGCGATCAGATAAGTAACGAGCGGCTTGAGGATTATGACCAACATCTAACAGCACAATAGGTTTATCCATCACCTGCTCTAATCGCCCTGCTACTCTTGCACTGGAGATCCCTTGCTTTATCACTACATGATCAATATTTGGAAATGCTTGCTCAATAATGGCTACGCATGTTGCAGCATTAGGTAACGGTAATTGCGGTAGTGGAATGTCGTTAATTTGAGATTCACCCAAAAAATCCCAAGCATTTTTTTTAGCTTGATAAGAAAAATCACCACCAACAAAACGAGCATTTACCCGCTGTTCAAACAGTCTTTGTTTTACTTTTTCAGGTACATCAGGCTCACCGACAACGGCTAATTTATTAGGACGACACACGCCAATCTTCTCTAAACCAACAGATTCACGAGTATCACCTAAGTACTCTTGATGATCCAAGTCAATCGTTGTAATTGCAGCAATATCGGCATCGATAATGTTTGTCGCATCTAATCGCCCACCTAGACCAACTTCCAAAATCACAATATCCGGGCCTCGGATTTTGAATACTAATAACCCTGCTAAGGTTGTATATTCAAAGAAAGAAAGACTTACCTTTTCTTTTGCTATTTCAATTTGTTGAAAAGCCGCTAATAATTCTTCGTCAGAAACAAATTCACGATTAAATCGAATACGCTCATTAAACCGAAGTAAGTGAGGAGAACAATATACTCCCACTGAATATCCTGCTTTTAACAAGATACTTTCAAGCATGGCACAGGTGCTTCCTTTGCCATTTGTTCCAGCAACTGTAATCACTTTTGCATTCGGAAAAGTTAAGACGTCCAGTTTTTGAGCTACTTGAGTTATTCGAGTTAACCCCATATCTATTTCAACTGGATGTTGAGCCAAAATATAGTCTAACCACTCTGATAAGGGTGAGGACTGCGTAATATCTGTCATGTTCAATCTGCTAAAAAAAGTGGACCAAGTGTCGGTTTTGGCAAGCCTATTGATTCTGGGTACGTAACATCAATAAGGTATAACCCTCCCGCTTTGGCTGTAGGTGCTGCTTGGTTTCGATCTTTAAGTGCAAGAAGAGTCGCCATCCAATCCAACGGCTGATTACCTAACCCTATCTCAATGAGAGATCCTACAATATTTCGAACCATGTGGTGTAAAAATGCATTTGCTGCAATATCAACAATGACATAGTTACCCTGACGAGTTACTCTAACATGATGGACATTACGAAATGGCGTATTTGATTGGCACTGAATGGCTCTAAAGCTGGTAAAGTCTTGCTCACCTAGCAATGCCTGCGCCGCTTGATGCATCTTTTTTTCATCAATATCGCCATGATAGTGGCTGACACCATGACGTAAAATTCCTGGGCGTAGCTTATGGTTATAGATAATGTACCGATAACGCCTTGCTGTGGCTGAAAAGCGAGCGTGAAAGTCCTCATCAACTTCTTTAGCCCAGCGTACAGCAATGTTATCTGGTAAGTTAGCATTAACGCCCATGCTCCATGCTTTTAACGGACGCTCTGCATTCGTATCAAAATGAACAACCTGCCCTGTCCCATGCACTCCAGCATCTGTGCGTCCTGCACACTGTAATTCAATGGTTTCATTGGCAATGAATGATAAAGCCTTTTCAAGCTGAGCCTGAACCGAATCGACTTCTTTTTGCCTTTGCCATCCAAAGTAAGCACTACCATCGTACTCTACACCTAGTGCTATTCGCATAATTTTCCATGATAAATCTTCAATATTGCCGGGCATTTTATACCAAAAAAAACGGCAATACATGAGTATTGCCGTTTTCAGGTAATAAAATCAAGATTACAAGTTATCTATTAACTCTTGTGCTTCACTCTGCTGGCGTTGGTTACCCTCAGTTTGAACTTCTTGCAGCAAAGCTTTGGCACTGTCTTTATCTTCTATTTCGATATACGCTCGAGCAAGATCAAGTTTGGCATTGATCGCATTTTCAGCATCATCTACATCTACCATTGATTTATCTTCCATCAGATCGTCCATTCCTTGGTCAAAACCTAAATCAATATCTTTATACGGCTCAACTTCACTGGCTTGTTCATCAGCTTCATTAAGCAATTTTTCGATATCAATGAAACCATTCTCTTGCTGAAATTCTGATAAGGCACTGTCAGCAATACCCGTAGGCTCTGATGAAGCAGATGTTTCTATAGAGATTTCGCTATCACCATCTAAAGCGGCAAGAGCTTCATCTACTGTCATTTGATCACCTTCAAATGATGGTTCTATATCGGCTGGTAATTCAAAATCCGCTTCAACTGTGGCCTCTGGTTCTAACTCAACTTCATTTAAAGGGGCCGGTACTAAATCAGCTTCAAAGCTTGATTCGCTTCCTGTTGTAGGAGAAACACCAAACTCTGACATTAAGGAGTCTAAATCATCAACAGGTTCTGCTTCCGGTAACTCAGATGCTTGTACTTGTTGGTTTTTAGGCTCAACAGATGAGGTATCTGATACCATCTGAGTCAACTCATCTAATGTTTCACCAAACTCTTCTGTAAGTTCTTCTGCGGCCGCCTCACCAATATTATGCGACTGTGGAGCCGGTTCTATCTCTACTGGCTCTGGCTCTGGCTCTGGCTCTGGCTCTGGCTCTAGCTCTGGCTCTGGCTCTGGCTCTGGCTCTGGCTCTGGCTCTGGCTCTGGCTCTGGCTCTGGCTCTGGCTCTGGCTCTGGCTCTGGCTCTGGCTCTGGCTCTGGCTCTGGCTCTGGCTCTGGCTCTGG